>CBFIAK010000001.1:0-828227 GCA_965660445.1 Patescibacteria group bacterium
ACCGACTGGTATTCTTGGAAACCGATCATTTGTATCGAGTTTGAATCCCATGAAAACTGATGAGCAAGACAAACTGTATGACAAATTATACAGAGCAGAGGGATTATTGGCATCTGATATGGAAAAGTTTGAGTCTTCTTCTATTTTGAGTCCAGAAGATCGAAAAATACAAGAAGAAGCTATGGTTGCCTATTTATGTGCCATTGGAGTACAAATGGTTCCCTATCTTGGAATAGGAGCATCAGTGCCAGTGGATATAGAAGATATGTTTTCAGATACCGATGCAACGCTTGAAAACCTCAAACGAGCAGGAATTGTGAATGATGATTTTCAGATTGATAAAAAATGGTACGATAAAGCGTTGGCGGGTGTGGGAATTGCGGGAACAGGACTCGCGTTAACATTTACTGCAGGAATGGGACAGTCTTTGTCTCGAATGATGGTAAAAGGGCACAAGCTCAAAAAAGCAATGAAAATTGTTCGTTCGATGAATCGATCAAATGTAGAAGAAATCGCTCATGCCATTGCTCGTAAATCCGGTGCTTCTCAAGAAGCAACTCAATGGGTTTTAGATTCTTTTTTAGGAAGTAAGAAGAAAGATATATTCACAAAAGATATTCGAACACTTTCGCAAACAGAAAGAGAAAGAGTAAAAAAAGATATATATAACAAAATTCAAAATACACACGCCGAAAAAAACAAAACCCATAACATAGATCAAAAAAAACAGCTTGAGAGCCATATTAGAGTACTCAATAATGAATATCGAAAACTCAGTCTCGATTGGAATACGATTCAAAAAAATCTACATCTCAATAAAACAGAAAGACTCGCCGAAGCATCAAAAATACTTAAACGACCGATTTCAAAAAAAGAAGAAGAAACAATCTTAAAAGCTCACAATATTGTATTTGGGGAAAATATACAGAAAGGACTTATTCTGAGGCGTATATTTTCAAAAGAAGAGACCCAAACATTGATGGACAAAGGGATCACTGGACTTCCTGCGCATACCTACACAAACATAAATAAAGAGCTCAGTACTGAAATATTACGGATATTCAAACAAGGAAAGGTTGTTGAACTGAATAAATCCATAAATGTATTGTGGAAAGGAAAACCAAATGAGTATGTAGAAATATGTGAATACTCAAAAGATGGGAAAAAAATACCTCAATTATATCTCCAAAGAGATAAGGACGATATTATTGTTTGGAATGCAAAAGAAGAAAATAAATTTTTAATCGTTCATCAAGATGGAACCTATTCCATCCCTCATAATGAATCAGTGCCACAACCAAAGAATGAAATTCAAATGCATTTATATCTTGATAATGTTGATAACGAAAATGGATACCTCGGAGCAAAAGTAGATTTAAGACTCAATAAAGAATCAAATCGAATGCGTCTTGGTGTGGGATCAAGTCGAAAACCTTTATTTGTACAACGAAAATATAGATCCGATATCACATCCAATACAGAATTTATAAAAAAAGAAAACCAACTTTTGTCTTATTTATTAACAATTAAAGGTCATGCAAAATTGCAAACAGACGGTATTATTGAAACAACAATAGAAAATAAAAAAATAATACTCGATATGACAAAAGATCGAAAAGCGCTTATTCAAGAAAATGCCGAAGGAGGAATTACGCTTTCTGAATTTATAAAAGGAAAAATAATACCAAAAGCAAAAATACACCCCAAAAAACCAACACAAGTATGGAACCCACTTACATCACACTGGGTACAAAAAAGAGAAGTTGGAACGTTTCTCTTCACACAAGGAGTAAATGCACCACACGCCATACACATAACATTGAATGGAGAAAATAAAATCCAATTTAAAAATACAGCTCATGCACTTGATATCTACGCACAATAAAAAAACTATAGTTTATACGGATCAATACCTTCTTCTTCTGGAATAAAAAAAATAACACTGGGTTGTTTCATTATTTCACGAATAACCGAATGATCTGAAACTTCTGTCCATTCTTTTTGTTCTGTATTCCATTCATAAAAAAGAGTTTCAGAATGAGAAAACACAAAATAACGATCTGGAAAAGAAGAAAACGAACAATACGTATACTGCGTTTCTTTTTCCTGTTTTTCCTGTAAAGATTGTTCTACAGCATCACATACTTTTCTTTTTTCTATTTCTATACAAGAGTGAGATAAATCTTGTGATCGACGATAAATATCATCCGAAATAGGATACACATTCAATGGACGATCAAAAGAAACCTTTTTCATACAAAAAAAACAATAAAATAAAACAAGAAAAAGTCAACTACCTTGGAATCTGTTTTGTCATATAAGTTTGTTTGAGTTCATATCCCCATTTTCGGTAATATTCTCGTGTGCCAACACCAGCAATGATGGTCACTCTTTTCATATGCCATTCATCACGAGCAATACGTTCTGCTTCTTGAATCAATCGTTTTCCAAACCCTCGATGTTGAGCCACGCCCTCACCTTCTCCAACAGAAATTTCTGTCCCATATGAATGAACTTCCCGAATAAGTGCGGCATCACATAGCACAGATCGAAAGAATTGAGGTTTTGTATCACTCGGTTTACGCAGTCTTAGTAAAGCAAAAAGATGTTTTTTATCTGGAGACTCAAAACTGAGGAATGTTTCCAATCCATCAGAAGCCTTATAATCACGACGCACAAGCACCGGTTCTATTGATTTTTCTCGTTCTGCAAAATCAGAAAACCCAATTTCACGAAACCGAATATCTCGACATGCATAACCTTTTTCTGCTAATTTATGGGATTGATAAAACTCATCTCCAACGACTTCTTTGAGTTTTTTAGGTTGGTCGTTTAGAATTTGTCGAAGATTTGAAAACCGAGCCCCATCAACAATATTAGAAAGGGGAATATCACGCATCAATCGCATTACCCGAACCCATTCGGGAACAAATGTTTGAAACTGAACCAGTAAACGAACTAAATCCTGATCATTCAACGGTTTATATTTCCCTTCATCCCACCATTTCTTCAGTTCTGCCGTTTCAATAACCACACACGGATATATTTTTACAAAATCAGGACAAAAATCAGGATTCTCAAACACTTCTCGCATCCATACTAAATCACGCTCAATAGTAGATCCGGGGAGTCCGGGCATCAAATGAAAACAAACCTTGAATCCATAATCTTTCATGAGTTTCATAGCTTTGACAACATGCGTTCGAAAATGTCCTCTTTTCGTTAATTTTTGTACATCATCATCAAGGGTCTGAACCCCAATCTCAATACGAGTACACCCATATTCCCGCATACGTTTAAGTTCTTTCTCAGTAATAAAATCTGGACGAGTTTCGAGCGTAAGTCCAATAATACGGTGTTCTGCTGTTTCATTTTGAGATTGCACAACTCCCATAGACTGAACACCTGCTAATTTTTCTCGTTTTGCAGACGGAAAATTATTTGCCGCTTCGAAGCACCGCCGAATATACCAATGTTGATATGCATGAGGTAAAAAACTCCACGTCCCCCCCATAACGATAATTTCGAGTTTTGAAATTGGATGTCCTGATTCTTTCAATGCCATCATCCGGCTATTGACTTGTGCGTAAGGATGAAATTTATTTCGTAATGCTCGAGCTGCTGCTGGCTGAGTCGCAATATAACTTTTAGGCATTCTGTCTTCCGTTGGGCAATACACACATCGCCCTGGACACGGATAAGGTTTGGTTAAAATCCCAATCGGTGTTACGCCTGAAATAGTGCGCACTGATCGCTTTTGAAGCAATCGCTCTAATAATGCAGGAATCTTTTCATGAGGTTTGATAACCGCCAATATATCTCTATTGAGTATTGTTTCTATTCCTTCTGTTTTTGAAAACGCATATTTTCGTTGTTCCAATACTTTTTTATTGGGCGGAATATCCGCACACAACTGATCATAAAACAACCGTACTTTTTCTGGATTTTCTACTGTTTGCCGTACCCCAAATATTTTTTGTTTTTTTACCATACGCAAAAGACTCATAAATGCGGTCACAATGTACCGAAAATAAAAAGCATTGCAAGTTCTAATAAGAAAGAAAGAAATTGACAATAAATGTCAAAAAATGTATTAATACAAACAGAAAAAAAGATCTTTCACAGCAACATAAAAAAGGAGTTATACATGAATCCGATCCTTAAAAAAATCGGTGTCTTGGGGGGACTTATTACACTAGGAGCTTTCCTAATAATACTGGCACTCCACCAGAAAAATCAGGAAAGCAAGAAAAAAATACTCCTTCATACAATTGAGTATGAGGGATTGAATTATAACCGAGTGGAAGTGTATCGGATGATACTCAAACTATCCGATATATTTACTCATGAATCAAAACTCGATCGCTCGATACATACTCGAGAAGTTATAATTGATGTCAGGGATGACATCATGAAAGAATATCCTCAGTTTTTTGACTGGAATAAGTCAACATCTTGGATATTTTATTCCAGTAACACACAAGTACAAATCAATGGTCCCTACACTGAACTAGGAATGCCTATTGAAACGGTTGATCTTGATATACTTGATTCTTTGTATGCTTTTGTAAAATTCAACAAAGCATATGAAGAGGAAAATCAAATATACGCCAAAATAAGAGTCCTCCAACAAACATTCTCAGACCATATATTTCATCGTCAACATATTGTGTATGTTCGAAATGAAATTATGTCGTACTATGCTGATGCTTTCTCATTAGAAAAAAAAACTATATGGAAAGCTCAAAACGAACAATATATTTTTATTGGTCCGTTTGATACACAAAACAGATCAATAATAAAACAAAACGCATCACCTTGATGCGTTTTTTTTCTGTGCTTTTTTTGAATTATGATCGTGTTTTTCCAACGGATCCAAGGACATGTATTTTATGTTCTACCATTTTTTGAATCTCATCACGCGCCGGTCCGAGATATTTTCGAGGATCAAATTCAGCAGGTGTTTCCATAAACACTTTTCGAATCATAGCCGTCATAACAAGTCGCAAATCCGTATCAATATTCACTTTTGACACTCCATATTTTACAGCTTCAGAGATAGTTGATTCCTCAACACCACGCGCCCCATCAAGTTGCCCTCCATATTTATTGATAAGTGCAACATATTCTTGTGGCACACTTGAAGACCCATGCATCACCAAAGGAACCTCCGGAAGACGATCAGTTAACACCTTCACTCGGTCAACATCAACTCTTCCATCACTTGAAAATTTGTAGGCTCCATGTGACGTTCCAATTGCACAAGCTAACGTATCACATCCTGTTTGAGCAATAAAATCAACCGCTTCATCAGGATCCGTTAATCGTGCATCTTTTTCGTCCACCGAAACATGCTCTTCAATTCCCCCCAATACGCCTAATTCCGCTTCAACAATAACACCCCTACTATGAGCAAAATCAACAACTTCTTTCGTCATGCGAACATTTTCTGCATACGGTTTACTACTTGCATCAATCATAACAGAGGTAAACCCCGCTTCAATAGCACTACGACAAATATCAAAATTTGCTCCGTGATCTTGATGAACGATAATCGGCACTTTTGGATATTGAGCCGAAACACTCCGAACAATATCAACTAAAACATTCGTTTGTGCATACGCACGCGCACCAGAAGATAATTGTAAAATAACAGGCGCGTTTTGTGCATTATGAGCAGCAACAATCGCTTGTGTAATTTCCATATTATTAACATTGAATCCTCCAAGCGCATATCCTCCATAATAAGCGTCCATCAAA
The DNA here is from genome assembly GCA_965660445.1 of Patescibacteria group bacterium. Lineage (GTDB taxonomy): Bacteria > Patescibacteriota > Gracilibacteria > UBA4473 > UBA4473 > CBFIAK01. The sequence continues at coordinate 5,761 of CBFIAK010000001.1, forward strand.
AGGTCTTTTGGGTTTTGAACAATAGGCATAGCAAATAATTTTTAAAAAACACATATATTTTGACAAAACTCATAAGAAAACACAAGCACAAAAACATTGCTTTACGCAAAAAAAATAATAGAATAATAATGGATATTTTTATCTCATGAATAGAATACAACGCCTTTTCTTCCGATACGGAGCGCTAAGTATCGCTTTATGCGTGGTATCTTTATCAACAGCATTCGCATCTCCTTTTTTAGCGGTAAACAACGCACGAGCCGGACAAGATGTTCCTTTTCGAGCATCAAACCTACACAGCAACGAAATAGTAGACATCCTTTTAACACGACCACAAAACGCTCCTATTGCATTTCAAGCACAAGCAGATATTGATGGCATCCTTACTCATACTATTCATTCTCTGCATACCAAAAAAAGTGGTGAATACACACTCACAATCCAAAGATCGATTGCTCCTCAAGTACAAAAAACAATAACTGTATTTCCGGGAACAGTTTCTTCTTATACTTCACAAATACAACTTTCTCATCATACAGCCTCTGCAAATAATCAAGAATCTATTGATGTAGAAATTCAACTACGTGATGCATTTGAAAATCCTATTCCTCAAGAAAGTGTTCGTATAATTTCTTCTCGAAACGAAGACCGAATAACACTTCACACCCCTCGAACAGACCATAATGGAAAGATAAGCGCGTCTATTCAATCCGAAAAAGCAGGAAGTTCTACATTATCTGTACTCGCACAAGGAAATGTGCTTTTTCAGAAACCAAACATCGTTTTTTATGTAAACACCCCTAACACACTTTCTTTTAGTGGAAGTTCTGGAAACCCTCGATACGCTGATTTCTTACGAGCACAAATTTTTGGAGACTCAGAAATATCGCAAGCGAGCTATCTTACTATTGAATCCATTCCTGCTGAAGCACAGCTCAATGAAACGATTACCTTTACGGTTACAGCGAGAGACATAAACGGAGAAATTGTTCCAACCTATCAAGGGACCGTTCGATTTAATACTCCAAACGATTCACGATCGGTGCTTCCCTCACAATATACATTCACAAAAGATGACCAAGGGCAACATACATTTTTTCTCGCGGCATCATTTGGAACCACTGGACAACAAACATTTGAAGTACATGATCTCGACGATTTTCGTATTGCAGGAGAGGCAAACCTAAACATCACACGAGGATCAAGTATTCCTGAACGTCCTTCAAACCCAGCTCTACAAATAACAGCACCACTCCCAGGGAAATACCAAACAAATCGAGTAACGATAACAGGAACTGCTCAAGATGTAGAATCAGTTCGTATTGTTGACGGTATGTATGAACTCGTCACAAATCTTGAAGTAGATGATAATGGAAATTTTGTGTTCCAAACACCACGACTCGGTGATGGAGTTCATATTTTCCAAGTATTTGATATGTATTCTGATCTAAGCTCTGAAACAGTAGAAATCGAGATTGATTCATCACCACCAAACACTATAACAGTGAGTACTGAACCAGAACTCCCCTTCTCTCCAGGACAAGAATTCCAAGTCATTGTCTCTTCTAATGAATCACTCGCATCGGCAAGTGCTATTTATCAAGACGTACTCACCCAACTTATACCCTCTAATACCGATTACGTACGAACTCTTACCGCCCCTCTCACTCCAGGAGAATACCCTGTGCACGTACTCGCATCAGATATGCTCGGGAATGAAATTCGAAAAGACAATGCTCTTGTTATTATCATTCAAGCAGAAGAAGAAAAAAATGAACCAGAAGACCTTCAGCCAACTGCTCCAAAAGAACCATTGGGGGGGGTAAGAAATGTACAAGCACAAAGAGGAGATGGGCGCATCACATTACTTTGGTCACCACCTCAAAGCGGAGAAGCAACTCAATATAAAATCGAATTTGCTCAAACTCCTCTCTTTACGGAACCATCAACAGAAGAAGGTGATATTGGAATTTTTGACGAACTGTTTAGTAGCCCTTCTCAAAACCAAGATGATCCTTTTCTGCCATTGTTGGAAGATGAGGAATCTCAAATAAATGAGAAATCAATGCTTAATTTTGATCAATTCAATATTACACCTGACAACCGTGTACAATGGTATGTTGATAATCTCGAAGACAATAAAAAATATTATTTTCGCGTACGAGCTATTGACAAAGACGGCATCGAAGGGCCTGCAAGCGATATTATAGAAGAAATTACAAACGGTGCGGCACAGTCGCTTATACCACAAGAAACGCCTGTCACTGGAAATGGAGGAACGGTCATTGCTCTTATAGTGGGAATTATTCTTTTTGGAGGTCTTTTGCTTTATCGGCGACGATCACAAATTTAAAAGAATCAATATTGCACCAAAACGACAACAGGAGTATACTCTATGCATATGTTTGGCAAAAAAAAGACAGCTCCAAAAATAAAGATTCCTTCTTCTGTCCTTAAAAAGGAGGCTCATAAAATTGCCAAAAAAATGATGGATCAGGAGACACAGAAAGAAAAAAAACGAATCTTACGAGAAAAAGCACAAGCAAAAGCAAAACTCAAACTACAAAAACACAGAGAAAATCAAGAGAATTGGGAACCCTTGATAGACGATCACTTAAAAAGAGAAATATGGGGGGGAGGATGGATTTTTTTCGGTATACTTCTTGGAGGTCTTCTCTTTTGGCACGAAACAAACTTTACCGCTTTTCTTGCAACCAAGATAATGGATATTTTTGGAGTTGGTGCATACACACTTCCAATTATTGCTATCAGTATAGGTACCTATTTAATCAAAGAAGAAGAATCATTTTTTCCACCGATTCGTGTTTTTTGTCTCGCTCTTGTTTTTACTTCCCTCTTAGGATTCGTACATTTATTTGTAGAAGCTGAAGAATCACTTTCAAGAGCCGATCAGTTTGGAGGGGCTATTGGATTTGCACTGAGTATTTTTCCTCGTCAGTTTCTTGGTGATTTCCTTGCTGGACTGCTCATGATTGGGTTGTTTTGGATATGTGCCATGATTGGATTTTCTCTTCGACTCTCTGATATACGACAATTCTTTTCTTCAAAAGACCAACCTGAAGAAACAGAAACCTCAAATAATAGACAAAAAACAAAAAAACGAGCAAATGAGATTGAACCAGAAAAAGAATCTCTTTCTGACAAAGAACGGTTTCAAAACGAAGTCGAAATAATCGATTCAACAAAAAAAATAAAAGCCGAAGCGAATCAAACAATTCAACTCGATAGCGAAGACGACGAATTCACACAAGCAAAAAACCGAGACTTATCTGGTGTTTGGGTTCCACCAAGTCTCGATTTACTCAAAGATGATATTGCGACTATTCATGTAGATGAAAACGCTATTCGAAAAAAAGCGGAGATTATCCGAGAGAAACTTGAACAGTTTGGTATCTTGGTTGATATGAAATCAGTACACGTAGGACCAACCGTAACGCAATTTACCCTTGAGCCTTCTGCGGGAATCAAACTCACAAAAATAACAGCTCTTAAAAACGACTTAGCACTCGCACTAGCGGCAAAAAACCTTCGTATTGAAGCCCCTATTCCGGGAAAATCCTTAGTGGGTATAGAAATTCCAAATGAAGACAGAGCTATTGTGGGAATGCGAGAACTTCTTGAATCAGAAACGTGGCAAGAAAGCGACGAGCCTTTAACATTATGTCTGGGAAGAGATGTATCAGGAAAACCGTCTCTTATGGATTTAGCAAAAATGCCACACCTTCTTATTGCGGGAAAAACAGGATCGGGGAAATCGGTGGCGATGAATGCTTTCTTGTCATCTCTTTTATGGAGAAATGCTCCTGATAAACTCAAGCTTATTCTCATCGACCCAAAAAGAGTAGAACTGAGCATGTATAACAAACTTCCTCATTTACTCACCCCTGTAATCACAGAACCAGAGAAAGCGGTATCAGCGCTTGCATGGGCTGTGGCTGAAATGAACAAACGATACCGTATGTTTGAAAAAGCTCGATGCCGAAATATTGCCGAATACAATGAAAAGTTCCCTGAAAACCCAGAACCTCTTATTGTTATTGTGATTGACGAACTTGCAGACCTTATGATGGTTGCTGGAAAAGATGTTGAGGCAGCAATTTGCCGAATAGCGCAACTGGCGCGAGCTATTGGAATGCATCTCATCGTTGCCACACAAAGACCTTCTGTTGACGTCGTTACTGGACTTATTAAAGCAAACTTACCAGCACGAATTGCATTTAAAGTATCATCAGGAATCGATTCTCGAACAATACTAGATGCTGTTGGAGCTGAAGATCTCTTAGGGTTTGGGGATATGTTATCACTCGACGGAAATAGTGGTATTGTAACACGAATACAAGGTCTTTTTATCTCCAATCAAGAAGTCGAACGACTTACAAACCATATAAAACTCCAGTTTCCAGAAATGATTTCCAATGATGCTATTACCAACCAATCAATCGAAGGTATGGCAAAAGGAGGCGTCCTTACCGCTGGAATAGAAACAAAAGAAATAAAAGATGAAGATCTTGATGAATTGTTTCAAGAAGCCGTAGAGGTTGTACTCGATAACAAGAAAGCATCAGCAAGTTTTTTACAAAGACGGCTTGAAATCGGGTATGCTCGTGCAGCACGAATACTCGATCAAATGGAAAGCAAAGGGATTATAGGACCCTCAAAAGGAGCAAAAGCTCGTGAGATATTTGGAATCCAAGAATAAATTTGACGTTTCAGTTCAAAAATCGATAATAAAAACAGATGAAGATGTTTCTTTTTTCAAACGCATTTTTCTTTTTCTTTCCACAGAAAGAAGCGTTTTAGAAATTTATTTCTTCATTCATTCTCAAACGCTTCACAAAAAAGCGTTTTTTTTTATTTTTTATTTTTTTATTTCTATGGAAAAAAATACACCAATTTCTGTTTCTGATTCCGAAAAAATAACTGATACTCAAGAAAAAAGTATCGAACAAAAAAATACGCAAACACCAGTACAAAAAGTAGTAGACAGTATCCAATATGATGTTATCGAAGCAGCTCTTAAAGGAGATTCTCCGTGGTAGAAGCTGGGGTTATAGTTTGATTTTGCAAAGCATAAAACTGTTTTAATTGATCATTCGTCTCTTGTTTTCGTTGTTTGGGTTGTTTTAATCGCTCAATAAATGCTCCAAAGTCTTGTTTCAGTCGTTCAGAAGAAACATCATGCGCATATAACAATTCTTGTGATAATTGAAACGCATGAAGACGGTGTTCTTCTTGAGGTTGAAGTGAATCTCCTTGACGTATTTTTTGAAAAAGCAGGGCTTCTGACTCATCAAAGAGTTCTTGTATTTTTTCGTTCACACGTGAACCAAAAAAATCCCAATGTGCCATTAAAAATCCAAGAAATGCTTGCGAAAGTGTAAAGACTGTTTTTTTTATTTCTGGTTCTTTTCTCGATACTTTAACCGTTGAATTTTTCATGAGAAACCGCTGAAACTCTTGTTCGATCAATAAACGCGGTTTTTTCATTTTTTGTGCAACACTCTCTATCATTTCATCAAGCACAAGTGGGCGACGAATAAGTGCCATATATTCAAAAAAGGAATCCAAGAATAATTGTTTTCCTTCCATTGATCCGTTTAAATACTTATGAGCAAACCGATCAAGTAAAAAAGACAGTGCCACAGGCGCGTTCTTTAAAAGAGAATGAATACTTTCTGGATTCGTTTGAACTAGATCATCTAAATCTTTTACTCCTTGTATATCAATAATAAAAGGATAAATATCTATCTGCAAACACATTTCAAGCGCTCGAAGCGTTGCTTTCTTTCCAGCAATATCAGAATCAAAAGCCAGATAAACATTTTGAGTCATTCGTTTTGTAATACGCAAATGATCATCAGTAAGCGATGTTCCACACGTTGCAACCGCATACGCTATTCCTGCTTTATGCACCGAAATAACATCGAAATTACCTTCCACAAAAACAATTTTATCTTGTTCTCGAATAGCTGATCGAGCTTGATACAATCCAAAAAGAGTTGATGACTTCTTATACACTGGATTTTCAGGAGAATTGATATATTTTGCTGGTGATTTTCCTCCTATATCTCTTCCTGTAAACGCTATAATATCACCATTACGAGGCTCATGAACAGGAATAATAATGCGATTCAAAAACCTATCTTTCATCGTTTGGTTCCCAAAATCACGCTCAAAAGCAACGCCTGATTGAGCAATAAGATCAGCAGAGAAACCTTCGTTCAGTAGAAACTGAGTTAATCCGTTTTCTTTTTCTCCCCCGTACCCCAACCCCCACTGTTCAATAAGATCATCTGTTATACCTCGTTTAGAAAGATACAATTGTGCAGATTCTGTTTTCGATAATTGTGCCTGAAAATACTCGTTTGCTTTCTTATGCAAAGCAAAAATATCTTTCTTTTGTTCTCGATTCGATGCGGTATGCGTCATCTCTTTTGGCATTTCCATTCCAGCCATATCAGCAAGCATTTCAACCGATTCCAAAAAAGATATGTTTTCAATACGTTCTAAAAAAGAAATAACATCTCCTCCTTCCGAAGTTCCAAAATCATACCAAAACTGCTTATCTGGTGACACACAAAAACTCGGTGTTCGTTCTTTTCGAAACGGTGAACAACACATATAATTTTTTCCTGTTTTTTTGAGTTCTGCATACCGACGAACTATATCCACAATATCAATACGCGATTTTACGTCTTCTACAAACCGATCGTTCATATTTCATATATACGAAAAATACAAAAAAATACAAGCACCCACCCGACAAAAGAAGGACCAATTATGACGAAAAAACGATACGAGTCCCAATATCTTCTCCTTGTATAAATCGAAGTAAATTTCCTTCTTGCATTAATTGAAACACTGAAATTGGCATATGATTATCTCGACATTGTGCAATAGCAGTTGAATCCATGATTTTTAAGTTTTTCTCTAAAACTTCGTCAAACGTAACGGTTGTGTATCGAACCGCATCGGCATTTTTCCGAGGATCTTTATCATAGACGCCATCAACATTTGTTGCCTTGAGAAGAACATCACATTTCAACTCTAAAGCTCTTAACGCTGCTGCTGAATCGGTGGTAAAATAAGGATTTCCTGTTCCTGCTGCACAAATCACAATACGAGATTTCTCTAAATGGCGAATAACTCGACGCATAATATAAGGCTCAGCCACTTCAGGAATATCAATGGCACTGCACACTCGACAATGCAGTCCTTTTTTTTCAAGCGTTGCTTGTAATGCAATGGCATTCATAATAGTTCCCAACATTCCCATGTAATCAGACGGTACACGGTCAATATCTGAATGACTATTGCGAGCACCTCTCCATATATTGCCCGCTCCAATAACCACAACAATTTCAACGCCTAACGCATGAATTAATTGAATTTCTTGTGTAATAAAACGAAGAATATCATGCTCAATCCCAAATTCCTTATCTCCCAGCAGAGCTTCTCCAGAAAGTTTCAAGAGAATTCGACGATATTTTGATTTTTTTTTCATTTCGTCTTACAGTATAACAAAGAATAAAAAAGAAATGAAAGTTATTTTGCTCACCACCCATAATCATATCGCTGCATGTGTATCAGTACACACAATGCTCAAAAACACCCTTTTAAAAAAACATAATATTGAGGTGGTTGGTATTGTTTCAAGTGAACCATATGAAAATAAGCAAAAACAAATAGCAAAACTCAAACAAATTATTCGCAAATCAGGTCTTTCTTTTGGTTTAAAACTTATAATCGTTGGGTTTATACAACTCGTATCTTTGAAAATAGCACGATTGGTGAAAGGAGAAAAAAATAGAACCTATTTTGAAATCGATGAGATTGCAAATAAGCATGGTATTGCATATCTTCGTACACAAAATATCAATAGTGATGAAGTAAAAACATTTATTGAAAACCACAAATCTGATTATTTAGTTTCTTGTGGGCTATTACAACTGGTTAAAAAACATATTCTGGATCTTCCTATAGAAGGGTCTATAAACTTTCATCCTTCGCTGATTCAAGAACACCGAGGAACCTTTAGTAGCTTTTGGGCTCTCTTTCGTCGAACAACTACGAGTGGGGCGACGGTCCACTTTATGACAGAAAAATTCGATGATGGAGATGTAATTGTGCAAAAAAAATTCTTTGTACACCCCTCAGATACACTCTATTCTGTAGATGAGAAAAGTGCTAAAATTGGAGGAAACTTAATCGTGAAAGCACTGGTAAAACTCAAACGAAAAAAAACGAAAAAAATATTTATTCATTCACTGGCAAAAATGCTGAGTGTTCCATCTCGAGAAGATATAGAAATAGTTCAAAAACACAGATCTCATATCTTTTCAATTCAAGATATTATGAGAATTCTCGGATTCAAGAAATAAATTTCAAACTCTATTTTTCAGACAAATGACGTATAAAGTCCAAGACTTCTTGCGCATGATTCTTTGCTTTTACATTCATCCATGAATGAATAATAACTCCGTCTCGAATAAGAAACGTAGACCGAATAATACCAAGAAAAGTTTTCCCATACATTGATTTTTCTTTCCAAGCACCAAGCTTTGAAATAAGCTGTGCATCGGGATCCGAAAGTAACGAAAAATTCAAGTTTTCCTTTGATTCAAATCGACAATGAGATTCAACTGAATCTTTTGATAATCCAAAAACAGAAACCCCTAACGAATCGAAATCTGGTTTCAAGTCTCGAAAATCTTGAGATTCGAGTGTACATCCGGGAGTCATGTCTTTTGGATAAATATAAATAACCGATAATCCTTTTGAAAAATCTGCTTCTGTATATATTCGATTTTTCTGATCTGAAAGCGAAAACGAAGGAAGTTGCATAATAAAAAAATAAGAATAAATAATAAAAAAACACCGCTAATTCTGAATATCATGAAGAATCTTTTTTCCCCAAGAAGTGCTGGCACGAGAATCCAGACACCAAATTGTCTTTACTTCCGGATATTGAGCTAGGCGACGAGCCGTAAGCGATACAACGTGAGGAATAATCCAGGTATCCCAGAATGAAATCGAAGATTCTATATGTGATTGTAAAAACGAAATCACTGGATGAGGAGGTAAAAATACAAATTTCTGTAACACTCCAACGGAAAAAGGATGAGTCGCTAATTTTGGAGAACTCATTCTCTGGTCAAACAAAATAACGGATGAAGATTGAGAAAGTTTTTCTAAAACTTTTCCGTCTCCTCCCGCAACTTTTTCACCTAAGATTGTGTATGTCTGATCGGCAAATACTTGGGTTAAATCATGACATGATTTTTTGATAGCATCAAGACTTGAAAAATGAGCCACTAAAAAAGAATCTGGTTTGACCACTTGAGGGATGAGGTCTTCTAAAAATCGAGTGCAAAACGCATTAAAATCAGGAGATTTTACAGATATAAGGTGATCGGGAATCTGAATGTTTCCATATGATTTTTTCAATGATAAAATACGGGGCGTTCCGTGTGTGCATCCCAGAAAAATACGGAAAAAAGAAAATGATTCATCAAGAACATGTCGATGAAAATAAACACATTGAAAAGATGAAAGATCTGATTTCCTCTGTTCCCAATCAGAAGGATTCCACGTTCCAAAAACCAAGTTTCCGCTTTCTGGATAATATTCTACCCACCGCTGCATCGCAGAAGACTGAGAAAGAAAATCATCAAGAAACAATTGATCAGACTTCGATAAGCCGAGATTTTCAATACCATCTCTATACGATTCAAGATCATCAGAAACAGAGAGTTCTATTTTTTCTGGGAACCCTGACATCGTTTTTTGTAGTTTTGATTCTAGAAAATCTCGACAAAAACGTGCAATCCAAAACTGTGTTGCCATAGAAATTTCTTCATTTTCATGAGACAAAGAAGACCGTAAAGAAACTTGCGTTGTACTTGAAAACAAAAGATCAATTGCAAAAGATTCTGCTTCATCAATAAAAACTAAACGGTCTTGAAAAAGAGGCAAGTGATAAAACTCAGTAAAATGCTGAGGCAGGATACAAAAAGAAGATTCTGATGTTATTGAAAGAATCTGTTCTTGAAAATAAAGGGTGTCCTCATTTTCTCCACACACTTGGTTCCACAAATCACGTTCTTGAAAAAACAAATCATAATCATGACGAGTATAGCGAGACAAAAACAAACGATATCGACATTTTAAATAAAATGTTGACTCTTGATCATCAAACATTGATCGTTTATCACAAAACAATTGAAGTCGTTTTTCATCAATAAAATCACACGGAGCTGTAAAGAAATACTGTTGATTATAAAAATCACGATGTGATGTTACCACCAGAGACTTTCTCTTATGACGTGTTACACACTGTGTCCAATGCTGAATAACGCAGGCCGTATCAACGGTATAAGACTGTGAAATATAGACATTATCCCCTTCTTTCATATCGAGTATCCATTCAGCAGATTCTTCACATAATTCGCGGTTATCGGGAATAGATGCCAACACTTGATGATTTAATGTTGATTGATTCATCGATTGCGGTGAATCTAAAAAAAGAAATCGAGCATGCCATTCGGTTTTATTACGAAGAAATTCTGTAATAGAATCTCGAAACGATTGAGGAAGTTCATGTATCTTATCACAAAGCCAATAAAACAAATCTGCATTTGCCTCTACATCACTCATTGCTCGATGAGCATCGGTATGAGCAAACCCATACGTTTGAGATAACACTTCTAAGGCATAACTTGATTCATTGGGAAGGATAATACGAGCGATTTCATGAGTATCAATACGATTATGGGTACTCATATCAATACCATTCTGCTGCAGAAACCGAATATCAAAATCAATATTATGTCCCACAATAACACAATCGGATAAATCTTCTTGAATTTGTGATACAAGCGAATTAAACCGAATCCCATTCTCATCTACTTCTGATTGTGTGATACCCGTAATATGGGTAACGGTATCAGTGAGTTTGCTTTTTTCAGGAATCACAACCGCATCCATACCCGCTACAACTGTTTTATTCCTCTCGTGAACAATATAGGCAATTTCAATAATAGAATCTTTTTCCGCATCAAATCCTGTGGTCTCTAGGTCTAAAAAACAATATTTCATACCGCTTCATAGTACCGATACAGAAAGAATAATTCAACTTAAAAAAAATTGATTTTTTCAATAAAGAAGCCATAATATCAATCATGAAAACATCACTTCGCAGCGAAAAAAAAGCAAAAATAATTCAACAACATATCCCGTTTATCCTTCAATCATTTATCGATCCTGATATTCATGGGTTCCCAACGATTACCCATATTCAAGTATCGGTTGATTTATTGTATGCTGATATTTACATTCAAACCAAACAGGAGAAAACGATTGAGTATTTAAACCGAAATGCTCATCAGATAGCACATGAATTGGTACAAAAGTTTGAAAATAGAAAAAAAATGATTCTTCGTTTCAAAAGAGATACAACCGATAAACTTTTAGAAAAAATACAATAATATTTTGATTATATGATTATTGTCATAGCTACACATAACCCCGGAAAACAAAAAGAAATGCTTTCTCTCTTGAAAAAAGAATCAACCCATACATTTCAAACTCTCAAAGATTTCGATACGTACATTGAACCACCCGAAACAGGAACTTCATTTGAAGAAAACGCACAACAAAAAGCCTTATTTTATGGAAAAAAACTACAACGCCCAACCATTGCTGAAGATGCTGGAATTATCCTAGACGCATTTCCAAACAAATTAGGAGTGCACACTCGACGGGATATTCCACACACAGATGATATCCAATGGCTTGAGAAGTTCTTAGATCTTCTTATCAGTCAAAAAAATAGACGAGCGACATTTTACTCCTGTTACGCCTATTACAACCCACACACACAAACGCTGCAAACCTACCAAGGAGAATTATCAGGAATCATAGCTGAATTTCCTCAAACTCCCATTGAAAAAGGGATTCCTGCTTCAAGTGTTTTCATTCCTGATGGACATGACTGTGTCCTGAGTAGCCTTTCTCTTTCTGAAAGAAAACGAATATCTCATCGTGGAAAAGCAGGTAAAAAAATGGCACAGTTCCTGTCTCAATTGCCAGAATAAATAAATACATTTATAATAAGGCACGAATGAAACAATACTGGTATTGGATTTGGGTATATGGGATATATGCTCCTTTGGTAGCACAAGCACAGACGCTACAAGACCGAGTATTTCGTGGTATAATTCCAGCTCCCGATCCTACACAAACACAAATAGATCCATCAACAAATGAAGTCATCAATATCAGTTTAGGTGCAAAAATTCAAAATGGAACGGTATCATTATCTGATATACCACTCGTTCTTATTTATTTTATTGATATCCTTACTAAAATTGCTGGTACACTCGCGGTTATCTTCCTTATGTATGGAGGATTTCAACTTATGTTTGCTGGCGCAACAGAAGACAAGCAAGCCGCTAAATCAACTGTTAAATGGGCTATCATTGGACTCATCGTTACTTTTTTGGCATGGGTTATTGTTAATTTTATCCAAACACAGTTGACCTCGTAAAAAAGCGAAAGAAATACTTGCCAGAACGCAGTGAGAAACATAAAATACGATGGTCTATTTTTCTACATGCATGATATCTTAACGTGGTCACACATAATTCCGTTTCTTATATTTGGAATATCGTTTTTATGTATTGTTTTTGAGCCTTTTGATAAATCGATTATTGCCCTATCGGGAGCGATTGCCATGGTGCTTACTGGAATTTTAACAGCCACACAAGCTATTGAAGCTATTGAATTTGAAACAATTTTACTACTCTTGGGAATGATGATGCTGGTGCATATGGCATCAAAAAGTGGTGTGCTTTCGTGGCTGAACGTTCAGATTATTACTTTCACAAAAGGAAACCCATTACTTATATTTCTCTTATTTTCGGGAGCAACGGCTGTTTTTTCTGCAGTGTTGGATAACGTAACAACTGTGATTCTTATGGTTCCTCTTATTATTCAACTTCTCAAAAGTATAGGAAAAGATCCTAAACTCTATATATTTGCTATTATTCTCTTTTCTAATATTGGAGGTGGATTAACCCTTATCGGAGATCCTCCCAATATTATCATTGGAGGGGCTATGGATTTCAGTTTTCTTGATTTTATACAAAACCTTTGGATTCCTATAACAAGTGTCGCCATTATAATTGGAGGCTATTTTCTCATCCGTTTTCGAAAACGGTTTCAATCGATAACGCATAGTCTTACTGATCTCCATCTTACTTTTCTGCTTATTGAAAAAATAAAACAAACATTCCTCTCTCAAACTTTTCATAAACTATTTGTCATTCAGGTTCTTTTTATATTATCACTCACAATCACAGGGTTTTTACTCCAAGAATACTGGCACATACCGGCCTTTGTATTTGCTTTTGCAGGAGCGATATCACTTGCGATTATATCTCGGAAACACATTGATATACACGAATCATTTCGATCGGTTGAATGGTCAACTCTTTTCTTTTTTGCGGGTCTTTTTATTATAGTCCGTGGTATTGAAAGCACTGGTGCTCTAGAATGGCTAAGTCAGTACATTGTCTCAAGCACGCAAAACATCCTCTATTTATCACTTCTTATTTTGTGGGTTTCAGGGCTTATTTCTATGGTTTTAGATAACATTCCTTTTGTGGCGGTTATGATTCCTGTTCTTTTAGGTATTCAAAGCAGCCTCGGAGACGTAAATACTGATATACTTTGGTGGTCTTTGTCATTAGGAGCCTGCTTAGGCGGAAATGGAACACTTATTGGAGCTTCCGCAAACATCGTTTCGGCAAACATTGCACGAAAAAACGATATTCATATCGGGTTTCTTGAATACACAAAATTTAGTTTTCCTTTGACCATTGCCATGCTTGCCATTTGCAGTCTCTCTATTTATTTCACTTTATCACTATGAAAAAGAGAGAAATTCTTTCCAATATCATCCGAGAGTTTGAAAACGAAATCGGAACAAGTGCACTCTTTTTAGTAACTATGAATACGCTTCAACAAGCGATTATATCTTTCAAACCTCAAAATGAAGCTGATTTTCGATTACAAATAAAAAATGTAATGGCTGATTTATGCAACACAAAACCACGTTTCGGTATATTTCAATACTATATACAACATATTTCTGCATGCATACCTCAATCATCACAAGACATTGAATCGCTTCGAACGGTACTGCTTCAATCCATTGAAAAAGCAAAACAAGAAGCCCAAACACACAATCAAAAAATGGTAGAACATGCTCATCATTTACCAGTACGAAAAAAAAGCATTCTGATTTATGAACAAAGTCATATAGTTCGAGAAGTTATTAAACAGTTTCACGAACACAAAAAACATATTCGCGTTGTTGTGGCTGAACAAGAATACGAAAAAACACATGCTATCATTGAGTTTTTACATATCTACAATATTCCATTTCAAGTAGTCCCCGATTACATGCTTTCTCATGTAGGAGATTATGTAGACATGGTTTTCTTTGGGGCATTAACTCTGCAAGATACTATGGAGTTCGTGATGCCAACTGGATCACATGCCCTTATATCTGAATTCAAAACAATGAATATCCCTGTTTACGTTTTTTTACAAACGACTAAATTCAGTCTCTGGAACTCAGAAAAAAAAGATATTTATCATAAAAAAGAAACACGAAAACACTTCCAGAAAGAAATTAATTACGAACGATTAAAATTTTCACATGATCGCGTACACATTGATTTATGTACACACATCATCACAGAACACGGCATTCTTACTCCAAAAGAAATGAAACATGAATTTCTTCGAAAAAAAGAAATATACGAAGCGTTAGACGAGGTATAAAAAAATACATATAATACGAGTATGAACTGGATATTTTTTCTATTGTTGATATGCATACTCGGGTGGGTTGTGTATAAACTCACAAAACGGAAAGAACTCATTCCCCCACAGGTTTATCGAGAATCAGTCAAACAAATTCAACAAGCTTCACTCCTTCATCCTGAACATGCCGTTCTGAAAATGCATAAGGTTTTTGTGTCTGCACTTCAAAGCATGCGATCTCATAAAACGGAAGAAAAAGCCTCTACTACTATTATGCGATACGAAAAAAAAATACCCAATGCAAAAATCATCTGGAAATATCACAGACTTCGAAACAAAATAGCACACGATATGAATGTATCAGTCACAGAAAAAGATATTCCCAATATGAAAAAAGCGTTTTTACGAGCGCTGAAGAGATTTCATGTTTTTATTTTTCTGATACATCTCCTGTACTGACATCATCTGATTTTTGTGGAGACGATTCAGACCGAGTTGTAAACAAATCAGTCACCACTGAAGCATCATGAAAACTCAAGTAGATCATAAGACTCCCGATAAGAATCAAAATAATCGCACTGAGTGATCCAAACCCCATAAAAATAAGTACGGACAAAAAAAACAAGATAATACCCGTAAAAAAGAGTGGCTTTTTATTTATTTCAATATCTTCAATACGGTGCTCAATATGCTTTAATTCACGAGACACCTTTTTCTCAAACCCAATAAAACTATCTTTTAAAGGGTGTGAAGACGTTTCATCATTATTCGAACTTGGTGTTGGAGAATCTGTCATAATAAAGAATTGATTAAGTTTCCATAAATTTTTCAATATCCGTTTTTTGAACTCGACGTATCATTGATTTTTGCTTTGCACGAATCAGTTTCCTCAATTGGAAGAATCGCCACCATTCAGAAAGCAATTCTGTTTCAAAAATAAGGATATAAAAAAACACTTTTGTATTATACATCATTGTCATTTTTTTTACATCAAACGAATACGATGATGAAAAATTTTTCGTTAATAAAATCTGGTGATTCAAGTATGACAACCGATTTATACGCTTTTCTTTTTTCGCTCTATTTTGAATGATATGAAACGAAGAATTAGCAATAATTGGCACGGTTCGATCATGATAACAAATAGCGTGTGGAGTATAATACGATTTCCATCCAGCCCATTGAAGCCGATAAGCAAGATCAAGATCTTCTTTATAGAGAAACATAGACTCATCAAAATACTCTTTCTCTCCGTTTTCATTTACAAAACAAACATCTTCGAGTGCTTTTTTACGATACAGCACCGCTGCTCCCGAAACACCAAAAATTTCTCGCGGTGTTTCATATTGACCGTAATCAATTTCATTCTGACCAATATCTTCAAAACGATGTGATTTTAAAATACGAATACCTACTGAGTCTATAAAATTCGTTTTTCCTCGTTCTTCATCTTTTGATGAATTTTTTTTCATAGCATCAAAATCCCATCGTTTAATTTTCCCCCCACAAGAGGCCAATAAAGGTTTTTGCTCTATTCCTTTCATAAGCTGAGACAAGAAATTTCGTTCAAAGATCATATCAACATTTAAACACGCATAAAAATCTCCATCAGTATGACGCAAAATTTCATTATGAGCATGAGCAAACCCTATATTCTCAACTGATTCCAAAACCCGAACTTGAGGAAAATGTTCTTGAATAATATCCACGGTGTAATCTTTTGAATTATTATCAAATACAACAATTTCAAAATCTGGATACTCTTGAGACAATAATGATTCTAAACAATACCGAATATATTTTTCCGAATTATACGTAGCGATTCCAACGGTTAGCTTTGGGGCTTTCGCTGAAACATGATGCGGTGTATGAGGTAATGTATCTTTTGAATGCTGAAATAATTCTTGAAGCAATACACTACTTTCGAGTAATGATTCATGGGTGCCAGCATCAAGCCATGATCCTTGTACTAAAGACGCTTTAATCGATTTGTCTCGTAAATAATGGTTATGAAGATCTGTAATATCAAGTGTTCCTTTTGAAGACGGTTTTAATGACCGAATACGATCGAAAACAGTCCGATCATATAAAGCAAACCCTGTTTGAGCAAATGATGATTTTGGTTGAGATGGTTTTTCTTCGATAGAGCGGATACTTCCATCATGATGAAGTTCTACCACCCCAAATCGATGAACATCATCAACATCTTTTATAAATATATGAGCCCCTGATGAGAAATAAAAAACATCTTCTGCAAAATGGTTCTCAAAAATATTATCTGAAAAAATGACAGCAATATCACCACCCCCTGCAAAGTCTTCTGCCAAACTCAACGCCTGAGCTGTTCCACTACTTCCGTCTTGAACTCGAAACGTAAACCGAACACCAAACTCATTCCCTGAACCAAGCAATTGCATAAATGTGCCAATATGGTCTGTTGAGGTCACTACTAAAATATCAGTAATACCCGATTTTTTAAGCGTTTCAATCGGGTAGTAAATCATGGGTTTATTAAACACTGGCAGTAAGTGTTTATTCACGACTTTTGTGCTGGGAAACAAGCGATTATCACTACCGCCTGCAAGTATAACTCCTTTCATCAAACGCATTGTGCCATATTTCCAAAAAAAGCCAAATAAAAAAACAGTATTTCAAGAAAAAGCGATTTCTTTTTTTATAAATCTAAAACACGTGAAGCGGTTACTTCTATTTCGTCTTTATTTTTCCATTTTACACGCAATTCAATAGGGACTTGCGGTATAAATCTTTTCTGAACATGAAATTGAGCAAACCGAGATGTTGGCATAATACGAGTATTAAATAACGGCTCTTCATCATTTCCAGCAATAAGCTGCACCCATTCGACTAACTCGGGTTTTGGAACCACAACATCAAATGTAACAAAGTTTTGATATGGAGTCACTTTATCAATCGCAGGGGTGAGGTATTGCACAATACGTTCTCTCACAAATTCAACCGTAATAGAGGACTCTGATTCGTTCCCAAATAAGTCCCATGTTTTTACTTTCAATGTATGAAGCCCTAAAGGAAGCGTTTCTGAAAAATAGATTTCATATGGATAAGAATCAACAAATCCCAAACTCTGATCATTAATATAAAACTCAACAACTTGAACTCCAGACTGTTCATCTTGTGCATCTACTTGAAAGTGAACAAAACTTCCATTAACTATTTTTTGTCCGTCCACAGGACCCAAAAATGACAAACGAGGACCTTCTTGATCAGAACGAGAAACGACCGTTACTTGGTCTTGATTCATATTTCCAGCTTGATCAAAAACAACGGCACGAATAGAAAACGAATCGCCTTCTTGAACAGACTCTGTATCAAATGAAATAGATTGCGTAAACGGATACTCTTTCGATTCAGCCATAAACTCATCATTCACATAATATTCCACTCGATCAACTCCACGGGTTGCATTCACTGCCACTCGAACACTCAATGATCCTGCAGATATGGATCCATTATTAGTCGGTGACTGAATAGAAATAAATGGATCTGCAATACGTGATGGTTCATCACGACGCGAATTCAAAAATTCATACAACCGATTCAGCCGTTCTTCTTTTTCATCCGATGAGAAACTCTTATTTGATTCATCTTCTGTTTTTATCGTTCCGAGTGATGTTAAAAATTTCGGATGGCGTTCAATCCATTCCTCAACTGGTTTTTGCCAATGAGGTAAATCTGAACGAATAGAGGTAAGCCCTGTTAAAACCATTGATTTCTCCCGAGCATAAAATGGTGTATTTGCATCAGCTATACGACCTGTACGTCGATCTATTTCTTGTTCTTGTATAGAATTATCAAGCTCAATGGGAACACTAAATCGCGCAAAAACTTCTTCCTTTGCAAGCTGAGCAGGTGTCAGGTCAGTAGCAATCTTTCCTGAATATTTATTAATCTTTCGAACCTCTAATGGTTGTGGCTCATTATAAAGACGACCTTTCTCAACACCTTGTGCATACAAAATATCATGACCTTTATGCATAAAATCTCTCCACAAAGGAGCCGCTACCGTAAGCCCTGTTGCTCCTGATTTCATAGGTGCTCCCTTATTATTTCCAACCCAAACTCCTGAAATCAAATAAGGAGTAAAGCCGATAGTCCATGAATCACCAGGTACCGTTATAAATCGACGATTATCAGTATCATTTTCTGGTTCTTCATCATTAAAATCAGGATTCTCTGCAACTCTGTTCGAAGTTCCTGTTTTAACACCATTATTTAAGTCTTTTAATTGCAACAAAATATTCCAATCAAAAGCTTCTTCTCCTTCACCTGTTGTTGGGCGTGTTGATTCATCAGTCAGTACATGACGCATCAATGCCGCTATTTCTGAATCAATACCTTCATGCTTTTGTTTCTCTGAATCAAGTTTCTCCAGAAGCATTCCTTCAGAGTTCCTGATTTCTAAAATTGATTGTGGTTCAAAATAAGACCCATCTCCAGCAAATACCTGATAGGCATTGATCATCGTTAATGGACGCACTTCTGCGACCCCAACTCCCAGAGCTACACCATGTTCATCATGCGTTCCCTGAATATCAATTCCAACTCGTCGTGCTAACTGCATTATACGTTCTGGGTCTGCCAAGAAGGCTGTTTTTATCGCTGGAATATTCAGGCTTCTATTCAATGATTCTCGAAGAGATACAGGACCTAAAAATTGTCCATCAAAATTCTGTGGTTTATAATTACCCCCAAAATCAGTTTCAACATCGAAAAGAACCGTTGCTGGTGCATATCCTTGTTCAAATGCTGAAGCGTAAACAAATGGTTTAAAGCTTGATCCGGGTTGTCGGTATGACATCAATACATCTACTTGTCCATCAGATTCTTCATCAAAAAAGTTTTTTCCTCCTACGTATGCTAATATTTCACCATTCAGAGGATCTATAGCTGTCATTGCGACATTTAAAGCCCCATATTTTGATTCATATCCAACTGTTTTTGTAGCAATAATTTCTTCAGCAGCTTGTTGCATATCTGGATCAAGCGTTGTGTAGATACGCAAACCTCCGTTCCGCAAAAACTCTTTCCCAAAACGATCCTCTACTTGTTGACGAACATAAAAAACAAAGTGGGGGGCTTGAATATCAATACGAGGACGACGAAACACAATATTGTTTGCATCGAGCCATGCTGATTCAAACTGAGCATAATCGATCATTCCTAAATCAAGCATACGTTCGAGCACCAAATCTTTCCGACCTTTTTTGTATTCTTGGTCGCCTTCATCATCTTCATCATAATACCCCAAAAGCAAATCACGATGAGACCCGTACGGCGAAAAAAATGTTGGTCGTGCTGGTAATCCCACAAGCACGGAAACTTCTCCAAGAGTTAACTCATCAACCGATTTATCTAAGAATGTTTTGGCTGCTGCTGCAATACCATGAGCATTGTTTCCATATGGAATATTATTGAGATACATTTCGAGTATTTTTTCTTTTGAATACACCCATTCCATTTTCATAGATAACAGTATTTCATCAAATTTTCGAGCAACACTCCGTTCGTAAGCTCTATCGGAAAGGAATGTATTTTTAACGAGTTGCTGAGTAATAGTAGATCCCCCTCGTTGACGACCAATACCAAAAAAGTGATTCATAAATCCTTTTAAAACTCCTCCGATATCAAACCCAAAATGAGAAAAAAACGAATCATCTTCAATCGCAAGTGTAGCATCAATAATAGATTGTGGAATTTGTTGATACGGAATATATTCTCTATTTTCGTCTCCATGGATCACATAAAGCACATGATCATCTGGATCTTGAGTCGGATCAAGGGCTTTTCTGTTATAAATAATAGTTGATTCACTAAAGGAAAGTTGATCTGCATCCCGAACAGAAGGGAGCAAGAAAGTCATATATCCAATAAGAAGTATGATAGATAAAGAAAAAACAGCACCAAGGATATACCAAAAATATTGCCGTACAAAGAGAAATATTTGATGCAGCTTTGAGACACCTCGATTGTTTCGTTTTTTAAATCGTTTTATTTTCATACCAAATCCCTTTATTTGTAGCAAAAAAAAAAAATACGAAAAGAAAAAGAGACAAATTGCAATTGACACAAGTCAGAAACATGTGTAAAAAAATACATGCTACGGTTCTTTCATATATTCACAAAAAATAAGGAGTTTCGGCATGGACCAAGGGACACTAAAGGATTATACAATAAAATTAATCCACAACCCCCAAATAGGGAGACTAAGTATTCAAGGGAGAAATAATAAATATGCAAATATTGTAAAAGTACTCCAACACTTTTTGGAAGTTTTAGAACTGCCAAATGTACTGGAGAAAGACTTTTCGACTCCCTCGGGAAAACCAAAATCATATGAATTTACGATGAGTTGGTTGCGTTCTCAATACGGTGTATTCGCTCGTAAAACGCGAATACTGTTAGAGCATGAAAAACTCAGCTCAAAAGAAAAAGAAGATATTCTTCTTGGAACGGCACTTAAGGCTATTTATGATAGCCCGAATTGTAAGTTTGATTTTGAACAAGAAATTCAAAACCAAATGGAATCCTTCACTCTTGCGGTATGGCAAGATATTGCAGAAGTTCTTCGAACCTGCTGCCAATATCTTTCTCCGCAACAAAGCAGTTTTCAAATCATTCAACGATTTCTAGAAGCAGTAGGAATTGAAGAAGAAAAAGAAGACGTGCTTGTATAAGCATACAATAATAGCAATACGTTCGTAGCCGTATTGCTTTTTTTTTGAAAATTTTTCAAGAATATCTATACAATCAGGATATATGAAACAAACAGTACAAACACTATTACATAATCTTGAAACAGAAGGAATTACACGTCGCATTCCAAATATAACACGACGGAACGCAGAAATAATTCATTTTTTAGTTCAAATAAAAGAAGCATCTCGAGTCCTTGAAATAGGAACCGCTAATGGATATTCGAGTCTCTGGTTTTGTGATGCTATTGCACACAAAGAAAATGCAAAATTTGTAGGCATTGAAAAATCAGAACCTATAGCGCTTGAAGCAGAAAACAATCTCGAAAAAGCAGGATTTTCAGATATAAGCACAATTCATAAAGGTGACGCACTTCTTATTCTTCCAACACTCACCACCCCTTTTGATATTATATTTATTGATGCTCAAAAACGGATGTATATCGATTTTTGGCACAATATTCAACACCTCATACACGATCAAACACTCATTATCGCTGACGATATGGAAAAATTCAAAGAAAAAACATTCTCGTTCCTACAAGAATTAAAACACAATAACCTGTTTCAATACACACTTTTACAAACTGATCCCGACGACGCTATTGCTCTTATCTATCGCTGTGCTTCGAGAAGAGAGAATTGATTCCAGACGAAACCAGTCGTCATAACAACCAGAAATCCAATACCAATGTTTCAGTCGATCTTGGAGTGTTGGTGGAAATGAAGACACATCACTATCAATACAAGCAAGAACATGAGAAACCCGATCAGAAACTTCTTTTTGAATACGTCTTTGAATTTTCATACGCCACACAAAAGGAACTCTTTGAAGCATATAAAACGTTTTACGAGATAAATCTTCATCAGAACAAAACAAAAGCTCAAACACAGTGTCGAATGCCTGAATACATCCCATTTTTACAAGTGCAATACTCGCATGAAGACGAACTTGTTCGTCTGTATCAAAAAGAAAAGGTTCAATAATATGAATACTTTCTCGATCACGAACTTCTCCTAATGCATACAATGCAGCAATACAAGAATTCTTGTCCGTATGTGTTAAAAATTCGTAGAGACGTGATCGAAGTACGGATGGATCAGGTTCAAATTTCCAAAGTCCAATAATAGCATGGGAAGCTATACGAACCGATGGATCTTCAAGATATTTTTTAATATAAAAAACAA
Source organism: Patescibacteria group bacterium (assembly GCA_965660445.1). Classification (GTDB taxonomy): domain Bacteria; phylum Patescibacteriota; class Gracilibacteria; order UBA4473; family UBA4473; genus CBFIAK01. Next base: position 28,533 of record CBFIAK010000001.1, read on the forward strand.
TCTCTCGGTCATGAAACTGTGAACATGATCGCAAATAAATAGATTTCAAATGTTCATCTGCACTATCCATTGTTTCTAAAAAAAACGGTGCTGATTCTTGGTTTGGAGAGTGTCGAAACAAACTCATGACTATTTTTTCTTTCATATGGGTATCACACGATTGTGAAAATAATTCTTTTAATACTTTTAAAAGATGATAACGCGTAAACGAATGATGATCCCAATAAAAAGAAGAAACCTCAAATTGAGAAAGAGCAATTAAAACATTTCTTTTGATAGCGATGCTTTCTTGTGGGTCTTGTAATAACTGAATATACGTATGAATGGCATGTGGGTCTTTTCGATCTTGAAGAGTAAAAATAATACGTTCTCGAATAAGGAGCGGTTCTTCTTTTTTTAATAACTCTTCTGACAAATAATGAACAGCATTCATATGACCTTTTTGCCCTAAAACCTGAATCGCATTTATTTTTTCTTTTATGTCTTGTTGTGATTGCAATGTATGAACCGATATATGTGTAAATGGTTTTCGTGCAAAAACACCGATAAAAAAGACAATCAACAAGACAATTCCTGCAACAGAAAAAAGTGTATGAAAATCAAAAAATAGTAACGTAATCGATCCAATGAGAATACCAAACGGTTTTATAAACCCTTCAAATAAAAGACGGAGTGGTTCTCGTATGGTATGTACAAACGAATAATAAAAAGTATGATACGATGATTCCCCTGCTGAATGAGTTGTGTGATGAAATAATCGAAACATATTAATAGAAACAACTCCAAAAACAAGCATCATACAAACACAAAAAAGAAACCCAATAAAAGAAAGAAACGTCCCCATAACGCCAATGTGACGCAAAAGAAGAGGCGTTAAAAATATTTGAAACAACAATGAAAGAATCGCAAAGAAAAGATGAAACATTCCCAAATCATGCGCTAAGTTTTCATGCAGAATAAATCGTGCTGAAACATCACTTAAATGCTGAGAAACGGTATCTTTCATATCATGTACAAACGTGACGGTATCAGTAAAAACTGATGCTGACATATGCAAAGGAGAAAGAGTTTTATGTGTCTCTCCTATATTTTCATAGACATGATGCACAAAAGCTGATTCAGTGACCACAAATACAAATGAAACTCCAATAAGGATTAAAGAGACAAAAGATAGAAATGAAAAAGATGACCATGAATTTCGAATGGTTTTTAAAAATGGAGTAATGATTTGTGTCGGTTCTGCCACAGAAGGAACAAATCTCAATAAAGCAGGAGAAAAAAGAAATAACACTAAGAATCCACTCAATGATAAAATCCAAAAAAGAATCCCAATGGGTAATGGGAAAAGTGATATAGAAAAAAGCAGGGTTAATGCTCCTGCAATAGAACCAATAGTAATAGAAGACTCAATAAAAGAGAAAAATCTTTCTGCTTGGATACGAGAGAAAAGTGTTTCTGTTTTTCGATAGAGGAGGATACTCAATTGAGAAAAAAACACACCTTTTCCAATCATCAGAAACAACAAAAACATCTTACTTTCAAGGGGAAACAAGAAAGCACTTCCAATACAAACAATTGCTCCCACCCATGAAATATACACCAACGTTTGTATATGATATCGAGACGATAAAAAAGCAGTAATACCAGACCCTATCATGACAAACAACGCATCAAATAAAAAGAAAAAAGGCAATGCCCAAACTCCAAATTGCTGAACAAAGAACGTCACAATCAGTGTCCAAGCAATAACGAACCCCATATGATACAAAAATCTCAACCCCCAAGAAACAAAAACAGGCCCTTTCTCCATATCAGAAATATGAAACCGAAGCTGAAGAAAATGAAGCAAAGAAGGCACCATAGAAAACGTTTGTGTTATTTGTATTTTTATTATAATAACACATTTACTGTAAAATATCAATGTATTTCGAAAACAGATACGTTTTCCTTTTCTCCTTAAATATGATATAAAATAAGAAATACAAAATACTTCTAAATCATGACACTTGCCGTTCATACATTTGAAACGAATGCTCTTGATGAAAACTTGAGTTTCGCCTTTCATGAAACAATTTCAGAAGGACGAGAAATTTATTTTATTGCCAAGTTTAAAACACCAGCTCCTCATACGGCTGAATATGCAGAAAACATATTTGGATCTATTATTGATGCATTCACTGATTCCGATACAAAAAATGCATATGATGCCTTTGAAGAAGGGCTAAAAATGGCAAATGGAGAAATTACAAAACGCAAAAAACAAAAAGCAGAAACCCCTGAAATCGTTGTTGCTTTTTTTGATTTCCACAATCTTTATCTTTCACAAGCAGGACAATCTGAAGTATATTTAATTCGAGATGGAGCGTTGTCACAGATTACGGAAACAGAGAGTGATGAAGCTTCTTTCTCAAATATTTTAAGTGGACAAATTACTATTAATGATATTGTGATTATTTCTACGAGTCGTATTTTGAGAGTTTTGACTTCAAATCAGCTAGTAGACATGTTTGAATCAAACAATTTCACTGATAACATATCCCTCTTAAAACACGAATTACGAACAAAAACAAAAGAAAGTATTCTTTTGTCGGTTATTGGTGTTGGAAAACAAAAAAAAGAAGATCGAGCTGGATTTTTATCTCAGTTAGTGCACACCAAAAAATCACAAAAAAAAGGAGAAATCGAATCCATTCCATCGCAAGAAATGCCATTACAAGAATCAGACGATGATGCAATTATTGCTGATATTGATTCAGAAACTTCTGATGGAATAAATCAAAACGAATCCCAAGAAACAAAAACCGAAAATCCGTATAACACAGAAACTCAAGCAGAACTATCAGACGACACAGTTACTCCGATTCACTTACCAAAAAAACAACGACAACAAATCGCTATTCGCAAAAAAATACAAGACTGGATTGGGCTTATTCGAAAAATACAGTTCAAAAACACGCCCCCTAAAAAAATTATTATTGCATTAGGAGGGTTATTTATTCTCTTGATTGGGCTTATCAGTATACGGATAGCACAAAATCACGATTCGGAAGCAGTAACGCAGGTACGAGCAAATATTCAACTCTCAAGAGACACGATGAAACAAGCCAACGAATTACTGTTTCAAGGTGATCGAAAGGGAGCAAACGAACTTCTCCAATCGGCAGAAGATCTTATTATACCAGCACTCAATTCATCCGATGAAGAACTACGTGATACTGCTCGTTTCTTGAAAGCAGATATCGAACGTCAAAAACTAGAAGCTGAAAACGCTGTTAAATTAACACCAAAAAACATTGCTGATTTAGGACTTAAAAATAGTAATTTCCGATCAATTGGGTTTAACGAGCTTCGAGGAAATCTGTATGTTCACAACGAGACAGATGTTATTAAAACCATCCGAGGAATTGTAGAAAACCCAATCACTATCACAACACAAGAAGCCATTACAGCTTCAACTGTTCGAGGTCCTCAAGATACTCTTATTTTCCTCACGAACACACCACGTATCATAGAATACAAAGGTGGAGTTATCAGCCCAATGAATACACAAGATTCCACTTGGAAACAAGGAATAGATGTTGATGTCTTTGGAAGTCGGTTTATCTATATTCTTGATCCAGTATCAAATCAAATCTGGAAATATGAACGAAGACGTTCTGATTACTCTAATGCCTCCGCATATAATAAAAGTGGAGACTTATCGAGAGCTGTCAGTATGGCAATTGATGGTCATATATATGTCCTTTCGGATAATGGAAACATTCAAAAACTCCTACGAGGAGAAAACGAAGCGTATGAGTTTCGAGATCTTCCATCAATTCCATTTACAGGGAATAAGTTAAAACTATTTACGTCTGAATCTCATAGTTTTCTCTATGTGCTTGACCCAGACAATAGTCGAGTATTAGTGTTTCAAAAAGGTGACCGATTTGCAACCTATCGAAAGCAGATATTTTTTGAGACCATTCCTGAAGCTATTGATTTTCACATAAATGAATCAGGTCAAAAAGTGAATATTTTAACGGAAGATAAAATATATGAATTTGATTTGTAACCTATGACACAAAAAACAACTATTGGAGTGTGCACAGGACCACGATGCACACAAAAACTTTCACATTACACACTCGAAAGAGCCAAAAACGAATGTGTATTTTCAAAAAAAGAAAATGAGATTGCGATTGAAGAATGTGGATGCCAAGGAAACTGCGAAAAAGGTCCAACAATTATTATTCGTCAAGGCGAAAACCGAGAACAAAAAAGTTTTGTTTCCCCTTTAGAAATATCTAAAATCATTAAACGTTTATAATTTTCACATTATGACTATCTACAATGGAACATGTCGCATAGAAGCAATATATGATAAAGCCGATAACACAAAAGAGTTTCATTTATCGTTTCCCTTTTATGCACCACTTGGAAGCCAAGAACAAGCAACCGATACTTTTTCGTTTCAATCAGGTCAATTTTTATCGCTTGGATTTACAGAAAAACAATGGCGAGCTTATTCCATTGCATCAGCTGAAAAAGAAAAATATGTAATACTCATCATTCGACTTGTTCCTGATGGAATTGGGTCTTCTTATTTACGTTCTGCAAAAATAGGTGATACGTTTCCATTCAAAGGTCCATTTGGGCATTTTACACTGTCTAATACTCATAATGCACACCTTGTTTTTTGTGCAACGGGAACTGGAATTGCTCCTTTTCGGTCTATGATTCAAACTGAAAACAAAAAAATAAATCCACGACGCATGACACTGCTTTATGGTGGACGAACACAATCTGATATTGCCTACCTAGACGAAATTAATACATGGGCATCAAACCTTGAAGTACATATTGGACTGTCACAAGAAGAAAATCCCAATCTTTCTTTTGGAGATGTTCGTCAATGTAGAATCACTCAATTTATAGAAGAAATAAGTGATTTCCAAGACAAGGAATTCTATATTTGTGGAAACGGAAACATGGTACGGTCTGTAACAGAATTATTACAGGTTCAGGGACTTGAAAAAAATCAAATTCGGACAGAAAGTTTCAATTAAGATTCTACTGTTGTTTCTTGATGATTCTATATCCCCAAAAACTCAACCCCATAACAATCAAAGAAAACCACTGACCAGCATTGAGAGACAAAAACACCCACCCCACAGGTTTCCAAAACTCAATAATAAATCGAAGGACCCCATATCCCCCAAGAAAAACAGCGGTTAGTATCCCTTGGGTATTATTTTTCTGTTTCCATACAAACAATAAGACACTCATCAAGATCAGGTTTTTTAATGACTCATAAATTTGTGTTGGATGTCTTAATTGGTCATCAATATGAGGAAAAATAACACCCCATGAAGCCTCAGTGGGTTTTCCTACTAGTTCTCCATTCACAAAGTTTGCAAACCGACCAAAAACAAGTACACAGGCTAAAGGAATAGCAAGTGAATCGGTCACACGAAAAAACGAACTCCAATCCTTCTTCAATCGAATCCAGAGAAAGAAAAGAGCCGAAAAAAGTCCTCCATGAAAAGACATTCCCCCCTTCCAAATAAAAAATACTTCTTGAGGGGCAGTAAGAAATATTTCTGGACGATACAAAAGAAGTTCCCCAACTCGACCACCAAGCACACCCCATAAGAAAACACCAAATAATAACGATTCAAAATCAGAAGATGTCAATTGTGTTTTGCCAAATGATTTATATATATTCCATCCCCAAAGAGAACAGAGGAAAAAACCACCCACATAAACCAATCCATACCACCGAATAGGAAACCCAAAAAGAAAGAATGCAACCGGATCAAAATTCCAAATCATGAGATAAATAGTTCCAAAGGACGCAATCCCACTATGCGAAAAAACGGTCTTAAAAATGGCTTTTTGAAATAGGTATTCCATCGAAAAGCTTCTTGATTATAAAATTGTTGGAGCGTATATAGTTTTTCATCAAGAAATGTAAAATCATCAAGTAAATGATGAATAAGTTCTTTTTGGGAAGCGTTACTGTTTTTTTCTGCACGAGTAAAGAAATCCATCACAATACGAGACACATCTTGTTCTATTATGATCCGTTTCTCAGGATGACGAGAAAACGAATGATTTTGAACCAAAAGACGTATATCTAAAAGGGTGTTTCTGTCGGCATGAGATAGGATATTGTTTCGTACAGAAACAGTATACAATAACGGCAAAATCATGTGTCGTTTTGCTAAAAAAAACAAAATCAAACTCCATATTTTTAAAATGCGTTTTTGTTCTCTATACAGAATTCCGTAACCAATAAACACACATAAAATTCCAACCCCTCCCAAAAAAAGCAATATCGCATACTCATTCAAAAATGAATCAATCGATTGAAGCACTTCTCTTAATAAAGCCTGTGAATCATCAGAAAGCTGAGCTGAAACGGAACGATACAATCGTTCATCCCAACTTAATTCAACACCAGAAGGTAAAGGCGTTCTAGAAATCATAAGCACCTAAAAAATCAAAAGAAGTACGAAACCCAAACGAACCAAAAACTGATTCTAATTCTTGATGAAGCTGATCTTTTTCATTTTCATAAAAAGTTGAAGATGTTGGAATACGATTGAAGAGAGGCATATGTTTTCTTTTCATGGCAATTGGTTTACAGTGAGTATATGATATCTACAGAAAAAAACAAATGCCCCCTTGCTCTCTACGCACAGACAAATAGAACACAAGGGAGACAGCATCCCGAAGCAGAAGATCCACAAAGAAATCCGTTTCAAAGAGATCGGAATCGTATTATTCACACGACTGCTTTTCGGCGTCTACAAGGAAAAACACAGGTCGTTTCTCCTGATTACGGTGATCATTTTCGAAACCGACTCACGCATACCATTGAAGTATCTCTTACTTCTCGTGATATTGCACGACAACTGAATGTGAACGAAGACCTATGTGAATCTATAGCTCTTGCTCATGATTTAGGCCATCCACCGTTTGGACATGCAGGAGAAGATGCACTCCACAAGAAAATGAAATCAGTGGGACTTACGTTTGATCATAACAAACAAAGTTTGAGAATGGTTGATATATTTGAGTCTCGATATTTTGGGTTTCGAGGTATTAATCTTACAAAAGAAGTAAGAGAAGGTATCGAAAAACACGAAAATATATTCTTCACAAAAACCAATGAACGAATCTATTTTCCACATATAGAATCACAAGTAGTTGATATAGCCGATGAAATAACATATCTCTGCTCTGATATAGAAGATGGACTTTTGGGAAACTTTTTTAGTGTTTCAGATCTCCTGACACTCCCTTTGATGAAAAATATTATAAACGATCTCCCTGTCACACAAAGGGAACATCGATCGTCTATTATTCGAAATACAATGCGCATCTTGCTTCAATACCTTATCGAAGGAACATTGTCTCATATTAAAACCCACAATATTCGCACACAAACCGATGTCCAAAAACATCCACACCACATTGTGCAGTTTCAAGACTCTATTCGTACAGAATTTTTACACATAAAACAGTTTCTGTATCAGCAATATTATACTCATCCCGATATTGAAGGAAGAAACCAATCTGGAATTGAAAAACTCAATGCAATTTTTGATTTTCTTGTACGCAATCCTTCATCAATACCACACAATTTTATACACGAAGAAAAAAATGATTATATCCGTATTGGAGACTATATTGCGGGTATGACTGATCGTTTTGCCCTTCAATTTTATACACAAAACATTGCACAGTAACGCTGTACTTTTCTTATCTCTATTCATATAATACAAACTGATGAAAATATCTGTTTCAATTCTGGATGCAAACTTTCAAACCCTCCAACAGGAAATAGACTCATTGCATACAGCAGACTCTCTTCACTTAGATATTATGGATGGACATTATGTACCGAATCTAAGTTTTGGAACGCATATCCTCCAATCATTGACATTTCCGATTCCAACCCAAACACATCTCATGGTACAAAACCCAGAAGATTTCTTTGACGGATGCAGAAAAATCAACACAGAATCTATTTCTTTTCATATTGAAGCCACGGGACATCACAAAGCACTTCTACTCTTAAAATACTTAAAAAGACACAACCAAAAAGCAGGGCTTGCTCTTGATCTCTACACAAACCCAGAATGGATTACTCCTCAACTTTTTCCATTTATCGATACATTGACTCTTTTGTCTGTTAAGTCTGGTTACGGAGGACAAACGTTTCAAAATTCTGTTTTTGAAAAAATAGCATTTTTCCGAAAAAAAGGTTTTCATGGACTCATAGAAGTAGATGGAGGTGTTACACAAGAGAATATATCATCTATAGCACATGCTGGAGCTGATCAAGTAGTGATTGGAAGTGCTCTTACAAAAATCAATCCCGAAGAGAGAGATCCTATGATTCAATTCTTGAGAGAGCGAAGTCTGTAGTCCTTCCTATTTTCCTTGACTTCAAAGACAGAAAAAGATACAAATAAACACGAAAATCACTTTTTCTATGGAAACTATTATTCAAAAAGCCCTCAAACTTCTTCTTGATAAATACGGAGCTTCTTATGATTGCGTGCGAGTAGAGGAGGAAAACGATCATTACTACGCTCTTATTGAAACAGAAGATCCATCACGACTTATTGGACGAAATGGAGCAACTATAAATGCACTGCAAACGATCCTCAAAAACATTTTGTGGACTCAAAACGAAAAAAAAGTATTCTTAACACTTGATGTTGATGGATATCGACAATCTCAGTATGAAAAAACGTATGATAAGATACGAAAATCTATTGAAATGATGAAAGACCGAAACTTATCTGAATTAACACTCTATCCTATGAAACCATCGTTAAGACGTTTGGTTCATTTATGGATAGCAAAAAACTACCCAGAGCTGTCAACAAACTCTGTAGGAGAAGGAACACAACGAACCATTCATGTGTTTTACAAATAATACACTGAAAAAGATTGAACTCTCTCAAAATAAGAATACAATGACGTGTGTATTTTTCACTTATATGCATGAAATATAGTGCTGACGAACTTCGAAAACAATGGTTTATATTTTGGGAATCAAAACATCATAAAATTATTCCATCAGCGAGTGTATTACCTGACAATGATCCAACGGCTTTGTTTCATAATGCTGGAATGCACCCACTTGTTCCATTCCTCATGGGACAAAAACATCCAGAAGGAGTTCGACTCGCCAACGTACAAAAATGCATACGAACAGGTGACATTGATGAAGTGGGAGACGCAACACATCTGACATTTTTTGAGATGCTTGGAAACTGGTCTCTTGGAGATTATTTTAAGAAAGAGCAAATCGAATGGTCGTTTGAATTTTTAACCGATGTTCTCCAGCTCCCGCTCGAAAAATTAGCAGTATCAGTTTTTGCAGGCACTGAACATATTCCCCGAGATACTGAAAGTGCAAGATACTGGAAAGAATGCGGTATCATGCAAGAACGTATTGCGTATTTAGGTATGAAAGATAACTGGTGGGCAAAAGGAGATATTGGACCCTGCGGACCTGATACAGAAATGTTTTACTGGACTGGTGACACCCCTGCTCCTCTTCATTTTCAAGACACGCATGATGATCCTCGTTGGGTTGAAATTTGGAACGATGTTTTCATGCAGTTTCATAAAGATCAAAGCGGAATACTTCACCCTCTTCCACAAAAGAATATTGATACTGGTATGGGGCTTGAACGAGCTATAACCGTACTCAATGGATATCAATCTGTGTATCAAACTGAAATATTTACAGATATTTTGTCTCGAATATCAGATATTGCCAAAAAACCAGAAATCAAAGAAAACCCTATTGCACAAACTTCTACTGGACATTCTGCTCGTATCATCGCCGATCATATTCGATCATCAAGCATTCTTATTGCTGATGGTATTTTTCCATCAAATGTTGATCAAGGATATATTTTAAGAAGACTCATTCGACGAGCTGTTCGACACGGTCGAAAGATTGGAATTCATGAAAATTTTTGTGCACGTGTTGCCGAACAAGTCATAGAAAACTTAATGCATACCTATACCGAACTTCATAGAGAAAAAAAGTCTATCCTTCATGCATTAGAACAAGAAGAAAACTTATTTCGAACAACACTTGAAAAAGGTGAAAAAGAGTTCGAAAAACTCATGATAAAACACGACGGACGTATTGACGGAAAAATGGCTTTTTATATCTATGAAACATATGGATTCCCTTTTGAAATGACACAAGAGCTTGCACAAGAACACAACATTCAGATTGAAAAATCTGAGTTTGATATATGTATGAAAGAGCACCAAGAAAAATCAAAATCAAACGCTGAAAAGAAATTTAAAGGAGGACTTGGAGACCACTCAGAAGAAACAACAAAATTACATACGGCTACTCATTTAATGCATACCGCATTACGAAAAGTACTCGGTGATCATGTTGAACAGAAAGGATCAAACATAACTCCTGAGCGGTTACGATTTGATTTTTCTCATTCTGAAAAAATGACTCCCGAACAAATAAAAGCTGTAGAAGAACTGGTAAATACTGCTATTGATTCAGATGAAGAAGTTCATTGTGCAGAAATGACACTCGAAGAAGCACAAAAACAAAACGCCATTGGGCTCTTCCAAGACCGATATGCAGACCGAGTGAGCGTCTATACTATGGGTGAGTTTTCAAAAGAAATATGCGGAGGCCCACATGTCAAACGACTCGGAGAACTGGGACATTTTCAGATCACAAAAGAACAAAGTGCCGCACAAGGCATTAGACGAATTAAAGCGGTTCTGACCCCTCAGTCGAAATAAAGAGATTCAATCTTTTGAATGAACATTTTTCAAAGAAAAACGAGTTTTAATAGAGTATTTCACCCACTAATGATTGGACTATTTGTTGTGTTTTTTGTAGTTCTTTTTGATGAGACAACCGATCATGTTCCATCTTTATTTTTTTCATATACAAAGGTCCATTCATCAGACTAACCCATATATTAGCCAAACAATCAAGTTGTATATCATGCCCTTCATGATGCATTGTGATACGAAAATTATCAGTCATGAATCCAATGTGAGTGAGAGTTGTATAAAGATACGTAAGACAATCCTCAGAAATTCCCATTGTATAATCTTTAAAGAATTCACTTCGTCCTGACATTTGCGTTGCAAATAGAAGGAATCGTTTTAATTCTGAAAAACTTTGAAAAAATGGATATAACTGATCCATATCAAATAATGGTTCAAAATGATCAAGCACATCACTCAGAAAACGAGTACGAAACACAGCGTTGCTCGCAATAAAGGGTGATTCCGAAATAAATCCTTGGTCTACAAACATTTGGACATCATCTTTATATTCAGGAACAAGTGTCTCTAAAAATTCCTGGTTTACAATAGGACATGTACTTTTGGGTGTATCACTTCCAGTCAACGTTGTTGCATCTGTATAGAGATGCAATATCATCTTATCGAATTCTTCTTTGGTTGATTCCAAGAAAGTATCTAATTTTTGATTATCACATTCGACATGGTGTGTGTGGGGGCAAATTTTCATACGTTTACAAAAAAAAAAGTTCTCGTATACTTTTTATATGGTACCACATAGTATACAACAAAGAATAGAAAAAAACAATATTCCTCAACGCATATTACTCTCCGGTTCAGGGGACAATAAATCAATTGGTATCGCTATTGCATCCCTCTTACAAGACACTCCTCCTGACAGAATAGAACGAGGACTTCACCCTGATACACTTGTATTTCCGGATACTGGAAAAAGTTTTAAAATCGATTGGTCTGATGCTGCAAAAAAAGATAACCAAGACGAACACGAAAATGTACGAGGTCTTATTCGATGGGCTCATCAGAAACCAGCGCTGGGAAGATACCGAGTCGTTGTTTTTGAAAACTTAGAACGACTCACCGATGTTGCTCCTCATGCCTGTTTAAAACTGATTGAAGAACCACCTCAAAAAACAGTATTTATTTTTACCACACAAAACCATCATCATCGAAAACTGCTGGATACGATTATTTCTCGACTGACATTGTTTCGCATTTCTCATGGAAATACATTTGCTCTACAGTATGAAGATGAAATAAATACGTTTCTCAATCACACCTCACTTATTCATAAGTTTAAACTTATAGAATCCCTTGATAAAGATTCTAAATCAAAATCTGACCGCATTGATCGAAGTGAAATAAAAACTTTTCTCACAGACGTAATGCACATACTTCGTGATAAACAAACACATCACACATCACTTGAAGATGTTTTTGAAGCCTATGAAGCCATAGAAAAAAATATACATCCTCGTTTAGTTTTGGAGCGACTCGCATTACGAATGCATTTGCGCCATAAAGGATTGTAGGTCAAAACGAGGGTTGGCATCAACAAATGAAACATTCTGATTGTTTTCTTTTTTCTGCGCCCATAGGTATCCAGCTGATGCAATCATAGCGGCATTATCAGTGGAATACAAAAATTTATGAGGCATAAAAAACTGAATACCTCTTTCTTTACACCACTGCTGAAAAACTGATCGAATATAAGTATTCGCCGATACTCCACCCACAAAGTGTAATGCTTTTGTATCTGGAAATTGCTGAAACGATCGATCGAGTTTTTTGAGAAACGTCTGAGCAACACACGACTGAAAGCTCGCACAAACATCGGCTTTGAATTGTTCTGAAAAAGGTGTTGTTTCTGATTCAAGCAGTCTATATACAGCTGCTTTTAACCCCGAGAAAGAAAAATTTAAAGACTCTTTCTCTAAAAGAATAATTGGAAAGGAGAAAGCGTTTGGGTCACCTTTTTCTGCATACTGACTCACAATGGGACCTCCTGGATAAGAAAGTCCGAGCATTTTCGCACATTTATCAAACGCCTCCCCTGCTGCATCATCGAGAGTATATCCAATACATTCTACCTTATGCCAATGAGAAACTCTATACAGATGTGTATGCCCTCCGGACACAGTCAGTGTTAAACTGGGAAACTCAAAATCATCAAACGATCGATCAAGAAGGGGGGAAACAATATGTCCGTATACATGGTGAATCGGAATAATTGGTTTTTGTAATAACAGTGACAAAAAACTACCAACAGTAGTTCCGGTGAGAAGTGATGTTTGAAGCCCTGGACCGACTGTTACTGCTATAGCATCAATATCGTGCATACGCATTTGTGAAACACTCAGTAGTTCTTCAAAAAGAGGGATAATGTGCAATTCATGAAGTCGCGCCGCCAGCTCTGGCACCACTCCCCCATAGTGAGCATGATTCGTTATTTGAGAATGGGTAACATGCGCACACACATGTGTTGCGTTTTGCACAATACTCAAGGCTGTGTCATCACACGACGATTCGATACCAAGAATGTTCATAAAAAATTATCGATATTGTTCAGCATAATAATATCGGTTCAAAGGGATATCTTTTGAAACCGATAACCAACGAATAAGTCGTTTTTTTCCTGACATATCAGAATGTCCATGAAAATTATATCGTGTTCGATATGGGGTCTGAAAAGGAAGGACTTCTTTTTTTGCTGGAATATCTGGCATTTGAATACGAGTTTCATTGCTGTGAAGAGCATATGCTGCTCGAATACGATTTTTGGGATTCAGTGAATACCAAGGTACCAGACCATCAAATTGGTATTCTTTCACCAAAGGGGTGTCAGCAACTGATTGAAGTGATGATTGTCCAAACACCGAATGAGCCCCAAAAAAAAGGAAAAAAGGAGCGACAATTGTCACTCCTAAAATTTGAAGAATGAGTCGTTGTATACCAATCATACCTTTTATTTTCGTTCACTAATAATTTTTTCCGAAACACTTGATGGGACTTTATCATAATGAGAAAACTCCATTGAATAACTCGCACGTCCTTGTGTAAATGATCGAAGATCAGTTGCATACCCAAACATGGACGCCAAAGGAATTTTTGCTTGTACACATTTTGCAAGTCCTCGGTCACCACTTTCTTGAATAATTCCTCTTCGAGACGAAATATCTCCCATAACATCTCCTAAGTAATCTTCTGGTGTGACAATCTCAACAGACATAATAGGTTCCAAAAGAACTGGTTTTGCTTTTTTTGCTCCTTCTTTGAAAGCATGAATAGCTGCTGTTTTAAACGCTAATTCTGAAGAGTCCACATCATGATAAGACCCATCAATAAGCTCTACTTCTACATCAACAACAGGATACCCTGCCAAAACTCCTCGATTAATAGCTTCTGTAAACCCTTTTTGACATCCCGGAATGTATTCATTTGGAATAGAAGCTCCTTTAATAGAGTTAATAAACTTAAACGAAGCATCATCATCTGTGGTTTTGACTCTTGGTCGAATTTTACAAACAACATGTCCAAACTGACCACGTCCTCCTGATTGCTTCTTATGCGTATATTCTGATTCTACTTCTTGTTGAATTGTTTCTCTATACGCTACTTGTGGTTGTCCGATATTTGCTTCGACTTTAAACTCTCGTTTCATACGATCCACTAAAACATCAAGATGTAATTCACCCATCCCCGACATAATAGTTTGTCCAGTATCTTCATCCGTATACACTTTGAATGTTGGATCTTCTTCTGCAAGTTTTTGTAACGCCAACCCCATTTTTTCTTGATCGGCTTTTGTTTTTGGTTCAATAGAAATTGAAATAACTGGTTCTGGAAAGTTCATAGACTCAAGCACAATGGGTTGTTTTTCATCACATAATGTTTCCCCTGTTTTTGTACTCTTAATACCCACAACCGCTCCAATATGTCCAGCAGGAATTTCTTGAATTTCTTCTCGAGTATTGGCATGCATTTGAAGCAATCGTCCAATACGTTCTTTTTCTCCTGAATTTACGTTGTACACATATGACCCAGAACTTAAGACACCTGAATACACACGCACAAAAGTAATTCGTCCCACATATGGATCGGTTGCAATTTTGAATGCCAAAGCAGCGAGTGGTTCTGTTTTGCTTGGTTTTCGTCTAATAATTTCTTCTGCATTGTCTGGATGATGCCCATCAATACTTCCTACATCTAATGGGGTTGGCAAATAATACGTAACCGCATCAAGCAGAGGTTGAACTCCTTTGTTTTTGAGAGCCGTTCCTGTTAAAACTGGTACAAAATGCCCCTTAATAGTTGCTTTTCGAATTCCTGCTCGAATTTCATCGACTGTTAACTCACTACCCTCAAGATATTTTTCCATCAATGCTTCATCCGTAGTTGCAATCGCTTCTAACATTTTCCCTCTCCATTCTTGTGCAACTTTCATTTCTTCAGCGGGAACATCAATTACTTCTAGTTCTTTTCCTGCATCATCATGATAAATAGTCGCTTTCATTTCTACTAAGTCAATAATCCCTTGAAACTGAGACTCTATTCCAATGGGAAGCTGAATAGGATATGCATCTTTCGTAAGTCGCTCAATAATCGATTCGTATGAACGCCAAAAACTCGCCCCTGTTCGATCAAGTTTATTGATAAAACACATTCGAGGAACTTTATACGTATCAGCTTGTCGCCATACAGTTTCTGATTGTGGCTCAACACCCGCAACACCATCAAACACACAAACCGCTCCATCAAGGACTCGAAGTGATCGCTCTACTTCTACCGTAAAATCAACGTGCCCAGGTGTATCGATAATATTAATCTGACAATCTTGCCAAAAACAAGTTGTTGCCGCAGAAGTAATAGTAATTCCACGCTCTTGTTCTTGTTCCATCCAGTCCATAGTTGCCTGACCATCATGAACTTCCCCAATTTTATGTGACCGTCCTGTATAAAACAAGATTCGTTCGGTTACAGTGGTTTTTCCAGCATCAATATGGGCAATAATCCCGATATTTCGCACTTTGTCTAATGAGTAATGTTGAGGTTTTGACATAGTCAATAAAAATTAAAAAAATACAGCTAAAAATCGTGTGGATTGTAAAAAGTGTTCTAAAAATGTCAATACAATCCAAGAGAGCATACCAAAAGAACCCAAAAAAAAGAAACCAAATTATTCCCTTAACGGTTTGAAAACGATTTCAAGAGAGTATCAAGTTTTTTCTGTCCCTCAACATACAATTCTTCAATATACGAACGAGAAGCATTATATAATTCATCTATTTTTTGTTTTCCTTCTTTTGTTTTGTATTCAGCCGTTGTTTTTGCTTTTTCATACCAAGCCTGTAGATCAATCATCATTGTTTGATATTTATGAGATAATGTGTTTTTTTGTTTCTCATAATATTGCGATGTAGCATCTGCTTGTTTTTCCACGCAAGCCTCAACCTCAGCTTGATACACATTCACCGCCTCTATACCAGAATCCCAAAAAGATGACAATGAACCAGACAATGAATCAAGCTGGCTCTGCACTTGCTTATTTGCTGTTTCATACATTTTTTTTGCTGATTCATACCATGATTCGGCTGTATCACGATTATTGTTTTCTAAAGGAGGCATATAAAAAGAATTTAAGAATTCAATAGAAATAATACCAGAAAAAGAAAAACAAACAAACCTAAAAAAAGCCACTTGAAGCAAAATAAAAACTATGATACACATAAAAGACAATGATTCAGAATAAAAAAGCTTTTTTTGATTATGACATCCAAGACACACTGCTTGCGGGAATGGTTCTTCAAGGATGGGAAGTGAAATCAATTCGCAATCAAAACGCTCATATAAAAGGAGCATGGATTAAGATTCGAAACGGAGAAGCTTTTTTAGAAAATTTTCAGATAAATCCATACAAATTTGCCCCTGAGTCAAAGCAAACTACAACACAAGTAAAACTATTATTGAAGAAAAAAGAAATAGATTCGCTTGAACGAAAAATAAAGGAAAAAAACATGAGTCTTGTTCCGTTACGTATTCTTGATCGATCAAAACATATCAAGTGTGAGATCGGTATTGGGAAAGGACGAAAAAAATACGAAAAACGAAACGTTTTAAAAGAACGAACTGAAAAACGAGAAATTGCACAAAAATTGAAAAAATTTCGAACATAAGTAGTATCAAAATATGAAAGAACCAAAAAAGCTGTCACTTGCGGAATCAAAAGTTATTGATTCTCGAACGGCCAACAATGGTCAAATTATTCGACGTCGTCGCGAATGCCTCCACACTGGACAACGCTTCACAACCTTTGAACGTATTCAAACATCAAACCTTATTGTTCTGAAACGAGATGGAACATCTGAACCATATGATCGAGAAAAACTCGAGAAAGGGATTATGATATCCTGCGGAAAAAGAGCTATATCGATCAATATTATTCATGCCCAACTTTCAGAACTCGAAGAAAAATGGAGCCAAAAAGGAAGTGTTGAATCACAACAAATTGGAGAGGATATTATGAAAATGTTAAAAAAAATAGATGATGTGGCTTATATCAGATTCGCTTCAGTCTACAAAAAATTTCAAGATATTGAAACGTTTAAGAAAGCACTTGATGAAGTTCTTGAAAAACACAACGAGTCATAGATTTTAAAAAAAGTTCTGTTGTTTTTTTCTTCTTCTTTCATACTATAACAGCATGGATATAATATTTATTGGTATACAAGGATCAGGAAAAGGCACTCAAGCACGATTATTACAAGAAAAAAAGGGGTATGCTCTTTTTGAAACAGGTGCTCAATTGCGCTCTATAAGTCAAGAAAACTCAGTACTCGGAAAAAAGATAAAAAAAATTATTGAGAATGGAAATCTCGTTGAAAATGAAACGGTTATGGCATTAGTTGAGACTTTTTTGGAATCACACAATGCATCTCAGCCAATTCTTTTCGATGGGATCCCTCGTTTTGAAACACAACGTCAATCACTCGAAACACTTCTCAACAATCAAAACCGATTATTTCATGTGATACACATAACCCTTCCTGAATCAGAAGTGCTCAAACGTCTGCACGAACGAGCTGAAAAAGAAGGACGAAAAGATGACACAAAAGAAGCAATTCAAACACGAATTCAGCATTTTTATACATACACACAACCACTCATCGATACATGGAAAAAAGAAAACAAAATAACAACTATTAATGGAGACCGACCACTCCAAGATGTTCATACAGACATTCTTTCTCTCATCAATTCACTGTAGATTTATTCATGAAAATTATCCCAAAGACTCCAGAACAGATTCAACTCATGAGACAAGCGGGTACTATCTGGCGTGAAACAATTGAGGTATTAAAAAAACACATTCAGGAGGGAACAACGCTTCTTTCTTTAGATGCTATTGCAGAAGAAACAATCCGAAGCAAAAATGCCATTCCTGCTTTCAAAGACTTTGAAGGATTTCCAAACACGCTCTGCACAATGCTCAATAGTGAAGTTGTTCATGGAATTCCTGATAATCGAACACTCAAAAATGGAGATTTACTCACCATTGATGGCGGATGCATTTATAAAGGATGGTATAGTGATGCCGCTTTTAGTATAATTGTAGGTGGCGATGAAATGAATCCCGCACGAGCTCGGTTTTCAAAAACAGTATACCAAGCACTTCAACAAGGCTGTCAAATGGCTCGCACAGGTAATACCCTCGGAGATATTGGCTGGGCGATTGAAAAACATATTACTGAAAACGGATATACGCTGTGTAAAGAATACACGGGGCACGGTATTGGTATGTCTATGCATGAAGAACCATATGTCTATAATTATGGAAACCGTCATGAAGGTATGAAACTGCGCACAGGTATGACCTTATGCATTGAGCCTATTGTGACTATGGGGAAACCAAAAGTAAAAATCCTTTCTGATGGATGGACGGTCGCAACACATGATGGAAAAGATGCTTGCCAGTGGGAACACTGCGGAGTTGTAACTCCTGATGGGTTTGATATTTTCGTCTAAAACATGAACACAGAATCCAAACAGAAAACACGAACATTCAAAAATAAAATCGGTCTTCTTATTGGTATTTTTGTGGTGTGTATTGGGATAGGAATTCTCATTGTGATTATTCCGTTTCTAAAACTCGGTATTGGCACAAGCCCGACGCTTATTGTACTTATTAACGAAAACGAAGCTCGTCCATGTGGAGGATTTTTAACCGCCTACGGTGTCGTGCAGTTATTCCCTCCTCAATTCGAAATATCTGATATCTACGCACTCAAAGATCATGATTTTGGAGTATCTTCATTTCCGATTACGCAGGTATCTGAAAAACAATATTTTTGGGATTTAGGGACATCAACAAATAAATACGAATGCAGTAAAACCCTCACTGATGCCTACAATCATATATCATCAACACCGGTCACCCAAACAATTCTTGTCCCCTTTGCAAGCATTGAAAAACTCCTTAATCCTCTTTTTCCGCTTATTCTTGATGGAGAAAGTGTTGATCAATCAAACTTTTTTTCATTTTTCTCACGCAAAGCCGCAGATGTAGACCGCCATGACGAAGAAGCTCTTCAGGGACGGAAATCTCCGATGAAAATACTGGCAAAAGAAAGCATAAAAAAGGTTCTCACACACCCCACAGCACTCTTTTCTGTGTGGAAAAAATCACAAGAAATGATACAAAGTGAAGAGATATTCACTCCACATGCTTCACAAAACTCAAAAGAAACAAGTCCTGAACTTCGCATCGTTGAATGGAATCTTGGAGGAGGAAAGAGTTCTCGATACCTACAAAAAAAACTCACAATGCGTATCACAGAAACAAGTCCTCAGCTATGGAATATAAATATTACTTTTACAGCACAAAACCACAGTCAAAATGATGCACCACTCGGACAAGACTGGAAGGGTGTTTTTTCGGTACAATTTCCTGATTTTTTATCACTCACATCAGAAGAAATATCTGCACATATCCCAACAAATGGAGTTTTTGAAACCAAGTGGTACACAACGTACAGAGGAAACCTTCCATCATTAAGTATAAGAACCAACGCATATCAGTCATTATTCGCTGATATTTCTGTTTCTGCATTTCCTCAACAAACCATTCACTCTCACACACTCAACACAAAAGAACATTTCGGAGTATTTTGGGGGCAGATTTATGAGTACCAAGCACTGGATTGGAATATTACAAAAGACCAAATTCCACCCTTTATTACACGACATACTATTATTCCAATTAATATCATTGATGGAGCTTTAGAAAACGAAACCAAGAAAGCACAATTCAAAGAAAACAGTCTCTTTGTAGAACTTCATTTCAATGAAGAAATAAACATTATTCAACCACTTCGTACACAACTAATCGATACACAATGGGAAAACGAACAAGAGGAACACCTATCTCATACACAATATCACCTTTTATCAGACAAAAAAACACTCTTACTCGCATTTCCAAGTACAATAAAACAAAAAAATGAACGCTACAAAATTCAAGTCGAAAACATAGAAGATCTCTTCGGAAATCGCCTTATTACAAAGCCTCGAACGGTTATAGACCGCACAGAATAAGAATGAAAAACTCATTGACTTCTCACCTCAACCCCTTACAATAGACAGAGAGATTTATATCAACCCTCTTTATGAATTCTCACTCCGAAAAACGAATACAGTTATCGTTTTTAATACAAAAAACGAACACACTGTTAACGACCTATTTGAGTATTATCACCCTCATTCTTGGATTCCTCTATTTGTTTGGACTCAATACTGTTGCTATGCGTGGGTATATACTCACACAAGAAGCCTACAAAAGCCAAGTTATAGCCCAAGAATTAGAACGACTTGATTCCCAAATTACAGCACTAGATACAAAAGAATTTCTCACGAAAAAAACAGAGGCCTCTTTTATGGTTTATAACAATAAAAAAGATTTCTTAGTATACAAGGCTCATTATACAGCACAAAAGTAATAACAAAAACTCATACTTACAGCGAAAAATCAAGGTCATTTTTTTGTCATTTGTTCGAATACCTCTATAATTAAAGGATTTTATAAAAATAAACTTCATGTCTCATTTTGATTCATTTACCAAACTTGCGAAGAACATCATTATTTTTGCTCAAGAAGAAATGCAAAGGCTCGGAGACGAAAAGCTTTCTACTCAACACATATTATTAGGAATACTCCGCCAACCGAAATCTGTTGGAGGAAAGGTATTACATCAGTTTGGGATTGATTATGAAAATGCGTTTCGTGTGGCACAAACACTGGCACACAAAACTGATGGTGAAGAGAGAGGCACCGAGGAAGAAGCAAAAATATTTTCTCAACAAACACAAACTATCATTTCAGCTTCTGCTCAAACAGCGCTTGATTTTGGGCACTCAATGGTTGATTCTGAGCATATTCTTTATGCTTTATGCCAAGAAAGTAGCGGTGGAGCTTATGACATACTTGAAACACTTATGGTACCTCCGATGGTGATTAGTGATCAATTAGAAACATTGTTTAAGCAAACAAAGAATACAAATGAAGACACGCCACATCAAGACATACAAACAACAACACCAACAGCGCAACAATTTGAGCAATTACTCAATGGTATTCAGGGGATTTTAGTGGGAATGAGTGTCGGAGTTGGTGAATCAAAGCAAATGGATGATCAACCATTTACCCATATGGATGAAGAAGATCAGAGTATGGAACACCATGCTCGAACACGCAAAAAGAAGAAGCTTGCTCTTGATTATTTTTGTATAGATTTCACAGAAATGGCAGAAGACGGAAAACTCGATCCGGTTATTGGTCGTGATGATGAAACAAAACGAATGGTACAAATTCTCGCTCGAAAAAATAAAAACAATCCTATCTTATTAGGGGATCCAGGAGTTGGAAAAACAGCGATTGTTGAAGGACTTGCTCAACAAATAGTACAAGGGAATGTTCCTGATAAACTTATTGATAAACGAGTTCTTTCTCTTTCTATGGCAAACCTTATTGCGGGAACGAAATATCGAGGAGAGTTTGAAGAACGGCTCAAACGTATTATAGAAGAGGCATCAGAAGCTGATAATGAAATCATCCTTTTTATTGACGAACTTCATACTATTATGGGAGCTGGGTCGGCAGAAGGATCTCTTGATGCAGCAAATATACTCAAGCCTGCACTTTCTCGAGGACTTATCCAAATGATTGGAGCGACTACTGTAGAAGAATACCGGAAACATATTGAAAAAGATGCGGCACTTGCTCGTCGATTTCAATCGATTGACGTACCCGAACCATCACTTGAAGACGCTCTCAAGATTCTTAAAGGGCTTAAACCTCATTATGAAGAACATCATTTTGTTCGTATTGATGATGAAGCGTTAGAAAAAGCAGTTGAGCTTTCTGATCGATATATAAACGATCGATTTTTACCTGATAAAGCCCTTGATCTTATTGATGAAACCTGTGCATCACAATCGATTACACACAGACTGAATGGAAAAGAAATTCGTGCACTACGACAACGGATTTCAAAAATACAAACACAGAAAGAAAAGGCAGCTGTCGATCAAAACTACGAGAAAGCAAACAAGTTCTACCAAGAAGAACAACGGCTTGAAGAAGAGTTACAAGCTTTAAAAACAAAAAAAGTTGTTGGACGAAAACCTAAAAAAATAACGGCTGAAAACATTGCTCAAATACTGCAAGATATCACCAAAATACCCGTCACAAAAATGATGGATAATGAAACCGAAAACCTCAAAAGTATGGAATCTGATCTCAGAAAACATATTATTGGACAAGAAAAAGGAATTTCAGAAGTTGCCAAATATATCCGCCGGTCTCGTATAGGGCTTCATGATCCACGCCGACCGAGAGGAGTTTTCTTATTTCTTGGACCCACCGGAGTTGGGAAAACAGAACTCGTAAAACAACTCGCAAAAACCGTATATCATGACGAAAAAGCGTTGATTAAGATTGATATGTCTGAATTCTCATCGCCTCATACAGGTTCTCGACTTGTAGGAGCACCTGCAGGATACGTGGGGTACGAAAACGGAGGAGAGCTGACTGAAAAAGTACGACGAAAGCCATACAGTATTCTTTTGTTTGATGAAATTGAAAAAGCTCATCGAGATGTACACAATATGCTCTTGCAAATTTTCGAAGACGGACAATTAACAGACGGAAAAGGACGACAAGTATCTTTCCGAAACACGATTATCATTATGACTTCTAATATTGGATCTGAACGATTTAAGTCGAATGCAAAAAATATTGGGTTTAGCACCTCAAAACAAGAACAAGAAAAAGGAGAACAAGAACTCAAAACCATTACCAAAGATGTACTTGAATCATTAAAACAGACTTTTTCACCAGAATTCATAAACCGACTTGATTCCACAGTTGTATTTCATCCTTTGTCAAAAGAATCAATTAAAAAAATTGTGGCGTTACATATTGAAGAGTTCCAAAATCGACTCAACAAGAAAGGAATCACACTGAAAATAAGTGGATCTCCTATAAACGCGTTAGCGGCTCGGTCGTATAACCCAGAAACAGGAGCTCGTGAAGTTCGACGTATTATTGCGGATCAGTTAGAACATCCTCTTGTTGAAGCATTAATGCATGGAGATATTCATGAGAACGATACCGTTCAAGTGCGATATAACACAAGCACAGAACAATGTGAGTTTCAACGCGTTCTCAAAACCACAAAAAAGAAGTAAGTCTTCAAAAAACATAATCGTATGAAACTATTACGGAAGTCTGTATACGTTTCATGATGACTGAAACAAGAAAGAAGTATTGCATTTTTTTGAAAAATAGATAAAAATGCTGCACGATGAAAAAAGAAACAAAACCTCAAACAACCCAATCAAATGAGATCGAGACACTCATAGCAGAAAACGAGAAACTAAAAATAGAACTTGAAGAAGCAAAACAACTTCAAATAAGAGCTCTTGCTGATTTACAAAACGTACAACGACGAGAAAGCGAACAAAAATCAATGTGGTCACGTGACGCGGTAGTATTCTTTTTTCAAAAACTCATTCCTCGATTAAACGAAGTAATGCAGTGCGGAAAACACACGCAAGATAAAAATGTTCAAAAAACCATCACGACGTTTCTTGAGAGTTTAGAAAAACAAGGACTTGTGATGATAAACCCAAAACAAGGAGATGTTATTGATCCAAATATACACGAAGTTCTTCTTGTGGCGGAAGGCAAAAAAGACACTGTTGTGTCTGTGCTAGAAATCGGATGGCAGTTTCAAGACAGAGTCATTACTCCTGCAAAGATATCAGGCGGACAAGACGTATAGTTTATAACATTCTCTCTCATGGCAAAAAAGAAAACATTTCGTATAAAAAAGAAAAAATTAGCCCTTCAAATAATCGTTTGGATTATTATTGTAGCGCTTTTAGGAACCGTCTTCTTACCTGCATTTTTAGGCTGATGAATGCGTCTAAAAAAGTTCTTCTTGGGTTTTCAGGTGGGGTTGATAGTAGTGTGTGTGCTCAATTATTACAAGAACAAGGATACGAAGTAACTGGGCTTTTTTTAAAAACATGGGATGATGAACACTGCACGAGTCAACGCGATAGTTTTGATGCTCGAATGGTGGCTGACAAACTCAATATTTCTTTGTATACTTTAGACTTATCACAAGAATATAACGATTTTGTTTTTCAGTATTTTTTAGATCAAAACAGAGCTGGTCGAACACCAAATCCTGATATTTTATGTAATAAATATATAAAATTTTCAGCATTTTTGAAAAAAGCAGACGAGCTTTCGATTCCATTTATTGCAACAGGACATTATGCACATAATTACTGGAACGAATCACAGAAAAAACAGGAGCTTTTGATTCCAAAAGACACACACAAAGACCAAACGTATTTTTTGTATACACTCAATCAAAACATACTCGCACGAACAATATTTCCCCTTGCTCACCTCACAAAATCAGAAGTAAGACAGAAAGCTCAATTACTCACATTTCCAAATGCAGATAAAAAAGATTCTGTGGGTATTTGCATGGTAGGAGACCGAAACTACAAATCGTTTATTCAACAATACATTTCAAAAAACGAAGGACCTATTCGAGATATACGCACTCAAAAAACAATTGGATCACATGAAGGGCTCTCCTTTTATACCATTGGACAACGACGAGATTTGGGTATTGGCGGAGTTAAAGGATGTGAAGAAAAACCATGGTTTGTTGTCCGAAAAGAGAAAACACAAAACACATTATGGGTTTCTCAATATGAAGACGATTTATTATTTTCAGAACTCACCGCTCATTCACTTCATTGGGTGAGCGGAAATGCTCCGGACACAACCAAAACCTATACCGCTAAAATACGTTATCGCAGCGAAGGAAGTCCTTGTGAGATACGCATAGAAAATGACACCCTTCATATTCGGTTTCATAGTCCTGTTCGAGCCGTAGCAATAGGACAATCCGTCGTTTTATATGAAGGAAATAAATGTCTTGGTGGAGGAGAAATTATCGAAAGCACCTGATACTTGTCAAAAAATATTTTGTGTCTATAGTGAAAACACATGAAAAAGCTAATTTTGACATTCATATTTTTGATGGGACTTATCCCAGGTATTACTACTCATGCACAACGAGTACCAACTCTTGATTTCTTTCACGGAGAAACGTGTCCACATTGCCATAGAGAAAAAGAATGGTTTCCTGATCTTCAAAAACTCTACCCAGATCTTCAAATTAATGAATATGAGGTGTGGTTTAATGCGGAAAATAATGAGTTAATGAAACAACGTTTGCGAGAACTCGGGCAAACATCTTCAGGAGTACCAACAAATATTATTGAAACAGATGTTGTGGTTGGGTTTCGACCTGACGATATTCTTGCCGCGCTTGAAAAACACTATGGACCACCACAAGAAATAAGCGCAGACTCTCAAACCACTACGCCAGAGGTAGACGATGAATCGTGGCGAAAATATCTTGATAAATCATGGCCCATCATGAGTATTATTTTAGGAATAGTCGATGGGTTTAACCCTTGTGCTATGTGGACACTCTTGATTCTTATTGGGTTTTTACTCGGTATGGAAGACACACGAAAACGATGGTTAGTGGGGAGTGTTTTTGTAGGAAGCTCTGCTATCATTTATTTTCTAGCATTGCTCGCGTATTTACTTGGGTTTGAGAGCATTCTTTTATTTGCAAGTGGAAATGTCATGGGGTGGATATTTCGAATTGTAGGGGTGCTTGCTTTAGCAACAGGAGCTATTGCCCTCAAGACTAGTTTCAAAAAAACAGTTGATTGTGATGTACGAGACGCAAAAAGCAAAAAAGAGTTTCGTGACAAACTCGCTGAAATACTGGAGCGTGATGAAATATACATGGTTCTCATTGGAGTTGTGGGGTTAGCGTTTTCGGTTAATATGGTTGAACTTTTATGTAGCTTTGCGATTCCTACAGCCTTTACTGGAACACTCGTATCTTTAGATCTTCCGTTTTATCAACAGATAATAGCGATTGTTCTATATGACATTATGTATATTTTAGACGATGTATTGGTACTCGTGATTGCTCTATGGACGCTCAACCTAAAAATCATTACCAACAACAAAATCATTCAGTATTCCCATTTAATAGGAGGAATTCTTCTCGTACTTATTGGTCTTCTTCTGATTTTCGATCCAGGAACACTTACACGACTCACGAGTTAATGAAACCAAAAACACGTCTTTCAATTGAAACTTTTTTTCAGGAATCTGAAAAATACATACAACGTGTTCGATATGAATATGGTGCTGTTTTAGATCCAAAGAACCCACAATCAACTGATTGTTCTGGGTTTTTGTATGGCTTATTCGCTCATCTCGGTATAACTATACCGAGATGCTCTATTGAACAATACGAAGCCTGTGAGATCATACATCACCCAACAGAAAAACCGAACCCCGAAGGTGGAAAACGTGGTGATTTACTCTTTTGGTACGGAGAACGACCAAACAAAACCATGAATATAAACCATGTAGCCGTTATTGAGAAATATCTCGGGAATCAGCAATACCAAACGATTGAGTCTGCGAGGAGCGAAAACGGAGTCGCTCGTGTTGTACGAACCCTTGAAGAAAAACATCGTATTGGACGGTTTCCTTTTTTTTGTAGCCCATGAATCACAGATTTTCAATTCTTCGTTCGGTATTAGAACTCATCACGCTGATTGCTTTTTTTTATTTAGTGGTTCATTTAAATGGGCATGCCATACTGCTCTTGCTTGATCATGGACACGCAGATCATCACCACATAACCGAGACCGTATCTATTGTGTCTCATTGGGAAGAATGGGCATGGGGCATTGGAATAAGTCTTCTTTTTATTGGTATATGGCAAAAAACACCATTACGACACCTTATACCGTGTCAGCATGAACATTGTCACACAGAAAAACCACTCTCCCATTTACTCGCCATTGGAGCTTTGTGTTTGCATTTTTTCCCGGAAGCAGGAATTCGATATTCATTACTCGAAACATTCTCGTTTCAATGGGAATCAGTATTAGTACTCGTAGGGTTTATATCACACATACTGGTTGATATTCTCATTACATTTCATTTAGCGTCTTATTGGAACACACTTCCAAAACGCATACTCTGTGTTCTCTTTATTGGAAGCATTTGGGGAGTCGCATTCTTTGCGCATAACTGGATAGACGTTATTTTTTCTCATACAACAGAGGGGTTGTTTCTTTTAATAAGCGGGTTTATACTGTCGATGTTTCTTCATCTTCCTCATAAACCAAAATCATGTGTGGTTTGTGAATCGCAACCATCATAATGGAACAAAAAACCGCTTTACGCATACTCAAAACCGGAGAAAACGTTTTTTTAACAGGTGCAGCAGGAACAGGAAAAACGTATGTATTGCATCAATTTATAAAATGGCTCTACACACATCGCATATCAGTGGCTATTACGGCTTCCACTGGAATTGCCAGTTCTCATATTGCTGGGCAAACGATTCATAGTTGGAGTGGTATTGGTATTCGAGAAACACTCACTCGCAAAGACTGTGATACGATTGCTCGTAAAAAAGTGGTACGTGAACGAATTGAGTCGACTCATGTTTTGATCATTGATGAGATGTCGATGATTTCTCGCCAAACACTTGAGGCTCTTGATGAACTGTTTCGGTTTATACGGTTATCAAACGCACCGTTTGGTGGTATGCAAGTGGTGGTATGTGGAGACTTTTTTCAGCTTCCACCAGTAAGCAAAACCCCTATACCCAACACACAAAAATTTGCGTTTATGTCTCCTTTATGGGGGCAAGCAAGGTTTCAGGTGTGTTACTTAAAAGACCAGTTTCGACAAAACGAAGACGATCTCGCTGGGTTTTTGGACGAAATTCGGTCAGGAGAAGTATCAGATAGTCGTATCAATCAGCTCCAAGAGTGTATTGAACGCACGCAAGAAGAAACTCCGGAACAAACCTATACGAAACTCTATACACATAACATTGATGTGGATACATTAAACGAAAAAGAACTAAACGCGCTGCCCTCTCCGGGATATGAGTTTGTAGGCATGGGATCAGGTGACAAATCGGGCATAGAAATACTAATGAAATCAGTATTAGTACCGCACCGTATGGTATTAAAAAAAGGAGCTCCTGTTATGTTTATTAAAAATAATCCAAAAGTGGGATACCACAATGGAACACTTGGCACCATTACTGATTTTACATCAGAAGGGTTTCCCGTGGTCACGACACGAGACGATCGAGATATTTATGTAACACAGGAAGAATGGAGTATTCGTGATCGGTACGGAACACCTCAATCAACGTATAGCCATATTCCATTACGCCTCGCATGGGCTATTACCGTACATAAAAGCCAAGGGATGACACTTGATGAAGCAGAAATGGATTTATCAAAGACGTTTGAAACAGGGCAAGGATATGTCGCGTTATCGAGAGTACGCAATTGGAGAGGATTAAGACTTCTCGGATGTAATAGCACAGCATTACAGATTGATCCACTTGTATTACAAGCCGATAAACGGTTTCAAGAACTCTCACAAGACGGAGAACAAAACATACTCAATACCGATTCATCATTGATTGAAAAACGTATTGAAGACAGACGTTTATCACAAGAAAATTCTATGAAAGAAGAAGAAATGCCTTTGTTTCTCTCTGAAAAAAAGAAAGTAAAAATAAAGAAGAGTGTAGTCAAACCAGAACCTCAAAAAAAAGTATCAACCTATAGTGTGACCAAATCGTTATTACTCGAGAAAAAGCCAATTGAGTCTATTATGGAAGCACGAGGAATGAATTATGATACGATTATCAAACACATTGAACATTTAGTCATAGAAACACCTGATTTAGATATCGATTATTTACGTCCTGAAAAAAAAGACATGGCAAAAATGACGATGGGGTTCATACAAGCAGAACAGAAAGCAACCGCTGAAGACCGTGATAAAGACGGACATGTAAAACTCAAACTTGTTTTTGAGACTCTTAATGAGTCTTATTTCTATAACGATTTAAAAATCGCACGACTTTTTTTATTAGACCGCACAAAAAACTAATATGAAAGAGAACCAAATAGCCATTTCATGGGATGACGAACACGAAATGAAAACAGAATGGATTCAGTTAGAAAAAGCCATTACTGATAGAGGATCAAAATATAGTATTACGGCTGGCAGAGTAAGAACCAATACTGAAATAAAACAGTTTCTAAAGAAAGTGAAATCCAATAAAAAGTATGCAAAAGCGACACATAATACATATGCCGTTCGTGTTCGAAAAGACGGAAAAGTTTACGAAAGTAAGAACGATGACGGCGAAACAGGAGCGGGGATGGTTATTTTAAGACAACTACGCAATCACAACTGGGTAAATATAGTGGTAGTGGTGACACGTTGGTTTGGAGGAATACAATTGCATGCCGATCGGTTTCGACATGTGCAAGATGGAACTGATATGATACTGAATGTTCTGGAAACAAAAAAAGAATAGATTTTTCGCAAAAACGAGGTACAGTTTGAACAATTATTATTTCGTATTCCACAAAGATGACCATTCCTCCAGAAGTGATGACACAGATTAAAAAAGCTCAACAAGGAGAAATGACTGAGTATTATATCTACACAGCGTTATCGCAGAGAGTTTCCCATACACACAACCGAGACATTTTAACCCGCATTGCTGAACAAGAAAAATCACACAGTGAGTTTTGGGCACAATACACAGGCACACAAGCCACACCAAACGCATGGAAAGTATGGTGGTTTACAACTATTGCTCGTTTATTTGGGCTTACGTTTGGATTAAGACTTATGGAAAAAGGCGAAGTACATGCACAAAGCATGTACGCATCAATTATCGAGTATGTACCTGAAGGCAAATCTATACTTGAAGACGAAAAACAACACGAACAAGAACTCATCGAATTACTCCATGAAAAAAAACTCGATTACATGGGTTCGGTTGTTTTAGGACTTAACGATGCGTTGGTAGAACTAACAGGCGCACTAGCAGGATTATCGTTTGCGTTTCAGAACACACATCTTATTGCTGTCACAGGGCTCATTACAGGTGTAGCAGCATCGTTTTCGATGGCAGCATCTGAATATTTATCAAATAAAGCAGATGGGAACAAAGATGCTCATATATCGGCTTTGTATACAGGGTTAGCCTATATTGGAACGGTTCTCTTTTTAGTCACTCCATTTTTCGTATTCACGCATTACGCAGTTGCTTTGGGAGTTTCGCTCAGTATATCAATTTTGATTATTTTCTTTTTCAATTTTTACCTCTCTATTGCACGAAACACAGAGTTTTGGAAACGTTTTTTTGAGATGGCGGGTATTAGTCTTGGTGTATCAGCTCTGAGTTTTGGTATTGGTATTTTTGTACGATTTTATTTTGGGATTGAGGTATAGCAAACACCAACCGTGTCCCGATATATCGAGAAACAGTATCCCTCCTTTTCATTGCCTCGTTTCACTCGTTATTCAAAGCACATTCAACTGTGGCGGGCAGAATATGTCTCCTACCCTTTATAGCTATTATTTAATATTTCAATGAGACAAACAAGACACTATAAAAAAGGGTGTCTCAAAATTAAAGATTATTTTTTGCCTTAATTAGCGCGATATCTTTATTATTATTTCTTGTTTTCAAAGAATCTAGGATCTTTTGACCTGCCTCTGGAGTCCAATATATTTTTAGGTTTTCTCTAGCTCGTGTAATAGCTGTATAAAAAATATTATGAGTAATCAACTCTTCTGTTTCGGCCGTGATTACAATCTTAACCGAATTATATTCCAACCCTTGTGCTTTATGGATTGAAACTGCATAAGCTACCTGAAAAGGAATTATTGTGTCCAAAGAGTCATCATCTTCATCAGTACTTTTATACTTGTTAACAACAAAACGAATCACAGAGGTGTCATCAGATTCACTATCAAGAAGTTCAAGATCATACCTAGACGCTTCAAATCCATTGATAACTTTTCCAATTTCAATATCAAATTGTATTTGATCTTCAGAGCTATTTATATCGATGATTCTACCTTTTAAGTTATTATAAATTAAAGGCGAAAATCGTTCTGCCTCGTTAAACAAAATAGGATCATTGACCTTATAGGTTTGGATTCCCCATCTCACTGTTTTGTTTTTGTTATTATTTTGTAAAAACCTATTAATATTATTTATTCCATAAAGCCCATCATAATTTAAACAAAGAATAATTTCATCGTTTTGTGTATAATCAAAAATTGACTCATCAAGCCTTGCTGAATATTGGTTTCTTGTTATATGCTCAACAATATCATCATCAATATTTCGAACTTTATCCCAAAGATCAAGTAAGTTTTTATTTGTTGTTCGGTAAGGCTTCGTTAGTTCAAAAACTGAATGATCTCGTATAAATGGTCTAATTACACTAAACCAATTTCCGAATAGAATTGATTCAATTTGGAATATGTCACCAACTAAAACTATAGATAAAAAAGAAACTTTCTCTAATATTTTTTGCATATCAGTATTACTAACAGTACTGCATTCATCAATAAAGAGTAGATCGAACTCACTATCTTGATTACTTCGAGACAAGAACTTGGATATAGTTTGAAATTTGCAATTAGAGGCTTGAACTTTTCTTCTCAAATTATCTACAGCAGGGTTTGTGTTTGCTAGATAAAGTTTTCGTTCATCATTAAAAAAATGTGATATGTGATTTATCAGAGTTGATTTGCCAGTTCCTGCCGCACCATAAATTAGAGCTACTTTGGAGCTTTCAAACATTTGTTCAATAAACGATTTTTTTTGATCGCAATCAATATCGTAATCAGAAAAATTCAACCAAGCACTAACCGATTTCGAATAGTCTTTAAAGCCTGTTAATGAAAGATCCTTTAATTCATTAATAATATATAATACATCTTTTTCATACCCCCTCATATAAATATGATTCTTATAGCTATCAAGTTTTCGATTTCCGTGAGTAAAATAAAGTGAATTATTATAAGTTTGAATAAGATCATCAACATTCTCAAAATGATCTAACTCTTCTTGTGGAGTGTATAAATATCCATTAACTTCTGTGTTATTTTTCACAAATCTTGCGAGTATTTCGTGCTCTCTACCAGTTGAATCAATGCAATCAAACAAATCTGAAATTTTAGGATTATGGTTTTTTAGAGACGTATTAAATGGCATTTCATCAAAAGGAATACAACCATATTCAAGTTTTAAATCTGATAACTTTATACAAGATGTTCCTGTATACTGCTTTTTTATAATCTGGTTATTTAACCGATAGAGCAAATAAGCAATAATATTATGACCTGCTTTTTTATTTTTAATTAAACCTCGACATTCGTCTAAAATACTCAAAAAATGTATAGTTTTAACTCTTGTTTTTAATGCATCCTGAAAATCTTTATAATTATCATCAGGAAGATTCATAATTTCAGGAACACTAAGACCAGACCTCTTAAGAAGAGACATTAGTTCTCGTGATTCTGGAGAGTTTCCTCTCATTTTAAGTTCACTTCCAAATATTTTGGCAAAATTATTGAGCTCACATGGCCTAATTGAGATCTCCCAATCATCAATAATTTGAATCGGCATCTGTTTATTCAAAACACTTATATAATCATTACTAATTGAAAGTTTAACGGCATAATTTTTGGAAACATCAAATCGTGTAAATGCAATAATTCTATCAAATTTACTTATGTTATTACTTGCTCGAGTAAAAGTTACCTCATAATAAACTTCATATTGAACAAAAAAGGGTTTTATCTTTTGAATATAGTATCTGTCACCTGTGGATGATTTAGATCTTCTTGATGCTGGCTGTTTAATTTTGTCAACGATCTTTTCATAATACTCACTAAGTGCTGGATCTGTATTTATGGGGAAATCACGAATATTACTAAGAACATCAAGTCCATACTGTCTTTTGAGAAAAGATCTTATTTTCAATAGGTATTCATAGTACTTCAAAATTAATCTTTCAGAGTTTTCTTCATCAAGGGTGTAATGAGAAGCTGAGATTTTTAACAAGCTATGAAATTTTTTTAAGAACTTCAACTTTCCCATTCGGCCTACAAAAGCATTAGCTTCCTCAATATTTTCGTAATTAATTTTTATATCATCCCCATTACTGAAAATCTTCAATGAGATATGTTCAACAAAATTCCTAAGCTGGGAAAGCATATTTTGAGAGAGAATACCCCTTTCTGTAACGTCAAATTTATCAATATTAGCACAAAGAAGTTTATCGATATCTAAGATGGCTTTATCTATTTTTTGCATTCAAAAATAATTGAAGAAAATAATACTCTTATACTACTTTTTTGAAAAATATTGAATAGGATTCTTTATCCAAAAAAGGCAAAAGGGTCAATAAACTGTAACATTATAGTCTTTAATTCCACTGCCCTTACTGATCTCTCCACCATAGTGACCAACCTTCCAACCCTTTCGACGACTCTAAGGGTTTAAACAGGTCTTAACAAGCAAAAATCATAATGTACCACTCCCTAGGAAGTAGATCACTATGACGTATTAGTGAATTGTATGGCGGGCAGGAACGGTCTCATGTCTTATCTGTCATTATCATTAGCCTTTTTTGTATATCTTTTTATCAAAATGAGACAAATGAGACACTATAAAAAAGGGGTGTCTCAATTTTCATAATGTTACAAATGTTACACCGTAGAAGGGGCATTAAATAAGGAAAAAAATCCTAGACTTCAAAATCCATTGCGTCATCAATTGAATACAAATTTTATTCAACAAATGAATAAGTTAGTACCAGAAGTGAAATACTGCATCTATGCGAGGAAGTCGAGTGAATCGGATGAGAAACAAGCCCTATCGATTGGATCACAGATAACCGAAATGCAACGGCTGGCAGAAAAAGAAGGACTCAAGGTCGTTGAGAGCATCCAAGAGAGCAAATCTGCCAAAGACTCGGGGCAAAGAGCAGGATTTACACAGCTTCTCGCAGGGCTTGAGGAAGAGCGGTTCAATGCCATTCTCACATGGGCACCAGATCGGCTGAGTAGAAATGCGGGAGACCTTGGGAAACTGGTAGATCTAATGGATCAGAAGGTGCTTGTGAAGATTCAGACAAGCGGACAGGCATTCACAAACACTCCTGATGAAAAATTCCTGCTCATGATCCTGTGTTCTCAAGCCAAGTTAGAAAACGATAACAGGTCAAAGAATGTGAAACGAGGACAACGAACACGGTGCGAAATGGGAACTAGTCCTGGACCCGTGCCACTTGGATATAAACTCATCCGAGGACAAAAATACGGAGAAGCGAGTAAGATTTTAATCGATACGGAACAAGCCCCATTCGTTAAAAAAGCATTCGAATATATCGCTTATGAGAACTTAAGTGGACGACAGGTAAAAGAATATCTGGAAGATGAAGGATTCCGTAATAAACAAGGGAAAGTCATTGGATATAGTCGAATTTTCAAAATCATTAAAGAACCGTTTTACTACGGTGAGTTTGATTATGGAGGAATCCGATACAAAGGAACTCATAAACCGATAATCACAAAAGAACTCTTTGATGCTGTTCAAGACAAACTGCAAAAATATGCGGTTCGAGAAAAATGGGGACGAAAAGATTTTTACTTCAATCGGATTCTGAAATGTGCTGAGTGTGGATCAGGTGTCAGTGGAACAGAACACACAAACAGACATGGAACCAAATACATCTACTACAAATGCAACAAATATGGCGGAACAAAAAAATGTAGTTGCAAATACATTCGAGAAGAAAAACTTTTTGAAGAAGTGGCAAAAATCATTGTCGACGTAAAAGAAGAACATCTTCGAATGAATCGACGAATCAAAGAAGACTTAATAATGATAAATCGGCATCACAGAGAAAAACCAATAACAATCCAAGAGCATTTAATCTCCATACTCAAGGATGGAACGAAAAAAGAGAAATCTGATATTTTGAGGAGTTTTAAAGAGAAATTATTATTGAAAGATGGGAAAATAGTATTGTTTTAACGTCAGGAATATACGAAGTTTTGCGACTGAAAGGAGTAAAATTTGGGTGAAGCCTGCAAGGATTTTCTCTTTAAGCCTTGTTATGTGGTTTTTCTGCAAGAAAAACTGCTGGAGAAAATCTTTGATTTTCGTAAGCACAGTATGACGGAGGACACTATCTACTAGAATAAAAATCCTGTATTTCTTTCCAACTTCCATCAATCTTTTTTGCTAAAGAGTATCTTGAGATTCTATCTTTTCGACTAATTAATTCTTTTGAAGTTCTATCAAATTGTGAAGATGATTTTGAAATTGTTAAATGTGGATTATAATTATCTTCAAAATATTGTTTTGCGATTACATCAAATTCTGAATCAGCATAATTTCTTACAACAGAAACAATTCCTTTATGCAATTGCAAAAGCTCATCAGAACGAGATAATTTTAACACTAAAGAATCTTTATCAAAATCATCGAAACCTAAAGTTTCAAATTCAAAAGGATTAAAACTAATTTGAGAAAAATCAGTAACCAATTTATTTTCATGTTTAGGTTTCATATAGAAAAAACAAAGTGTAGAATGTAAACCAGAACTTGGTAGAACTAAATTATTTTGTCTCGAAATTAAATTGGACAATTCTTCGTTTGGTCGAAAATAAGCAAGATACTTCATAAATTAAGGAAAGAAATACAGTAATATAAATATTTGGATAGTGTTCGAGTAATATTGCACATAACATCAGGATTTAACAAAGTTCGCGGAGCGAATTTGGGAAATTCCTGCAAGGAATTTCTGTTAAATCCTTGTTAAATGAGGGTGAGCGAAGCGAAAGGCTGCAAGCCGTCCCCGACTGACTGCAAGGAAGGAGAGTTTCTACAAACAAACGTCATCAGTCAAGAGAATTTGCTTTTTACCAAGAATATGTTTTAAACTATCAATTGCCGAATCATGATTATTTTTCCCATGTAAAGAATTACAAGCATCTTCAATTACAAAAGTTTCAATATTATTATCAAATAAATCCATCGCAGTTTTGATAATACAAACATCCGTGTAAATCCCAGTAAGATAAATTTTTGTAATTTTATTAGTTTTAATGAATTCTTTTAATTCATTATTTAATACAGTATAAGTATTATGCTGAATGTTTATATTGTCTGATGTTTGTAATTCGGAAAATAGTTTTTGATCTTCTTTATTTTGAAATTTAGTCCAACTTAATTGTTTTTCAAATAAAGATTTTCCATCATTAACAAATGTTGGAAAAACTATTTTTCCATTAAATGATTCTTTCAATTTTAAAAGATTCGGCAATATATTCTCAGATTCTTGGTATCTAAAACCTTCTTGCATATCAATTATTAAAAGCAAATTCTCCATAATATAAAACATAAATTACTTTGTATATAAAAGTTTGTTTGTAGAAATTTCATTTAACTCGTTTTTATCCAACCTTTGTATTTCAAATATAGCAATTTCTTGTATGTTATGCAAACTTTTATTATTCTTTGGATATGGAAAATATTTTGGACAAAACCGAACGAGTTTGGAAATTGAGAAACTACTCCCCAAAAACTCGCAAAGCATATCTGTTCTACATAAGAGAGTATATCAGTTTTTCTAAAGGAAAAGGAATTAAAGATAAACAAAAAGCGATTGAAGATTTTTTGCTTGATAAATACAATCGTAAACAATCTCCGCAAACAGTTAATCTGGCACTCAATGCGGTAAAATTTCTGTACGCGGAAGTTTTGAAAGATCCACAAAAGATTGACTTGAAGTTTGCGAAGAGAGACAAGAAATTACCCATTGTTTTGTCTCATGCAGAAATTAAAGAAATTATCCAGGCGACTGAAAATGCAAAATACAAACTCATGATTTCGCTTGGCTATGCTTGCGGTCTGCGTGTGAGTGAAGTTATAAATCTACGTGTTGCAGATTTGGATATTGATGAACTCGTCGTACATATCAAAGGAGCAAAGGGGAAAAAAGACAGAATCAGTGTTTTGCCAGAAAAATTACAAAATGATTTGCGAAATATCATTGCAGGCAAAAGTAATAATGATTTTATCTTTGCCTCTAATCGAGGAGGAAAACTCACAACAACGTCTTTACAAAAAATGTTCCGCAAAAGTTTAGCCAATACGAACATAAGAAAACCCGCTACCTTTCACTCATTGCGTCATTCATTCGCCACGCATTTACTCGAAAATGGAACCGATGTGAGATATGTGCAAGAACTGCTTGGGCATTCCAACATCCGCACCACACAAGTGTATACGCAAGTAACAAATCCAAAGTTAAAGAACATAAAAAGCCCTTTATAAATATTTTTAAAACTGCCCTTATCGCACATACCTCATAGGAAGCAAAAACTCCTACCCATGCGACGACTTTGAAGGCTTTATCAACGCTAAATACCCCAAATGTCCCAATGCCCCATCCACCATAGTGGAAAGGAACCAGGTGCCATTAGTGCGTTGTCTGGCGGAGAGAGAGGGATTCGAACCCTCGGTTCCGGAAAACGGAACACACGCTTTCCAAGCGTGCGCATTCGACCACTCTGCCATCTCTCCTTTTCATCGCATTGGCGGTATCCTATCACAAACGTTCCTTCATTCAAGCAAAAAAAGTTGAAAAAAATCCGAAAAACTCCCACAATCAAAACACATGAATCGATTATTCTGGCTATCAAGTCTCTTTTTATGCACCGTCGCATGGGCATCTCCCATGCCTTATAAGGCGTCATTACAGTCATATACCAATCAAAGAATCCCTCAAAATGCAGTTGGGGCGCATATAGCCACGCTTCATATACAGGCTCATGAAGACATTGCTGTTTCTGAAATCCATGTATGGGCGAAAGGACTCGTCACCAGTGACGATTTTGAAAATGCATGGATCGAAACGAGTACTCAAGTTTCAAGCTTTCAATCGCCTTTTTTTAATGATAACACCAGTCATATACGGTTTCGAGACCCTATTTATATCTCAAAAAACGAAGAAATAAGTTTTGATATATTTTTAAGTCTGCGCCAGAACATTGCGAATCGAAATTTTTCACTTGATGTCCAAAACATAGTACTTGAAAACAAAAACCACAAAACAACGCCTATCACTTTACTCGAAACACAGCAAACAACTATTTCTGGATTCGAAGCACCTGAAATAAAAATCATACCGCTTGGTTCAGATACCGTAATTCCCATGGGACGCACACGAGAACTTGCACGGTTTCAAATACAAAACACAAACGCAACACCTATAAATCTTAAAAACATTCAACTCGAAAACATTGGTACGGCGAACTTGCATGAGAGTTTTTCTTCTCTCAGTCTTATACATCAAAACACCGTACTCGCAAACGCATCACCACAACAAAATGAAACGATTACTTGGGAAATTCCTTCGTTTGTTATCGAAAGAAACCAATCGGCAACATTCCAAGTCAGCGGACAACTTCTCTACGCACAAGACGGAAAAACTCTCCAGTTTCAAATCAAAAACGCTACTGATATAAAAACAAAACACAATGATCAGTCTTCATATGCTCGTATTATCTCATCATTACCCGTTTCACTCTCTACTCATACACTTCGCGGAGGCGGACTATTTACACGCCCATATAGACACAAATATTCTGGATTGCGTCGATCAGGAATCGAAATAAAAAACCCGTGGTATTTTCGCAATCACTAAAGAACAGAAAAACCCGCAAAACAAAGCAAAAAAATTTGACTTATTCTGTATCACAATTATTATCGCCCCCGATTATAGTTTGTATACAAATCTTGTGTTTTTCTTTCCATGCAAAAAAAACTTCTCCAATAAAGCATTACTGATCTTGTTTGGTAAAGCTCTATAAGAGTGTTTATTTTTATTTTTTCACCCTTCTTGTTCTATGGTTGCCGTACAAAAATTCAATTTTCCAGCAAAACTTTCTCCTGTAAAAAAAGAAGGAGAACGATATTTTTTCACGTCTGATATCGGAGATGGGTTTGAGTTCCCAGATCTTATTCAAGTACAAACCAATTCTTATGACTGGTTTTTAGGAGAAGGACTTCAAGAACTCATTGATTCTATAAATCCTATTGAAGACGCAACAGGAAAAAAACTAAAACTAGAAATAAAAAGTTACGACATTGAACCTCCTAAATACGATTTAGATACGTGTCATAAAAAAGGATTGTCATATGAATCAATCATTCGAGCACAAGTAGCGCTCACCAATCTTGAAACTGGAGAAATCAAGGAACAAGAAGTTTATTTTGGACAAATTCCACAAATAACAGATCAAGGAACATTTATTATTAATGGGATTGAACGGATTATTGTTTCTCAAATTGTACGAAGCCCTGGAGCGTTTTTTGCAGAAATGCAAAACATGCCAAATGCATTTACAGCAAAACTGATTCCAAAACGAGGAGCATGGATTGAAATTGAAACTGACAAAAGAGGTCTTATTTGGGTGAAAGTCGACCGAAAACGAAAAATACCAGTGACCATGTTTTTGCGAACATTCGGGTATGATACGGATAAAAAAATTCTAGACTTGTTTAAAAATGAAACAAAAGGACTCACTGAAAACCCAATTTTAAAAACACTTGAGAAAGACGAAGCAACAACTGAAAAAGAAGCATGGCAAGGAGTTTATAAACGAATTCGTCCAGGAGATTTAGCAACACCTGAAAACGCTAAAGTGTTTTTAGATGATATGTTTTTAAATTTTCGAAAATACGATTTAGGACCTATTGCGCGATACAAAATCAATAAAAAGTTTGATTTAAAAACGCCAAACACTCCAGAAGGCCGCACTTTTCAATTAGAAGACTTTATTGAAATGGTAC
Organism: Patescibacteria group bacterium; assembly: GCA_965660445.1. Classification (GTDB taxonomy): domain Bacteria; phylum Patescibacteriota; class Gracilibacteria; order UBA4473; family UBA4473; genus CBFIAK01. Next base: position 68,765 of record CBFIAK010000001.1, read on the forward strand.
GTGAAATTATACGACTCAATAACGGATCAGGACAAGGTCCTGACGATATTGATCATTTAGCGAATCGACGTATCCGAGGGGTAGGAGAACTCGTACAAAACAAGTTTCGAATCGGATTGCTTCGAACAGAACGTATTATTCGAGACCGAATGTCTATTGTCGATCTCGAAACCGTGACTCCAACTCAAATTGTAAACTGCAGACCAATCACAGCTGCAATGCATGAGTTCTTTGCATCTGCACAACTTTCGCAATTCATGGATCAAACAAATCCTTTAGCCGAACTTGAACACAAACGACGAATTTCAGCTATGGGTCCAGGGGGGCTTTCACGAGAACGAGCATCATTTGAAGTACGTGACGTACACCCATCTCAATACGGGCGTATTTGTCCGGTCACAACACCAGAAGGTCCGAATATCGGACTCGTATTACACTTAGCATCGTATGCAAAAGTGAATGAATATGGGTTTTTAGAAACTCCATATCGAACAGTCTCTCATGTAATTGCAAATGATGGAACTGCTGTCATAGGACGAAGAGTAAAAGAAGAAATCCTTGATGGAAAAAAAGTTATTATCTCAAAAGACCAAATCTGCACAAAAGAACAAGCAGAAGCCATCAAGAAAATAAAAGACAAAAAAGAAATTAAAGTACAGGCTTATATCACAGATGAAGTACAATATTATGACCCAGATGCTGAACGAAAAATGTGTATTGCACAAGCGAACACCATTTTAAACGACAGAGGAGAATTTACGAAAAGTTTTATTTCTGCTCGTAAAAACTATGAACCTGGAACCTATGATGAATCGATGGTGACACATATTGATATTTCTCCAAAACAGATTGTGTCTCTTTCTACATCACTTATTTCATTCCTTGAACACGACGACAATACTCGTGCATTGATGGGATCAAACATGCAACGACAAGCAGTTCCTCTTATTATGCCAGATTCCCCTATTGTTGGAACAGGAATGGAAAAGATCACATCACGAGACCAATGTATTCGAGCTGAAGAAGATGGAGAAATTAAGTATGCTGATGCGAATGAAATCGTATTTGTCAGCAAATCAGGAAAAAAGAAAACATATTCACTCAAAACATTTTATCGATCAAACCAATCGACTTGTATCACACAGAAAACAAAAGTAGTGAGTAAACAAAAAGTAAAAAAAGGTGATGTCTTAGCTGATGGAGCTTCTGTAGAAAACGGAGAGCTTGCCATTGGGCAAAACTTGATCGTTGCGTACATGTCATGGAGTGGGTACAACTACGAAGATGCGATTATTATTTCTGAACGGTTAGTAAAAGAAGGGTCATACAATTCTATTCATATTGAAAAATATGAACTCGATGTTCGTGACACAAAACTTGGGCCCGAAGAACTCACTGCAGACATTCCAAACGTAGCAGCCGCAAAACTCAAAGACTTAGACGAAAATGGATTGGTTCGTATTGGATCAACGGTTCTGGCAGGAGATATTCTTGCCGGAAAAGTGACTCCGAAAGGAGAAAGTGAATTAACCGCTGAAGATCGATTATTAAGAGCTATTTTTGGAGAAAAAGCAAACGATGTAAAAGATTCTTCTCTTCGGCTTCCACGAGGATCTGGAGGGAAAGTGATTGACGTAAATATACTTGATCGATCACAAGGTGACGATTTACCAAATGGAGTATTGAAACGAATTCAGATTTTAGTAGCACAGCTACGACATTTAGAAGCAGGAGACAAAATGGCAGGACGACACGGGAACAAAGGAGTTATTTCTCGAGTTGTACCAATTGAAGATATGCCACATATGGAAGACGGAACGCCAGTTGATATTATTCTTAATCCTCTTGGGGTATCGTCTCGTATGAACATTGGACAAATTCTCGAAACACATTTAGGAATGGCAGCCTATAAGATGGGTATAAAAGTAGCAACTCCAGTACTGAATGGAATCTCGTTAGACAAAATACAAGAGTTCCTCAAAGCAAACAATTTACCGGAAGACGGAAAGTTCCAACTCTATGACGGACGAAGTGGAGAAGCGTTTAAAAACCGAACAGTGGTAGGGATTGCCTATATGGTAAAATTAAGTCACTTGGTGGAAGACAAAATGCATGCTCGGTCTGTTGGACCATACTCATTAGTAACCCAACAACCGTTTGGAGGGAAAGCACAAAACGGAGGTCAGCGGTTAGGAGAAATGGAAGTTTGGGCACTCGAAGCATACGGAGCAGCACACACACTTCAAGAAATGTTAACTATCAAATCCGATGATGTACATGGGCGAGGAAAAGCGTATGAAGCAATTGTAAAAGGTGAACCAATCGAACTTATTTCTATTCCTGAATCGTTCAACGTGCTTATTAAAGAGCTTCAAGCATTAGGACTCAAAGTAGAACTCTTAAAAGACGGACAAGAAGTAAACGATAAGATTATTCAGTCACTTGATCCAAAAGAAGACCAGAAACGACAAGAGTATGAAAACGAAAAACTCAAATCTGAAAAAAGTTTATTAGAAGAATCAGAAGATTTTCAAGAAGTAGCCGATGAAGACGATGTTATCGCTCATGAAGCAGGACTCGGAATTTCATTAAGTGATGAAGAAACGGGAGTCGATGACGATGACGATGACGATGACGATCGCCCACAAGATGAGAATGAAGATGGATTTGACGATGACGACGATATTCGAGAAGACAACTAAAGAAAAAAAATCAAAAGGCAGAAACTTATTATTTCTGCCTTTTTAAGCACGTATCGTATAATGGCTATTATACGGCCTTGCCAAGGCTGAGACACGGGTTCGACTCCCGTTACGTGCTCCACAGTTGAATTTGAGATAAGCAAGGAGCGAAGTGACGCAGTCGAATCCAAAGATACGGTGTCCCAAATACATCGGGACTATTTCAAGTACGTCATCATCCTAGAAGCGACAAGCGAAGCGAGTCGGAAATGGAATGTTGTCGGAACAAAGAAAAATAAACATAAAAATTAAAAAACAAGTTTCCATGGAAAAAGAAAAAGATTAATATACGATTAAGAAAAAAACTCATGGAAATAATAACACTTGTTGTATTCACTTTTATTGCATCGGCAATTGGTACAACGACAAGTTTTGGGACATCAACATTTATGGTTCCTGTTCTCGGTTTTTTTTACCCACTTCCCATCACATTACTATTTAGTGGTATTATCCATTGGCTTGGGAATCTTTGGAAAATGCATTTTTTCCGTTCGGGAGCCCAAACAAAACTTATTCTTTTATTTGGTATCCCCGGAATCATAACGAGTTATTTGGGAGCGCAACTCATTCCTGATATTTCAGAAGTATTACTATCGCGATCACTCGGAATATTTTTTATACTCTATGTTCTTTTTTTGTTCAAACACAAAAACTGGAAAATAATCGCCAATACACCAAGTGCTTTGATTGGAGGAGTTTTATCGGGGTTTAGCTCTGGTATATTTGGAGTAGGTGGTGCTATTCGAGCGGCGTTTCTCTCTGCATACGATTTAAAAAAAGTAAGCTTCATTTTTACGGCAGGAGCGATTGGAGTCTTTATTGACACAGGAAGAATAACAAAATACATGCTTGACGGAGTAACACTCGAAAACAATTTACTCATTGCTCTGGCATTCGCTATTCCTGCTTCATTTCTTGGTGGATATGCTGGTCGAAAAATAAACGACAAAATTCCTCAAGAAAAATTTCGAAACGTTATTGCATTTGCATTATTACTTATGGCTTTTAAATATATTTTTTGGCCATAAGGATATATTCAAAACCAAAAATAAAAACTTAATATAATTTCCAATTATGACACAAAAAAACATGTACACATTCTTCATCATTTTAGGCAGCCTCCTTACTATCTGGTTTTTATATAGCTGGCTATCGGTTCGTGCTATTGAAAAACCAAAGTATAGTGTAATATCAAGTACTCAAAATTATGAGATACGTGAATATGCTTCATATATTATTGCCGAAACAAAAGTAAGTGGTGTAAAAAATCGTGATAAGGCAGTTCGAAAAGGGTTTCCGATAGTAGCAGATTACATATTTGGAAACAACACCTTACAAGATAAAATTGCTATGACCGTACCAGTAAATACGCAAACAGATAATTCAGAAAAAATAGCCATGACTGTTCCTGTTAACACAGAAGAAGAAAAAAAAGACGGTATCTATAAAGTATCTTTCGTAATGCCGAGTAATTACACACTTGAAACATTACCAATCCCCAATGACAACCGAGTAATACTTAAAGAAGTCCCCTCTCGAAAAGTAGCGGTAAGAAAATTTACATGGTCTGCACAAGATTTTATCGTAAAAAAACAAGAAGAAGCACTTCTTTCTGCTCTGAATAATGATGGAATTAAAACTGTGGGAGCAATAAATTTAGCACGATACAATCCCCCATGGACCATTCCTTTTATGCTTCACAACGAAGTACAGATAGAAATTGAATAACAAAAATTGACAAAATATTTTACAGAAAAATATACAATTATTATCAATATTCAAATTAGGGAAGCACAGGAGCGCTAAGGCGCTCGAATTCAGAATCTTGAATCTGGAATCTTGGTAAAATTACAGGAATCACAAAAAAATCACAAGGCTGTGCAAAATCTTGTGATTTTTTCCATAATTCATAATTCTTAATTCACAATTCCAATATGAGCGAATGAATTCCTATACAAAGGAAGGGGGTATATGGGGGAAACCTTTGGTTTCAACCCATAATCAAAGTTCCCCCCCCGAATCCACATTCCCTGCCCCAAGCAATGTATTAGCAATAGCAAACGAGAGAAGTATTACAAGGATCCCTAAAGCCGCATAAAGGAGTATTTTTTTCGGTTTATCAGTGTCATCACCGGCCGCCACAATATACAATACGCCTCCGTAAATAAACATAACCACGGCTATAAGCCCAACAAATGATAAAACATAGTTTATAATAGTGAGGACTCCTTCTCGAAAACTCCCATCATAACTGGTTGATTGTTGAATAGCTTGTGGGTTATCTGTTGAACGAACCATTCCTCTGTTTTGTGCAAGAGCCACAGAAGGTGCTATAAACACTGATCCACAAAACAAAAAAGCCAAAGCCAAAACAAATTTTTTCATAAGAGTCACTATAATTTCGGTTGAATTTTAATTGTATTTCCGAAAAAATACAATTAATGGATCTCTCTTTTCCGCTTGAGAATATTCTCAAGACAACAACAGCTCATATAAAGAAACTCAAAAAAATAGGCATTCATACTCTGGGTGACTTATTGCAATACATGCCGAGAACTATTGAGTCGACCGAACTGATTACTGATTTTAATGATATTCAGTTTGGAGTAAAAAATTCACTGTCTGGAACGCTCTGTGATATACGAAAAGAACGCACTCCTCGTGGGAAAACACTTACCAAAGCTGCATTCGTACTGCCCAATGGGGCAACCCTTGATGTCATTTGGTTTCAAACCCCCTACATACTCCGAACTATACAAGACGAAACACACGTATTTCTCGTTGGAAAAGTCAACCGACAATACGGAAAAATTCAAATACAGAACCCTGAAGTCCATATAAAAGACACGATTCATGTTGGGAAACTTCGAGCGGTATATCCCGAATCTCCTCCACTGACTTCAAAATGGTTTCGTGAAAAAATAGCAGGCGTTCTTCTCTACACAAAAAAATTTCCCGATATTATTCCATCTCATATCCGAGAATCTGAAAACCTCCTCTCAAAACCAGAAGCCCTTACCTGTATTCACAATCCTGACTCTACCGAACAATGGAATCTTGCTCGACGCACACTCGCGTTTGAGGAACTTCTTATTCTTCAGTCTCGGGTACTGCAACGAAAGAAACAGTACCAAAATGACCAAAAAAGCAAATACCGTATTCCATTCAATCCAGAAGAAATAAAGAAAGATTTTCAGATTATTCCGTTTGAACTCACTAATGGACAAAAGAAATGTTTACTCGATATACTCAAAGATTTTGAACGATCTCAACGAGCCCATCGACTGCTCCAAGGCGATGTCGGAAGCGGAAAAACCATTATTGCGTTTTTAGCCATGCTTCAGATTATAAAACAAGGCGGACAAGCAGCGCTCGTTGCACCAACAGAAATTCTTGCAAAACAACATTTTAAAAATGCCTTACAATTTTTTCCAACACAGTATCGAACTGAACTTTTGACAGGATCGGTAACGGAAAAAGAAAAATCTCGTATAAAAACTCAATTACGAACAGGTCAAATTCAAGTTCTAATTGGTACCCATGCTTTGTTTACTCCTGACACTGAGTTCAAAGACCTTGGTATTGCTGTTATTGATGAACAACACCGATTTGGTGTAAAACAACGTGCTGTATTGGGACAAACCAATGCGCATGTGCTTTCCATGACAGCAACGCCAATCCCTCGAACACTTGCACTCACTATTTACGGAGACCAAGACATTTCTCAAATCACAGAACTCCCCCCCGGAAGAAAACCCGTTATTACTCGTATTGTTAGTGACCAAAAGACACAAACACTGTGTTATCGATTTATAGAAGACCAGATGGTCAAAGAGAAACAAATATTTTGGGTTTGTCCTCTTATTGATGAATCTGATGCCATTGAAGCAAAAAATGTAAAAGCACAGTATGAACATATTGCAAAAGATCTCTACCCTGCACGACGAGTAGAGTTATTACATGGCAAGATGAAACCAAAAGAAAAAGATGCTATCATGACTCGGTTTAAGAACAAAGAGTTTGATATTTTGGTATCGACATCGGTTATTGAAGTAGGAGTCGATATTCCCAACGCAACTATTATGGTTATTGAAAACTCAGAACGGTTCGGGCTATCTCAACTTCATCAGTTTCGAGGACGTATTGGAAGAAACGATCGGCAGTGTTATTGTTTTTTAATGGTTGGCAAACAAGAAGACAAACACAAAGAACGCCTTCGTGCTCTGGAGAAAACCACTGATGGACTGAAGCTCGCTGAAATAGATTTGAAACTGCGTGGTATGGGAGAAATATACGGCACACGACAATCGGGACTGCCACAATTTAAATGCGCAGACATCAGTGATGTTGCTTTGCTTCAATTAACCCGAGACTACGCACTTTCTCTGATAGAAGATGACTCTTCTCTACAATCGCATCCATACTTAAAAAAAGCAGTAGAAGAAGAAAGCATAGAACTCTAGAAAACACAGAAAGACGCAAAAAATATTTTGCGAAAAACGAGTAATACTGCTATCGTCGGAAAGCATTATTTTCAAACAGACATACTTATGGCACAAAACCTTGTTATTGTTGAGTCTCCTGCAAAGGCAAAAACAATCGAAAAATTTTTAGGAAAAGATTTCGTTGTAAAATCAAGCTTCGGACACATTCGAGACCTTCCATCAAAAGGAATGAATATTGATATTGAAAATGGGTTTGCTCCTCATTATGAGATTAATACCGATAAGAAAAAGGTCGTTAATGAGCTCAAGAAAATAGCAAAAGAAAGTACTGTCTGGCTCGCATCCGATGAAGACCGAGAAGGAGAAGCTATTGCATGGCATTTAGCGGAAGCACTTCATTTAGACCCCAAAAAAACAAAGAGAATAACGTTTCATGAAATCACAAAACCAGCTATTTTAAAAGCGATTGAGAACCCACGAGTTATAAACAAAGATCTCGTTGATGCTCAACAAGCACGTCGAGTACTTGATCGACTTGTGGGATATGAAATTTCACCAATATTATGGAAGAAAATACGAACAGGACTTTCTGCCGGAAGAGTGCAATCAGTGGCTGTTCGGCTTATTGTTGAACGAGAAGAAGAGATTCGAAAATTTGATTCAAAATCAAGTTTTAAGGTAATGGCTGAGTTTGATTTAAAAGACGGAAAAGTTTTAAAAGCAGAACTCAAGAAAAAAATTCCAACAATCGAAAAAGCTCAAACATTTTTAGAGACTATTAAAGACGCTTCGTTTCAGATTTCTGATATTATCACAAAACCAGGAAAACGCACTCCGGCTGCTCCATTCACAACATCAACACTCCAACAAGAAGCCAGTCGAAAACTTGGATTTTCGGTAAAACAAACCATGACTGTTGCTCAAAAACTCTATGAATCAGGGAAAATAACCTATATGCGTACTGATTCTATGAATTTGTCAGAAACGGCTATTTCACAGATAGAATCTGAGGTAAAAACCGAGTTTGGAAAAGAATATTTTCAAAAACGCGTCTTTAAAACGAAGTCTTCTACAGCGCAAGAAGCACATGAAGCAATCCGTCCAACCGATACATCCAAACGAGACCAAGGATCTGATTCTAATGAAAAACGGCTCTATGAACTTATCTGGAAAAGAACAGTAGCCTCACAAATGGCTGATGCTCTTCTTGAAAAAACAGTTGTACACATTGATATTTCTACACATGAATCACAATTAGTCGCTGAAGGAGAAGTGATTCAGTTTCCAGGATTCCTAGAAGTCTATATTGAAAGTTCTGATGACGAAGATGATAATGCACTCGAAAAGAACATTCTTCCACCTCTTGCAAAAAATCAGATATTACCTTTGAAGACACTACAAGCAAAAGAAGGATTTGATCGATCTCCTCCTCGATACACAGAGGCAAGTTTAGTAAAGAAAATGGAAGAAATGGGAATTGGACGACCATCAACCTATGCTCCAACGATTTCAACTATTCAAGACCGAGGATACATTGAGAAAAAAAGCACCGAAGGCACAAAACGTCATTATGCCTTTTTAGTACTCAAAAAAGGGGCTATCATCAATGAAGAAAAAACCGAAACCACAGGAGCTGAAAAAAACAAACTATTCCCTACCGATACTGGAAAAGTCGTCAATGAGTTTCTAATGAGATGTTTTCCTACTATTTTAGATTATCATTTCACGGCAAAAGTTGAAGAAGAATTTGATGCCATTGCTCATGGAAAAGAACGATGGAATCGAATGATTCAAGAATTCTACACTCCGTTTCATGCATCAGTAGAAGAAACAGGGGAAATATCTCGAAGTGAAATTTCGTATGCACGAGAAGTTGGTATTGATCCAAAAACAAAAAAACCTATTTTTGCTCGTATTGGACGATTCGGCCCCATGCTACAACTCGGAGAAACTGAAAGCGAAGAAAAACCACGGTTTGCCTCTATCCCAAAAGATGTCTCTATTGACGATATTACACTTGAACAAGCTCTTCCTTTATTTGAACTTCCACGTGTTATTGGAAAAACAAAAGACGGTACCGAAATTACCGCTCAGATCGGACGATTTGGTCCGTATATTAAACACGATAAGACTTTTGTATCAATCCAAGAAACAGAACTTTTTGATATAACCCTTGAAGAAGCTGAGAAAAGAATCAATGAGAAAAAAGAAGAAGCTCAAAACCGTATTATTCATGATTTCACAGAAAAAGGTATTCAAGTACTCAAAGGTCGATACGGTCCGTATATCACAGACGGAAAGAAAAACGCAAAAATACCAAAAGACAAAGCACCCGAATCCCTTACGCAAAAAGAATGCGAAGACCTGCTTTCAAAAGCTCCTGACCGAAAAAAACGAGGATTTGTACGAAAAACAAAGAAATAGATTGACACAAAGCATGAAATATTTTATAAATAAAATAGTTCTTTTCAAACGTGATTGATAGGATGAGAAAAATATTTTCTTCACCTATCACACACCTATAAATAGCAACACATTTCAAATTATATTGGAGGTCAGTAATGGCAAAATTACTCGGATGGATCATTTTGATAATGCTTGGAATAGCACTTATATCAAGCTTCGCGCCTGCAGTTGTTATCGGTGGAATTATACTCTTTGGTGCCGGATACTACTTAGTAAAAGGCGATTCTAGCACAAGCAGTTAATTCCCGAACACAAAAACACTTATGGAACTCATAGGTGTTTTTTTTATACGCTATACAGTTTTTTTGCGTTCTCAAATAATTGCAAACCGCATTCATATTCATCAATATTTTTAATGTGTGCAATCAATTGCACAACTTCTTTTAAAGTTGAGGCATCGTTTCGCTTTACTCCATTTTTTCGAGCTTGTTGTGGCACTAAAAATGGGCTATCAGTTTCAGTCACAAGGTATTCAAGAGGAACCGCACGAACAACATCTCTGAGTGTGTCTGATTTTGGATACGTGAGCACACCACCAATACCAATAAAAAAACCGTATTCTTGAGTCATCTTTAAAGCACACGCCGTATCACTTGAAAAACAATGCACAACTCCTGAAAGTCCTTGAACTTTATAAGTGCGAAGGGCTTCTTCAAATTCGCGATAGGCATCACGCACATGAAACACAAGCGGTTTACGAAACAATCGTGCAAGTTGAATATGCATTTCAAATGATTCATATTGCCGTGCCAGTATTTCAGGCGAATTATTGTGGTACAAATCAAACCCAGTTTCTCCAAACCCAACGACGTTCTCGTTCTGTTTTTTCGTTACATCCGAAAAAAAGGAAAACAGTTCTTGAAAATTATGTGCTTGTAATTCATATGATTCAAACCCCGAAGGTCTGTAATTTTTTTTTGCAGAAAAACAATCCAATACATCACACGGATGTACCCCAAGTGTTGCATACATACCTTCATATTTTTGAGCGAGTGCCAAGGCTGCCATACTTGATACTTCTTCACATCCAATTTGAACTTGATGAGAAACCCCTGCGTCCTTACAAGTACTTAAAACCGATTCAAGATCGTTATCAAACGCAGAAAAATAAAGATGGGTATGCGTTTCAAAAATTGGATATAATGTATTGTCAGACATAAATAAAAAAACACTAAAAAATTGAAGGGCGAGATGTCCCTTTCCACTTCCAAAGATACTGAAAAACCGATCGTACATGAATCCAAAACGTTCGTTTTTTCATACTCCGAAACACGCCTTCTCCCGATAATCGTTTTTGTTCATGAAAAGCTTTCACAGTCGGTACCTGAAGAACCCTATACCCTGCATGCCAACACCGACGACATAAATCCGTATCTTCTAAGAATAAGAAAAAACGGTCATCAAACCCGTTGAGAACTGACATGAAAAAATCTTTCTTCATCAGTAAAAAACTCCCTTGTGCCCATTCAACCGGAAACGCATCTTTCCGATGTGGGTGAACATGTTTCACATGAAAAAATCGTTTTTTCAGTAACGAAAAAAAGGTAGGAAACTTCCACGTATTTGCTAATGGCACATGATCGCTTGTCTCTAACAATGGGGTTACAATACCGTTTTGAGGATTACTCAAAAGCACAGAGAGAAGTGATTCAAACACCGGTTCACAAAACTCTATATCGGGGTTTATAAACGCAACATAGTTTCCCATAGCAAATTGAACGCCTTGCATATTTCCTTTTCCAAACCCAATATTTTGTTGTAATTCAACCACATGCACTCGCTTATCATGCGCTACGGCCTCCACACACACACGAAATCTATCTTTCCCTGAATGATTATCCACAATAATCCATTCCCACTCAATATGAGGTGGAAATTTCTTTAAAGACTCATATAACCGCAACAACTTTTGTTCTGTTCGATAATGAACGGTTATCAACGAAATGGTTTGTGAACCTGTATCACTCATATTCACTCATCAGTCTAAATATTTTTTTCAAAAAAGGAAACGATATCTGATTGACGCACCGTTTCTTGTGTTCCAGTTTTCATATTCTTTACACAAACTGATTGCGTTTTTATCTCGTCTTCACCAATAACACACACCCACTCTACCCCAAGATAATCAGCATATTCAAACTGTTTCTTCATTTTCTTTTGTTCCAAATACGTTTCTACTCGAAACCCACTACAACGCAGCATTTTTTGCAGTGCAAACGAAGTCCCCATACCTTCCTGATCGTGTTGCACAATTAAAATATCACAAGGAGATAGAAACGTATCAACAACAACCCCTTCATCGAATAACTGATGAAGTAACCGAGTTAACCCAATAGACATCCCAACTCCTGGGTACGATTTTCCAGTAAACAAAGAGGTTAAATCATCATATCGCCCTCCTGAACAAATAGATCCAAGATGTGGAAACCGAGTCAGCGTTGTTTCGTAAATCGTACCCGTATAATAATCAAGCCCTCTCGCAATAGATATATCAGGGCGATAATACTGAGCATCGCCTTGCATACACGCTAAAGTATCAAACACAATCCGTAATTGATGCAACCCTTCTTGCCCTTCTTCCGATAATGAAAAAGACTGAAAAAACTCAAAAAAATCAGCGTAATTATTATCTGGAGATGGTTCGAATGCCATTATATCTAAAAGTTGTGCTTGCTGAGCATCCGATAACCCAAGAACACGCAAAGACTCTTTCACAAACCCAATTCCTTTTTTCTCCATATCGTCGATAATATCGATACATTGTTTCAGGTTTGTTTCATTCACTCCGCAGTGTTGTAAAACACCACGCAATAATTTTCTATTACTGATACGTACTACAAATTCGCCAATATTCAGTTTTGAAAAAACATCAATCATAATAGAAGGAAGTACTCCGTCATGTTCAATCGCCAATGATTCTGATCCAACAATATCAATATCACATTGATCAAATTGTCGAAACCGTCCTTTCTGTGCTCGTTCACCACGAAAAACAGGCCCTATACAATATCTGCGAAAAGGAAACCGAATATCGTTCAAATGACGAGCAATATACAACGCTAAAGGTACAGTATGGTCAAACCGCAATGCGTTTCCAGAATGAGACGTATCAGTTTCATCATCAAGTAATCGTTTCAGAACATACATTTCTTTTGGATTTCCTCCTTTCGCCAAAAAATTTTCTTCTCGTTCAACCATTGGTGTAGTCACCGGAAAAAATCCATACGATTCAAAAACATGTGTAATTGTTTGTACCCATTGTTGTTTTATTCGTTCTTGTGAAGGTGTAAACTCTGGAAACCCACTCGGACACGAAACATTGTGAGAAGACATACCATAAAAAATTAAGAGATGAGACGTTGCAGTTCTTGTTGATCAATATCGGGCCCAATACCGCAAAACCGTAAATGTTGAGGATCAAGAATCCGTTGAGCAAGATTTTGTACCTGATCCGCTGTTACAGCTCGATACTGATCTTTCAGTGTTTCGAAATGAACTGTCGTATTATAGAGAAGTTGATCTTTTCCAAAATGATGAGCGATATCTTCTGTATCTTCTGTTAATAAATCCATCTTCCCGCACAGATAATTCTGTGCTTTTTCGAGTTCTCCTTCAAGTAAACCATGCTCTCGTATATTTTTATATTCATACACTATTGCTTCCACGGCTTTGAGTACATCTTGCAACCGAACCCCTGCGCGAGTTGTTAAAAGCCCTGTGTCTGTAAACTCATCAACACTGGTCCGAATAGAATAACACAAACCCTTACTTTCTCGAACGTTCTGAAACATACGAGCACTCATATTGCCTCCAAGAACCGCGGCTAATACTTTTAGTACTGGAAACTCTGGATCGTTTTCAGCCAATGCCCGACACCCAATCGATATATGATATTGTTCTGTTTTTTTTGTTCGTATTTTATATTTCTCCGTCACGATATCCGCATCAAACGGAGGGAAAGAAAGTGTTTGTGATTGGTGTGGAAACTGAAAATATGATTCTAACACATCAAGTGATGTCTCATCTACCGCTCCTGCAACAGTAATCACTGTGTTTTCCGGCACATATAATGCATTTTTATAGGCTATAAATTGATCCTGAGTAACAGAACGAATCAATTCCTTTGTTCCAATTTGATCTCGTCCTAAGGGTTGATCACCAAAAACAAGTTGTTCAAAATCCCAACTAATTTGATACATAGGAGCATCTAAATACATGGCCATTTCTTCTAAAATAACCCCTCTTTCTTTTTCTATTTCTTCAGGATCAAACCGAGAGTGAAGCATCATATCAGAAAGAACGTCACAGGCTTTTTCAAAATGAGCTTTCCCGCTCTTTACATAATATCCAGCATACTCTTTCCCTGTAAACGCATTAAAAGCCCCTCCAAAGCAATCGACCGCTTCTGATACAGCCTTTGGAGTTGTGTATTTTTTTGCCCCCTTAAAAAACATATGTTCTAAAAAATGCGAAATTCCAGCAATTGATTTATCTTCGTAACGAGATCCAGCCCCAACCAAGATAAGGGTTGTCACTACTGATGTTCCTTCAAGAGCAACCGCTTGCAATCGTAATCCATTTTGAGTAGTTCGTGTATAAACTTTCATGCTTGGATTGTACGAGAATAAAGCAGAAAAACAACACAAAATGAAGAAAACTTGATTCTTTTATTGAGAAAAATCATACTCATAGTATGAAACGTACTTGGATCACAAAAGCAACTCTGATTCATCTCAATATACTTTGTTTACTCCTTCCTTTACACGGAAGTATAACTGTATTTTTCCCCGAACCTTTTCGATTCTGGAAAGAATACATACTTCTATTTTTTCTCTGTGTCTGGATATTTCAAGAAATACAGACCCCTCAAAAATGGATTTTTAAAAGTACTGAAACACTGAGTGCAAGTATGGTCATCCTCACAGGACTTCACCTATTCACCGCTCCACACACACTCACGGCTTTACATGCAGCCCGATATATAACCCTTGGATTTCTTCTCTACACTCTATTCAAGCGACTCATCTATACTCACAACTACCCAATTACACTGCAAAACATAAGTCGATACCTATTCTGGGGATGTGGTTTGTCTGTTCTTTTTGGTTTATGGGCACATTTTGCAGGCGGTTACTCTGTACTTCAACAATGGTATTCAACCACTATTTCATCATGGGTTCCAAGCCAAACAATCCCCCTTTACCATGCTGTTAATGATATACCTCGAATGCAAGGTACTGCATCAGGTCCCATTGAGTTTTCACACCTACTTCTCGCATCACTCATGATACTTCCCTACGCAAAACTCAAGAAATGGGTTCTTTTCATGGGGATATTACTCCTCTTAACAGGTATACTTATGAGTGCATCACGATCTGCTTTTTTTATCGCTTTTATTATACTCGCATTTCAAAGTGCAAGATGGTACAACCTCCCAAAAACGACCCTGCAAACACTTATTGCTGGACTCTTTGTTCTTATTACCATTGGTATGTCATTCAACCCAACACTGCCCGCAAAAATAGTCTACAGAGCCGGCACATCCGATCACATAACTCGTCCCATAGAAGGAATCGGAAAAGCAATAACTAATCCCCTTTGGGGAGATCTCGGATCTGTTGGCCCAGCGGCGCGAGCGTACAATCTAACTCATCACAATGATGATAAAGCTTTCATTGCTGAAAATATATTTATTGATTACTGGATTCAGCTTGGTATTTTGGGGTTATGTATATCAATTTCTTTTTTCATTGCCCTGTGGAAAACAATGGGAAACAATGGGAGAATTTGGGTTTTGTCTATTCTTATAGCAGGAAACATAGCCACTATTTTTGATATGACACCCATAAGTATCTTGTTTTTTATTCTATTAGTGGTATTGTCAAACAAACATAATCCTTCCTCATGAATGGTTTAGCCCATCATATCGATAATTTATTTATTATACTCGGGTATATGGTTTGTAGTTTTGTAATTGCTATACTCTTATTTCCTGATTTCATACAGTTTGTAAAAGATTTTAAGATAACCCAAAAAATCAGAGAAGATGGTTTAAGTGGTGGTACTGCAAAATTATTTCGTGAACTTCATGCTCATAAATCAGGAACTCCAACAATGGGAGGAATTGTGATTATAACTGCCATTCTCTCAACAGTCCTTATCTCACGTATATTGTCTTATTATGGTATTATCGATAGCTCTCTCTTAAACCGAGGTGAAACCTATCTCCCTATTGCAACGCTCATTAGTGTTGGGATATTGGGCGTTATTGATGACTACTTAAATATTAAAGAATCCTCCAAACAAAAAGGGTTATCGGCACGAGTAAAACTCTGGAGTCTTATTGTGTTTTCAATTGCAGGCGCCTTATGGTTCACCTTAAAGCTCGAATACTCGAGTATTCATATTCCAGGAATAGGAGATTTCGAAATAGGGTTCTTTTATTTTCCTTTATTTATTTTGGTACTCGTAGGAACTTCAAATTCGGTAAACTTAACCGATGGGCTCGATGGACTCGCAGGTGGACTGCTCGCTATCGCCTATGGAATATTCGGAGCTATATCATATTTCTCAGGGCAACCTATTTTAGCTACTTTTTGCGCTGTTATTATGGCAGCTCTTATTGCATTTTTATGGTTTAATGTTCCTCCAGCAAAAATATATATGGGGGATACTGGCTCTCTCTCTCTTGGCGCGACTCTCGGAGTGATTGCGATGATGACTAATTCTCTCGCTATATTACTTATTGTTGGGTTTATTTTTATTCTTGAGACACTGTCTGTCATTTTGCAATTGTTTTGGAAAAAACATTTTCAAAAAAAACTGTTTCTTATTGCCCCTATTCATCATCATTTTGAAGCAAAAGGATGGTCAGAAACTCAAATCGTAATGAGGTTTTGGATTCTCGGTGCTTGCATAGGAGTAGTCGGACTTCTGGTTGGACTTTTGGGTATGGGAAACCGAGAATTTTCTCTTTTTCTTTTTTAAGTTTTTAAGTATAGTACAACTCACTTACACGCATGCAAATACAAGGTACTACACTTCAACCAAAGAAAAAAAACATGATTGCTTTTCTTGATCAAGGAGAAACCCTTGGAGGAACAGAACGATTTTTACTTGATTTTATAAACAGTCTTTCACAAGAAGACCAAAAAAGAAATCCCTCTATTGTACTAGGCGGATCATCAAGAAAATATAGAGAACGAATACCAGAAACAATCCCTATTTATTCATTTTCTTTTCCATCTGTAAAAGGAAACCTATTTACAAAAATATGGAGACTCTTTCAAATTATTTCTTCAGCACAAAAACTGAATAAAAAACTCAAAACTGAACAAATAACAACTGTTTTTTCAAACACTCCCCGAACAAGTTTTGTTATGTTTTTCGCAAAAATTTTATGGAGAACACGATCACGATGGATTGTAATGATTCATGATTTTTCTATTCCCGGAAAGATTCTTTCTCGCATTGTCGCTCAATGCAATACCGTTGTTGTTAGTTCTACAGCAGCACGTAATTACGTGCATGCTCATATTCGACCAAAAGATTATAAAAAAATAAAAATTGTCGAAAACAGTGTTGATGTTGATGCATTACCAAATATATCGACTCCAACAGAAATCAAGAATATACTCATGCTCGGACGAATAGATCCGCAAAAAGGACAAAAATACGCTTTAGAAGCGGCTGATTTACTACTCGAACGAAACCCTGATCTGCAGTTTAAGATTGTCGGGAGCCCATTTGAAAAAGATGAACGAACCGTGAGATACAACCAAGAAATTCATGAGTTTGTAAAAGAACGAGAACTTTCCAATGTATCATTTCAAGAAGAAGTATCAAATCCTTTTGAAGTTATTGCACAATGCGATTGTTTACTAGCACTTCCCACACAACCTGAATCATTTGGAAGAATTGTTATAGAGGCACTCGCTATGGGAAAACTCGTTATTGTGTTTCGTGAAACTGGGCCAAAAGAGATTATGCAAAGCTATGAACAGTTTATAGGGGTATCGGTAAAACCCTTGGTTATAGAAAAAAATGCAATGACTCTCGCCGAAACCATTGGTCATTTTGCAGATCATCCTGACGATAGTCATATTTACACAGAAAAAGCTCGTGAATTTGTTCGAAAACAGTTTTCTGCACAAGAAAGTAAAAAAAGACTTCTTCATATTTTAACCCATTCTGACTAACAAAGAGGAACGGTTCTAAATAATTGACAAAATTACAAAAAATGACTACAATGGCGCTACCAAGAAAGCGCATATTGGGCGCTTTTTTTTGTATTTCACTGATTTATTTTTCATGCAAGACCACATAATTGTTCGCGGTGCACGTATGCACAACCTTAAGAATATTAATGTGGATATTCCCCGTAATAAGTTAACCGTGATTACAGGTGTTTCAGGATCAGGAAAATCATCACTGGCCTTTGATACGATTTTTGCGGAAGGACAACGCCGGTACATGGAAAGTTTATCAACCTATGCACGGCAGTTTTTAAAACTCCAAGAAAAAACAGAAGTTGATTCCATTGATGGACTCTCTCCAGCTATTTCAATTGATCAAAAGACAATCATTCGAAATCCTCGATCAACGGTTGGGACTGTGACTGAAATCTATGATTATATGCGGTTATTGTTTGCAAAACTCGGAACGCCTATAAATCCCCTCACAGGAAAAAAACTCGAATGTCAATCTCCAAGTCAAATTGCCGACACTATCCAAGAATGGAAAGAAGGTGAGAAATTCATGGTACTTGCACCACTCATAAAAGATAAAAAAGGTGAACACAGACACATTATCTCTAAAATACAAAAAGCAGGTTTTGTACGCCTCAGGATTGATGGATTTGTAACGACGATAAATGAAGACATAGAGCTAGATCCAAACAAAAAACATTCTATTGAAATTGTGGTTGACCGTCTTGTGAAAGCCGATTATTCACCTCGATACAAAACACTCGAATCAGGAGACAAAATTGAAGAACAAAACGATGATCGACTTCGATTGATTGATTCACTTGAAACAGCTCTTAAGTTTGGAGAAGGAATTGTTGTTATCCACACTCTTTCTGATGAAATGGATCATCTTTTTTCCGAACACTTATCGGACCCTGAAACAGGATTTTCATTTCCAGAGCTTGAACCACGACTTTTTTCATTTAATTCTCCCCATGGAGCCTGTTTAAAATGTCACGGATTGGGGTACAAACTCACACTTGATCAAGATTCAACATTTAATGATAATCTTTCTATTCGTGAAGGAGGTATTCTTCCATGGGCATCACTCGGCATGAATGCACAACGATGGTACTTTTCAGTCCTCGAAGCCGTTGGAAAAATATATAATTTCAGTCTCGATGAACCACTATCGCGAATATCAGATGATACAAAAACAAAGCTTCTTGAAGGGTTTGGATCAGAAGTATTTAACGTTCCACTGAAAGGTGCTTATAGCGGAAGACATACCGAAACAAATTTTGAAGGCATCATTCATCAAACAGAGAAACGATATAACGAATCTGATTCTGAGTTTGTGCGCAAAAAACTCAGTGAGTTTATGCGTGAACAATCGTGTAGCGAATGTCATGGTACGCGCTTAAATATATACGCTCAAAATGTTTTTGTTGACGATAAAAACATAGCGCAATTATGTCAGATGTCTATTTCTGAGTTCAAAGAATGGATAGGATCGCTCAAGATTTCACAATTTAATGAAAAAATAGCTCGTCCAATTCAAAAAGAAATTGTCGATCGACTCGGATTTCTTGAAAAAGTAGGTTTGAGCTACTTAAATCTTTCTCGAACAGCCAACACTCTTTCAGGAGGAGAAGCACAGAGAATTCGGCTCGCCACGCAAATCGGATCGTGTTTGCAAGGCGTACTGTATGTACTTGATGAACCATCTATTGGACTTCATCAAAAAGACAACACAAAACTGATTGAAACACTCAAAAATCTCCGTGATATAGGAAATACGGTCATTGTTGTTGAACACGATGAAGACACCATTCGAGAAGCTGATTTTGTTATTGAAATTGGTCCCAAATCCGGAAAAAATGGAGGACATTTGGTATGCTGTGGTGCATTAGAAGAAATAAAAGATATTCCGTGTGAAACTGCTGATTTCTTATTTGGAAGACAAAGCATTGATATCCCCCGAGTACGTCGACACCCAATTGGAAAACTATCGATTCGTGGTGCAAGAGAAAACAATTTAAAAAATATTGATATTGATATTCCATTAGGAATATTGGTAGGAGTTTCTGGCGTATCAGGGTCTGGAAAAAGTTCTCTTATAAACAAAATTTTAGTACCAACACTTGCTCGAAAACTGAATCGCGCAAAATCTTTATCAGGAGCTCATGACAGCATTGAAGGCATTGAACAACTCGATAAACTCATTTCTATTGATCAAACGCCTATTGGGCGAACCCCTCGTTCAAACCCGGCCACTTACACTGGTGTTTTTACGGATATCCGAGATGTTTTTTCATCTCTTCCAGAATCAAAAATTCGAGGATATAGCAGTGGACGATTTAGTTTTAATATTAAAGGAGGACGATGTGAATCATGTAGTGGAGACGGAATCAAAAAAATAGAAATGCATTTCTTGCCAGATGTATATGTACCCTGTGAAGTCTGTAACGGAAAACGGTATAACCAAGAGACACTTGAAATTAAATACAGAGGAAAATCTATTTATGAAGTTCTTGATATGACCGTTGAAGAAGCGTTACAATTTTTTGAAAATTTTTCAAATATTGCTCATAAACTAGAAGCATTACACTCCGTTGGACTTGGGTATATTCATCTAGGGCAAAGTGCTGTAACACTTTCTGGAGGAGAAGCACAACGAGTAAAACTCGCCAGTGAACTCATGAAAAAAGCTACAGGAAACACGATTTATGTACTCGACGAACCCACAACTGGACTTCACTTTAGTGATGTCAAACGATTACTCGAAACCATTCAAAAATTAGTCGACAAAGGCAACTCTGTGATTGTTATTGAGCATAATCTAGACGTCTTAAAATGTTGTGACTATTTGATTGATCTCGGTCCTGAAGGTGGACACCGAGGAGGACATATCGTTGGCATGGGAACTCCTGAAGAATTAGCAAAAAATAAAGAGAGCTTCACAGGACATTTCCTAGAAAAGATGATTTCTTAAAAAGTTTCCTTGAAAAAAAGAGTAAAAGAGAGTATAATGATACGATTTTTATATTTTTCTATGAAATCTATTACATACCAACACGCTCAAGCGAGAAATATCATATTTCAGAATTTTCATGATCATGATGAAGATTGGTTTCCCAATAGATGTGAAATCGACAGTCCAGAAGTAGATAGTGTCGAAGATATGCAAATCATTCTGAAAGAGCTCGGATATTATGAAGGGGAGATTGATAATTTAGGAGGAAAAGTCAGTTCTTTTGATCAAACTTCAGACGCAGTAAAACAATTTATTAAAGATTGGAATCGTGAAAACCCTGAAGATATAATCAATGGAGAAAATGAAACCGATACCATCACAAGCTATGTGACTCCAGAAATAATGAAACGACTTCAATATGTCGCTTTGAAAAAACAAATCAACTGGGAACTCAATGAACTCAAAGACCGATTCAAAAAAATAACCCCTCAAAATATTCAGAAGAAGAAAAAAAATAATATAAGTCGACAATAACTTGACAATATTATATATTTGTTTTATAAAGGAGATGCTCTTTGAGTCGACGAAACAACTCAAACATACAAATATTATAAACAATAAAAAAAGGAGTCTTTATGCAAAAGCATATAGTTGCGATAATTCTTATCGCTTTCAGCGCACTGCTACTAAGCAGCTGCGGAACCAATTTTAACGGTTCACAAACAAACACATATGCCCCACAATGGTTTGATTATAACGGGGGTGAATCTGTAGGTCTTGATGTTCAACGATACTTCTCAAAAAGGCTTACAGAAGCTGGAAAAGGAGAAAGATCTGAGGACAAACTCTATGATCCTCGTTCAAAAACAGGAACACTGATAGTAGATGGCAAGCACTACACACTCAAAGAAATTACTCCTTCACATTTAGTGATTGAGTTCTATGCTCCTCAGGGTTGTGCTGGTGCGCAATCTGGAAGGATACAAATCAAAAATGATGCTGGGTATTGTACTAGTTGTTGCAAAATCCAGTATTATCCACAAGATCTCGCGGTTAGTACCCGACTTGATGAAGTGTGGAAAGAAGTCCAAACATGGTACGAACGTGCTGGATTTGGCCTGTTAATACCAGAGGAATCAAATGATATCCAATGGTTTAACAAATTTTTCTAAATCGTCGACTAGAGCACCTAATCCTCGTTTCAATAGAAACGAGGATTTTTTTAAAATTATTATGATTTCTTTTTTCCTTTTTTGAGTCGTTCCTCATGTGATTCCATCGCATCTCGAAATTCAACCACAAGTGGGGTTCCAAAAAAACCAAATTTTTCTCTTAATTTGTTTTCAACATATCGTTTATACGAAAAATGAAACGCTTTTTTATTATTCACGAAAAAGAGAAACTTTGGAGGAAGCGTATCAACCTGTGACGCATATTTAATCACTCCGCGTTTCGTCCCTACCATAGGCGTTATGTGCTGGTAATAAACATCTGGAATAAACCGATTCAGCTCCGCCGTTGAGACTCGCTTATTCATTTCTGAAAAAATTCCTCTTAAGGTTTCAAAAAGATCCTGCACTCCTTTTCCTGTTTTTGCTGAAAAAAAGACAACAGGCGCCCATGATGCAAATGGTATTTTCTGATGCAAATAATGCCAATAATCTTTTTTTACCCGATCTAAGTCTTTTCCCCACATTGGTATTTCTTCTAAATCTCGTTCATCTGTTTCCTCTTGTGCTTTTGTTTTTTCTCGTACTAAATCAAATTTATTCACCCCAATAACAAGCCCTTTTCCGGCATCAATAGCAGCACCTGCGAGTGCTAAATCTTGATGAGTAACTCCATCCAGAGCATCAATGAGTAAAATTGCCACATGGCACGTTTCAATCGCTCGTTTTGTTCTTACAGAACTCCAAAACTCAATATCACGTTCAATACGCCCTGGACGACGAAGACCAGCGGTATCTAAAAACATATACGATTGTCCTGATTCATCAGTGTATGCCACATCAATAGTATCACGAGTTGTCCCTGCTATTTCTGATACCACTGATCGTTTTTGCCCCAAAATACTATTAAGCAAAGAACTTTTCCCAACATTTGGTCGCCCCAAAAATGCAACCCGAAGAGTATCTGTTTCTTCTGTTACTTCTGGTTCTTTTCCATGCCCTTTTTCCATCAATAATGCCTCGAGGGCATCTTCAAGTTCCCACATCCCAGCATAATTTTTTGCAGAAATAGCAAGTGGTACTCCAAACCCAAACTCTGCATATTCAAATAAATGCATATTTGAACCATCATCAATTTTATTCGCTACAAAAATAAGTGGTTTTTTCTTTCGTCTTAATGACTCAATAATATCATAGTCATCAGTAGTGAGTGGATTCTTCCCGTCAATTAAAAACAAAATCAAATCGGCATTATCAGAAGCTAATCGTGCTTGTGTTTGAATTTCCGCATCAAGATTTTCTCCCTTCGTATTCGTAAGCCCCGCGGTATCTAAAAGCCAGTAATCAACTTTTTCACCATGTATCTTTTCCATAAGACTATCTCGAGTAGTTCCAGATATTGGAGATGTAATCGCTTTGTTCTGTTTCGCAAAACAATTAAAAAGGGTTGATTTTCCTACATTGGGTCTCCCAACGATAGCAACAAGAGGCAGTGACATAAAAAAAAGAATAGAGTGGATTTCAACTTAACAAATATTAAATACTTTGTAAAATAAACACAATGATAAATGCTCTCCGCCATATAATTCCAGAACGGTTTCCATTGCGATTATGGTACCATAAAACTTCTGCGATGCTTGCTAGCACTGTTTATAGGTTTCCAGGACACCATATGAGCGTTATTGCTGTTACTGGAACAAGTGGAAAATCAACAACAATCGAGCTTTTGCATTATATTCTCAGTAGTGCTGGTTTTAATGTCGGATCTCTTTCAGGAATTCAGTTTCGTATAAAAGACCAAGTATTTCCAAACCATTCACTGCGAACATCTCTCAGACCATGGGATACGCAAAAATGGCTTCAGAAAATGAAAAAAGAAGGATGTGAGTATGCACTGGTAGAAATATCTTCACATGCTATTGATCAAAATCGACATTGGGGTATTGGTATAGATACAGGCGTCATAACCAATATTTATGACCACGAACATCTTGATTACCACAAAACCTTTGAAGCATACAAAAACACAAAACTTCATTTACTCGAATCTCTCAATCACGAATACCGAAAACCAAACGTTCCAAAACGAGCTATTATTAATAACGATAATCCTGCATGCACAGAAGCACGTCATATTCATTGTGATGATATATGGACGTATTCATTTTCAACCGAAAGCGACTATCATGCGACCAACATTGAACTTTCTCAAACAGATATTCAGTTTGATATTCGAATTCCGAACCACGAAGCCCACATTCGAGTCCCTCTTATTGGAATGCATAACGCACAAAACATACTCTGTGCCATCACTATAGCATCCGCACACGGGGTATCACTCCAACACATACAAAAATGCCTCGAATCGTTTCCAGGAGTTCCTGCTCGATTAGAACCAATAGGAGATAAAACCCTTGGTTTCTCTCTTCTTTTAGATTATACCTATAAACCATCGGCACTCCAAAATGTACTCAAAACACTGAAAAACGTAACCAAAAAGAGACTCGTTGTTGTCTGGGGTGGGGCTGGAGGTCGCAGTGAAGAAAACTGGAAAGAGTCAGCAAAAGAACTCAAAAAATATGCCGATGAAATAGTACTCACAACTGATGATCCATACGAAAAGGATCCTCGATATATTAGCGAAGTTATAAAATCAGTTATCGAACGTCAAGAAGGTGATGGATTTTTTGATATTCCCGACCGATACGAAGCAATACGGTATGCAATTCTAACTGCAGAAAAAGGAGATACGGTTCTTATTGCCGGAAGAGGACACGAAAGCATCCAAACCATTGGAAAAACAAAAATACAATTTGAAGACAAAAAAGTATGCGAAGAAATACTCCAACACCGAACTCATTACATAAAATAATTCAAAAAAATATTATCATAAAAAAACAAGTCATATCCTTCTTTTTCCTTGCCAAAAAAAGCCCTACTCCTCTATAATAAGACAGCATTGAAAAGTGAAACACTTTGAAATGTACTATTTAGATTGAGAGAAGAGAAACCGTCTTTCCGGCGGTTTTTTCTTGTCTTTTTAAAAAAACATATTTCAATTGATACAAAAAAAACATCTCGATTGCCGAAGCAATCGAGATGAAATAACTATCAAGAGAAAGGAATGATTCCTTAGTTTTGACCGCCACTGTTTTGGTTTCCCGCACCCAGTATAGTATTGACCAAAGCAAACGAAATCAAAACCACAATAATACCAATAGCTGCATACATAAGCACTTTCTTTGCTTTTTCTGTATCGTCCCCACCAGCTGTAATATACAAGAAACCTCCATAAATTACCATAATAGTAGCAATAAGCCCCAAAAAGAATAGAAAGTAGTTTACAATAGTAAGAACTCCTTGCCGTGCAGACCCTCCAAAGCTCGTAGACTGCATAACGTTATCTGGATTATCATAGTCATTAATCATTGGACTTGTTGATCCTCCTGTTCCCACAGTATTACTTTGCGCTAACGCTGGAGTCGCATCAAAAGCGAGAAGTCCTAAAACTGATAGAAATCCAAAAGCGAGAAGAAACATTTTTTTCATGATAATTTGAAATGAATAAAAAATATGTGATTACTTATGGAGTATAATTGCTCACACAAAAAAGCACAATATAGGTTTCGTGTTTTAGATTGACAATATATTCCAAACCTTTCAGTTTTACACTACTTTGTTGTCAGATAATGTTCTACATCAAGAGCCGCTTTGCAACCCATACCAGCTGCAACAACAGCTTGTTGATAATGTGGATCAGCACAATCACCAGCAATAAACACGGAAGGAATATTTGAATGAGTATGATTTTTTATCTGTAAATACCCTTTGTCATCCATATCAAGATGTCCCTTTAAAAATCCGGTACTCGGAATTCTTCCAATAGCCATAAAAAGACCGTCAACTGGAAGTTCACTTGTACTCTTATCTTGAGTATCTGTTAGTTCTAAAGATTCAAGTTTTATTTCTCCTTTTAAATCACTCACGGCTTTATTCCAAATAATTTCTATTTTTTCGTTCTCAAACACCCGTTGCTGCATTGGTTTAGAAGCTCTCAATGAATCACGCCGATGAATAAGATATACCTTGGAAGCAAATTTTGTTAAGAAAGATGCTTCTTCGCACGCCGTATCTCCACCACCAACAACAGCTACCGTTTTATTACGAAAGAATGCTCCATCACATGTAGCACAAGCTGTATACCCCTTCCCAAAAAACCGTTCTTCATCTTTTCCTAAACGCAACCATCGGGCAGCCGCACCAGTAGCAACAATAACACTATCGGCTTCATATTGAGAAACATTGGTTCTTATTTTTAAGTTTTGAGAATCCGAAAAATCAACTGATTCAACTGTTTCATACGCAAACCGAGTACCAAATTCTTGTGCTTGAGCTTTCATACGCTGCATAAGCAATGGTCCAGTCATTCCAGGGGATGTTCCTGGAAAGTTTTCAATATCAGTTGTCCCCATAAGCTGCCCACCAGGATCAGATCCTTCAAAAACAAGTGGTTGTAGGTCTGCACGAGAAGCATATAATGCAGCCGTAAGGCCTGCAGGGCCTGATCCAATAATGATAAGTTTTTCACGTGTCATAAAAAAGAGAAAGAAAAGAAATACAGTCAAATGGTACTCAAGAAAGAAAAAACTTCAAAAAAAATATACCTCTGTTATACTTCGCGTTGATCTTGTATTTCTTTATTTATTCTTTCTATCATGAGCATTGAACCATTAAAAACCATGTACACAAACGCTATTCCGTTTCTAGAAATAATGATTTTAGGAAACAGTGTCGGCAATATCATTTTTTCTTTTGTCCTCTTCTTTGTTTTGTTTTGGATACTTCGTATTTTTCGAAAAATAATACTCATCAAACTCTCATCGTGGGTCAAAAATACTGAAACCGATATCGATGATGAAATATTAAGTGTTATATCAAACGTATCACCGCTTTTTTATTGGGTAATTGCATTTTTCATTGCGACACAAAAACTCGTTCTCTCTCCATGGATTGGAAACCTTATTCACGGAATATTTATAGTTATTATTGTGTACGAAATCATAAAAGCCACTCAAAACATACTCAACTACATTCTTCAAAAAGTCATCGCCGATAAAGACTCCACCGCGCTGGCTGGGATTAACCTTATTATTCGCATTGTCTTATGGAGTATTGGTCTGTTGATGATATTATCAAACCTAGGAATAAATGTTTCAGCTCTTATTGCCAGTATGGGAATTGGAGGTATTGCTATTGCCCTTGCCGCTCAAAATATACTCAGCGACCTTTTTTCTTCTTTTTCGATCTACTTTGATAAACCGTTTCAAATAGGCGATTATATTGTCGTTGGAACTGATAATGGAATTGTGAAAAAAATAGGACTCAAAACGACACGAATTCAAACACTTCAAGGAGAAGAACTTGTTATTGGGAACAAAGAACTGACAAATGTTCGTGTACAAAATTTTAAAAAACTCAAAGACCGACGTGTAGTCTTTCATTTCGGTGTCACTTATGACACAAAACCAGAAACACTTCGCACAATCCCACAAATCATCAAAGATATTATCAACTCAAAAGAACTCACAGAATGTGATCGAGTTGTATTCACAAAATTTGCTGATTCAAGTCTTGATTTCGAAGTCGTTTATTACGTACATTCAAAAGAATATAACGATTATGCACACGTGCAACATGATATCAATATTGATATTAAACAAATATTTGACGAGAAAGGAATTAGTATGGCGTTCCCAACGCGCACTATTCATTTGGAACAAACGACGTAATTCCAAACGATTGCCAAAACAAAATATCTTCATCGTTATTGGGGTCTCTCAATGGGAATTCGAACCGTTGTAAATGCTCATGAGCGTCTTTAAGCTCCGCAATAACCTGTGCTCGATCTTCATCGGTTACTTGTAATGATCGCTGAGAAAACTTTCCGTTTTTATCGGGAGTCAGGAAATCTAATTCACAAGAAGATACCGTCCAAGAAAACCCTTTTGCTGATCGGGCAAGTAAGTCATAAAAAACAAGCTGTCTCCAATATCGACCACCTTGTTGTATAGCTTTTGGCATTCCTGATTTGTAATCGACTATTTTCACTTGTGTACGATTCGAATCTAAAAATAATAATTTATCAACCTTTCCTGTAATACGGATTCCATCAATGGTCGGCACAAAAGGACCAAAATCAAACTCTGTCATCGCATCAGCACTCAATGATTCTTGTCTTTTTTCGAAATACTGATCCAATGCAGATAATCCATCTGCTTTCAGTTTCAAAAACAAATCATGTTCTAAATTCTGCCCCCGCAAAGCACGTTCGAATTGTTGTAATAAAACTTCTTTTGTGGGTTTTATCCCCGACTGATGCCAAAGTCTTATATATCGTTCCAATGCTTGATGAAGAGCTGTTCCATATGCCATAGTGGGCAATGGTCGACGTGGAAACCGATACAAGTTTTGGTATAAAAACTTTCGAGGACATTCTAAAAAGGTTTGTAAACTGGTTGCAGACCACACAAAGGATTGAACAATCGGCGCTAATATATCTTTTTCAGACGGTAAAAGCTGGGGAGTATCGGCATGAGAAGATAAAAAAACTGGAAGTTTTTTTTGCAGTGCTCCTTCTTGTTCTTCTTGTGAGGTATAAACCACTTTTTCATCTGGTATTTCATCAAGGAATAAAGATGGTGTTTTTTGTTTTCCTGAAAAATCAGTATGGGCATACGATAAAAAGAGTTCCTTTTTAGCACGTGTAAGAGCTACAAAAAAGAGTCTTCGTTCGTCCTCATTTTCATTCGATTCTGATGCGAAAACATGAGGGATAGGCAATCCCGACCGAGATCTCGTATTGCCCCAAACCCCGTCGAGCATACCTGGTAAAAATACGATATCAAACTCGAGTCCTTTTGATTTATGCGCTGTCATAATACGAACAGATCTCGAATCTAACGGCAACGGATCAGGGGACAAAGAAATCCCAAGCTCCTGATGCAGTTCAATACGGTGTAATAAATCATCAAGTGTTTCACAGCGTTGTTCTCGAATCCAATCTAAAAATTTACGAATATTTTGCCATGCAGAAATTGTTCGTTCAGAACGAAGAGTTGATAAATAAGAGCCCATACCCGATTCATACAATAACTTTTCTGTGAGCACCTCTGGACGACAGTGCCAATACTCTTTTCGGAACGTAATGAGAACATCAATCGTTTCCTGCAAAGAAGGATATTGTTCTCCTTGTTCTAAAAGGAAAGAAATGAGTGCTGTATCTGGATCTTGTTTTTTTTGTTTATCAAAATCAAGCATCAAACGAATCAAGACTTCTTTTTCTATCGGAAAAAAAGGAGCATGTAAAATCTGCATTAGCTTATCATTGTGTGTTGGGTTTGAAAAAATCTGAAGCATTCCAATAAGTATTTGTACAAAATCGTGATCAAACACGTTTTGAAACACTTGTGCTGCTACGGGAATACCAAAAAGAGGTAAAGCATGAGCTACTTCTTTTACTTCTCTATTATTGCGCACTAAAACAGCGATATCGTTTGGCTGAACACCTTCTTGTAAAGCGTTTTGGATCCGATCAACAATAAAGCCAAGCTCCATATATCGAGTTTCAAACTCTGATTTTGTTATTTTCCCTGCATAGTGAACATTTTCACCCGATGATATAAGCGATTTATGGGGATCCACTCGTTGTTCATTATTCTTAATACTTGAGAAGGCAACATCTAAAATACATTGTGCAGATCGATAGTTTTGAGTGAGTGTAATATTCGACCGTGTGGGAAATCTATTCTGAAATTCAAATATATTCTCAACACTCGCCCCCTGAAACCGAAATATAGCCTGATCGTCGTCCCCTACCGTAAAAATATTCGGCGATTGGTCATAGTCAGTCAGAGACCATAAAATTGAGTTTTGTGCAGTATTCGTGTCTTGATATTCATCCACTAAAATCCATTGGAACCGTTCTTGTAGATCAAGTTTTACGTGTTCATTTGTTTTCAGTGCTGAAACAACCCACATCAATTGGTCATCAAAATCAAAAAAACCATGTTGAGCCAATACTGTTTCATACACTTCCCAAAACGCAACCGTCTCATGCATAAGGTTTATTTTTCTATCAATTTCTATTCGTTTTGTAGGTTTAAAATCACCTTTTTTATAATCTCCCATAGCACGAGAATAAAAATTTGATGGATCTGATTCGAGTCGTTCTTGTTCTTCTGGTATTCGGTTTCGATAATCTTGAGGCGATATGTTTTCTCGTTTCAAATGAGATATAAGCGAAAGAAAACTATTTTTATAATAAAAATCGTTCCATCGAGTCGAAAGATGCTCCCATGACCGAGACTGAACTGTTTCTTGGAATGCCAATGCTTTTTGAAGATCATCCGCAACCACTCGATCACCACGAATATCATAAAAATGGTCATAATATTGATTCATAACCCATTCACAAAACCCATGAAACGTTGATATTTTAATAGCATACGCTTCTTTTCCAATCCAACGCCGAAGTCGGTCTTTCATTTCTACCGCTCCGTTTTCGGTAAACGTTAAGCACAATATATTATCAGGATTTGCTCCCACATCACTCGACAACAAATGCGCAATGCGCGTTGTCAATAAATGAGTTTTTCCTGTTCCAGGACCTGCCAAAACTAATACCGGACCCATAAGTGTCTCGACCGCTTTTCTTTGTTCGGGGTTGAGGGTTTTGAGTAAATCTTTCACACGCTACAGTATAGTACAATGAAAAAAAAGGTCACCTTATTTTCATCTTATACATTAAACCGAAAATGAAGAATATCTCCATCTTGCACTACATAATCACGACCTTCTGTTCTCATTTTTCCGTTTTCTTTTGCTCCAGCTTCACCATTAAATGCAACAAAATCATGAAATGCGATTGTTTCTGCACGAATAAACCCTTTTTCAAAATCAGTATGAATTGCTGCGGCTGCTCGAGGAGCAGTATCTCCTTTATAGATAGTCCAACTACGCACTTCTTTTACTCCCGCTGTAAAATAGTTTTGTAATTTGAGTATCTCAAACCCTTTTTGTATCAATGATTCAAGTCCTGACTTCTCAGCACCAATATCTTGTAAAAACGCAAGCGAATCATCGGGAGACAACGAAGCAAGTTCCGCTTCAATTTGGGCACAAATAGGCACAATCGGAATGTCTTGGTATCCGCCAATTTTTTCTCGAAACCGATATTCATCAAACCCAGAAAAATCCGATTCCGACACATTCGCCACAATAATAAACGGTTTATTCGTTAATAACTGAAACCGACGAGCAATATGCTCTTCTTTTTCATCACATTCTACGGTTCGGGCAAGCCCCCCTTCTTGCAACACTGTTTTATATCGTTCCAGTAATGCAACTTCTGCTTTTGCGTCTTTGTCTCCTGACTTCGCTTTTTTACTCGTTCGTTCTATTTGTCGTTCTACACTTTCAAGATCAGCAAATATAAGCTCTGTAATAATAATTTCTAAATCATTTTTTGGATCTACTTTTCCATACACGTGATGAATATCGGTACTTTCAAAATCACGAAGCACATGGCAAATAGCATTACATTCACGAATATGAGACAGAAACTTATTTCCAAGCCCTTCTCCTCGAGAAGCACCTTCAACCAATCCGGCAATATCAACAAATTCAACAATTGAACGGACAACTCGTTCGGGCTGAACGATTCGAGTCAATGTATCAATACGCTGATCAGGCACTTCAACAATACCTATATTTGGATCAATAGTACAAAACGGAAAATTCTCTGCCGCTGCTTTTTGAGACTTAGTAAGTGCATTAAAAAGCGTTGATTTTCCGACATTTGGTAACCCCACAATACCTATTTTTAAGTTCATAAGAAAAAATTTTTAAATCCTTGCTAGTAAACAAAAAGTTATCAAAAGTGTCAACACGAAAAAAAACAAAAAAGATTCTTAAAATTTTTTGACCTTGAACAACTTTTGTGTATACTCAAAAACGATACTGAAATGAGCGTCTTTCTTTCGATCTTTTTCTCCTAATCACCTTTAAAAGGGATTTCCGAACAGGTATTTCCGTGGAGATACCGTACGAAAACCCACCTGTGGTCACCTCAGGAAAATAGAGGCATAAAGGAAGGCGTCATTTTGGTAGCACACATTAAAAATCGTTGTAAAACGATTTTTTTTATGTTACAGTGCTCAAAAACCAGTATTTATATTTTTAGTTTTCATGACGACTGACACAGACATTGCACACATTATTCATCAATTAATACACCTTATCGATCAAAAAGATGATAAAATAAGTATGGAAGAAAACACTTTAGCACACAATATTACAGCGCTTGAAACTCGGTTTTCAGAAGAACTACAAAACCAACAAATTGCCGATATATACCTAGACCCTAATAAAGAAAAACTCTATCTAGAAACTCACTGGAGCCCAGACTTAATTCCTGAAACAATTATCAGTGTGGACATCAACGGAATTATTACGAAAGAGAAAATAACGCCAGATCATGTTATTTTTGATTTATACGCAGCAGAAGAAACCGATGAGACTGATGAAATATAAAAATTACTCTTATCGGTAATACGGAGACACATTTGTAAAATATTCGATTGTTTTTTGAGTGATACACACTACATCAATACGAAACTCTTGAGTATCGTATGGACGAGGAGCATACCAAAAAAAGTGGTGAGCCGTACGTTCTATTTTTTTTAGTTTCTGAGGTGTTACTGATTCTTGTGGTTTTCCAAAAAAAAGAGAGTTTCTTGCTTTTACTTCCACGAGAACATATTCTTTTTCGTTTGGGTCATAAAATATATGATCAATTTCTCCAAACCGAGAATGATAGTTACTCGTTACCCATTCAAGTCCTTTTGACTCTAGAAATACGCGAGCATCGGACTCACCTTTTCGACCAAATTGTTGAGTGTTTCCCATATTCACTCATGAGTATGAAGAAGGGGCGAGAAAAATCAATTCTTCTACTTGTTCAACCATCATTTCAACCGTATCATTCAGCACCACATGACTATAAAACGGAGCCAGCGAAAACTCGTGTTCCATAGAAATAATGCGTTGTTGTAACTCGTCTTTACTCATCGCGCCCCTGTGTTGAATACGTCTCAACAATTCATCTTTTCCACCAGTAAGACTCAAAAACAAAGAAAGATATGATCCTTGTGGTAACTTTTTTCGAATTTGCTCAAACCCTTGCACATCAAACTCTTTCACGACTGTTTTTCCTTGTTTTGCTGGCACAAAAATAGAATC
This sequence comes from Patescibacteria group bacterium, assembly GCA_965660445.1. GTDB lineage: Bacteria > Patescibacteriota > Gracilibacteria > UBA4473 > UBA4473 > CBFIAK01. The sequence continues at coordinate 102,047 of CBFIAK010000001.1, forward strand.
TCTATCGGTCCCATAATAATCTCTGTTATGCACAAAAGCATACTCTAAAAAATCATTCTTTTTTATTTTTTCTTGAAACTCTTTACGAGATATAAAGTAATACGGGCTTCCATTTGATTCTCCTTCTCGAGGCGGACGAGTCGAATAACTCGGTGGAAACACCCAGTCACTGTGTTTCGTTTTGAGTTCTTGAATAAGCGTTCCCTTTCCAACTCCTGATGGACCAGAAACAAACACTATTTTGCCCATTATGCATTACTTGGTTCAAAATACGTTAAGAATTCTTCACGAGTCATGTTTTCTTTTGTGAGCAGGTCTTCTGCAATTTTTTGAAGCATATCTTTTCGTTGTGTCAAAATATCAATACATCGTGCCTCTGCATGAAGAACGAGTTTTTGAACTTCTTCATCAATAAGACGCGCTGTTGATTCCGAAAACTCTTTTTCATGGACATCTACCCCCGCAAACCCTTTTGTTTTTTCAGCAAAAACAACGGGACCTATTTTTTCTGGATCCCCCATTCCATAGGTCATCACCATTGATCGAGCAATATTTGAAATTCGCTCTAAATCGTTTGAAGCTCCTGTTGTAGCCTGTCCAAAAAAGAGTCGTTCTGCAATACGTCCTCCATGCAGAGACACCATTTCGTCTTTCATTTTTGATTCACTCGAAAGATATCGGTCTTCTCGAGGTAAAAACCATGTTAATCCCAAAGCCCCCCCACGAGAAATAATAGAAATTTTATGCACTGGTTCGCAATTTTCAGTAAAATGTCCCGCAATAGCATGTCCAACTTCATGATAAGCGATTATTTTTCGTTCTTCTTCATTGATACGGCGAGATCGTCTTTCTGGTCCCATAGAGACTTTTTCAACGGCTTCAAGTAATCGCGATTGAGAAAGAGATGATTCTCGTTGTTTTACTGTTGCAATAGCCGCTTCATTTAAAACATTTTCGAGATCAGCACCAGAAAACCCAACTGTTTTTGATGCAATTTCTTGAAAATCTATATCAGAAGCAAGTGTTTTATTTTTTGCATGAAGTGATAATATTTTTTCACGAGCATTCATGTCTGGCATATCAATATGAATACGTCGATCAAATCGCCCCGGACGAAGCAATGCTTTATCCAGAACATCTGGACGGTTCGTAGCGGCAATAACAATCACCGATGTATCGTTATCGAACCCATCCATTTCTGTAAGAATTTGGTTAAGGGTTTGTTCTCGTTCATCATGACCTCCTCCCATACCTTGTCCTCTTTGTTTTCCAATAGCATCAATTTCATCAATAAAAATTATTGACGGAGCATTTTTTTGAGCGGTTTTAAACAAATCACGCACACGACTCGCCCCCACACCAACAAACATTTCTACAAACTCTGAACCTGAAACTGAATAAAAAGGAACATTTGCTTCTCCCGCAATTGCACGAGCGACAAGCGTTTTTCCAGTTCCAGGAGCCCCTACCAAAAGAACACCTCTTGGGATTTTTGCTCCCATTTTATGATATTTTTTAGGGTTCTTAAGAAAATCAACAACTTCTTCTACTTCTTCTTTCGCTTCTTCTGCACCTGCAACATCAGCGAATTTTGTTTTCGCTTTTGTATGATCATACATTTTGGCTCGAGATTTCCCAAACCCAAACGGACCGTTATCGCCCCCCATATTACCCGCTTTTCGAGTCAGGAAAATAAGCAAGAAAACAATAAGAATAATAGGTCCCACCGCCAAAAGCACTTGCCCCCAAATAGCTCTTTTTGTGGTATCTATAACATTTATTTCAGCGGGATTCGTTTGGTCAGTGAGTCCTAAATCTGCGATAGTTGCTGATGGTTCTTTGACGGTTAAAAATATTTCTCCTGTTTCCGTTTCTGCTTTTAGTTCATTATTTTCAATAGTAATAGACGCAAACTCTTGGTTTTCATATGATCGCATAAATTCAGTAAGAGATACTTCTTTTGTTTCTTGTGTTGTAAACAAAGTATCCGTATCACCAAAAACAAAAGTGAGCCCTGTGAGAATAAGAGCAATAAGGAAAACATAAAAAAAAGGATTTGGTTTTTGTGGGAAATTTTTCGGTGTTGGTTTCATAAAAAAACAATAAAAAGACGACAGCATACTACCCAAACAAAAGGTTTTGGCAATACTTTCTCGAAAAAAAAATCTATCAAGAATAGGAAACTGATTGCATCAATTTCTTTCTTTGTTTTTCAGATAAATAATCAATAAACAAGACTCCTTCTATATGATCATACTCATGCAAAAAAATACGAGCATTCCAACCATCAAGTTTTGTTTCACACCAATGACCGTCTTCGTTTTGCCAACGTACTTTTATTTTTTTCGGACGAGATACTTTCCCAAACATACCCGGAAGAGATAAACATCCTTCTTCTAAAGACACTTTCGCAGGAGACGTTTCCAGAATCTCTGGATTGATAAACGCAACGACTTTTTGTTTTTTTGTATCATGAGCATGAAGGAGTACCAAAAAAATTCGTTTAGCAACTCCCACTTGATTTGCAGCAAGACCAACCCCCATAACACCATCATCAGTCGGCTGTGTCATAGTTTGGGTCATATCTTCAATCAGCCTTTTTAAATCATCATCAAACTCTGTCACCGGCTCACTTTTTGTTCGCAACGGTTCTTTTTGTGTTCCTACAAGAATAGGGAGGAGTGTCATTCTTGGTCTGTATTAAGATTCGTTTGTCGGTCTTCAAATGCTTCTTGTATACGGGTTCGCACCCCTGCTGGATTTCCTAAAATCCGCAAAGCCTCATCCATAACAGGATCTCTATCATTTTCATAGTCCTGTGATGTTCGTTCAATTTCAATATCAGGCGTAATTCCTGATTCATGAATAGAGCGTCCTAAAGGAGTAAGCCATTCAGCCATAGTTACTTTTAAACTTGATCCATCAGAAAGAGGAATTAGGTTTTGCACAGTTCCTTTTCCAAAACTTGTTTCTCCAATAAGCAAGGCTCTCTTATGGTCTTGCACTGCTCCAGCAAGAATTTCCGAAGCCGAAGCCGAACCTTTGTTTATAAGAACCACTAATGGAATATCAAGAAATCCACCGCCTCGACGAGCCATAATTTCGGCTGTGTTTCCAAACTGTCCTCCTTCTGTTTTCACAATAACAACATTTTCAAGAAACTCTGAAATAATTTCAACAGCAGAATCTAAAAGTCCTCCACCATTATTTCGCAAATCAAGGATCATTCCTTTTGGTTCTAGTAAAAGTGCTTCTGAAAGGAAAGCTCGAAACTCAGAAAGAACAGTGTTTCCAAACTGAGAAATTTCAACCGTCAAAATTTCGTTTTCAAGGTTCCATTCAATAGCTTTAAGAATAATATTATCTCGTACAATTGAAATTTTGAGAGGCTCGTCTTCTCCTTCTCGAATAACAGTGAGTTCTACTTTTTCTCCTTTTGGTCCTCGAATAAGAGTCACTGCCTCACTAATATTCATTCCTTGTGTCGATTTTTCGTCAATTTTAAAAACGACATCGCCTGCACGAAGTCCTGATGTTTCAGCGGGAGACCCTTTTAAAGGAGTAATAATAACGATACTTCCATCACGAATACCAATTTCAGCTCCAATTCCTTCAAATTCACCCGACATCGCATTTTCAAATTCAACCGATTCGGTTGGAGTCATAAAAACGGTATAAGGATCTTCTAAAGAATCAATGAGACCTTTTGTTGCCCCATAGATTTGATCTTTTGTATTAAATGCATCGGCTTTTAAATAATTTGATTCGAGCTGATGCCATGCTTCCCAGAAAATACTCAAATCAACTTCTTTCTCTTTTCTTTGTTTATCAAGGAACGTTTTGAAATTTGATGTTTTTGAAATAACAACATCTTGTAGTTTTTGGGTTGATTCTGGGTTTTCGTCTGACGAAGGACCTTGAAAGGTATGAAGACTTAAGTTCCAGCCGAGGAGAAAGCTAATAACAGGGAGCACAAAGATTAATAAAAGTTTTATATTTCGGTTATAATGAACCATGTATGTGTATTTAAAATCTAAATCTCAATAACAAAGAGACCTCTGCATAATATAAATACGTCAAATTTTTGCAAATCAAGTCGATCAAAGAAACCGGTATTTACTTTTTCTTTTTTGAGTATTCTCGACGAACAGAAGACAACCTTTTTTCGTATTCACTCCAGATACTATAAGTGGTAGCAATCAAAAACCCAATACTTAAAGCAAAAAGAGAATACAACCAAAGTCGCATAGAAAAAAGCGGAATAAGGGCAAACCGAGAAAGAATCGCAATGATTCCAAGGACACCAAGGGCTATAAATTTACCCGTTCGGCGTTTAAGAGATTTTTTAAAATATTTATCATTCGGCCCTAAAAAAAGAGCAATCGAACGAATAAACAGAAGTGCAACAAAAAATGCTAACAAAGGAAACCCAAGCAAAAAGTCTCCTTGGGGGCTCATATGCGTGTAATAATTCCAATCCAAAAGCTGAGAAAAATCAAAGTACATTTCAAATAAATAAAAAAACAATCACATTGTGCCATAGAATTTATATTTTTCAAGTCCTTCTTTGCACAAATATCAAACACTATGCTTCACACAAGACTTCAAGTCAATTCACTGGTAAAAAAGAAGAAAAAAAAGATAATAAAACCATGAAGTATATTATTGGATTTGGTGTGTTCTGTTTTGCAGTTGGTATGTGGATAATGCATATAAACCAACCAAAAGGAGTCATTCGGTTTGAAGAAAACTTATTACAATACCAATGGCCAGAAGAGATTGAATTTGCTGGAGAAAAAGTTCCGCTTGATACATTTTACGTACGCGAAGCATGGGAACGTGATTTTATCGTCCTTCTTGATACTGATTATCAAAGTTTGTTATATCTCAAGCGATCCGGACAATATTTTCCTTTTATAGAAGAAAAACTCAAAGAGGCAGGGCTTCCTGACGATCTCAAATATATTGCGGTAGCCGAAAGCGGGTTACGAAACACTGTTGTGAGTCATGCAGGAGCCGCTGGAGTATGGCAATTTATGCCGGCAACAGCTCGCCAATACGGATTACGAGTAGACGAATATGTAGACGAGCGTCTGCATTTTGAAAAATCCACAGAAGCAGCGATTCGGTATTTAACGTATCTCCATGGTATTTTTGAAAACTGGACACTCAGTAGTGCTGCATATAACGCGGGTGAAAACCGAATACTTGGACATCTTAATAATCAAGGAGTGACGTCTTATTACGATACATATATGAACGATGAAACAGCTCGATATGTTTTCCGTATTATGAGTATAAAACAAGTCATGCAGAATGCCGATGATTACGGATTAGTTCTTACGAATGCTGATATGTTTTCGTTTCCAAAACAAAAAACCGTCAATGCGGAAGAAATAAGCGATTTATCAGTGTGGGCAAGAGAACAAGGAACGAATCTACGTATGATTAAAGAGCTCAACCCTTGGATTATAGGGTCGTCACTTCCTCTTGGAAACTGGGAGCTCAAAGTTCCTTTATCCTAGCTATATCTTTATTTTTTCCTATGAAGAACTTATCAGATCAACAATGGTACAAATACAACATAAAAGAGGTATTACAAACTCTTGCATCAACGCCCAGTGGTATACTGAGTGTTGAGGTTTTACAAAGAAGAAAAAAGTATGGAATAAACCAGATATCCGTTCAACAAAAAAACAACGGACTTCGTATTTTCATAAGACAGTTTAAAGATGCTCTCATTCTTCTCTTAATTCTGTCGGGGATTGTATCGGTTTTAGTCAACACAGAAAAACCAGCAGAGTCATGGGCTATATTTATTATTGTGTTTATTAATGTGCTTATTGGTTTCTTACAAGAATACCGTGCTGAAAAAGCACTTCAAGCACTCTCAAACATGGCGCCTAAAAAATGTATCGTCAAAAGAGACGGACACGAGCAACGTATTGATGTGCAAGATCTTGTTCCAGGAGACGTTTTAATACTCGAAAGTGGAGATAAAATCGGTGCTGACGCTCGTATTCTTGAATCTGATGAACTGAAAATAGATGAGTCTGCTTTAACTGGTGAATCGGCTGCAGTTGAAAAATATGAATGTAAATTAAGAGCCCATACGAGTCTTGCTGACAGAAAGAATTCTCTCTATATGGGAACTCTGGTTCGGAGCGGACGAGCTATAGCAGTGGTTACTGAAATTGGAAATCGGACTGAGTTTGGAAAAATAGCACAATCACTTGGAAAAGTAGAAGAAGAAGCGACGCCTCTTCAAAAAAAGTTTGCTCACCTAGCACGACAAATCACTTATTTTGCAATGGTTTTGATTGGACTTGTTTTTGTAGTTGGAACGCTTAAATGGAATGATTCTGTTGGAGAACTTCTTATTTTTGCGTTAGTTTTGGCTGTAGGAACAGTACCAAGCGCTCTTCCTTTAATTGTAACATTTAGTTTATCTATTGGTGCTCGTCACTTAGCAGAAATAAAACTATTATTACGGAAGTTACCTGCTGCAGAATCTATGGGGTCTGTAGATTTCATTTGTACGGATAAAACAGGAACGCTCACCAAAAATGAAATGACGGTGACGCAGGTTTATGTAGGCGGTCAAGATATACCTGTTGACGGACGTGGTTATACAGAGAAAAAGCGGTTTCATATAGACACTCCTCGATTACAAGCTGATTTAGAGCAACTCTGTCGTATTGCGATTAATTGCAATAATGCTCATATCGTAGAAAACAAAAACCGGTTTGAGATTTTAGGAGATGCAATGGAAGGAGCCTTAATTGTGTTTGCTCATAAAACAGGATGGAAAGAAAAAGGAGACCGAAAAAAAGAGTTTCCGTTTGATTCAAGTAGAAAACGAATGAGCGTGGTGATGAATGATGAACATGTTTTTGTTAAAGGGGCCGCTGAACAACTCTTACCACTTTGCTCGCATATGCAACACGAAGGAGAAGTGATTCTCATGACAAAAGAACATAAAAAAAAGATACTTGACCAACAAGAAAAATACGGATCTCAGGCACTGCGTGTATTGGGGTTCGCGTATAAAAAGTCAGGAGCAAGTACAGTAACAGAAGCTGAAAATAATCTTATTTTCTCCGGTCTTGTTGGTATTCAAGACCCACCAAGAGAAGGTGTGTTGCAATCGATTGCTGAATGTCGAAAAGCGGGTATTCAAGTTATGATGATTACAGGCGATCATTTGGTAACCGCAAAGGCTATTGCTCATCAAATTGAGTTACTTCAACCGCATCAGATATGTGTTGAAGGCCGAGTGATTCACAAATGGACAGATGCCGAATTGCGGTCAAAAGTAGAAACCATTGGTGTAATTGCCCGAGCTACCCCAGAACTCAAGATGCGTGTTGTAAGTATATTACAACAAAAGAAACACGTTGTGGCAATGACAGGTGACGGAATCAATGATGCTCCCGCGCTTAAAAAAGCTGATGTTGGGCTTGCCATGGGAATAACTGGAACAGATGTCGCAAAAGAATCGGCAAAAGGAATACTTCTTGATGATAATTTTTCAACGATTGTAAACGCGGTAAAAGAAGGGCGAAATATTTACGAAAAAATTATTAAATCAGCGAAATATTTACTGTCTTGCAATTTTAGTGAGATATCGACTGTGCTTATTACGATGGTATTTCTGAATCAGCTTCCACTTCAACCGCTTCAGATCTTAATGATCAATATTCTTACTGATACGGCACCAGCGGCAGGACTGAGTATGGAAAAACAAGAACACGACATAATGCATCGCCCACCTCGAAACCAAAGCATTCCACCTATCACAAAAGAAAAACTCTGGATGATATTTCTTTTTGGAGGAATAATGGGAATTTTTACAAGTTTTATATTTTGGATTTCAAGACCAGAGGGAATTATTTATGCACAAACAATGGCATTTACAACGCTGGTGATAATGCAGTTATCGGCGGTCACAAGTATGCGATCGCATCACGCAAGTCTTCGGAACTTAAATCTGTTTTCTAATCCCGCATTATTGGTTGGTATTTTGTTTTCGATAGGGCTTCAATTGATGGTCATTTATATACCATGGGCACAAAACATTATGGGAACCGTTGCCTTGGGGGGTTCCGAATGGATACTCATTGGAAGTATGGGGATTATAAGTTATATTTTGTTTGAAGTAGGAAAATTTTTCTTGCCAGAATATAAACATGAACCCCAACCCAACTAATACATTTGTTTTTATAGACAAAGAATGTCCTTTTTGTAGGCGCTGGAGTTATAGAATATGTTCTTGGCTTGGTGTTGAGAATCAAGTAACTATTATTCCGATTGATTATCGACAAGAATCAAGCAAGGAGGCATTGTGTATGCAAAAACTCAATTCGTGGGTTGTTCGTAAAGACATAATTCTGTACACAGAATATGCAGCGTTTACACAGCTTGTTTTTATTTCTCGATATGCGTGGACAAAACCACTATTATCGAATAGAATAAGCATGGGCATTGGAACTTTTCTTTATCGATTTATTGCTCAAAAAAGAGGTTCTTGTGACCATTCTTGATTATGATTTTTATGGAGATATCATTTTTCAGATCAGTCGGTCAAAGATTTTCAAAGTTCAGAGACCATCAACGACAAGAACAAGCTATGAAAAGCTTCAAGGCTGATATGCTTTCGAGTAATGAATTTATAGCCCTTATTGTTCTTGCTGCTGGAATTGCATCAATGGGGTTACTGAGAAACAATGAACCGGTGGTTATTGGAGCAATGATCATTACACCACTTGTCAAACCGTTTGTAGGAATTCCTTTAGCGATCATAACGGGACATTTTGATGTTCTTTGGAAATCAATTATCAGGGCGATTATTGGAATAGGACTTTTTTTTGGGACTTCGTTTGGATTTGGAGTTTGGTTTTTATCGGTTCATACAAACCAAGAAGTTGCGATTCGAACTGTGCAGGTAGGGATGGCAGAAATTATCATTGCTGCGTGTGCGGGGATTGTTGCTGCGTTAGCGTTAGCGTTTGAACGAGTGCATAATCGATTATCAGGAGCAGCGATTGCTCTTTCAATTGCACCTCCATTGGCTATTTCGGCGATTGATTTATCGCTTGGTCGTACGGAAACATTCGAAAAAGCCTTGCAACTATTCGGACTCAATGTATTGAGCTTGATGATAGCCAGTTTTGTGATTCTTATTTTGTTTGGGTTTAGAATTCACAGAAAAGAAGAAGTATAGAGTGTTTTTTGAGATCGATTCAGAACATTTTATATTTTGTAGTACACTAAAATCTGTGAATACCTCAACAAAACATTCGTTTTTCTATGGAATTTATATTTATCTTATGATTTTATATATAGCAAACCTACTATCATCCAACAACCGTTATGTCATATTCTAAAAATATATCAAAGAATCGCATTTGGGAGCTTGATTTGGTTCGTAGTTTTGCCATCATTGGAATGATTATATTCCATATATATTACGTACTTGATTACGAAGGAATAAAAAGTTACAACCTATTTCAAGGGACATGGAATACTTTTGGAGATACAATAAGAAACACTTTTTTTTCTATTGTGGGGGTGAGTTTAGCCTTGTCTTGGCAACGACAAGCTTCAAAAGAAAAACCTATAAAAAACTACTATGTACGACAATTAAAAAGAGCATTTTTTCTTCTTCTTATTGGGTTTGCTATAACACTTATAAGTATGAGTGTAACGCCAGATAAGATTATTCGGTTTGGGGTTTTATCTTTTATTGGAACAGGAATCATTATTGTATTGCCAATTATACGTTCCCCTGTGCTATTGTTCTTCTTTGGATGGAGTGTTCTTGTGCTTGAGGGAGTATTTGGAGACACAGTGTCTCATCAATCACTTTTGAGTTATATTCTGGGGTTTTATCCTCAGTATGTGCCGAGTATAGACTATTTTCCTATTATTCCTTGGGTCTCATCAATCGCCTTTGGAGGTTTTTTAGGACATATATTTTTTAAAAATGGAGAAAGAAATTACCCATTTTTATCAAAACCTCCTACATTTTTTATTTTTTTGAATTGGGTAGGTCGAAATGCTTTGTGGATATATATACTCCATCTTCCTCTTATTGTTTTTTTAATATGGGGATGGGGGCATTTGAATTCTTCCGTTTAAAGAAAATAGACTGAATATAAATCCGTCAGCTCCTTTTTTTCGATGTGTAAATTTTTTGAGAACCGAGAAATTCGAGGAGCCTAGTGCTGAATCGAGAAAAGCGTACCTCTAAATGGTACGCGTTCGAGTGAAGTGCGTAGTGACGAAGAAGTTCGATGTGTTATCGGAAAATTTGGCTGGGGCGGAGGGATTCGAACCCATGATAAACACTGAATGCAATCCCCATAAGGATCCTTGAGATTCACCGAAGAGGAAATTCGAATATTTTATGTCCTATAGTACATGGGTCTATTTGAACCCTTTTAAAATATTGACTTTTCTATAGAAATTCTATAGAATAAATACAAATAAATAATAACTGAAAAATGAATTCCACTATCATGGTTCACAAATCGGTGAAAGATCTTGCTGCACAAAAAGCGAAAGCAGAAGGTCTTAGCTTGAGTACGGTTGCTCGATTTCTTCTTCAGGGATACGCAGAAGGCAAATTAAATATCGGTCTTGTAATTGAAGATTCAGAAATACATCGAGTTTCACTGGATTCAGCAACACAAAAAACACTGGATGATTCTGTGAAAAAATGGCGTCATAAATTTGCCCAATAAATGAAACGTATTGTTTTTGCTCGTCAAATACTAAAGAAAGAAAAAATAACTCAAAAGGATATTGAGGTGATTTTGAAAATTGGTGGGAAAGATATTTTTCAACGAATTAAAGGCGAAAATTTGCCGACGGAATCCAGTTTGATAAAAATATATGCGACAACTATTGAAGGAGCTCGTCGATTAGTCTTGATTCTTGATGAATCGATTCAGGTGGGACATTTTCTCTTCTACCGAAAAAAAGAAGATCCGATTGGAAAAAATATCAGTATAAAAAATCCAGAATTCAAGAAAGCATTACAACAATATTTGAAACTTTGGGATGAGGATATGGAGAAAGATAATTTTGAAATTGTGGAATTATAAGCTTGCACTTAGTGCCCCTTCGCCATAGGTACATGGGTCTATCAGAATTCTTTTTGACCGATCCAACCCCACAAAGCATACAAAAAAAACGGGTCTAGTACCCATTGAATCTTCTGTATGTCGGTCACAATGCACCTTAGTGCAGGTGTTGGCTGGGGATGAGGGATTCGAACCCCCGAATGGTGGGACCAGAACCCACTGCCTTACCACTTGGCTAATCCCCAAAGTCTGAAAATATATTAAGAAGTCAGTTCTATTGGTCAAGTGATTTCTCAATGTATTGATTTTTAAAAAAGCTCTTGTATTATAGATATTGATGAAGAAATTTATTGGTGTTTTGGCAACAATAGGATGTGTATGGTTTGTAGGAAACGAACTATTCGGAACAGCGTCTTTGTTTCAGAAAGCAGAAACAATGCCATCGTTTATAACTGTTCAAACCCTTTCCCAAGCTATTGTACTTGATTCGGTCGAAAAAACAGGGCTTTCAAGTCGTTATAGCTACACTCCTGAAAAAATACATACACTCATTCAAGCTCGAAGCATTGATATACCAGAAACAAATACATATCTTTATTTGTACTGTTTCGAGAGTAACTCTGCGCAATCACCAAAATCAAGTATGATTACACTTGCACTCCACAAAACAAACGCACATGTCTTTGGAAAAGGGAGTGATCGATTTATGCAACTTCTTCCCGATATTGAGGCGTTGCCTTCCCAAGGAAGAAATAAAGACACTGTTCAAGAAATCCTTGATATTCAGCCAGAAACAGGGACTTGTTTTGAGATTTAAGACTTTTTATCGGCGGTAATAGGTGTGCAATACACTTTTACCAAGAAATTTTCCCATACTGTTGATCATTAAATGCCCCGGAGTCCATTCGGGAATACTTTCTGTAAAAACTTTCTCAACAGCCCATACTTCAAATACAAAATTCGTTCTTTCTCCTACCTCAGGACAAGGCCCTCGGTATCCATAACTACCAAATTCATTGATACCAGCAGTAACTCCATCAAGATCAGTCTCATGGTCTATAAATGTTGTATCAGGGGGGATGTTCCAAAGTGACCAATGGACATCTTTTTGCCCGATTTCATTGATACTACTCAGAGTCATAATAAGCGATTGTGTTCCTTGTGGTATATTCTGAATCGTTAATGGAGGAATAATGTTTTCTCCGTCACAAGTGTATTGAGCAGGAAACACTGACTCATCTTCAAACGCAGTACTGGTGAGTTGTAAATCAGATTCTGGTACATCGGATGTAATAGCCATCTTTTTTTCGTCTCCCTGAATAGTTGTTTTTACTTGATCAGGAGATATTTCAACAGAAGTATTCGCGTCTGGTTCAGGAGAGTTTGGTTCTCCACATCCCCAGAGAAGTAAGCTGATAAGAGGTATTATAAAGATTTTCATGCTTCAAAACCCTACAAAGAAAACCTCATTTCGTCAAGAAAACTCGTTTGCGTGTTTGTAACCAGTATTTATAATAAAGACATGAAGCTCTATTCAATCGGTTTTGTTTTCGTGGGACTTTTTTTGAGTGGGTGTATGAACCCTGTTCATGAAACAATTCCGAAGCAAACAATTGATCCTCAAAAAACAGTTGTTCGTGGGAGTTGTGATGCTCGTGAAGAAAACAGTACGTGTATCGATTTTCTGGGAACTTCGTGGGACGAAAAAGATACGCAAGAACTTTGTCAGATGGGAGTATGGTCTCATACGCCTTGTTCAGCTACCGCCGTTGGGGGATGCGCAACGAGTAACCACAAAGAAGCGGGGATTATTATTTGGTACTACAGTGATGGAGAATCTGGGTATACAGGTGATGATCTCGGGTTCGCAAAACGAGCTTGTAGCGACGAAACACAAACATCTCAGTGGATTGAAGGGGTTCCTCAAATAATAGAAGCAGAAGAAGAACCAGAAGAAAACACTGAAAACACAACACCAGAAGAAAACACCGCTTCATCTGATACAGAAACAATTACTGAAACCATTGATGAAACTCAACCAACAAGCCCTGTGCTTGAATCAACCACCGATGAACGGATTGAAGTAGAGTTTCCACAAGCCAACGATACGATCTCAAACCCAGTTATAATTACAGGAAAGGCTCGTGGCGGATGGTTTTTTGAAGCAACGTTTCCGATTGATATTGTAAACTGGAATGGACTTATTGTTGGCGAAGGATTCGCACAAGCACAAGGTGAATGGATGACGGAAGAATTTGTGCCATTTGAAGCAACGGTCTCATACGATATTGATCCGCAAACTCCTTATTCTCATGGATGGATTATTCTCAACCGACATAATGCATCTGGACTTCCAGAACACGCGGCGGCTATTGAAATTCCTGTTGTTTTTGAAAGTTTAGTGACCGAATCAGAAAAATAACTTGACCATTTCTTTCGGATTCTTAAGATAAACAAGCTTATTTCTGGGGATTAGCCAAGTGGTAAGGCACCGGGTTTTGGTCCCGGCATTCGGGGGTTCGAATCCCTCATCCCCAGCCAGTTAGGTCTAGTACATAAAGTCAAGGCAATAGATACTAGACCCTAAGACGCAGCCAAAATTTTCAATATGCGTCGGATAACTTTGTCGCTACGATTTTCGCTTGCTCATGTACCATTGAGAGGTACATTCGCTTCGTCTCAAATCTAAGCTCCTCATTCTCCTTGCATCTTGAAAATTTACACGTTGAGACGAAAGACTTAAGCCCGAAATTCCCAGCCACATTTCCCAATAACACATCGAACTTGTTCCTATGTGCTTCACTTGAGCGAAGCAGTATTTTAAGAGAACCACACTCACTCATATCTCTCATTTTCAAACTCATCTGATATTCGATACCGAAACAGGTCATACAGAAGGTGTATCGGAGATCGAACAAGGTGATTGAATGATTGTTGGGCTATGCCTTTCAAAAAGTGTTCGACTTCTTCAGGATACAATGTGGTTACAATTCGATCTTTTTCGTTCAGCAAAAGAAGGTGATTGTGTTTGTTTTTTCGTACAAAATATTTTCCCTGAAAAGCAGGAATCACAAAGTTCTGTTTTTTTATCTCATCAGAACTGTCATCGGTTGGAATCTCTTTCTGATTCAAACTATCAGTGAAATATAAAAAATTATTATTCGTTTTTACATCTTGAACTCCGTTTCGTTCTTCTTCCGTTGTGTGGTCTTCTATCCAAGTAATAACTTCTTGTATTCGGTCTTTGAACTGCTCTTTTGTTTCTGATATTTCCTCTGCATACTGAAGAAGCACTTCCAGAAACAAGGTTTCACCGTCTTGTTTTAAATATATACCTTCTTGCAACTGAGAAAAAGCCGGACGCATCTGAACGGTATTTCCAAAAGGGTCTTGTGTCGGGTATGGAGTTTTGTCTTCTCTCGTAATCCAAGAATCTAAATGTGTATTTTTATCCATACGCGTATACATATTTCGTTTATCAGGAGTCTCGTATTCCCAACCGTATACTCTTTTATCAACCCATATATTTTTTTTCTTTTCGAGTATATACAAACTCAAAGCTTCTAAAAACACAAGCGGGTTCTCAAACCCTATATCCCGAAAAACAGTCCAAAACTCTTTTGGAGACAAAACTTTTGACGGAAAATATCCACTCGTAAGAAGTGCATCATCTGTACTACACGGGATAACTTTTTTATCTCCATGGGTATCAATAATCCATTCTTTTTCTTGGGGATCCGTGCAAAGCGTTTCTATTGTTTCTGTATATTGTGACCGTACTTCTTCAGGAATATTTTCAAAGTATCCTGCGTGTTTTAGGTCTCGTAAACGCGACTGAACATCGTCTTGATACACCATGCCTACAGTCTGTAATGCCCCATCATCAATAATTTTTTCAACTCGTTCTTTTAGAAACGACTGTTCAAGCTTGTCATACGAAGGTGCATCAAGTACATATTTTTTCATGTATATAAAATACATAATTATGACATTTCAACAACTGTTTTCTTGTATTGCGAATATATTAGTCGTATATTGAATATATGAATAATCCTTCAATGTTTGCATTAGTTATATTATCTATATTATCAATCATAATATCAATGTTAATAGCTTATTATAGTTGGTATAGAAATAGATCTGTATTTAAAATAGAGCACGGTACATACTTTTTACACCCAGGTAGTCAAGAAAATAAAAATTGTAATGAAAAACTCGAAGAAAAACTTAGCTCTGGTCAGTATATGATTCTCTCAACTAATCCGCATCAAGATAAAGGACCCATTGGGTATGACATTTTACTTGCAAAAATAAAAAAATAGAAAACTACATTGATTAATAAGAAGAAAAACGCAGTTCAAGTTGTTCTTTAATGACTTTCCAATTGTGACATCTTGAAGTCAAAAATCGGTAATATTCAGGACTATGATTTTGATATTTCATATGGCAAAGTTCATGCGTAATCACATAATCAATGCATTCTTTAGAAGCCTTTATAAGTTCTGGATTGAGTAAAACCTTTTTTTTCGTCAAAAAACTTCCCCAACGTTTTGGCATTTTTCGGATAGAAAGCTCCGGAGTAAAATCGTAATTGAATTTCTTTAACATCTGTCGATATCGCTCTTCAAATATTGATTGAGCTCTTTCTTCGTACCATTTGTCGAGCAATTCCTTATTTCTGTGAGAATCTGTTACCGATCCGATCGTATGGAGAATTATTTTTCCACTTTCAAAATAAACCTGATCTTGGTCTGATTTTTCCACAACAAGCTTGTACTGTCGCCCAAGGTATAACAAAGATTCTCCAGAGATATACTCCTTATTTTTATTGCTCCTCTGCAGTCTTTTGATGTCTTTTACTTGAGCTGTAATCCAACCACATTTTCGTGTCAAAAAGTTGATAATCTTATCTTCGGGGTGACCATTCGGAACATATAAAACAATCTTCAAATTCGGATACACAGTAAGGCGAAGCGTTTTCCGCTCCTCTCTGACCAAATAGTATTGGTATTTATAGTCTCCGTAATGAAAGGGTGTTGGTTCCATTAGAATAATTCGTGGTTTTCGAGTGCCAAACTAATGACTAAATCAAGGATGGAAGCAAGTTCTTCATGAGTAAGATCTAAATCCATATTGAGTTTCACTTCATCGTACAGATAGTCATCAATCTTATTCTTAATAATTCTTTGGGTGTCAGATTGTTTGTGCCAGTCAATAATGGTTTCTTTTTTGAGTATCCCAAATACGTCCAAAATAATCTTACATACTTGTTCATCATTGAGTCCCAATGCTACAAATCGATCCTTTAAATTTCTGTAAAAAATATCTGCTCCTTTGGCATTTTGTAAGATTTCAGGCAATTGATCATCTTCTTTATTAACCATTTTCTCCCGAGCCTCTCTTAGTCTTTTAAGAGCTTCTATGTCTGCCATTTTACCCTCCCGCATTTTTTTCAAAATATCTTGAATCTTATCTGAAAATCTTCGGTAAAATTCAGGATCGGTATCTGCCTTTTCGGTAATGGTTCGTTGCATTTGTGAGGCAATCGCTTCGGCTTTTGATTTTGGCGTCCCTAATGTTTCAAGAGCTTGCTCAAAAGCCTCTGAATCATTTATATTTATCGGTTCAGTGAGCAATTCTACTTTATCGGCATCAATGTATTCATCTAAAATCTTAACCAGTTGTTTCTTGTATTCAGAAAGGTCTTTTCTATCTGCAAATTTAATCTGACTTGATTTTCGGAGTTCTGCATATCTCTTGAGTTCGAGCTTATAGGTATCAATGTGTAGGAACCGTGCCGAAAAATCAGGCAATGACATACATTCATCTAGATTTCGAATGAAAGCATTAAAAAGGCTATAAAAATCATTTCGTCGTTGTTCTCCTGCTTCCTCAGTGCCCAAAAACTCTAGATAGCTCTCTGTGTCTTTTTTGTTTTTTACGGTCTTAAAGTGCCCTTCAAGATTTGAATACGCTTGTTCTAGTTCGGATATCTTTTGAGTGGTATCGATCAATGTTCCTTTTACGTCTTCTTCATCAAAGTTCCCAAAGAGTTCCATTGCTGACTTAATATTCTGGGCATTCTCTGAATAGTCGATGATAAACCCTGCCGTTTTCGGCTTGTCTTTGTTTTCATAGAGTCGATTTACTCGAGCGATAGCCTGCAAAAGGTTGTGATCTTTGAGGTCTTTGGTGAGGTAAAGTACCGTATTTCGTGGAGCATCAAATCCAGTCAGAAGTTTGTCTACTACAATCAATATTTCAATTCCATCTGGATCATTTTTAAAGCTTTCTGTGACAGCTTTTTCATAACTCTCTAAATCTCTGTAGTCAGATGATTTTTTCTTTAGGAAATCAGATACTTCTCGTTTGTGGCTATCGGTTTCATCATCGTGTGCTTGAGCTTCTGATATTACCACTGCAGTGCGGAGCCTTTGTCCTTCTTCGAATACTTTTTGAAACAGTAAGGCAGAATATTTTGAAGGAGCTACCAATTGAGCCTTGAGTCCTGTTCCTTGGAAATAACTTCGAAAGTGATCTTCGATATCATATGCAATCTCCGTAATCCGATGAGGATTGTTTTTGATTACTTTTTGATTAATAAATCGTTGTAAATCTTTTACCGAATCAGGATCAAGTCCTGCGGTGATTCGTTCTACATGACGATCTACTTTCTCTTTATTCTGATTGAGTTCGGTATATCGCCCTTCATAGATTAAGGGTAGAACTATCCCGTCTTCGAGTGCATCATCAATCGTATATTTATCAATAAATCCACCAAAACGATTGTGCGATTTATCATTTTTGAGAAGTGGCGTTCCCGTAAACCCAATAAAACACGCATTTGGAATCATCCGTCGCATTTCTTCACTTGCCATTCCGTATTGTGTTCGATGGGCTTCATCAATAAGTACAAAGATATTTTCGTCTTTATCTGCAAAACTTCCTCGTTTTTTGCTGAGACTATCAAATTTATGTACGAGAGATGTGATAACCGCAGGATTTTTTTCTTTCAGTAATTTTAAAAGTTGATTTCCATTCTTTGTTTTAATGACGTCCTTTTTGAGATTACAGTTCTTGAACGTATTTGAAATCTGTCGATCCAAATCGACTCGATCGGTGATAATCAAAATTCGAGGATTGATGAGTTCTGGATTTTCGATCAATGCTTTTACAAAAAGCACCATCGTTAAAGATTTCCCCGATCCCTGCGTATGCCAGACGATTCCTCCTTGTCTCTTTTCTCCCTCTACGCCCTTTTCTTTCAGAGAAACTCGTTTAAGCATTTTACTAATCGCAAAGTACTGCTGGTATCGAGCAATTTTCTTTGTCCCACCGTCAAAGAGCATAAAGTATCGTGTCAAATTGAGAAGCCGATCTGGTCGTAAAATACAGTACAGCGTACGATCTTGCTTGGTCGTCAGCCGATCTGTAAGCTGACGATGATTGAGGGTTACCCCATTCATATCCGTGCACATGATTCTGTAAATTTCTGAGTCAATATGTGTATGGATATGTTTTTGGATTTCTGTATCAAGGACATCCAAATCAGTTTCTTTCTCTTTCCACGAAGCATAAAACTTCGTCGGGGTTCCCGTCGTTCCGTATAAACATTCCTCCACATTGGTTCCGATCAAAAGCTGAGGATACACAAAGAATTTTGGTGAATACTCCGGTTTTTGATTTCGGTTCATTTGATTGAGTGCGTCTTTTACTTCGGTGCCTGATTTTTTGTTTTCAATTACCACGAAAGGAATCCCGTTTACATAACACACGATATCGGGACGAATATTTTCATTTTTCCCATTCACAGGTACTTCAACCGCTACATGAAAGCTATTGTTTTTTGGATTCTGGAAATCAATAAATCGAAAGTTTTGTGAAGAAGGTTTTCCATCAATCATAACGGGGAAAGTTTTTCCGCCTTCGGTCATGATAAGGTGATAGACTTCTTTGGCGGTGTCTTGAAGCCCATGAACTTGGATGTTTTCAAGTTCTTCAATCGCATCCCACACATTCTTATCACTAAAAGGATATATCTCCCCTTTGTATTCAAAGTGATTGATTTTCTTCAGGCTTTCAAAGGCAATATTCTTGAGGATAAATTTTCCATTCTCTTCTCGGCGTTGCTTTTTGAGTTCTTCGCACGAGAGATACGTGTACCCCATATTGATCAGGAGTTCTACGGCAGGGAGTTGGGATTGTCGGGCTTCGTCAAAATTAGCTTGCATAGTCAGATAGTGGTTATTTGTTCTAAAATATTAGCTTTCGGGTTTATCATATATTTCAAATATTCAATAATGATTTCCCGAATTTTTTCATGGTTGTAGGTCAGTATCTGTTCATAGTGAAAAATTCTATTTCGAAATTTTCTTATACGATCAAGATCTGTAGATATTTGTCCGAATTTAATCTTTTTTGTATTCGGAAAAACATGTTTTAATGTTGAATTTTTCCAAATATCTTGAGCATAGGCTTTATCACAAAGAGATGTCCAAAATCCAAAATTTAATTCCGATATCATTGTATCAACATTTAAATCTTTTTTATCTGCTAATATACGCTCATATGCTTGCTCTAATTTTCCTTTATGTCTTGCATGTAAAACATTATTTGCAAAATAAGAAGAAGGGGCATACCAATCTTCCCAATTTTTATTGAGATGTTTTGCTATTTTATTTCGTAAGATTATTTCTGTAAAATGCATTAAATGATAGAATTTCTGTGATATTCGTATATTTTTTGTATAAACTTCAAATGGAGATACTCCAGATTCTTCAGCTTTTCTAATGTAGAATTCGGCTCTTTTCTCTGATATTAATTTCTGTAAATCTTTCATTAAATTAAGTGATAAATTCTATAAAACTTTGACAACTTAGAATATTTTTCATATAATAAGCTTAGCATAATCCAGGATTCTTCCTTGCAAATAGCCTCTTGGGGGCTTAAAATAGCCCAAGTTCTCATCGCAATAGATACCTGGATTTTTTGTATGTTCATTGTTTTGGCATGGTTAGATTTTCGGGAGTTCGAATCTGTCCTGTGATCAGGTTATTGAGCAGATATTTTTTTTGATCTTCGAGTATTTGTTTTTTCTTTTCGAGGGCGGTGATTTCTTCATCAACTGTCGTGAGGATTTGAGCAATGGCAGTTTGTTCTTCTATATCAGGCAATTTAATAGTCAAGTATTGATATTCAGATAGATATTTCCGCTTGTGTTCACCTACTATAAAATTTACAAGTTGCATTCTCTCGTAGATAAATTTGATATTAAATTTTGAATTGTCCTTTGATCGTAAAAGTTTCATTGCTGATGATTTCACCTTGAACTCAAAATCAACAAACTTATTCGCTGTAGTGAAATCATCAAAAATAATTACAGGCAAATTTGTACAGATGCCATCTGTTTCATTTGTGTAGCCAAGAATAAAGCTTTTTCCAGCAGTTAGCACAGGCGTTTTATTTAAGTCATCATATTGATCACTATCTACTATGTATTTCTGAGGTTGTTCATAACCTAAAACCTCTCCAAGTTCATAGTTTCTCCACTCATCATTAAATCCCTTCAATCGCCTTTTCCCCGTCAACAACTCCTGCATCAATCCTTTTTTGATGTTTTTCTTGAGTTCGATTTTTCGCGTGAGTTTTTCGATGGATTTGTCCCATGTTTCGAGGATTGTGACGATGCGGTGTTGTTCGGGGATAGGTGGGACTTTTATTGTTGTGTCTTGAATTTTTGTTGGAGAAGTGTGTCGTACTTTTGTTCCAGATGCAGTTGCAGATATCTCACTTCTGAATCTCTTCGTCTTGAACGCAAAAAACAAAAACTCTTTGATGCAATTCTTTTTTATTTCAACTAATCCCAGACGTTGATTATGTAGAAAGCGATTACTATCAGGTATTATGGCAGCACTCCCCAAAAGTCCTTCCTTTTGCTCGGTCATGGCAATTATTACATCACCCTTATTTAAAAGGTATTGCTTCGGGAATTCTCCTGTATAAAATCGATCTTTTTCTCCCCTAAACTTAAAGCCGCCTTCTTCGTAAAAATTCCCTGGAGTTAATAATATAAAATCACCTCTTTCTGAAAAAAACTGGCTAGAAAAGGCAAAACCATGCTTAATTTCAATAAGCTCTCCTAATTTCACCTGTTTCCAATCTGTCGGAATGGGGTTATTCATGGTTATTCCAAATGTTAGCAGTACGATAATCATACAGGTGTAGAATCTTCTGTTTCGCAGGCGTTTTATCTCTATTAAACCCAGCTATTCGTGAACGAATTTTTTCAACATCTGGGGAATCTTCACGAGAAACTCCCAAGAATATATTCTTTACTGTTCCTTGTAATAGCCCATCCAAAATATGATTATCATTATCTTTTAAGTAAGTCCCCAAAATCACTAAATCTCGATTCACTTCTTTTAAACACCTATAACAATGGTTTAGGTAACCATTATGGATTATTTTTGTCATTTTTTGAGAACTATCACCCTCTGAGATAAAAACGGGGTAAATCCCTGATGATAAACTATTTCGAACCTGTGTAATAAGCTCAATTCCAGAATTTTTATATGTTTTTTTAATGATTTGATCTCCTGCATCAAAAAGATGAAGAGCTCCATGAAGGTAGTGTACCTTGAAACTTCGTTTGTTTTTGTAAACAACATATCCTTCATGCTCACTATCTTCATCATTTCCAAATCCGTCCGTAAATTCTGTTTCTTCCGAAGAGGAGTGAATTACAGACCAATACAAGAGAAGGTCATAATTCAAGGTAAAAATTTTATCAAAATTCCTCAAAAAAGTGACACATGAATCCTTCTTTTTGGCATCGATATCCGTAGAATTTGTTGGATGATTATTTGTAATAATCGTTACCAAATATTCTTTAAGATTATCTGCATCATCCAACAACTGTTTTCTTAGGTTGGGATCTGCCTCATAAACATCAACTACTTTTTCTGTCTCATTTAATATTCTCATCACACTTTCAAAATCTGCAGTCTCAAGTTTTTGAAAAACCTTATAAACGTAGCTATCTTTTTCGATAATTTTATCCGCAACTGCAGACTCAAGAAGAGTTGTAAAAGAGAATCTCTCAGGTTCGTATGCCATACTAAAACCATTCCCCAGCAATACATGGGGATTGTTTGCTTGCTCAATAACTTGATCAAATGTGAGTAATGGGGTCATGAGTTTTAAAATTTCAGAGCTGCTAAAAGTTTTTTGATCCTTTCCTTTGATTCATCATCAAGTTCAATTTTTTCTGTGCTTACTTTTTGTAAAAATAACCGAGCCAACAGGACTTTGTCTTTCTTTTGTTTCGAAACATACGCGGAGCTTTTTGTCGTGTATTTTGCCTTCTCATTCCCCAAAACAAATTTCTTGAAATCCTGAATACTGAGAATGTCCTCAATTGCATCGCCCTCTTCTCCTGTAACTGCTTTTATTAAATCAGGACTTACATGAAATGATTCCAGCCTTTTTTCTCCCTGATCTTTTCCGCTGTCATTGTCGAAAAGATATAAAACTTCAGCTCCCCATCCTTCGAGAATTGTTCCTACAAATCCCATATTTGGAGCACCGCCTCCGTTAATAAAGTTGATATTTGTTTTGCTTGATGAAAGTTTTTTAAAGGCTTGCAAATAAAATACATCTGCAGGGCCTTCAACTACCACGTTCTTTTTTTGATCGATATTTAGAATAGAGTCATTAACCCCCAAACCAATAGCTGTTAGCACCGGAGTGAGAGTTTCTTTACTTGCTTCATTGTGAGCGTGAATTTTTCCCAAAATTTTACTCCCTTCAACATTGTCTTTTTTCTCAACAAGCCGAACAGCTTCCAGGTTCTCCGGTTCGATCAAATAGGGAGAATGAGTAGAGAAAAGTACTGGATAATTAGATCCATGTTCTCTAAGGACTTTTAATAAATCTTTTTGTGCTTTTGCGTGCAGATACAATCCAGGTTCATCAATGAGTATTATATTTGGTTTCCCATCTCTTATACGTGCTACGATCTTAACGTAAAAACTCAAATACCATTGCTGCCCCTTGCTCCGTTGAGATGGATAGTATTGTTTATCGTTCTCAACAATCCAAAAATTAACTTTTTCTCCATCTCTCTTGACCTCTAGTTTTATGGCATCTTGGGTCCAGAATTGTTTGAACTTGTCGGTAAAATCAATATTAACAGCCCGCTCGTGATTTCCTCTCTCTTGAATATTGGTAGATTTGATTTTCTTGATATCAACCTGGCTCACTTCCTGTAAATCTTTTGCCCACTCATCATTTTCAAGAGCAGAAACATCTATTGATTGTGGGAACTCATCTTCAAAAGATGAGAAAAGTATGAAATAAGGAAGCTTTGATGAGACAAATTTTTCTATAAAGTCCGTACAAAGCTTTTCCCTTGCAAAATATTGATCTATTGCGTCAATGACTGCCTCAGCCTTTTCATTGAGACCGTTTTTTTCTTCTGCACTGAAACCATGTGCCTGAATGTTTGTCTGGAAGCTTTTAATTTCTGTTTTTAAGGCTTTGAATGTTTTCGTTTTATCTAGACTTGGGATCGCCAAATTCACAGTGGATCCATCTACGATTTTTTTAAGTTGCCCTAATCCATTTAGGACAATTTTTTTCTGTGGAAAATATATTAACTCTAGTCCTAAGGCCTTTCGAGACTCTAAATCCAAAATGTATTTCTTTTCTCCATAAGATTTTCTTAGGGAAATTTCTGTCTTTTTTGAAACACTTGATTCAAATCCTATTTCACCAAATATCTCATTAATTTCCTTACTTGTTAGACTAAATGTAACAGATATTTCAGGATCTTCTTCTGAGTTTATTGATTTTGCTTCTTCTCGTATTTCATTGTTTTCGTGAAAATCTTCCAACGCTTCAAGTATAGAAGTTTTCCCTGACTCATTTTTCCCCGCCAATATGGTAAGACCTTTACTAAAATAACAGTCATTTGAGTCAACAATAGATTTATAGTTTTTGATTCTGAATTTAATAACTTCCATAGTTTATTGAATATTAAGTTCTTTAAGATATTGAGCCATTTGCCCCTCTAGCTTCTCAATCTCTGGCTCAAGCTCCGCCAACTCCTTTAAATTCGCTGAAATATCGATCGCTTCCTCTTCCTCAAAGGTATCTACATATCTCGTAATATTGAGATTGTAGTCATTTTCTTTGATCTCATTAGCTTGAACAATTCTAGAAAATTTATCGATTTCTTTTCGCTTGGCATAGGTTTCGTAAATCTTGTCCGAGTTCTCTTCCGAAAGTGTATTTTGTGCTTTTCCCGAAACAAATTCTTTGCTTGCCTCAATAAAGAGGATGTCTTTTTTGTCTTCATTTGCACCACCTACTTCACGTGAGCGATCAAGAATCAAAATCGCCACAGGAATACCTGTTGTCTGGAAAAGTCCTGCAGGCAGACCAATGACCGCATCAATGAGATTTTCCTCAAGTAGTTGCTGACGAATTTTCCTTTCAGCCCCTCCACGGAAAAGAACTCCATGGGGTACAATTACTGCCACACGCCCCGTTTTGGGTTTTACGGTTTCGATCATGTGCGTGATGAAGGCAAAGTCTCCCTTGTCTTTTGGTGGTACTCCGCGATGAAAACGATTGTATGGGTCTGAATCCGCATTTTCTGCCCCCCACTTCTTTAAGCTGAAGGGCGGGTTTGCCACACAAACATCAAATTGCATCAATTGGTCATTTTCAACCAATTGTGGATTGTTCAGTGTGTCTCCCCATTCAATTCGAGCAGAATCTTGGTTGTGCAAAAACATATTCATCCGAGCCAGCTGGAAAGTACTCCCTGTGGATTCTTGTCCATATAGGGCGTAATTTTTTGAACCGTCGTTTTTTTCTACTTCTTCCCCCGTCATAAGAAGAAGTCCCCCAGACCCCATCGCAGGATCACATATCCTTGCCCCATCTTTTGGTTGTGCGAGTCGAGCAAGCAATTGGGCAACTGATTTCACGGTGAAAAATTCTCCCGCTTTTTTCCCTGCGTCCGCACCAAACTTTTCAATGAGGTACATGTACGAATTCCCGATCACATCTTCATTAATTTTCGTAAGATCGATCTTGTGAAAATCATGAATGAGGTGCCGAAGCATTTTGTTCCGAGATTCTAATTTCCCGAGTCGACTTTCTGAATTGAAATCAAGCGAGGTCAAAAGTCCTTCCAGTTTTTCTTTATTGCTATCTTCAATCTTATGAAAGGCTTTATTGAGCTCTTGTCCGATACTGTCGGTTTCTATTTTTTGATAAATCTCATCAAAGGATGTCCCTTCTGGAAGATAAAAACGATCCATTTTCATTTTTTCTCGAATACGAGTTTCATCCGCCCCATATCTTTCTTTATATTTTTCATGCTGAACCTTTGAAAGATCGCTCAAATACTTATAGAAAAGCATTGCGAGTACGTAGTCTTTGTAAACTCCCCCGTCCAATGTCGTCCGAGACGAATCAGCCGCATTCCAGAGGATTTTGTTGAGATGTTCTTGGGTGATAGTGGTCATGGTTTAGGCGGTTATGAGTTTATTAATAGAGGCTTCAGCGATTTCTTGGTGAAGCTGAGATCGACGCTCATAGAGTTCTGAGCGTCGAAGATGGTTTTTGTATATATCTATAATATACTCCTGAGTTTTTATATCAGGAATTGGGATTTCAATTTCCGTAAGAGAACTTTTTGGTAAAGAACGAATAGTTGCCCCACGACTAAAATTCTCCAACAGTGCTTGTCCTTTTTGTGAATTCAGGAAAATAGATAAATATTCAGGGATAATAGATTTTTGATCTTGAACCCGAATTATATAAACCGATGAAGCGGCAATAATATTCTTTTGATTTCCCTCATAAAGACTCGAACGAAACGTTCCCCGATTCGTAAGAAGTATATCCATTTTCTGAACGAATCCTTGTGATCGCGTTTTATCAAGAGATATCCGAACAAAATCAAGATCAAGAGTTCCATCTGTATTTATATTGCGAGCCTGTAGGACTCGATACTCCCCACGAGGATCATCTAATATCGCAGACCGAAATGTATGCCCGAGAATTATTTCAGCAATATCTTTTAACTTATTTTGCATACCAAGAGTATACAGATGTTTTTCTATGTGTCAAGTTTTTTGTGCACACACTTGATTACTGCATTTTCATCACTCATTCCTATACACAAAAATACGAGCATGTGGTGTTTTCACGATATCGGGTTTTCCGTTCCAGTGGTGAATCGGGGCGGCATACGAAACGACTTGAGCCGATGGTTTAAGTTCTTGTTGAAGTTTTAATCTTAAGGACTTACTCATAACAGAACTCAGTCCATACACATACACAACATCAATATCACGCATATCGTAAGAAAAAACGTTTCCCCATATAATATTCATGTTTCGAGGTCCCCATAAAGACCTCAGTTTGGATATCACATACAACGGAAACGCCAACTCAATACCCACCACAGAAACATCTGGATTCTGACGAGCAACAACCAAAGAAACTCGTGCCGTTCCACACCCAATCTCTAAAAACGTATCGCCTTTTTCAAACGCACACGTTTTTAGAATATTGTTTAAGTCTCTGTTATCAGTAGGCACCCAAGGAGCAAACGAAAACCATGCATACAGCGTAGAAACCGTCAATAATACACAGATCACTACAATAATAGCATGAAACCAAAACGTATCAGTCATAAATCTTCGTTTACGCGAAGAACCCAACCCATACAAGATATAACCCTCCAAGCAACCATACGCCAGAAGCAAATCCCATCATTCGAGAAGAAAGAACCGATTGAGTAATTCGATCAAACCATGCTGGAAATAATGCCCATAGACTTCCTTTTACAAGAAAACCAAGCGCCAATATACTCACCAATATTTCAGGAAGAGACCCCCATAAAAAATGGTTTAATACCAAAACCATACCCACCGAAATCATCGCAAACATACTCATAAATGAAGCTAAATTTGCATCGCCTATTGACTGAAACGCACGTGTATAAAACGACCGATTTACAAACAAAGCAATACTCAAAACAAATAACGTTGGCCCAAAAACTTGAGCGAGAAAAAGAGTCATAGGATCCATAAGGAAAAAAGAAAAGAAATAAGTATTCCTAGTATACAATGCCTGAGAAGAACAATGCAACTATTGTGCAGTATAGATAATCCGATACACCGTATCAGCATAATCGTCCGAAACTAAAAGAGAGCCATCAAAATATGTTTCTACATCAACAGGGCGTCCCCAACGGTCATCACCTTGCAACCACCCAGATACAAACGGTTCATATCCCACCGATTCAGTTCCCGATAAACGCACTAAACTCACCTGATACCCAATAGGAGTGGTTCTGTTCCATGACCCATGCTCAGCAATAAACACTTGGTTTTGATACCTATCTGGGAACATGGTTCCTGTATAAAACCTCATTCCAAGTGCGGCAACATGAGGGCCGAGTTCTTGAACTGGCGGCACAAACTCATCACACGATCGTCCATCACCAAACTCCGAATCAAGAAAAGAACGGCCATGACAATACGGAAACCCAAAATGAGCACCTTCCGTTTCTAACCGATTCAGTTCATCTGGAGGGATATTATCACTGACCCAGTCACGTCCATTATCGGTAAACCATAACTCTTTTGTTTCAGGATGCCAATCAAACCCAACTGTGTTTCGAATTCCTGAGGCAATAACCTCATAGCCACCTGCCATATCAAACCGAGTCAAAGACGCATACACTTCATTTTTTGATTCACACACATTACAAGGAGCGCCTACAGGAACATATAAATCACCCTCTGGTGAAAACCGAATAAATTTCCATCCATGACTTTTATCTTTTGGGTATTCATCAAAAAGAACTTCATACTCAAACGGTTCTGATTGAGACTCAATATCAGGAAACCTTAAAATTCGATGTATCTCTGCTACATATAAATCTCCATCTTGAAACGCAACCCCATTCGGACTTTCTAATCCTTCCGCTAAAACCTCTACCTTATCCGCTTTTCCGTCCATATCTCGATCCATCACTCGATACACTTTTCCTGGTTGTCGACTCCCAATATACACCACCCCCTCAGACCCTAAAGCCAGCGATCTCGCTCCTTCAATACCGTTTGCAAATACGTGAATCTCAAACCCCTCGGGAAGTGTTAATAAATCCAATGGTAAATCTGATGTTTGAAACAATAACTCTTCTTGTTCGTACAAGTTTTCCGTTTCTTTCCCTTTATTGGACGTGTCTTCTGACGAAAGAGGTATAAAATCATCTTCCATAAAAACCTCATCATGCACACCTTGTTCAATAGGTGAAGATATAAATTCTTGAGAAGGTTGTTGTGAGTCTCGAAAAAACAAGAGAACCAACCCCCCAATACAGAGAAAAAGAGAAGCGAAAAAGAGGTTTCGTACTGGTTTTCGAAAGAGAACAAATATCATACCACGAGTATAAAACGCATATAGGAATCAATCAACCTGCTTTTTTTACACGTCCGTTTTGCAAAACTCGAAAAAGAACGGGAATAACTAATAAGGTCATTATCACTGATGTTAAAAGCCCTCCCAGCACCACTACTGCTAACGGTTTCTGAATTTCTGCACCCGTTCCCGTTGTTACCAACAGAGGAAGTAATCCCAGTAATGAAGTAAACGCCGTCATAAGTACGGGGCGCAATCGTTTGGTTGCTCCTGCCATCAATGCCTCATCTATATGAGAAAACGTAACCCTTTTCGTTTTTTTATACATTGATTCCAACGATTGTTGTAAATATAAAACAATCACAACCCCTGTTTCGACAGCGTTTCCGAACAAAGCAATAAACCCAACCCAAACAGCAACCGAAAAATTATACTGCGACAAAAGCAAAGCTGCAATACCGCCAATAATACTCAATGGAATAGCCATCATAACCACCGAAACCATTTTTAGATCGTTATAAGTAATATACAATATTAAGAAAATCAGAACCACAACAAGCGGCACAACCCACGACAGTTTTGATTTCGCTCTCACTTGGTTTTTATATTGTCCATCAAACTCAAGACGATACCCAACAGGCAATTGAAGATTTTCATCAAGATGCGTTTTTGTGTCTTCCACAAACGATACTAAATCACGGCCTCGTACATTCATCTGCACAACCGATCGAAGCTGTCCGTTTTCAGAATGCAATACCGCAGGACCGTTTTCAATTCGAATATCTGCAACGGCATCTAAAGAAACCAGTTGCCCATTTAAACCTCGGATAGGCAGACCTTTTATGGTTTCAATATCATCACGCATATTGTGTGCAAACCGTAACTGAACGCCGTATCGTTCTCGCCCTTCAACAACCGAACTCACAACCGCCCCACCCATTCCCACAGATATCGCTTGTAGCACATTTGATTTCGGTATACCATAAGCTGCTAATTGGTCTTCTTTGATATCAATATTGAGATACCGCAACCCTAAAGTCCGAAGGGCAACAGTACCGGAAGCACCCGGTATATGACTCATCATTTGTTCTATATCGAGAGCAATGTTTTCAAGATCAATAGGGTCTGTTCCAAACACTTTAATCCCTACTTGAGCTCGTATACCAGTAGAAACCATATCAATACGTCCAATGATAGGTTGTGTAAACCCGTTCCATAACGAAGGAATTTGAATACTTCTATTCATCTGCGTAATAAGGTCTTCTTTTGTGACTCCAGGTCTCCATTCTGATTTTGGTTTCAGGGTTATAAACGTTTCAATCATAGCTAAAGGAGCAGGATCTGTTGCGGTATCGGCTCGTCCAGCTTTTCCCATAACCATTTTCACCTCAGGAAAAGAAGCAAGGATCGCATTTGTTTCTCGCAATAACTCTGCAGCTTTTCGTTCGGACACATCAGGAACAGTCATCGGCATATACCAAATATCACCTTCATCTAAAGGAGGCATAAATTCTGACCCTATAAAAACAGAACTCCCCAATGCTCCCAAAAGCAAAACTCCACTCACCCCCAAAACAATTTTATTATGAGAAAATGCCCATCGCAAAAGTGGTTCATAAAGACGTTGAAACCAAAACACTGCTGGAATATGTTCATCTGCAAAAAGACGACCACGCAAAAACCAAACGCATCCTAATGGCACAAAGAAAAGAGCTGATAATAAAGCACCGAGCATCGCAAATATACTTGTAAATGCAAGTGGCTGAAACAGTTTTCCTTCCATGCCTTCAAGAGCAAAAATAGGCACAAAAGAAATCATAATAATACAAATAGCAAACAGTAATGGTAACCCTACTTCTTGTGTTGATCGCAAAACAATTTGAATACGCGAAGAAATAGAGTTTCGTTCTTTTTCAGACGCAGAAACAAGATGCTGATATGCATTTTCAAGCACCACAATGATAGAATCGACCATTGTTCCAATAGCTATGGCAATTCCTCCTAAAGACATAATATTAGAAGGAATTCCAAACAGTTTCATCACTAAGAAAGTCAAAAGGACTCCAAAAACTAAAGCAATTCCAGTTACAAGCGTTGATGGAATATGACGTAAAAATACCCACATAATAAAAGCCGTGATGACCACCATTTGTACCAACACCCATTTCAGAGTGTTAATAGAACCAGTAATAAGTTCTGTTCGATCATAAAAAGGAGTAATCCGTATCTCGTTTCCAATACGGTTTTCTATATGCGGAATTTTTTCTTTCACGCGACTAATAACTTCAAGCGGATTTTCACCGTATCGCATAACCACAATCCCCCCCACTTTTTCTTCTTGAGCATTGGCTAAAATACCTCGTCGAGGAGCACCACTTATACGAACAGTCGCAATATCAGAAACAAGAATTGGATTCCCGTCGTTAAACCGACCAATCACCATGTTCTGAATGTCTTCGAGAGACTCAAAAAAACCGAGTCCTTGAATAGATATTTCTCGTTCTCCGTATTCTAAAACGTTTCCCGCCACAGTTGTGTTTCCTTGTTGAAGGGTCTGAAACACGGTTTGAATACCCACCCCCATATCTGACATACGCACAGGATCCAAAACAACCTGATATTGCATTACATATCCTCCAACAGAAGCAACCTCTGCAACACCAGATAGACTTTCGAGTTCTTGTTTTACCACAAAATCTTGTAACGATCGAAGTTCTGTAAGCGATAAATCTGGATGATCAAGTGTATAGAGAAATATATGCCCAAGTCCTGTTGCGTCAGGCCCGATACTGGTTACAACTCCTGACGGCAGCATTGATTGCACTTGTGCCAATTTTTCGCTTACTCGATCACGTGCAAAGTAAATACCAGCATCATCCTCAAAAATAACCGTTACCATAGAAACACCCATCATAGAACTACTCCGAACCGTTTTTACTTTTGGAAGTGATTGCAATGCCGTACTTAAAGGGTACGTTACTTGGTCTTCTATATTTTGAGGCGATTGACCTCTCCACTGAGAAACAACAATAACTTGGTTTTCTGAAAGATCTGGAAGGGCATCAACGGGTGTATTATATACCGCCCAAATACCAGATGATACAAGAGCAATAAAAAGACTGACCGTCAAAACCCAACGATTGAGTAAAAGCGAAAGAAAAGTATTCATACTATTTTATTGAAAAAGAGAAAAAGAAGGGTTTGTGATAATGGTATCTCCAATAACAAGATCTGAAGATCGCACTTGTAAAAACTCACCATTATCAGCAATAACGGAAACGAAAACTTGTTGGGGTTCGTTTTCAGTAAGCGTCCATACAAAATACTGATTTTGACGCTTTTTTACTGCTTGAGATGGAACAGAAACAATGTCAGAAGTCGGATCAAAAACAGAAACAAATAATGTTTGTCCATGTAAAAACCCGTCTGGCACCTCTTCGTCAAAAACAGCACTCATTTTTATGTTTCGAAACCGAGGATGTACCTGTGAACTGACCCGGAAAAGAGTTCCCGAAAAAACGTTGCCATTTATGTCACTTATTTCAACAGCATCGTTTAGTTTCAAATGAAGAGCCCATTGTTCAGGAACTGAAAAATGAACCTCAAACAATGCCTTTTGTGATTGAACTGTATCAGCGCCTTCTAAAGAAAACAAAGGCATATTCGGTTGCACCGATTCTCCAACTTCAATCATTCTATCAGTAATGATACCATGAAAAGGAGAAATAATTGATTGGTGTCCAGACTGTACAAGAACAGAGTTATACCGAGCTCTTGCTAATTCTACGTTTTTTTCAGCTTGTGTAATAGAAAGTGCCTGTTGTGAGGTAACTAAATCACGTCTTTGTTGAGAAGACTCTGTTTGAATATTTTTTTCAATCGATAAAGACGCCATCGTTTCTATTTTCTCCTGAAGACCTAAAATCGATTGGCGTATTTGAGAAAGTTTTAATTGTTGAGACGCAATAACATTTCTATGATGTTGAATAGTAGTGTCTGCGAACCGTTGAGTTGATCGAGCTTGTTTATAGAGCTGTTCAGTGTGCGAAAGAAAATCATCAAGCATATCTATATGGATAAACAAGTCGTCTTCTGTATCAAAAACACCTGAAGAAACGAGTCTGTATATATCAGAAGCGAGTAATTCAACTCGACTTTCAAGTACCGCATGAGCAAAAACACCTTGAAGCGTAAAACTGTTTTGATACACACTGTCACTAAAAAGCAAAGGCCGAACCGTTTCCCATACCTGATGAAGAACGACAATGCCTTCTGCTTTTTTTGCTTGCAGTTGAGAATCCAGTTCTAGTTGCGTTACACTTTGTGTTTGTTCTTTTGCATACGATTCTTCAACTGAAATCTGAGATACATCAAGTGTTTTTTGTGCAACAGCACGAACACTTTCCAGATCCGATTCTGCTTTTTGAAGAGCCGCCAAAGCCTCTTGTATTGCAGCAGAACTCTGCCCTTCAATTCCCTGAGGAAATAAAGATACAAGCACTTGTCCCTGAGAGACTGTGTCTCCAATATCAACGAATACATCACGCACAACACCATTTCGTCGTGGAACAATGACAACTGATTTATTAGATTGCAAAACTCCTGGAACTTTCAATGCAGAAAATGCACGTGATCGTACCACCTGAGTTGTTTTCCATTCCGTATCAGAAATATTATTTGTCTGAGCATAAACTGGTTTTGGAGTATGAGAAAAAGATTCAAGAAGAAACCATCCCACCCCAAAGAGAAAAATGCTGATACCAAAAAAAATTATTTTATGCATATTCTATTAGTGGTTATGGTTCATATGATCTGAATCAGAATTTCCATGTCCCATATTAAGATGGTCTTCAATCGACATATTCATTCGAGCTGCTGCTTCTTTTTGTTCTTGAAATTCTTCAAGTGAAAGTCCATATTGTTCTGCCATTTCAGATTCCGTCATGGGCGCTTCGCTGCATCCAACAAGAAAAAAAGGAAAAGAAAGAAGGAAAAAAGAGAAAAATGTTTTCATAGTGTAAAAAAGATAAAAAATAAAAATAAAAAAAGAGAGACGCATATACCGTTTCGGTATTCGTCTTCACATACGAAAAAAACACACGTTTCTTCATAAAAAACGTGCATCTACAAAAAAACTAGACAATTAAAATGACTGTTGTGTCTGGCATAACCGTCTTCCATAATACCTGTGGTGGTGGAATATAGGATGTGCCCAACACAGAAACAGATGTCAGTGGAGTATGTAGGAGGAAAGACGTATCTATCGAAAACGAAAACAATGGTATTTCTTCAATAGGAGCTACAAAAGTAGATGAATCCGATTGAAGAACCTGCAGTGTTTGTTCACACATTGAACAATGCGGAGAAGTTGAGACTTCTTGTTTTTGTGCTTGATGACACGGGGAAACTGCGGGATGAGAGGTCGCCGCAAAAACACCAGAAAAAGACATAAAGGTCATACAGAGAAACAATGCACTCTGTAAAGAAAACATGAATAATGATATTTTCTGTTTCATTTCTTTCTTACCCTATACTACTTTTTATTTCTTGTCTAGTGATGAAAAAGACTGGGGTAATAATCCCGAAAAAGGAAGTGTCTCCATTTTTTGTGTTAACTGATTATATCGCACAATAGTGTATATTTTTTCGCTTGTAGCAAATACATCGAGCAGTTCTTGCAAGTCTTCATAATCACCAGAAAACTCATCGGTTATTTTTTCTGATTCTAAAACAAACCACACAAAATCTCCATCAACATTCATCCATGAAACAGTTTGGTCTTCAAACGAATACAAACGTGTTGCTGTTTCAGATTCACGATGCCATTCAAAAAGATGGTATTGAAAAGAGTCATCACGAATAACAGCCAATAACCGATTATCGTCATCGCTCCACGTAGCATAAATAATCTCACCAATATCCTGTAAAACAGACGTAGCTGTTCCATCCGCAGAAAAAATAACAATATAACTCACAGGGCTAAATACGTCTTGATCTGGTTTTTGTTTGAGTAATAAATGCCGCCCATCAGACGAGAACCCAAAGTTTTGAAAATAGTTTCCGACTGGCTGTATATTGTCTGGATCTTCCTGTAAAGGAAACAAAGAAAACCCAAAGTTTTCAAACGGATTAGCACCCACAAGTAACTGAGAAGACTCAGAAACTGCAATATTTTGCAAGGGGAACTCTTCATACAAAGACTTCCATGTTTTTCGACGAAAAGAATACGTCCACACACTCCGAGCATGATCAGATTGTGCTTCAAAGAAAATCATATCATTGGCTGTCCATGGATACAGTGTTTGTAATTGAACACCGTACGGAACAGCAATACGTCGTGTTTTTCCTGTGTTTATATGCAGAGAATAAAGTTGTTGGGTTTTATAAATTGATCGTAGTCCGCTCCATTGTCGTTTTCGTATTGCTGTATAAAAAATAACCGTATCTTCTTGAGGCGTACGTACCAATGAAAATTGGTTCACAATCAATGATGAAGGCGATAAAAACGTAATCGATTCAGTATTTGGGTCAAATGCAGCAAGTCTTCCTGCACTTTCCTCATCGGTACTCATAAACACTACTGTTTGAGATGAAAAATCAGGAAGTTGTTGTGTTTGTTCCCATATCCATAAAAAAAGAATCCCGACTCCACAACAGAGAAGAATAAGAGAGACCACACGATCAAAAGAAAAAAGTTTCATTAGTAAATATAGGGAATATCAGGGACAGGGATTATTTCAAAGTCTTCCATTTGAATAAAAAGAGGTTGCGAAAGAGTATCATCTAATAAAAAAGTTCCTGATAAAGAAATCCATGTATCAGAAGGAATCTGAATACTGTTATCCGATGATCGAACTCGAAACACAACAGGCCGAGCATCAGCACTACAACAACGAATAAGAAATCGAGCAATATAAAAATCTGATCCCAAAACAGTGTCGTCTCGATACACAAAACCTTTCATACGAACGGGTTCATTTTCGTATTGATGAGGATAATCACTCGATCCAATAATATGAACCCAATCCGAAAACGTACGCTGAGAGCTATCAATATTGAACTGTACCGGTGATCGAAGCGTTATATGAGAAAGATCCGTATTTATTCCTCGCTGAAGCACTGATGCACTCGAAAGTGGGCGAGGTGGTATAAAAAACGCAAGGAAAAACAGAAACGAGAAACCGATTATTTCTAAACGTTCAAACGGAATAAAAAACGTAGATTTTGTACGGATACTCCACAATAAAAACAAACTCAAAGCACAAAATAGAATCCCGCTTATACTCACAAGGATATTAAACCGTGGAAGAATATAAAACGCTAAATCTCCCGCAAGCCATAGTTTCAAAAACCAAAGCCCAAGTAATAAGAAAACGAAAGCAACAAGGAATCGTTTCATTACCAGAAAAATATATCAAAAGTATAGGTCCAGAAAAATACAATTGCAAAAACAAGAAGCGTCAGATACACCAATGCTTTCGTCGTATAAGCCGTTTTCATAAGAAGTAAAGCTTTTATATCAATCATCGGGCCAAAAACAAGAAAAGCAACAAGGCTCGCTGGGCTAAACTGGTGTGCATACGCAAGAGCAAAAAATGCATCCGTAGTTGAACAAATAGAGATCACAAATGCCAACCCCATCATCGCTAAAATTGAAAGAATGGGTGTTTGAGCAATAGAAACAATCATTTCACGAGGAAAAAATGCTTGCATACTCGCAGCAACAAAAGCTCCAAAAATCATAACACTTGCCATATGTAAAAATTCTGAAGACGTATGAACAAAAAGGGTTTGAATTTTTGACCACAGTGGTTGAGAAGTATGACTATGAGTACAGCAATCTTGGTCGTTCGAGAACTCTTTTCGAACAATTTCTTCTGAAGGTGCCATAGAAAACAAACTCCCTACAACAGTAGCAACAAAAAAACCAAGAATAATACGCCCCCACCAAATAATAGGCGTATCTGGGAACGCAACAATGGTCGTAATAATAACGATAGGATTTAAAATAGGAGCTCCGAGTAAAAAACTAATTGAAGCACCTGCTGGTATATTTTTTCGAATCAATTGTCGAGCCACTGGTACGTTTCCACACTCACAAACAGGAAAAAACATGCCCCACAAACTCACACTCGCACATCCCAAAATTGGGTTTTTAGGAATATAAGACAGTGCTGTTTCCGTTCGAACAAACACATGAATATAAGAAGAAACCAGACTCCCCAAAAGAATAAAAGGGAATGCTTCAATAACGATTCCTAAAAACAAAGTGACTCCATCATAAAATGCTGTAGGCATAGAATGAGGTTAAAAAAGAAAAAAAGAAAGCGCCATTCCAATCATCAATAAGTCTTCAATAATAGTAATAACACTCATAGGAAGCTGAAACCCTACCCCCAAGCAAGCACATTGTATGGTTTGTTTTCCGAGCACACTTTTACAAACCCCGATAATACTTATACCCAAAACAAAAAGAACCGCTCCATGCAGGTAAGGATGATTAATACCTCGTAAATACAAAACTCCAAAAACAAGTTCTATAAAAGGATAAATCCATGCCCAAAAAGGAATGTATTTCGATGGAATATCGTATCGTTTATAGGCGTTCACAAACCCAGGCAAATCAAGAAGTTTAAAAAAGGAGAAAACAAGAAAAAATAATCCCATAAAATCGCTCATCCACAATACTGAGCTCCCGCGAATCCATGATAAATGACCAACACCTCCGATAATAAAAAGAAGAATCAGAAATAAGGGGAAATAAGTTTTTAACGAACGTTTTGGCAACTCAGTTGATGTATGATCCATAGAGAAAAATACTAAAAATATAGGCCAAGTATAGATTGTGTTTTTGAAAAATCAAAATGTTCGTCCGGCTTTCTGCACAGATTCAAGAAGTGATTGCGGATTCGGATCTCGATGCATATACGCACGAAAAAGGTCTGCACTTGATTTTGATGATCCTTGCGATAAAAATGCATCATAATAATGCGTTCCATTTTCGCGTGTAAATCCACGTGATTGAAATTCTGAATACGCATCAATACTGAGTACTTCAGCCCATTTATAACTATAATATCCAGCACTATATCCACCTGAAAATATGTGCTGAAACGAACACTGAAACTTATTCCATGACGGATAAGAGATATTCAATTCTGACCGAACAGTATCAAGTACTGTTTGTACATCTTGAGCAGAAGCAATAACCTGTGTATGAATACGCATATCAAAAAGAGCAAACTCTAATTGTCTTATGGTCGCATTTCCTTCCCAAAAAACACGCTGTTTCTCAAGCTTTGAAAGGAGTTCTTGAGGAATTGGTTCATGTGTTTTATAATGACGAGCAAAGTTTTTTAAAAGTGAAGGTTCAAAACAAAACCCTTCTAAAAACTGAGAACTCCACTCTACAGTGTCCCACTCAACACCTTCAATACCACTTACTGTAATA
This sequence comes from Patescibacteria group bacterium, assembly GCA_965660445.1. Classification (GTDB taxonomy): domain Bacteria; phylum Patescibacteriota; class Gracilibacteria; order UBA4473; family UBA4473; genus CBFIAK01. The sequence goes on from CBFIAK010000001.1 coordinate 140,033, forward strand.
TCTGATTGTTCACTACAAATATGCTGCAATACATGTCCCATTTCATGAAAAAGAGTGACGACTTCAGTATGGGTTAAGAGCGATGGTAAGGTATGAGTGGAAGGCGTAAAATTAGCCGTTATAAAAGCAATTGGTAAATCTTTTTGATGATCAGAGTAAGCGTATCCAGTGGTCATATGACTCATCCATGCTCCCTCACGCTTATTTTCACGAGCGGTAAGATCCATATACACTCTTGCTTTTAGCTGATTATCTTTCCAGACATCAAAACACTGTACATCTTCTTCCCACGTTTCAACATTTGTATTTTCTTCAAACCGAAGACCAAACAGATGAAGCAAAATATCAAATAGTCCTTTTTGAACCGCTTGTCTTTCAAAATAAGGACGAATCTCATTTTCATCAAATTGCAGTGACCCTTTCTTGTATTGTTCTACAAAATAAGCTCTATCCCATTGCTGTAAGTCAAGAATACCTGAGTGAGATTCTGCAAATAATTGTAGATACTCATTTTCTTGGTCACGTAACGGTAAGAAATCTTTTTTCACTTTATCGAGAAAATCAAACACATCTTGAGGCTTATCTGCCATCTTAAAGACGAGTGATAAATCGGCATAGGTTTTAAACCCTAATAATCGTGCTTTTTCTTGGCGAAGCGTTAGTATTTTTTCGATAATTGGCTCGTTATCAATTGCTCTTGTACTATACGCTTTATAGAGTTTTTCACGCACAGACCGATTATTTCCGTATCTCATATAAGCCATATAAGAAGGAGCTTGAAGGGTGAATCGGTATCCATCTTTGTCTTTATGCCGAGCTCTTTCATCTTCTGGAAAATCTTGAACATCTTCTTCTGAGACGGTAATGGAAAAAGCGGCGGTATCACGAATCACATTTTGAGTAAATGTATGTGATAGGTCTGACAGTTCCGCGTTTATTGATTTGAGTCTATTTTTCGTGGTTACATCAAGCCCGATTCCTTTCAGGCGAAATTGCTGAAGTATATGGGTAATAAAACGGTTTTGATAAGGAAGTAAATCTTGAGACAGCAGTGATTCAAACGCCTTATAAAGGTCTTCTCGCTGGGCAAGCGTGTCATACCATTCTGATTCAATGCGCAATGATTGAGCTTCTAGTTCTTGAATTTTATCGGTTGATTTAACGGCACTTATATGATGCAGTCGAAAAGTAAACTCATGAATAGATTCAAGAATAAGAGCATATGGGGTTACAAACTCATCCCAGGTAAAGAGAGATTGTTCAAGAAGATGGTCAATAGACTGAGTAGATTGCTTTAAAAATGTAGTTAAATCTGTTATATATGTGGGATAATGGGGTTCTTGGAAAGACTTCATATCGAAAAAAATAAATCAGAACTTATTGTAAACGAAAAAAACAAAATAGAAAAAAAAGAAAAAATAAATATACTCTTTGTTGTAATTCTTCTTTTTTTCTTATGACACAAACGATTATTATTCTTCATGGTTCTCCTGAAGTAGAAAGCAATTCAAGTACAATGGCTCATGAATTTGCACAAGCCATACTAAAGGAATCGCCATCAACACTTATAGAGCATGTCTATTTACGGGATATTCCATTTGAATACTATTCATATAAAGCAAAAACACCTCTTGAGTCAGAAACAGAATTTAAAACACTCACTGATAAAATACAAAGAGCTGATGCACTTGTTATTGCAACACCGGCTTATAATTTTAGCGTACCAGCAAAACTAAAAAACTTCATTGATCGTATAGGATTTTTTGCACTTGATTACACAAAAAAAACAAAACTTGGACAACCTCGACCACAGCTACAGTATTTACGTACATTTTTTCTCGTATCAGGCGGAACTCCTTGTGCGATGAAAAAATGCTTATTTTTTCTTTTTCCTGATTTTTGGTTATGGGCAATATTTCAATACTATGGAGCAAAAACATATGGGTCTTTATATGGAGGAAATTTGAGCTATACGACTCCCGCAAAAAAAGATTTAGATCTCTTAAAAAAGTGTCAAGAATGCGGAAAATCGTTCATTCGAAAAGTAGAAAAAAACATCAAATCTAAAAAAGAGCAAAAAAGTGAAAAATAAATTTGACAAACAAAGACGTTCTTCCTACAATCTCGTGGCTTTTGATAAAGAAGCATTTATTGAAGAAGCTCTTTTTCATTTCGAACGCAGCAAAAAAAACAAACATTTTTTTGTGTTAAAAAACATTACAGATAATTCTGTGAGATAACAAAACAAGTACGTATGCATTAATTATTCCAATGCATACATAGTTAGAAGAAAAATTTTCTTTAAAAATATTTTAAGGAGAGTTTGATCCTAGCTCAGGATGAACGCTGGCGGTGCGCCTAATACATGCAAGTCGAACGAGATTCTTTAAGAATTTATTCTTAAAGTTGAAAGTGGCGGACGAGCGAGTAACACGTAAGAACCTGCCCTATACTCAGGGATAATCCCGCGAAAGCGGGACTAATACCGGATAGTCTGGAAACAGTAAAGCTTTTGCGGTATAGGAGGGGCTTGCGGCCTATCAGCTAGTTGGTAAGGTAAAGGCTTACCAAGGCTACGACAGGTAACTGGTGTGAGAGCATGACCAGTCGCGATGGAACTGAGACACGGTCCATACTCCTACGGGAGGCAGCAGTAAGGAATCTTCCGCAATGGGCGAAAGCCTGACGGAGCGACACCGCGTGAAGGATGAAGCATTTAGGTGTGTAAACTTCTTTTCTGAGGGAAGAAGATCTGACGGTACCTCAGGAATAAGCCCCGGCTAATTACGTGCCAGCAGCCGCGGTAATACGTAAGGGGCAAGCGTTATCCGGAATTACTGGGCGTAAAGCGTCCGCAGGTGGTGTAGCAAGTCTGTCATTAAATACCAGTGCTCAACATTGGTGCCGTGATGGAAACTGTTACGCTAGAGGATGGGAGAGGCATGTGGAATTCTACAAGTAGGGGTAAAATCCGTAGATATGTAGAGGAACACCAAAAGCGAAGGCAGCATGCTGGACCATTCCTGACACTCATGGACGAAAGCGTGGGGAGCGAAACGGATTAGATACCCGTGTAGTCCACGCCGTAAACGATGCGTGCTCGGTGTAGGGACCCTAGACCTGGTCTCTGTGCCTAAGATAACTCGTTAAGCACGCCGCCTGTGTAGTACGATCGCAAGATTAAAACACAAAGGAATAGACGGGGACCCACACAAGCGGTGGATTGCGGGGTTTAATTCGTTAATAAGCGAGAAATCTCACCCAGACTTGACATCCTAGTCGTACTCTTTAGAGATAGAGAGGTCGGTTCGGCCGGACTAGTGACAGGCGCTGCATGGTTGTCGTCAGCTCGTGCCTTGAGGTGTTCGGTTAAGTCCGTAAACGAGCGCAACCCTCATCCTATGTTGTATTTTCATGGGAGACTGCCCTGCATAACGGGGAGGAAGGTGAGGATGACGTCAAATCAGCATGGCCCTTATGTCTGGGGCTACACCCACAATACAATGGCTCGTACAAACTGAAGCGAAGGAGCGATCCTCAGCCAATCGGAAAAAACGAGTCTTAGTTCGGATTGGAGTCTGAAACTCGACTCCATGAAGCCGGAATCGCTAGTAACCGTGTATCAGCTATGGCACGGTGAATATGTTCCTGGGTCTTGTACTCACTGCCCGTCAAGGCATGGGAGTCGGGGGCACTCGAAGTCTTTCCAATAAGGGAGGCCTAAGGTGAAACCGATGACTGGGCTTAAGTCGTAACAAGGTATCCGTACGGGAATGTGCGGATGGATCATCGCCTTTTCCAGAAGGCTCAAGGTATTCCGACGTCTTTCTTAATTTGTCGGAGAAAAGCAATAGTTTCTTTTTTCGGAAATGTTGTTCTATTGTGTAAATCCCTTTAGGTCACTGCGTTCGAAGTGAAAGAGAGTTTTCTTTATATAAAAAAACTCAGAATTCAAACCAAAAAAATCACAAAGTGTTACTTTGTGATTTTTTTGTGATTCCTAATTCATACTTTTAAATCTCTGATATTGAAGATAAAAAATAGAGACCGGTCTCTGTTTTAAGAAAAAGGAACAATCATAAGGCTGTGCACCACCTTGTGATTCCTGCGCTTCTTGCGATTTTACCAAGATTCAAGATTCCAGATTCTCATTTAGATTCTAGATTCTAAAACAATATTATAAAATGATTTCAAAAAAACAAAAAAACGCACAACAAAGCCAAAAGTTGGAGACCGGTCTCTAACTTTTGGCTTAAATAAAGCATTCGGCATGTCAAATTCCCAAGCTTCTATTATTTTTTAATCTATACCTGCTCAAAATGGAGACCGGTCTCTGTTTTAAGAAATAAGGAAAAATCATAAGGCTGTGCACCACCTTGTGATTCCTGCGCTTCTTGCAATTTTACCAAGGTTCAAGATTCCATGTAGCTTCTGCGATTCCCCATAATTCATAATTCCTACTTCATACTTTACACTTCATACTCTATACTACAACCATGAAACGAATAGCAATTATTATGGCAGGAGGGTCTGGTGAGCGGTTTTGGCCGTTATCAAGAAAATCACATCCCAAACAACTCCTCCCTCTCGGACAAACTGAAAATACTATGCTTCAAGAAGCAGTTGATCGCATAAGAGGCATCATTGAACCAGAAGACATCTTCATCGTCACCTCTGAAATTCTACAGAAACCCATTCAAGACAGCTTCGCAATTCCAAAAGAAAATGTTATTGCTGAACCGTATAAACGAAATACTGCATCATGTCTTGCCCTTGGGGTTTCCTATGTACTAGCACGCTATAAAGACTCTCATATATCAGTAGCTGTTTTAACAGCTGATCATATTATACAAACCACTGATCAGTTTCAAAGCACAGTCACAAGAGCTTTGCAATATGCCGAAGAAAATAAAAAAATTACTATTATTGGCATCCCTCCTACCCGACCAGAAACTGGGTATGGATACATAGAAAAAGGAAATCTTTTAACGACAGATCAAGAAAAAATATATAGAGTCCTTCAGTTTCGAGAAAAACCAAACGAAATAACGGCTGAAAAATATGTAGAAAATGGAAACTTTTTATGGAACTCTGGAATGTTTTTCTTTCCTATTGAAACTTTTATAAAAGAATTTCAAACACATCTACCAGAAATTGGAAATTATATACAAACTCTTTCGCAAACGTATAGAAATAATAACGTATCTCAACGGAATGAAATATTTCGAATTTTTCCTGATATATCGATCGATTTTGGAGTAATAGAAAAATCACAATCAGTTGTTATGACTCCTGCTGATTTTCAATGGGATGACGTGGGGGACATAAACTCTATAGAAAGAACAAAAAAAACAGATAAAAATGGAAACATCACCATTGGTGCACATTCAATTATCAAGTCTCATAATTGTATTCTTATAAATCAGAGTCGTAATGAAAAAATAGTTGCAACCGTTGGTATGCATAATACCGCTATTATTCTTACCGACGATGCCGTATTGGTTTGCAATCGAAATGATGTACAAAACATAAAAAAAGCCGTAGCAGATATACGAAAAAACTACGGAGAACAGTATCTTTAATTAAAAAAGTTTTTCTATACAGCAACAATAGCCAATATTCCCATAAATACACTGAGGAATATACCAAAGAATACTCGTTTTAAGAGCGATTTATCAGCAATAAAAAATACAAAAATAGTTTTCGTAATTGTATTCATAAAGAGCGCAATCATAAGTGCGTTTTTCGCAATATCTAAAGACAAAGTTCCTGATTTGAGAGCTTCTAAACTAGAAAGAACAATCGAATCAATATCAAACACTCCTGAAAATACAGCCGCCATATACACCCCCAAAGACCCAAGATATTGTTTCCCAATAGCTAAAGCGAGTAAGACGAGACAAAAAACAAGACCAAACTTTAGAGCAGGAAGAATTTCAAATGGACTTTGTAATTTCATAAACTCTTCTTTTTTTAGTGTTTCTATATGTTTTCCTCTATTCGCAAAAAAACAAAAATATGTTCCCACCATATAACTCATTAAAGACATAAACACAGGCACAAGTATAAAACTCTTCATATCAGTCGTCCCTAAAAAATAAACAACCACCGCTACACGCATTTGCATTGTTGCGATAGCAATAAGAATTCCTCCCGATAATACGTTTGGAAAATGAAATTTCTTTGATAAGTGAGAGAGAGAAAGTGTCACCGCTAAGCTTGAAGTCAATGACCCTAAAAACCCAACCAATGGAATACCGCCCTTGAGACCTAAATATTTTAAAAGAAAATACCCAAAAAATCCAATACCCGATATTAAAACGACTAAAAACCAAATATTAAAAGGGATAATGACTCCCCACGGATCAATCGCTTCTCGCGAAAGAAGTGGCAGAACAAATACTGAAATAAGACTGAGTTGTAATGCACCTGACCATTCTTGAGTAGTGAGAGTTTGAATAAAATTGTGTAATGAGTATTTATACGCATTGATCAGTGACAAGAAAAGAACAATCGAAACAGCCAAAAACAATCCTTCATCACCAGATCCAACCAGAACACCAACCCAAAACACACAAAAAGCAGTCAGTTCTGTTGTAATTCCTTGAATCCCCATTTTAAACCGTGCATGATAATAGGCAATAGCCATAAGAATAACAAACGCAACAAAAAAATACAGAGGAAGAAATGGGACACTCGGAATAAATGTGGAAAGGGTTCCACAAAAAGCAACAAGAAATAATGATCGAAAACCCATAAACTCGTGGTGTACAGAATACCTCTTTGTATCCAATTCTCGTCGAATTCCCAAAAACCCACCCAAAAGACCAGATAAAATGAGTTGTATAATCGGGTTTTGAAACGATAAAATTTCAACCATCTCTTTATTATACCCGAAAAAAGAAAAAATAGAAAGCAAAAATCACTCTGTATCCGAAAAATCAAGTGCTTGCTTCACACGATCAAGAGCTGATAATACTTCTTTATACGATTTTTGTGCATCAGACAACGCTGATTGAACTTCCGAAACACGTGCCGCCCCTGAATCTTTTGCTGCAGAAAGGTTGCGAGAAAGGTCTTGAATCGTTGTTTCAAGTTCTTGTTTTTTTTGTTCTAATTCTGACACATTTGCTGAAGCGACAAACGTTTGAATTTGTTCAACGTTTGGAATATCTGGCACAGAAAAAGACGCATCGTCTGAACCAAAAACCATCCAAATCCCAATTCCAACCAAAAAAGCTATAATGAGAGAAAACATAGACTATGGAAGAAATAATTTTCGTACGTCACGATCATGAAAATTTTTAAGAGAATGCATAATATCTTCTACATTTTTAGGAGAGACTTGTGGACGAGGAAGCGCTGATCTTACTTTGTTGTACATTTTTGGAAGCAATATCCGAAACATAGTATCTGGAATATGTTCTTGAATATCAGCACAAATAGATATTTGCGCCCCACAGTTTTTACAAGGCACAAATATATCGGCTTGAGTCTCTTGGACGTTTTTTACTTCCAAAACGTCCTCACTCAGCAATTCTGAGCAACGAGGGCACGGCACATCAGTTAAAATGGTTTCAATGATATGCTCTAAATAAACAAGCTTCATCAGTTTGTATTGTAATTAAATTTTAAAAATTGCAAATCGAAAGAGTGGTTCTTGAATTTTTTTTTGTTTTTATCACAATAGGCGTGATTTCATGATTATTCAATCTCTTTCTTCGGTACGAAATACAATAAACCAGATACTCCACTCTCCATTTGGACTGCAGTTGAGCATCCTTTCGCTTTTTGTTTTGTTTTTAACCAGTTTTCAACCGACATACTTTTTTTGGAATAAAACACCGTTCGGAGACAGTTTGTTTTTTCAACAAGAACGAATATTCACCATTACAGAAACTGGATTTATTGATAATTTTGCACAAGTTCAAAACACAGGGATTCAAGAAATAACAACCGATGAAGACGGTAACTTAGTCGCACAAAGAAAACCAAGAAACACCACAAAAGCTCTTGATTACACCGTCAAATCAGGAGACACTCTTTTAAAAATTAGTCATAAATTTGGTCTGAATGTCTCAACGCTGTTATGGTCAAACAATCTTACTATTAAAGAAACGATAACTCCCGGACAAATACTCACTATTCCTCCTGCTGATGGCGTTTATTACACCGTAGAATTGGGAGACACATTAAGTGAAATCGCACAATTACATGATATTAGAGTGCAAGACATCTATCAATATAACGATTTAAATAATGAAGGGACTATTCATAGAGGAAAAGAATTATTCTTACCCGATGCAAAAAAGATTTATATTGAACACACACCGTTTCAATCACCGATTCGAAGTGTTGCTTCCGCTCCACCAACACTTTCTTCTACGGGACTCAAACTCAAAAAACCAACAACGGGTATCATAACACAAGGGGTTCACGCCGGACACACCGCAATAGATATTGCCAATAGTATGAATACGCCTATTTATTCAGCACAAGCTGGAAAAGTTGTCACCGCTGCAGGAGGGTGGAATTATGGATACGGAAATCATGTTATTATTGATCATGGAAACAATATCCAAACACTTTATGCCCATTTAAATAGTTATAACGTGAAAGTAGGACAACAAATAAAAACTGGTGAACTCATTGGAAAAATGGGAAATAGTGGAAACGTGATCGGCCCGACAGGAATTCATTTGCATTTTGAAGTCCGAATCAATGGACGAAAAATGAATCCGAATAATTATTTCTAAACCCATTTATGTTTTCTTCTTTCTCTTTGCCCTCGCAACAGTTTCGATTGATTGGGCTTGGAGGATTGTTCGGGTTGTGGAGTATTCAAACTCATCAATTACATCTCCCGCTTCTTCTTGGAACATGTATAAGTATATTTTTATGGATTGTATGGAGAAAATGGGAGATAATAATATGTATTGCTTTTTTTGGAATGGGGTTTTACAGCAGTCTATCACATCGAGATATCCAAGAGCATATCCTCCCACTCCATTTTCATAATACGACTGTTGTTTTTGAAGGATGGGTTGATAGTTTTCCTGAAGAAAAAGAAAAACAAACTCAGTTTATAATCAATGGAAATATACACATCAATAATCGCATTATACAAACTCGAATGCTCGTGCAAGACACAAAAAAAAACGTCTTCCCTCCAGGTTCTTTTATAGAAGGCGAGGGAAAACTTATGATTCCTCAACCATTTGAAACATTTGATTATGCTCGATACTTACAACGATTACATGTTTATTCAATTATAAAACCAACAAATATTGAGCATAAACCGCATCAAGACAAATATTCGTTCACTCGTACAGGGTATACGCTTCGATCTCGGTTTCAAAAAAATATAGAAGATCATCTCCCCAGTCCTCACCAACAAATTGCTATGGGGATTTTATTTGGTATAAAAAAAGAGCTCCCTCCATATACCGATACTGCATTTTCACGTGCGGGACTCACGCATATTCTTGTTGTTTCTGGATTTAATGTAACGGTTATAATGCTTATTGTTGGGGCACTTTTACGTCCATTGGGAATGAGTTTGGTTTTTGTAGGAACGATTCTCATACTTGGATTATTCTTACTCTTAACAGGATTTGATCCGCCTATAATACGTGCAATTTGCATGGGATCATTAAGTGCATGGGCTCTCAGTATAGGACGAAAATCTGACACAAAAAACATAATTATAATGACATTTCTCATTATTGGGTTGTTCAATCCTCTCATTATACAACGAGATATTGGGTTCTTTTTAAGTGCTTTTGCAACACTTGCAATAGTGCTGTGGAGCGAAAGTATTGCAAAATACTTTTTGTTTCTGTCAGAAAAAATAAGAACCATACTCAGTGTCACACTGGCTGCACAAATATCTGTTATGGGACTTATTATTTATTTTTTTGGGAGTTTTCCATTTATAGGACTCGTAAGTAATATAGTTATTGAACCACTCGTACCATTAGCAATGGGGCTATCAGCGTTGGTCAGTTTTTTAGGATGGATTCCAAATCCAATAGGAGGAATTATAGCTATTCCTGCAATATCAGTGATTGAGGTACTTTTATTTCTTGGAAGTTTTTTTGGAAAAATTGACCCCATAAGCCTTCCTCGTTGGGTTGGGATGATTGGTATAGGAATAGTGATTGCTTTTTTTCTTCTGTCTCTCTGGCCTCAAAAGAAAAAATAGCATTTGACAATTTTACAAAAAAAAATAAGGTAGCAAGGTCAAAGACCGTTGGTATAAAAATAAATCCAACCGAGACAGAAATATCCATTTTTGGTACAAAAAGAAAAATATTCTCTTTTGTCTCCAATCGTTTCTGTTTTTGAAAAAGGTCTTTACACAGACTTTTTTTTTATTTCCTAACCCTTTCTCATGGCCATTACAAAAAGCAAGAAAGCAGAGCAACTCGCAGAACTAGAAGCACAATTCAAGTCTGCACAAGGGATTGCATTTGCTGAATGCACTCGGTTAACGGTTGATGAGGCACAATCGGTTCGTCGAGAACTGCGAGAAAAGGGCATGACTTATAAGGTCATCAAAAAAACTCTTATTGCTTTAGCAGCAAAAAATACAGGAGTTGCTGAATTCTCGGTAGACGACTTATCAGGATCAGTATCAGTTATTGTGTCATCATCAGATGAAATTGCACCCGCAGCAGCGATTAAAAAATTCAAAAAAGATTTTTTTAACAAAGCGACAAAGGAATCCAAAATGGATTTTGCTGGATGTATTTTCAATGGGATGTTTCAAAACGCAGCACAAACAGCTGTTATCGCAGAAACTCCAACTCGAGAAGAATCTCTTGGTAGAATTGTTGGAATGCTCAAGAGTGGACCTCAAAAAATTCATGGAGTTCTCAATTCAGGATTCCGAAAACTCCACAATGTGTTGGAGAACGCAGAAAAATTTGCGTCTTAGTTTTCTTTTATTTTTTAATTTATTTTTATCATGTCAGATACAGAAGTAACTCTTTCAAAAAACGAACAATCGGTTGTTGATGCAATCGAAAAACTAACCGTTGTTGAAGCAAACAACGTAGCAAAATACTTTGAAGAAAAGTATGGTATTACCGCAGCTGCACCAGTAGCTGTTGCTGCAGCTCCTGCTGCAGAAGAAGCAGAAGAAAAAACATCATTTAATGTCGTACTTAAAGACTGTGGATCTCAAAAAATTGCTGTTATTAAAGTTGTACGAGAAGTAACAGGGCTCGGACTTGCAGAAGCAAAACAACTAGCAGAAGACGGTGGAAACATTAAAGAAAATGTTAAAAAAGAAGAAGCAGAAGAATTGAAGAAAAAATTCGAAGAAGCGGGTGCAAAAATCGAGTTAGCGTAAGAAAACAACTCATACAAAAAAAAGGCGATGATTCGCCTTTTTTTTGTACTCATAGAAAGAGAAGACTTTCTTTCAAAAAAGAATACAATGCAAATATATGCGATTTAGTATACAATACGGTAGTGTTTTATTAGCTCTTTCTGCACTTGTTTCCAAGGGGCTAGGGCTTTATCGTGATCGATTATTTTTGACACTGTTTGAATCACCTGAAACGGTCGATCTTATTTTTGCAAGTTTTCGTATTCCTGATTTTTTCTTTTTCTTATTGATTGCGGGGACTGTTTCAACCCTCCTTATCCCACGCGTACACAATCTTGAAAAAACCGAAAAAACTCTTTTTGTGTCTAGCTTTTTTTGGGGTATTCTCGTTTTTTTCGGAGCAATCTGCGCATTAGGTGTAGTATTCACACCTTTCTTTATTCGAATATTTGCTGGTGGGTTTGAGTCCTCTCTTCAGTCACAGATGATACCACTATCGAGGTTTCTATTTGGGTCTGTATTTATCCTTAGTATTTCATCTGTTTTTGCTGCATTTCATCAATACAAGAAACAGTTTGCAATACTCGCCCTTGCCCCTGTTTTATATACCGCAACGCTCTGCGGAGGACTTCTTCTTTTTCAAACACAATACGGACTCACAACTGTTGGAATAAGTGCATTATGTGGTGCTTTGTTTCATGCATTCATAAACATTGGACTCTATGTATACAATGGTGAAAAAATAAAACTCTGCTGGAAAAAACCATCATCATCATGGCAATCGTTTCGAAAAGATTTTCTCTTTCGAGTACTCAATAATTCAGGGTTTCAGATAAACCAATCGATTGATATTTTAATTGCTTCTTTTTTGATGATGGGGAGTGTAACTGCTTTTTCACTTGGAACAAATACCGGTATGGTATTACTCTCTATTGTCGGACTCCCCATTGCAAATGCAACATTCCCCTATCTTACTGATGCAAGTTCTGATACAGAAAAACAACGAAAAATTGTTATTCAAACACTCAAGCAAGTTTTAATAATTGCTATTCCTGCGTCACTTATTGGTATTTTTATTGGAAAACCATTGCTTGCTTGGGCGTATAATATTGAAAACATAATGCTTACACAAACCTATACTGTGTTTTTTTGGACGGTATTATCACTTCCCTTCGCATGTATGATTCCCACTCTTTCTCGAGTATTCCTCGCCAATAATGACACCAAAACTCCACTCATTGTCACTTCTCTATCATTAGCAGCAGCAACGCTTGTGGTGCTTATCTCCGTTTTTATAATTTTACCAGAAGAAAGGGCTATTTTAGGACTCGCTCTTGGGAATTTAACCGCTAACACATTATCTGCCCTTCTTTTTATAAGCCTTATTTTTCGATCTCCACGTAGAACATGACATATACCAAACGCATTACCATTACAGAGTCTTTACACGGTCAACGTATTGATTCGATCGCACAAACTATCATTCCTCATATCTCTCGCAATCAATGGAAAAAAAATGGTGAATTTTTCCTGAACAATGAAAAAAAAGACCCAAAAACAAAAACAAAACGAACTGAAATATGGGATATTGTGTACAAAGAACCACCTATTGAACATTTAATCCCTTGGAATCACCCGTTAGTTATATTACAAGAGTCTGAATCATGGATTGCTATTGAGAAACCACATGGTATTTCTGTGCATCCTTCAGTATCTGATCCTTCTCCTCATACAATTGTCAATGCTCTTATTCATCAATGGACATCTTTATCAGAGGTAGGAGGTATAGAACGCCCTGGTATTGTCCATCGACTCGATAAAGGTACTTCTGGTGTTTTATTAGTCGCAAAAACAAATAAAACACATCGGTTTTTGCAAGAACATTGGGGAGAAGTGATAAAAATATATCACGCACATACCAATGGAGTTCCTCCACTTAAAGGAAAAATAGAGTCAGGAATACAACGAAGTCATCAAAACCGTCAAAAGATGAAAGCGAGTGACGACCCAACAGCGAAACAAGCTATAACTCATTTTGAACGTTTATCAACACAGAAAAACAGGTCTCATCTTCGTATTCAAATTCCCACAGGACGAACTCATCAAATACGAGTTCATTTAAGTGAAATTGGGTTTCCTATTGTAGGAGACGAAAAATACGGTGGAGAACCATTTGAACGCATGATGCTGCACGCATACAGTATTTCATTTCCCGATCCTGATAAAAAAGGAGCGACTACAACCGTAATCGCCCCCCTCCCTCATATGTTTACATCTGTTTAAAAAAACATGTATAGACCCACTCAAGAAGTATTATTTAAAGAATAACAATCTCCAACGCTGGTTCTTTCTTAAATTTCTGAATTAAAAGTTTCTGAGCAACAGTGGTCAACATATGTTCCATATCTTTTATTGATTTTTCTTTCGAATAGTGTGGTTCAAAACTTTTTTTAAGTTCTGATTTTAAGAGTGAAAAAATCTCGTGGTTCATACCCATATACACAAACCCTCGAGTACGAATATCGATTGATTTTATTGTTCCATTCGTATGATGAATCATACACAAGAGAACCCCATCATTTGACATTTGTTTTCTATCAGCCATTACATGTTCACCAATTGGATCATGCAAATCAATCATGATAATACCCGTTGGCACTTTTTCTTTATCGCTCATCAGTCGAGCTCCATTTTTATTTAAGACAATACCTCGACCATTTTTCATAATGAAAGCATGTTCTGGATTAAAGCCAAGCTCTTTGACGACTAAATCTTTATGAGCATACCGCATATAAAGTTCTCCATGAATAGGAGCGAAATATTTCGGGTTTATAAGTGTAGTAAAGAGTTTTAATTCTTCACGATGACCGTGACCTGAAACATACACATCAAGCTCTTTTTTATCAATGATGCGACACCCTATTTCAGCAAGATTATTTAACACCGACACAATAGCAATTTCGTTTCCTGGAATAGGTGAAGAAGAAAACACAATAGAATCATCTTTATTTAATTGGACATCTTTATGTATTCCGGCAGCCATACGAGTCAAAGCCGCAAGTTCTTCCCCTTGTGATCCAGTAGAAAGAATCATAATTTTGTCTGGTGGAAGTGTTGACACTTTTCGAGACATACGTTGAATCGTTTTATCTTTGCATTTCAAGTAGTTCAATTTTCGAGCGATCGCAATATTACGCTCCATTGATCGTCCAGAAAAGAAAACCGTTCGCCCATGTCGTTCCGCCGATTCTATGAGTCGTGCAATACGACCAATTGTACTGGCAAAAGTAGTAATAATAAGTCGTCCTTTTGTTTGTGAAACAACATTATCAAGTGTTTTTTGAATCACAGATTCTGAAAGCGTGTGTCCAGGACGTATCGCATTGGTTGAATCCACCATAGCCAGAGCGACTCCTTTTTTTCCAATACTCGCAATGCGATGAAGATCTGCTGGCATTTCATCAGAAGGATTATGATCGATTTTGAAATCTGCAGAATGCACAATTGCACCATAAGGAGTATGAAGTACGACCCCAAGACACTCTGGAATCGAATGGTTTACATGAAAAAATTCACATTCAAATCGTCCAAGTTTTATTTTAGAACGAGGTGTTATTTCAATAAGTTTTAGTTTTTTTGTATCAACATGTTCTTCGCTATTAGCAACAATAAGCTCGTTTGTAAGACGCGACCCATACAATGGAGGAAAGCCCAGAGATTGTATTAAATATCCTACTCCACCAATATGATCAAGGTGTCCATGAGTAAAAATAACACCTCGTATTTTTTTCTTATTTTTCAGAAGGTATTCAATATTAGGAACAAGAATATCAACACCTAAGTGTTCTGCTGAAGGGAAAAGTGTTCCCATATCGATAATAATAATATCATCGCCCCATTCTACGAACATCATATTAAACCCAACCTGCTCCATCCCACCCAAAGGAACAACTCGAATATCACCAGCATTTTGTGGCAACAAGAACTGTGTGGGATGGGTAGATGCTTTTTTTGCTATTGTAGGTCTTCCGACCGTTGGATCATGTGTTGTGCTATAAGGAGGATGTGTTTTTCCTTTTTGTGGAGGTCTTTTCTTATTTCTCGATGTATTATGAGATAAAGACTGATTTGATGAAGTTTGTTTTGCTCCATCATTGCTTTTTGATGGTTCTGCTGTATGAGAGTCTTTTTTTGGTGATGAAGGAAGTTGAGTGTTTGATAATTTTTGAAGAAACGTATCAAGTTTTTTCTTATCAGGTGTTGAATTGTCCATAACAAATAAAAATAAAATATAAAAAGATCTTTTGTGAATAGAAACCCAGTTCCTCTTTTTATGCGAGAAACTTTTCCTCTAACTGAAACAAAAGAACAAATGAGTGCACGGTACAAAATTGTATGTGCTGAGCCTGAAAATATTTTCAAAAGCTCAAATCTTGTCAATTATACGAAAAAAAAAGCAAAAGTAAAGAAAAACACCGAGCCTTGTCAAAAACAAAAACAAAAGTATTGTGTATCTATGCATACTTATTCTTTGTGGAAACAAGGAGTGTTGATGAAAGAAAGTCGTGATTTACACGCGCTCACACACGAAGCACGAATAGAATCAAAACAATATCCTGACGAGTATTTTTTATTAAAAGATGCTGGATATTTTCCATTGTTTGATTTTCATTACATACATCACAAAAATGTTGATGAAGCTTTGTTGCTCTGTATTGAATATCACAAAGAACAAAAACGCAAAGGAGATCTGCGTCCTTACATTGAACATCCTTTACGGGTTGCGTATTTAACAAGTCAAATGACTCATGATCCCGATACTATTGCTGCTGCCCTTGGACATGATTTACTAGAAGACACTCTTTGTGATGAAAACACTATTGTGCAAAGATGCAATGCTCTGGTACTCATAATTATTCAGTCTGTTTCGGAAGAAAAAGATGTCCCTGATTGGAAGGAAAGAAAAATACGATATATCCATCGTGTTGATACGAGTATCACACAGGCACATTTTGTGTGTTTAGCAGACAAAATTGCAAATATGGAGTCATTACAAACACAGTATCATCTTCATGGTGATTCAATTTGGAATCATTTTAATAAAAAAGATGATACGAAAACAAAAAAAGCATGGTTTGAACGAAGCGTGCTCAAAATGCTACACAAAAAAACACACATATCAAACCAATGGCTCGATAGATATGAAAATCTCATTAAAGAAGTTTATAATGAAGAAGTGTCTTGATCGTGCTCAATTAAGAGGTATTGACGAATAGGGTTGAGAACAATATTAATCAGTAATGCAAACAAAAGTACGCCAAAAAAACGAGTGGTGATGATAATAAGTTCTCCAGCAATGGTTTGAGGGATAGCCTGGTAAACGCCGCCTAAAAGAACTTTCATAGACCACAGTAATGCCACTGGAATATTTGAAAACTCTGGACGAAACCCTTCAGCCAACCACATGCCAGTAGCAGAAAACAGCGCAACCGCTAAAAACAGCGTTGCGTATATTTCAAGTGTTAAGAAAAACAATTCATGAGAATCTGATTTTTTATGTTTTATTTCCATTAGCTTCATAACACGCAAAACACGCAGGAACCGAAGAATTCGTAGTCCTCTCAGGCTTTTTAAAAATGTTAAATTTCCAAGTCCTAGATATGTAGGAATAATGGCAATAAGGTCAATAAACCCAAAAAACGAGAAAATATACCGAAACGGTTTTTTGTGTCCCACAATGCGACCTACATACTCAAGCGTAAAAACAAGAGTGATAATAAGTTCTACTACTCGAAACAATGGAGCATATTGTTTTAATCCAGATACTGTTTCACACAGAAGAAGGAGTAATGAGAGAATAATAACGCCAGACAAAAACCGATTAACACACACAAAAAGTGGAGACCGAGAAGCATAAAAAATTGTCTGGAAAAACAAACGCATCGCTTCATTATAACAAAAAAAGAGAAATAATTCAAGTCTGTTTGGCAAGGAAGAAGAGTCGCTATACAATAAAGATATGATACTCAAAAACTATATATTTCGTGCATACGATATTCGAGGAGAAGCATTTATTGATTTT
Organism: Patescibacteria group bacterium; assembly: GCA_965660445.1. Classification (GTDB taxonomy): domain Bacteria; phylum Patescibacteriota; class Gracilibacteria; order UBA4473; family UBA4473; genus CBFIAK01. Next base: position 157,450 of record CBFIAK010000001.1, read on the forward strand.
GATGCTGATGGATTTTTTCAAATTGCAAGAGCGTTTGCACAGCACATACAGGAAAAACACGCAAATTCAACGCCTCGCATTTTTGTATCAGGAGATGCAAGAACATCAATGGCATCGTTGTATCCATGGGTTATTTCTGGTTTGAAACACGAAGGCGCTCATGTCACTTTTGGTGGCAATATTCCTACACCCATGAATTATTTTATGCGTTATGAAGGTGCGTTTGATGCTATTATTCAAATATCGGCATCACACAATCCTCCAAAAGATAATGGACTCAAAATGAAAGATGTTTTTGGACCTATTTGTGGAGACGAAATTCAAGAAATATACAACCGAGTACAAACACTTGATGAAATAAAAAAACCAATTGCACAATCGCCAGACACGGTTATCTCAGAATCTCAAATCGTATCTGCGTATAAAAAAAAATTACACAGCATACTCCCTTCTCTGCAATCAAAAAAAATAGAAATTGATTGTGGAAACTCAATTCCTGGAATATTCTATCCAGACCTCTTTAGAGAATTTGGACAAAAAGTTGGTGAGATTTATTGTGATTTAGATACTCGTTTCCCAAATCATCAACCAGACCCAGAACGAGCTGAAAATGTTGCTGATTTGATAGCACACATGAAAACAGAATCCGCTGATTTTGGATTCGCTTTTGATGGTGATGGAGATCGAATAGGTATTATTTTATCCGATGGAACTCGACTTTCTGCTGATAAAATTCTCTATATTCTCTCGATTGATTTTTTAAGTCGAAACCCAAAAGGGTCTATTGTTGTGGATGCAATGTGTTCAAACACACTTATTGAAAACATAAAAACCAAAGGTGGAATGGTTCATGTTTCTCGGACAGGACATGCTTATATTCATGAAACCATGAAACGCACTGGTTCTTTGTTTGGAGGAGAACAATCAGGACATTTCATGTTTGGAGAAAATTTTTATGGACACGATGATGCATTACTTGCTGGTTTACGGTTTTTACAAGCCGTTGAGTCACATCCTCATATTCTGAGCGAAGTCACAACTCAGTGGAAAAAAATGCATGAATTTTCAGAAAAAATAACGGTTGATGACGCACATAAGTTTGAGATTTTACAACGTGTATCAACACAATTGTCACAAAAATATCCAGATGCACTCACAACCGATGGTATTCGTATATCGTTTTCTGATTACGAATGGGCTATTGTACGATGTTCTAACACAACACCAAAAATAAATATTCGTATTGAAACCGAAACTGTTTCTGAGCTTGAACGACGAAAAGAAGAGTTATTATCGCTGATAGAAAAAGAAATAAAATCTGTTTAGGGCATATTTTTTATAGGCACAAACCCAGCATCAATCGCTTCTTGTTTTGAGTTAAAAAATCGTCGATCAGAAGGATGAGTTCCTCTTGCATAATAGGAATCTGAAGGATAGAACTTCATTGTCTTTTTGTTTCCAGTATACAAAAACTGTGAAAACTGAAGATCTTCAGGTGTAAATATCTGAGATAATGGAATTTTCAAGGATCGTGTTTGTGGGTCTGGTTCTCGAAATTGATCATCGCCCCACACAAAACGGACATTCCCAAAAACAGACATCTGCAATAGGTCTCCTGATATTGATTGAATATCAATCACACTTATTTCATGATGCGGTTCTCTTTTTTCCCATTGTACATCTGGTAACGGAGCAATAGAACGCCCAATAAAGACACCCAATAAAAGGGCACAAACAAATATAAGTGATACCTGTATTTTATGATTCATAAAAACTATACAAAGAATCTACTGATCGAACAACCCCTTTAATTTGTAAGAACGTAAGTGTTGCATTGACCGTATGCGATGGCATATTTGTTGCACGAGTAATATCATCACACGATTGTGATGAGTTTTGTTTCAAGTAATCAAGAATTGTTTTTTCGGTATCAGAAAAGGGAAGAGAGAATCTTTCTTTTTTTTCAGAAGAAAACAGTGATAGTTGTGGTTTATAACCAAATATATCAATTATTTGTTGCGCTTTGTATACAGCTGTTGCTTCCCCTTTGGCAATAATTTGATGACACCCTTGTGATTGAGCGGAAAAGAGAGACCCTGGAACGGCAAAGACTTCTCTATTTTCTTCAAGAGCGAGTCGAGCGGTTATGAGACTTCCTGATTTTTCACGAGCTTCAACCACCAATGTTGCTGAAGAAAGACTCGCCACAATACGGTTTCGTGCTGGAAAATGGTGTGGAAGAGCTGGGGTATGAGGGAAATACTCTGAAACAAAAAGCCCTATTTGTGTTTCGAGTAGTTGGCGGGCAAACATTTCGTTTTGGCGTGGATAGATGGTATCGAGTCCATTCCCTAAAACACAGATAGTACGGGCATTGTTTTGAAACGCTCGTTGATGGGCATAGGTGTCAGTGCCTAAAGCAAACCCAGACACAATAGAGAGTGAAGAAGGAAGTGTTTCAAAGAATGTATCGAGCACTTGTTTTCCGTATGAGGTAATTGATCGAGATCCAACGATAGAGAGTGTGGTATCAGACAAAATATCAATATTTCCTTTATAAAAAAGACACACAGGTGGATCTGAAGATTCTGCGAGTAATGCAGGATACTGTGGATCAGAGAGAATAAGTGTTTGTATGTCATATTTTTGAAGCGTATCGAATATCTCAAAAGGAGATATGTTTTTTCTTTGAGCCAAAAATATTTCGATTGGTTTTGGAATTGATGAAAATAATGATAAAAACTTTTTTTCAGATGCTCCAAAAACTGATTTCCAGTCACCATCAAAAGCGGTGTTTAGCAACTCAAATAATGGTTTTTTTAAAGGACAGAGAGAATGAAACGCGAGAAAAAATGGAAGATTTGATGCAATCATCAAAAAAAGTATGCCAAAAGCTCTCTGAAAAAACAAATAGAAAAAAAACCCTCTCTTATGAAAGAGAGAGGGTTTTCGGAGGAGAGAAAACGAAGCCGAAGCTTAAGCCACTATGGGTTCGAATTCTACATTTTTTGTTTTTTTCATTTTTCCTTCCGTTTCAAATTCTTGTTTTACAAGAATGGTTACAGAAGAATGAACAACTGTGAGCATGGTAAAGATTTTTTGTTCGTTCCCTACAATATTCCGTTCATTCAACGGCATCATTTCTTGGATACTCAAAATCTGATTATTAAATTGCAAGAAGATATTATTTGAAAAATATTCTCGCTTATCAGAAGGTTTGATATCAAGGAAATTCATATTTGAAAACATCAAATATTGAACCGTTGAATTCAGAATTATGAATGCAACAAAAAGCAAACCTTTCCATTGATCAGGTGTTATTTCTTTATTATTCATCTTACGACGAATAAAGTTTAAAAACTTAAGAGATAATAAATGGTTCATAAGAGAAACCAATATCTTATTCTCTTTTTTAATAGATTCTAAAATCCCCCAAACAGTTGGTATATCTTTATTATTACTTCCAAACTCTTGTATGAGTAAATTATTTATCTCATTATTTAAAGTTTGGAGTAAAGCATCATCTTGAAGAACTCCGCGCTCTGAACGCTTTTCAATGAGAGATTCAATTTGCCCTATCCTTCTCATTCTGTCGGCATTAAAAGGTTTTCTATTCGAAAACTCTTTATAAGCTATTTCCACTGCTTGAAAAGAAATATCGGGATATTCAAACAAAAACTCTGCAAAGAGGGGCTCCAAGTTTTTTAATACCCCCGAATACTGAACTGATTTGATCATGCTATCAAACCTATATAAGATTGCAAGCTGTAAACTTGCAAACGAAGAGGAATCTGAATGCCTCATACAATAACTCCTTATGATTATTTAAAAAAATGAAAAAGAACTGTTTCTCTGTTGTCTCTTTGTGATTACATCAAGAACAAAACAGAGATTGCTACTATAATAACAATCAAAAAAAGAGTCAACTTTAAAAAAAAGAGGTTGCCTGTTTTCAGAGGCAACCTTTTTATAGAAAGAAGAGATAAAAATATAGTAAGAGACTAATTTTGATCTACAAGTAGTTTTTTTTCTTTCGCAATAATATCGGCACGTTTTTTTTGTCTTAATTCTTCAGAAATAAGAATCGATAGATTGGAATAAGATTCTTTTAAGAAAAGAAATACTATTCTTGGAAGTTCTTCAATATCCTGCTCAGGCACAATATTTTTGATATAACGCAAATGCTTTACATGCAATTCTATAAGTGATTCTGTGAGATAGACTCTATTTTCTGTCCGCTTATCTTCTAAGAAGTTTATATTTGAGAAAAGCATGTATTTCACAGAGCAATCTAAAATTTCAAAAACAAGAAAATGCAACCCCTGCCATTGATTCGATGATATATTTCCTCGTTTATATTTAAACTCCAGAAATTTAATAAAATGAAGAGAAAATAAATGCTGTAGAAAAACAATCAATGTTTTATTTTCTTTGTGAATTTTATCAAGAATCATACGTGGATTAATAACAGTGATTTGATTAACATCAAGAGCTTCACATAATGTACGTGCTTCTTCTTCTAGAGTATCAAGAATCAATCTATCTGGACAAGATTTGCGATTCTCTTCTTCTGTTCGATTCACAAGGTCTTGTAACGCAAGAACAAGTTGAACCATTGCAGGTTTGCGTTCTGAAAAATGTCGATATGAACTTACGACATCTGAGAAATCAAAAGAAATATCTTGTTGCAGAGGATACCGATACAAATATTCTTGAAACAAAGGATTCACGCTTTTTATGTAGCGAGAATACTGAACCGATTTTGTCATAGAATCAAATCGGTATAAAAGTGCCAAATGCAAACTGGCAAACGATGATGAAATATCATATTTCATACAATCTAGCTCCTTATATTAAATGAAAGAAATAAAAAAGAACACCCTTTTGAAAAAGGGGAATGAATCATAATAAAAAAAAATAAAAAGTCAATGAGGATAAACAAAAAAAGACCATACTGGTCTTCTTTTGTAGCTATAAACAAAATATATACTTATAACTTATCATAATCATGCATAACAAGTTGTGCATTTATACGTCGGATAATATCAAGAACCACAGAAACAACGATAATCATCCCTGCACCTGATACAAAAAGAGAAACTGCGTTTGCATTCCCTCCTGAAAGCCATGCTTGAAAGAACAAAGGCACAATGGCGACTACTGCCAAGAAAAGCCCCCCCCAAAAACAGAGTCGAGTTGTTACTTCTGTTAAAAAGTTTTCCGTTTCTTTTCCTGGACGATACCCTGGAATAAATCCTCCACGTTTTTGAATATTTTCAGCCACTTTTTTTGGTTCAAACACAATAGAGACATAGAAATACGTAAACCCAAAAATAAGCAATGCATACACAATATTATACCATAGAGTTGGTGAAGCCGGATTTAAATATAACTGAATAAATTCAGACGCTTTTACCATTGATGGATTTGTTGATTGTTGCATAAAGCTCGCCATAATAGATGGCATAGAAACAAGAGAAACAGCGAAGATAATCGGAATCATCCCAGCTTGATTAATTTTAAGAGGTAAAAAAGACCGTTGTTGTCCAGCTCCTTTTTTTCCAGCATAAATCACAGGCACTCGTCGGTCCGCTTCTGATACAAATACAATAAAGACTGTCAAAAGAAGTGTTGCTATAATGAGAGCAAGTACGACTGGAAGATCTTGAGACTGAAACGCCGAAAATACTTGCAATGGAACCGTTGAAACAATTCCGGCAAAAATAATTAAAGAGATACCGTTTCCAATACCTTTTTCTGAAATAAGTTCTCCAAGCCACATAAGAAATACGGTTCCTGCAGTGGCGATAAGCATCATTGGAAGTACGACTGAAAAATCTGACATATCCACAATCGGTTGTCCTGACGGAACCGAAAATTGATTAATAAGCGCCATCATTCCGTAACTCTGCACAAATGCAAGCGGAACGGTTAAGAGTCGAGTGTACTGATTTATTTTCTTTTGTCCTTGTTCCCCTTCTTTTTTAAGGTTTTCAATAGATGGGACAATCACCCCTAAGAGTTGCATAATGATTGATGCATTGATATAGGGTGTAAGCCCCATAAGAACAATTGAAAAACGTTCCATAGCCCCTCCTGTAAGTAAAGAAAATACCGCCATAGGACTTCCTGCAGATCCAGATTGAGCGGATTGAACAAGTTCACGAATAGCATTCATATTTGCTCCTGGAATAGAGATATGAGACGCAACACGAAAAACAACAAGAATCAGAATTGTATAAATAATTTTTTTTCGGAGAGAAGGTGTTGTAAAAACACGTCGGAGAGTATCGAGAATATGTTTCATAAGGCAAAACTAAAAACAAGGAGACTGTACATACTTTTTCATTTTACGCAAGTTTTTTTACAAAGCAAAAAAGATACGCAATACATCATTCCATGTAATCACAACCATGAGAATCATTAAAAAAAGAAACCCTCCCACATGAATAGCGTTTTCCCATTGAGCGGGTGGTTTCCGAAATGTGATAGCCTCGATAATTTGAAACAAAAACCGTCCTCCATCGAGAGCAGGAATAGGCAAAAGATTCATAATCGCTAAAGAAAGAGAGAGAAGGGCTGTGAGTTTTAATAAAGCCATAATACCTTGTGGTAAAAGTTTATGAGTAGCTTCTGCGATTCCCAAAGGACCAGAAATATCATCTGGAATCCCTTTTTTCTCATAGATTTCAATAGGCAGATGTGTTATTTTTTCAAATATAGCTGCAGAAATTCGCCCTGTTTCCGTCACTGCAAATTCAAGTGATTGAGGAAACGGAAGCTTTATTTTTTGTATGTCAGTCACAAGCACAGAGCCGTCTTCTTGTGTTTCAGTTATAATAACACCGGAATCGATCGCAGCATTGTATTCTTTTTCTGTCAGGATAAAAGGGTTTGTTCCAATAGTAAAAAGCAAAGTAAGAACAACAATAGTCAATACAAAATTCATAAACACCCCAGCAAGCGTGATAATCATACGTTTCCACAAAGCTGCCTGAGAAAAACTGGCTGGATCTGGTGATTCTCCGTCTTCACCAAGCATTCGTACATATCCACCAAAAGGTATTGCATTCAGAGAATACTCAACTCCGTCTTTTGTTGTACTCCATAGTTTCTTTCCCATACCTAAAGCAAATTCTTCTACCCGAACGCCGCTTTTTCGAGCAGCATAAAAATGTCCCCATTCGTGCACAAGAACTAAAACAGAGAAAATAACCAGAAAGACGAGTATAGAAAGAATTATCATGAAAATCGATTGAACTATAAATAATTCATCAAAAAAATCAAACTTTACGACCGAGAAGACAAAAACCAAGTGACTAAGTCTTCTGCTGAAGAACTCTGATCGGCTTTTGAAAGTGATTCCTGTATATATGAAGGACTATAGCCAAGGTTTTCAAGTGCTTCACTTGCTTCTTTTAATGCATGTGACATCGGTGTTGCTGATTCTGGTGATTGAAGATCTATTTTTCCACGAAGTTCGATAATGAGTCGTTCGGCTGTTTTTTTTCCGAGTCCTGGAATACGAGTTAAAAATGAAACATCTCCGTTTTCAACCGCAGATAAAAACCGAGAAACTGGTAAAGACACCATTCCAATAGCAGTTTTGGGACCAATTCCAGAGACAGTAATGAGTTTTTCAAACAATGTTTTTTCATCTTTTGAACCAAACCCATAGAGTGATATTTCTTGTTCTTTGACAATAGTAGTAACAGGAAATGCGCAAGCTTCACCTTTTGATAACTGTGAAAGAAGTGATCCTGCCATAAAAACAGAATACCCAACACCACTATTCGTCATGCAAAGACAAATTTTATGATCTATATCCAACACCGTTCCCGAAAGATAACCAATCATCACTCTCTATCATAGCAAGGATGGGGAAAAAAGAACAATCAAATTGACAAAATATTAAAAAAACATATAATGATACGAATAAATAAAATCTATTTTTACAGGAATTCTATGACAAATCCTTCTCATTCTTCATTCAAAACTATTTATCTTGTCCTTTACATATCTATTGGTGTTCTTTTTGTATGGCTTTTTTGGTTTTTTTCACAAGAGACAGAAATTGCCCCAAAACCAATATCTCAAACGGTTATTAAATCAACACCTGTGTTCGAGTTTGGATCATGGAGTCCGGATGAAAAAATTGAAATCTTAGGCACACTCGAGTCAACGGGAGATATTGATATTGTGGCTCAAACAAGTGGTATTGTTGCAGATGTTCGAAAAAATATTGGAGATGAGGTTTCAGCTGGAGAAGTTGTTGCCACAATCGAACAACAAGAAAATCTACAATCGCTTCAGTATCAAAATACACAATTAACACTACAACAAGTACGATCAACAACGACTCAAAGTATATTATCTGCAGAATTAGCACTCCAAAGTGCACAAGAAGAAGTAGCACAATTACAAACAAACGAAACACAAAACCGATCAAAAAATTGGGAAACGTTGTATACAACGGCTGTCAACAGTGAGTCAACGATTATACAGGTATCTAATTGGGCTGATGAAATATTAGGTTCTTCTGATCGGTATAGATATCAGCAAGAAGCAACAAAACGATATATTGGAAACAATGATACTATTCAAAGACAAAAAGCAAAAACACAACTCTCAACACTTCTACAAGAAATAAATCAATGGGGCGAACCCCCTTCTCAATCAAACACACAAAATGTACTTTTTTTTGCAGAAAACAGACTTCAAGTCTTATTGGAACTACAGGATGTTGTTCGTATACTTGATATTCTTATTCGAACAACAAATAACTCAAGTGTATTTTTAGAATCAGATAGAGCTCTATTACAAACAGAATCAAACGGCATGATGGGGCGAATTGATGGGCAAATAACGAGTCTTAATAACAACATACAGGCAATAAAAAGTGATAATAATCGCGTTGATCTTTCCCTTATATCAGCAAAAAACCGTGTTAAAAACGCAAAAGCTCAATTAGAAGTAGTGAAATCAAATGCACAGTCTCAAATTCAAAACGCAGAAAACCAAGTACAAACTGCCTATATTAGTAAACAAAAACTCACTATAAAATCGCCATTTTCTGGAGTTATTACTGATCGACATATAAACGCATTCTCGTTTATAAATCCAGGGCAAAAACTCTATAGTGTTTTATCAGAAAACAAAGGATGGAAAGTGGTTGGATTTGTGTCGGATCACGAACTCGATCAAATTTTAAAAAGCGAGACGATATTTATTCTGTATCAAGGAGAGAAGATAGAAAATTTACCAACATCACAACTGAGTTATAAAACAGATGCCGGATCTCAGAAAATCAAAATAGAGTTTCCAATTCCAACATCGATCAAAACAATGAGAGTCGGAAGCTTTGCTTCTATTATTATTCCTGCCCAGACAAGTGAGTCTGATCTTATTCCTATTAGTAGTGTCTCATTTGAACCTGATGGAGCTGAAGTATTGGTATTGAATCAAGACAACGAAGCAGAACGACGAAAAGTTCAATATGATCGTATTATTCGAAACAATATTCGAATAACAGGAGGATTGAACCAAAATGATCGCATTATTCAGTTTCACAAACGCGTATATGCTGGTGATAGTATTAATCCTTTAGACGCAGAATAAATATGAAAGAAAAACTCTCACTCTTCTGGACGATTCTTTTGGAACGATTTAAGGTAACAAGCTTACTGGTTATTGCGATTCTTATCTATGGAAGTATTGCTTATTACACAATTCCTCGTGAAATCACTCCATCTATTGATATTCCTATTGCAAATGTAATAACTCTTTGGCCGGGAGCAAGTCCTGAAGACGTAGAAAAACTCATTACCAACAAAATTGAAGGAGAGATAAAAGATTTAGAGAACGTAAAAGAGTATACATCTCGATCCGTTTCTGGAATGTCTATTGTGACCATTGAGTTTGATATTAATTCAGATAAAAACAGGAATATTCAAAACTTACGAGAAAAAATAGAAACAACAAAAAAGGAACTTCCTCAAACAATTCTTGATGATCCAGAAATCAATGAAGTAAGTTTGAGTGACGAACCAATTCTGGGATTAACGTTATCAGGTGATTTTTCATGGACTCAACTCAAACGGTTTGCTGAAGTGATTGAGTCTGATTTAAAATCAATTCAACAAGTAAAAGATATACGTATTGATGGGCTTCCTGAAGAACAAGTACACATTCTTGTAGACCCATTACAGATGAAAGCCCATGGGGTGAGTATTGGAGAAATAATTCAAACTATTCGTGCACATCATATAGATATGCCATTAGGGCAAATTGATAGTAGCGGAGGAAAAATTGAAGTATCAGTACGATCTGAGATGAAGAACGTCAGTGAATTCTTGGCACTCCCAATTAAAAAATCTACATCTGGAGCAATTATCCGACTTGAAGATTTTGCTGAAGCGAGGCGGGAGTTTGATGAGTTTGCGGTAGAAACAACTTTTGTGAATCAAAACGGAAACAAACCCGCTGTTTTTATCAATGTTATTAAGTCAGCTGCAAAAGGAAATATTATTACAATGGTAGAAGAAGCTATTGACCGAATTGAAACACTTAAATCAGACAAAAAAATTCCTCAGTCCCTTAATACTGATATTACATTTAATCGTGCCGACGATATTAACGAGTCATTATCGACATTAGTGAATAGCGGAAAACAAACGCTTATTCTCATTGCACTTGTTATGTTTTTAGCACTTGGATGGAGAGAATCCATACTCGCATCAACGGCTATTCCGTTAGCAATGATGATTGGAATTATTGTTTTAAATATCTTAGGACGAACCTTTAATGGAATCTCATTATTTGCACTTGTCCTCTCTATTGGGTTATTAGTCGATAATGCCATTATTATTGTAGAAGGTATTTCTGAAGCTATTCACGAACGAAAACGAACTCCAATCCAAGCAGCAAAAGAAACACTAACTCTTTTTCGTTGGCCTATTATTAGCGGAACGCTCACGACGATATTCGCGTTTCTCCCGATGTTATTTTATATATCAGGAATAAGTGGACAATATATTAGCGTGGTTCCTGTAACGGTTATCACCATTTTAATAGGTGCTCTTTTTATTGCTCTATTTCTATTGCCATCGTTAAGTATTTATTTTTACAACGTATGGAAACCAAAACCCAAAAAGAATACACAACTAAAAAAAATACAAAACTGGTATGAATCAACAATGCGGAGCATCTTAAACTCTCGCATGAATATAATAAATGTGTGTGTACTCACGACACTTTTCTTTTTATTTTCTATTGGATTGGTGGTCAGTCGACAAGTGCCAATTGAGGTTTTTCCAGAAAGTGATTCTGTTGTGTTTGGGATTCAAGTAGAATACCCCGAAGGAACGCCACTCGATCAAACAAAAGACATTATTCCGGCTATTGAGAATGTGTTGCATCCGTATATGGAATCAACAGAAAATAGATCTGCATGGATTAAAAGTTTTATTTTCACTGCTGGGCAACCATCATCATCTATTCGAGGAGGTATCAATGGAATGTCGTTATCACAGAGTAATATTTTAGGAGTTACAGTGAACTTAACAGATAAAGCGAGTAGGGAGACACCTTCATACGAAATTGTATCGATTATTGAAAAAGAGTTTCAACCGATTATTCCGTCACATGCTGAATTAAAACTACAACAAGAACAAGGTGGTCCTCCAACGGGAGCACCTATAGAGATTCTCATTTTAGGGCCAGATATGGATCGTTTAGAACTGTTAAGCCAAGAAATAAAAAAGAATCTTGCACGTATTCCTGAAACAAAAAATATAACTGATTCTCAAAACAATAAGACCATTCAAATGAATTGGACATTGAAGCGAGATGTTATGACAAATCTGGGGCTTACGCCATCACAAATCATTGAACCATTACGAGCATCGATTAATGGAGTAACCGTGGTTCAGTTAACCGAAGGCGAAGACGAAGTTGATGTTGATATTCGTATTGACTGGGATGGGACAAAAGCATGGCAAACTGTTGAATCACTTGAACGAATTGATCAGATTCCGTTATTGACCCAACGAGGAGAAAGCATAACGTTTCGACAAATAGCAGAACCTGATTTAAGTGCAAAATCTTCACAAATAAATCATAAAAACGGGGAACGAATTGTAACCATTCAAGCAGACACTGAAATAGGTGTTGTGGTATCTCAAATTATGCCTCAAGTAGAGACAATCTTATCTGATATATCACTTTTACCAGGGGAACGAATTGAATTTGGTGGAGACTCAGAAGAAGGAAATCGAATTATGGGTGAAATGGCTCAATCGATGTTAATGGCCATTTTGCTTATTTTCTTAGTGTTAGTGTTTCAATTTAATTCATATATTCAACCATTGATTATATTGGCCATTGTTCCATTATCACTCACTTCTATTTTTATTGGGTTTTGGATTTTAGGTTTAGCCGTTAGTTTTCCAACGATGATAGGAATTGTCGCTCTTTCTGGAATTATTGTAAATGATGCGATTGTTTTGATTGATAGGATTAACCAGTATCGACTTGATAATAATTCCTATATCGAATCGTATATACAAGCTGGAAAAGAGCGGATGCAACCTATATTTTTAACATCTATTACAACTGTTGTTGGGCTCTTGCCATTATCACTTTCTGATAAAGTATGGGCGGGGTTAGGGTTTGCTATTATTTTTGGAATGATGCTTTCAACCATTCTAACCTTATTATTGATTCCATGTTTTCTTATTATTGCTCGAAATGCAGAATCAAAAATAAAAGGGTTTTTTAAACAAAAATCGTAACCACTTATTGTTTTTTATAAAATATTTGATCTGGGATACGCAAATCGATGTATTCAAAACTATCAGAATACAAGCCTATACGCTCATCAGCTAGTTTGAGTTTTTGTATTTGTGGTAAAACATCTTGAGAAACATCTATCCAGAGGGCTATGTTTGATTCTGTAATAAAATGAACTTCTCTTGATATCAGAAAATAAATGATACTTTGAATCGGCAGATTCAGCTCTTGTTGTAAAAACTCTTGCACTAAGAAAAAGGATTCAAGCACTGATTGTTCTATAAAGGGCTCTCCTATACGTATAGGTTTGGTGTATTGACGTATCGCAATAGTGGGGAGTGATTCATCGGCTCCCATTTGTAAAATAATACCGTCTTCAGAAACAACCCAAAAATTAGCTGTTTCTTCATTAAATATATTTACAAACGGAGGGGACATAACCATTTGTATTTCTAATTCAGAAGGCCATTTTTCTTTGATAGTGACGGTTCGCAATTCGGAAAACTCGCTTAAAAGGAGAGATTCTAGTTCTCTTGATTGAAATAAGAGCATATTCGTACCATAATACGGCTCAACAATCGTTTCCATTTTTTCGATATTGAGTGATGGGTTATCTCGTGTAAACGATATTTTCTGTATATCAAAATAAGGAGAAAAAAACGAAAAAGCGATAAAAGAGACCATAAAAACGATAATTATCGTTTTTAAAACAGAGAACTGAAATATCTGAGGAATATTTTTTAAAAACCGAAACTGCAAAAGAAAAGCAAAAAATCGACTTTTAAATTTTCGATTCGACGATCGAATTGATTGATTAGTATCAATAAGAAAGCTTCGTCGTCGGTGCCGTGTTTTTTTACGAGAAAACCAAGACATAAGAAAAAGAGAATTTAGACAGAGAGTATATCAGTTTCTTTCTTTTTCGTAACTTCTTCTATTTTCTTATTATATTGATCTATTTTTTCTTGAACTTTTTTTTCTTGTGCAATGTAATCATCTTCTGAAATTTCTTTTTCATCTTTTTGATGTTTCAGTTTTTTCAAAACATCATGTCGCACATTTCGAACTGCTATTTTTGATTCTTCTGATATTTCTTTCACTTTTTTTGTAATTTGTTGTCTTCGTTCACCGGTAAGAGGAGGAACTGGCAAAAACACAGAGTCTCCCATATTTTGTGGATTTATACCAATATTTGCATCACGAATAGCTTTTTCGATAGTTCCAACCAATGATTTGTCCCACGGTTCGATACGAACTGTTTGAGGATCAGGACAAGAAACACTCGCTACTGATTTTATCGGTTGAGTTGATCCATAGGCAGTAACGTGGATATGTTCAACAAGAGCTGGATTTGCTCTTCCTATACTAATAGAAGAAAATTCTTGTTGAAGGTGATGTATAATTTTATCAAGAGATTCGATGATTTCCATGGGATATAAAAGTTAAAAACCGTACTCACAATACATCAAAAAAACCAAAAAAGAAACTCAAATAATTTTCTTCGCGAGTTTCCAATAGTCTTGAAAAAGTGTTTTAAAAAGATCAGTAATAACTCGTCCTTGAAACACAAACCCCACTGGAAGATCTTTATCAAAAGTCATAACAGCTACTTTATCGCCATAGATACGGACTTCTCCATTTAAAGACGGAGCTTGGCTGATAGCCACTTCTCTTAACTTTTGTTCGTCATCACGAATCATCGATTCATTATAATTGTGGGGACAAATAACCACCATTTTTATACCTTTTTCGATACGATTTTGAATAAACTCGTCCATAAAAGGACCGAGTGAAAAATATGTATTTGAAAGATCTGTCCATGCATAAATAGTTTCTCCTGTTTGGAGTATGTCATCATAAATAGAGCGGATACCATCGATTCCTTCATAATAGAGCACTCCGGGTTTCCAGATACTTTCTTGAATAAGAGTGAAGAAATCTTGAATATCGGTATTGGTTTGTTCATACAAATGGGCATATTTTTCTTCTTGGTGATCCACCCATTGCAAGAACGATTGTTCATCACAAATTTCAAAAACATCGTTCGAGAAACTCATAACAAGATTTCGAAACTTCAAATTCTCAAGAGCAAACCGAGTGGAATTATAAGCGAGGGCGGTATGTCGACTAATGGTTTTAATAGACGATTTCTTTTTGTGAAACAAAAAATTAAGCACTTTGATTTCGTTATCAGAAAACCCAAGGTTTCGTAATACTTTTCGAATCTGAATATCGGAATAATGAGGACTCATAAAAAAAATTAGTGCCAAAAACTACGAAAAACCGCATGAAACAATTCACACATCCAATCACCTTCGAAAACAAATCCAATAGGAGGATTCGATCCTAGTTGTATCAGCGCCACTTTGTTACCATACATACAAATTTCACCTTGTATATCGAGTTTATTATTCGCTTGAATTGATTGTTGGGTTGATATATTAGATTTTTCATCTTCATTATGAGCATTGATAGTATATAAATCGATACCTTGATCAATTCGTCTTTTATGGAAAGAATCCATATAGGACACACCGAGCACTTCATAAACAATATGAAGATTTGTCCAACAATAGATGGGTTCTTGAGATTGAAGCATATCTTCATAAATATCCTGTATACCTTGAACTCCTTCATAATAAAGCAGGTCTGGTTTCCATGAAGATTGATCAATAGATGAAAAAAATCGAGAAAGTGTTGATTTTGCTTGTTCGTATTTTTGTTGGTGCTCTTTTTTCATTTCCAAAAGCCATTTTTGAAAATGTTGCGACGAGATAGCTTGATAATGTTCTTCTTCTTGAGGGATAACAACAACAAGTCCTCTTCCTATTAAACTCGAAAGGGCATATTGAGTTGAAGTAAACCCGAGTAATATATTTTGACTAATAGATCTGGTGGTTGCTTTTTTTTGTCGAAACAAAAACAAAAGTACTTTAATTTCATTATCAGAAAACCCAATAGATTTCAAAGACTGACGAATCTTAAGGGTTGAATATTGAGACATAGGTATAAAATTGAATAGAAAAACCTCCCATAAAATGAGGATTCTACAACGAAAAGATACAAGAAAAATATCAAAAAAGCAAGCTCTTACTGATTATTTTCGTATTCAGCAATAATTTTTTCGGCTTCGTTAATAAGATTCAGGTACATATCATGGTACACAAAGCAAATAGTATGATAGTTTTCGATCATAAGGGGAATATATTGATTTTTAAGTTCTGATATCCATTGTTTTTGTTTTTCCGTATTCAGTCCATTGATTGTTTGGGCATTGTGAAGCAAATCACCCATTTTAAGAAAAAAGACGGTTACATCCATATTCATAGCTTCCTTAAATTGGTTACAGTATTCTGTTTGGATTTCATCGGGGTGTAAAAACGAGTTTTTTGTAACCGCTTGAACAAGAAAAAAAACATCTTCACCAAACTCACGGAGTATTTGTTCTTCAAGAAGTGGGCGCTGAGGAATATCACAATCTTCGAGCACATCATGCAGTAAAGCGGCACACAATATATTTTCATCACCGCCTATACGAAAGAGGATATTGGCAACTGACAAGGGATGCGTGATATAGGGTTCCCCTGATTTTCGTGTTTGATTTTTATGCACCTGAAATGCGATATGATACGCTTTTTCTAAAAGATCGATATCGAACCGATCATTTTGAGAAATAATAGTGTTTTTTAGTGTATCAAAATCCATCTCTGATTCAGAAAAAGAGTGATAGTTCTCATGGTATGAACGATTTTCAAAATTGTCAAAAAAATAGACATTTTCTCAAAAAAAAGCATGATAGAAACGATGGAACATACACATATAAAAAAACCATCTCCTCATCCCGACATTCTTATACAGACTATTATCGAAAGAGTTCGAGGGTATTATCCGTCGTTTCAAAAATCAGATCAATTATTGATAGAAAAGGCGTATGCCTTTGCAAAAGACGCACACGAAGGACAAGTAAGGGCATCGGGGTCCCCATACATAATGCATTCATTACGTGCAACGGAGATTCTTTTGTCTATTAAACCAGATTTAGAGACTATTTGTGGATGTATTTTACACGATGTTATTGGGGACACACAAAAAACAGCTGATGATATTGAGGCAGTTTTTGGGGGCGAGATTCGGTTTTTATGTGAAGGCGTAGAACGTATTACACAAGTACGTATTACACAAAAAGAGAATCAATCTGAATACGAAAAATTCCAACAATTGTTTGTGGCTTTGGCGGACGATATTCGTATTATTTTTATTAAATTAGCGGATAGAATTCATAACTTAAAAACGCTTCATTTCTTACCACGTGAAAAATGGAACCGTATTTTACATGAATCACAGGAAGTGTATTCCCCAGTAGCGGATAGACTTCGTTTATTTGAGTTTAAAACTTTAATCGAAAATTACTGCATTGAAATTCTACATCCAGAAATAAGTGCGAAGATAAAACAAGAAATTCACGAGATAAAAGAGAGCAAACACAAATTCTTTGAAAAAGCAGAGCGAGAGATTCGACAAGTACTGGTTGATTACGAGATTGAGTGGAAAACTATTATGAGTCGAGAGAAGAGTCTGGAATCTATTTATAAAAAGTTTAAAACCAAGAATATAAACTCTGTGCATGAATTAAGTGATATTTTTGGATTACGTATTATTGTCACAACAAAAGAAGAGTGTTATCACACATTAGGGGTACTTCATTCTGAGTTCCAGCCAATTCCAAAACGATTCAAAGACTATATTGCTGTTCCAAAACCAAACGGATATCAGAGTTTACACACAACGTTATTGGGTGTTGCGGGAAACCATTTTCCAATCGAGGTGCAGATACGAACTGAAACAATGCACAATGACTGCGAATATGGTCCGGCGGCTCATTGGGCTTACAAAAAGCTCAAAAGTTCATCGTTTGATAATGAATACTTAGAAAAAACACGATGGATTTCAGAAGAAGTTGAACAAGAGAGGGCTCATGATCCAAAAAAGTTTTTTGAGGCTATTTCAAAGCGAGTACTACAAGAACAGATCTATGTATTTACTCGAAAAGGAGACATAAAAATTTTACCACACGATGCCACTCCAATTGATTTTGCATACAGCATTCACACTGATATTGGTGATAGTTGTGTTGGAGCGAAAATAAACAACCATATTCGTCCACTCGATTACCGACTTAAGTCGGGTGACATTATTGAGATTTTAACAAAAAAAGGACGAACTCCAAACCCTGAGTGGTTAGAGTTTGTGCAAACTTCAAAAGCAAAAAACAAAATAAAAGCTTTTGTAAACATGCAGAAAAAGGAAGAGAAAAAAGATTTGGTTGGAGTACAAAAAACAAGAGAGCGAGAACGAGAACGAAAACAATTTTTTGCAAACAGTCTAGAACCTTTAGATAATCGAGAATACTCATTGATTATTGATGGTGAGCAGAACATTTCATACAGAATTGCAAAATGCTGTCAGGCTGGTCCTAAAAAATCTATTATTGCGTATCATTCACGAGGACTTGGAAGTGTTATTCATGAATCTGGATGTGATGAAATTGAACGACTTGATTCAAAGAGACTGGTTGAGGCATATTTTGTAATACAAAAAAAGATAGAAGTTCTTGCAAAAGATCGATTTCAAATAACAAACCGAATTTCTCAATACATTACAAATCGCAACATTTCGATTTGGGAAACAAAGATAAAACACATACAACAAAACATAATCCGGCTCCGGTTTACACTTCATGTAATGAACGATTTTGAGTTTGCAGCTTTGATAAAAGATTTATCGAGTATTGAAACCATTTTATCAATACGAGAACAAAAGATACGAAAACGCTAGACGATTGACAAAACCTATATTTTTATTACTATAAAGAACACAGTAGAGTATTGTTCTTTTTTATTACGGGGGTGCTCGGCTTTGACAGAGAGACTCGAAATGTATTTCTTGCGTGCTCGGCGTGGTGCATTCGCCGGTAGATCCACTGCACAAACATAAATGCAAACTCTTTATTTGCGAAGGCTCGTAATGCTGTTGCGTCTCTTTTGAGTCCAGCTCCAGCATACGCGGTTGCCTAAATACAAACCTTACTTGAACCTATTTGTTCGTAAGTGAATAATACTGATTGATTCGGTTGGTATTATTCAAACCTTAGAATCTCACTTTTTTTTACTTTGTCAGAAAAGAAAGGACATTTTTGACAGCCATTTTTTATATTTTTGTCTTATTTTATAAGTAAAAAATGGTATTAAATAAGACTACGCATCGTAGACGGGAATAGGTTTCCTCTTTGGACGCGAGTTCAACTCTCGCCACCTCCACCAAACTCCACTTTTATATACATAACAACCTCGGAAGAGAAAATAAAACCAAGACTTTCTAGAAACCAAAGTTTGGCTTTTTAAGTATGGATTTGAGAAAAAAACCCGAGACCTGTCTCCACTTTATGTAAGTATAGATTGAAAAATATATTTTTAAAACAGAAAACCGCATATTTAAGCCAAAAGTTGGAGACCGGTCTCCAACTTTCCGCATAAGAAAGGGAAAAAGAGTTTTTATTTTGAGCTGTTTTTCGAAAGGTTGTTTGTTTTTTTATGGGGTGCTTCAAAAAGTCCTCTTTTTTAAAACAGAGAAATCGCATAAATAAACCGCAAACAGGAGACCGGTCTCCTGTTTGTGCAGATATAGATTGAAATGTGTTTTTTGAAAACAAAAAACCGCATTTTTAAGCCAAAATTTGGAGACCGGTCTCTGAAAATGAAAGATTTTTTATCTATTGCTTGAAGGGAAATTGTTTTTTGCTAGAGTAACAACGTAATGCATCTTTTTTCTTCTATTCGGTTGTTGAGCATAGTATTCTGTTTTTTGGGAATGGTTCCCTTTTCGCTTGCGGCAACAGTTGATAAAACTATTGGTTTATCATTTAAACACAAAACCGTTTACATTTCTCCACAAATAAATACCGATGTTTTTACATGGACCCCTATTGCGAATACACAGTTACAAAAAAATACTATTGCTATTGCGCATAGCACAATAAAAACTCCCTTCCAGATACTCAATTGGTCTTTTCAATCACAAAAAGAAGACTCTATGATTGCGTTCACCCATACTAATGCGCTCCAATCGTTTTTAAAACGATCCTCACTGATTGATGAATCCGAAAAACAAGATCCAGTACGTATTTATACAAAATCAGATGGAACCGTTGCTGTTGAAGGGACTCCTTATGAAGGGTTCTTAGTGGATCTTCCAAAGCTTGTACACCGTATAAACATGGCCATGATGCAGGAAGTAAGCCATGTAGAAGTACCCTATCGACATTATTTTTCGCGTCCAATTGTGGAAAAAGAAATACAAGAAAAACACGGTATATATGAAATTATCGCTATTGGAAAATCTGATTTTTCTGGATCATCAGAAAAACGAATTCAAAACATAACACGAGCTGCTGAAAAAATAAAAGGCACTTTTATTCCTCACAACAAAACGTTCTCATTTAATAAGACCATTCAATCCATAACAAAAGCTGATGGGTTTGCAGAAGAAAATGTCATTAAAGGAAATACGACCGTCAAAGAAGTCGGAGGAGGGGTATGCGAAGTCTCTACCGCAGTTTTTCGATCTGCATTCTTTGGTGGATTACCTATTCCCGAACGATCAAATCATTCGTTAGCACTTGAAAGCTATCTCCCCCATGGAATAGATGCCGCTATCTATTTAGGAGTTAAGGATTTACAGTTTCAGAACGATACACCCGGTGATATCCTACTCGATACATTTGTTGATGATGATGAAATTCATGTCGTACTGTATGGAAAAAAAGACGGACGAATCGTGCACACTGAAGGACCATTTGTAAGCCATGTTCGAAACCCACAAGCATATCTCATAACGAATGAAACTGATTTACCACAACGAGGATTTCATACACAATGGATACGTCGTATTGCAAAAGATAACGAATCTCATGAAGAGTTCTTTACATCAATTTATAGACCTTGGGTTCAAGAAACAGTTGTCGCCCCACAAGAAACACAAATACTTACCGATTCTTAAGCTTCTAACTCTTCTTGTTTTTGCTGAAGCAGTACTTGCGCTTCTTCTAGCTCATTTTGTGTTGCCTCAACAAGATGTGGGGGGGCTTTTTCAGTGTAACTTGGATTCGCTAATCGTGTCTGTAAAGCCTTGATTTTTTGAAGAAGTACATCACATTCTTTCTGTAAAAGTGCCGTATCTTTTGGAATATCAAGATAGAATATATCATTCACACAAACGATTGGTTGTACATTTTGAGACAAATGAAATTGTGACTGTATGTCTTGAATAGAAACAAGTGCTAATGATTCAATAAATGGTTTTACTAACTGCGCTTTTGATATATCGTTCGTTTGAAAATAAACATTAAGCTTTGCTTTTGGGTTTACTTTTGCATCACTCTTTTGTTTTCGAATACGCGTAACAACATCTTGTATATACACAAATAATTCTGATGATTGAGTATGCTGAATATCAAAGGAAGCATAATCAAAATCCATAAGCATCATATCCTCACCCCACAAAGACTGAAACACTGACTGAGTAACAAACGGACATAAAGGATGAATAAGAATTAATACTTCTGAAAAGACCCAACGAAGAAACAAAGGGTTTGAATCTTGTTTAGAAGCTTCAATATACCAATCACAAAACTGATCCCATACAAAATGATACATGATATCTCCCGCACGTGATATTTGGTATTCATCAAGGGCCGTTTGTACATCTTGTGCCACAAGAGCCAACTGATGCAAAATCCATTGATCCGCTAAATTCTTTGGTTCAGGTGGAGTTTCGCGAAGGTTTTTGAAAGAAATATCAGTTCCTAATTGTGTTTGCATTTGAACAAACCGACCAGCGTTCCATATCTTATTCACAAAATTCCGATATCCTTCTATTTTTGATTGCCCAAGTGCCATATTATTTCCCGCAGAAGTACCAATAACAAGAGATAACCGAACCGTATCAGCTCCATATCGATCGATTAAATCAAGAGGATCAATACCATTGCCTTTTGATTTCGACATCTTTTGTCCTTTTTCATCAGTTACCATTCCATGTAAATAAATATGAGAAAACGGATATCGACCCGTTGCATATTTTCCAAACATAATCATTCTTGCCACCCAGAAAAAAAGAATATCATGTCCTGTTTCCATAAGCTGATTTGGATAAAATGTTTGAAAATCAGGATGAGAAGTATCAGGCCAACCAAGAGTTGAAAACGGCCACAAAGCAGAAGAAAACCATGTATCAAGTGTGTCTTCATCTTGAAAAATCGGTACCTCGGTAATTGGAGGCTGAAACACTGATATTGATTTCCATACACCATGAAGCGTTTTTTCATTTTTTGTTCGAGCTCGAATAAGATTTTGTGTGTCTTTTTTTCCTTTTCGAATATTTTCAAGCGCTGAAAATATTGACCGATGCCCAATAATCAAAATATCTCCTTTTGAGTGACGTGTTTTTAGACTATTCCATGCTTTTTCAACACGTTCATAAACAACAGATGGATCTTCACCCGTCCCTTCTGCAAGAGCATGTTCTATAGCTGTTCCCGATGCATAATATTTACCTGTTATACTTCCAAAATCAATAGCTCGAAGATCATCACAAATTTCTATCTCAACCCCAAGAGATTGAGCCACAATTTCTGCAGTTTGCACCGCTCGACGAGAACTACTGGTAATAATATGGGTTACCGTATATTTATTTTTTAATTCCGCTGATAATTCATGAGCTTGAGCAATGCCAACATCAGAAAGCTCATCGTTTTGACCTTGTACTAAATGCTCTACATTTGCATTCGTCTCTCCATGCCGAGCAAGAATAAATTTCTGCTCATGTGGCATATAAGTATTTCCATTATTATCATACCATACTGGAATACGGTGTCCCCACCATATTTGTCGACTAATACACCAATCTCGAAGGTTTTCTATCCACTGATAATATGTTTTTTCAAACCGTTTTGGAATAACCTGTATATGACTATCCTTTACCGCATCAAGAGTGAGTTTTTTGAGTGTGGTTTTTCCAACACCTTCCACAAAAAATTCATTGTTAACGGCAATAAACCATTGCTTTGAAAGCATTGGTTCTATTACTGTTCCTGACCGATAACAATGACCAACACTATGTGTGTATGGCTTTTTTTCAATCAAAAACTGGCTATCTTGTGTTATTTTTTTTCGACAATCTTCGCGTGATAACCCTTGAAATTCTTCAGGAACATATTCTGATGCCATCATATTTCCCTGAAAATCAATCACTTGAATTTGAGGTAAATCATGACGTTCTCCAATCTCAAAATCGTTTGGATCATGTGCTGGAGTAACCTTTAATGTTGCTGTCCCAAAATTCATATCTACATATTCATCACAAATAATAGGAATTTCACGAAGCGAAAACGGAGTTTTCACTGTTTTTCCTTTTAAACGTGCCGCTCTTTTGTCATCGGGATGAATAGCAATTGCAACATCTCCAAACAAAGTTTCAGGGCGAGTTGTTGCAACATGAAGCGTTTCCGATCCATCACTTAATTCATATGCAAATGTGTAGAGAAACCCTTCTTTTTCTTTATACTCTACTTCATCATCTGCTAACACTGATTGTGCTCCAATTGACCAGTTTACCATTCGATACCCACGAACAATAAGCCCGTCTTTCCAGAGCATTTGAAACATTTTCTGAACAGCAAACTCACGTTCTTCATCAAGAGTATACGCTTCACGACTCCAATCCAACCATGACCCCATTTTTTTCGTCTGATTGATAATGGTGTCGTGTTTTTCTTGAGAAAAAGAACGACAAGCTTCAAGAAATGCTTCTCTTTCTAATGTGTCTCTCTTTTGAACACCTAAATGTTTTAAAACAACATTTTCAGTCGCAATAGCAGCATGATCGGTTCCGGGAACCCAGAGAACTTCATGTCCTGTCATTTTTTTATAACGCACAAGAATGTCTTCGATAGCAAGCATACAGGCATGCCCCATATGTAAAACTCCAGTTACATTTGGTGGAGGAAGAACAATGCTAAATGTTGGTTTTTTCGTATTCGCGTTCGCAAAAAGTCGACCCGATTTTTCCCATTGTTGATAAATAGCGTCTTCGAAAGCTTTGTGGTTATAATTTTTCTCCATAACGACTCAAAAGAATGAAATATACGCGCGGGAGTATAGCGCTGTTCATAAAAAAGAACAACGTTAAAAACAAGAGACAAACTGAAACAAGTCTTCTTCTGGTGTTTTGCTTTTTGTAATGGCTGTTGCCACAAGAAACCCCTTTGCTCCTAATTCAAGCGCAATACGAACATCTTCTGGGGTATTAATACCAGCCCCCACGCAAATATCAATACCGTGAGCAAGATCCACCGACTCACGAATAGATTCAGGATGTGCCGATGAAACGGAAAGCGTTCGAGATCCAATCAGTTCTGGTGGTTCAAACGCAAGCATATCTGGACGAAAATGAGAAAAATTATGAATTTCAGCAGGCGACTCTGCACACAATATTGTCTGTAAACCGGATAATTGTGCTTGTTGAATAATCTGAGGGATTATTTCTGGAGAAACTCGTTTTTCTGAATGATTTATAAGCGTACCCATTCCACCCCAAGTGCGAACACTTTCAGGAAGAATAGATCCAGTAGAGCTTCCAAACGATATAGGATCGATATGTTGTACAAAAACAGGAATTGAAACCGCTTGTGAGACAGCATGCAAATCAAGCACTGAAACACAAACCGCTATACGAGCACCTGTTCGCTGAGCGACTTTTTCGTGAATACGAGCTAATTCTACTGCTTTTTTTCCAACTGCATCGGGGTGGTTTTTGAAATTCGTAATCCAGATTGGGTTTTTGTTTGTCATACTTCCAGTATAAATCCTTCATTCTTATTTGCAAGAGAAGGGTTTTTTGTGATAATACATATGATGGCAAACTCTTTTCTGTCCCCACTATTTATTACTGTATGGGTTTTTATAGGACTTGTTTTTTTCTTATGGGGAATGAGTCTCATTCGGAAACGAAACGCATTTCGATCGTCTTTAGAATATACTTTTTTTCAAATCCTGATTCCGAAAAAAGAATCAAAAGATGATATGGAAAAAGAACGAGATCAAACATCAGAGATGCGAAAAGTAGTCAGCATTGCTGATCATTTCTTTTCAACTGTTCATGGGATATATCGTGGAGGTCTTCAGCGATTTTTTGTTCCACAAGAAACTCTTTCGTTTGAATATATTGCTCGAGAAGGAGATATTTTATTTTTCGTTGGATGCAGTAGAACTCTGGCACCTTTAATTGAAAAACAAATCACCAGTTTTTATCCAGAAGCTATTCTTACAGAAACAGAAAGCCCCCGACTTTTTAGCGAAAAAACATCACAGTCGGCTATCAGCTTAATAACCGGAAAAGAATTCTCCTTTCCATTAAAGACATACACTCAATTTGAATCAACTGATCCGATAAACAA
Source organism: Patescibacteria group bacterium (assembly GCA_965660445.1). Taxonomy (GTDB): domain Bacteria; phylum Patescibacteriota; class Gracilibacteria; order UBA4473; family UBA4473; genus CBFIAK01. Next base: position 182,750 of record CBFIAK010000001.1, read on the forward strand.
TATCTTAAACGCTCTATCCAATGCTTCTGATGAAAAAGGAGCTTCTGCTGGTATCCAGATTCTTATTCGACCCGTGCCTGACACATGGCAACCAAAAGCAAGAAAAAAAGCACGAGAACTCTCTGAAGGAAAAGGGTTAAATGGAAGCTGGAACCCTTTTGTATGGCTTATGAACGGAGTAAGTGTTTTATTTCGAGGTATCGAAAATAAAAACGAACAATCGAACAAAAAAGAGTCTGATGAATCGCAAGAAACAGTCAAAGCGATTGAATCTAAGTCTCAACAATTTGCATTCGAGACAGCAATACGAGTCGTAACATCTTCTCCTCAGAAACGACTACAAGAAATGCATATGAAATCAATTACCAATAGTTTTTCTCAGTTTAATTCACCAGTACTCAATAGTGTCGGAACTGAGAAATGGGTTTCTAATCGATCTATTATACGACATTTTTTATTACGATCGTTTCCAGAATCAATGCTTTGGAAAAAACGAAAAATGATTCTATCAACTGCAGAACTAGCAAGTTTATATCATTTCCCACACACAAAGTTTAATTCAATACCTGGCGTTGTATGGCAAAACTATAAAATTGTAAAAGCGCCAAACAATATTCCAAAAGAAGGTATTTTGTTAGGACACAATGTATACCGAAACCAAAAAATTCCGATTCATATAAAAAAGAATGATCGATTTCGTCATTTTTATGTCATTGGACAAACAGGAACTGGAAAATCATCTATTTTCCAATCGATGATACGACAAGACATGGAAAACGGAGATGGACTGTGTGTAATTGACCCGCATGGAAGTTTGATTGATAGTATTTTACCATTTGTGCCTTCTTCTCGAATAGACGATGTTATTATATTTGATCCATCTGATACAGAGCGTCCTATGGGATTGAATTTATTAGAAGCACAAACTGAGGAAGAAAGAGATATGGTTGCGCTTGATGCTATGAATTTAATGATTAAGTTATTTGATGAAGAAATTTTCGGACCTCGGATTCAAGACTATTTCCGAAACGGAGTTTTAACTCTTATGGCTGATCCACAAGGAGGTTCTCTCACGGATATCGTAAAGCTCTTTACAGATGAAGGATTTCAAAGAGCCAAAATTTCACATGTTAAAAACCCGATTGTCCGATCTTTTTGGAATAATCAAATGGCAAAAACAGGGGCAAGAGAAAAAGCTGAAATAATTCCTTATTTTGCCGCAAAATTCGGAGCGTTTATTACAAATTCAATGCTTCGTAATATCATTGGTCAAACAAAGTCAGCATTTGATTTTTCAAAAAGCATGCAAGAAGGGAAAATATTACTTATGAATTTATCAAAAGGAACAACTGGAGACATAAATTCAAAATTACTGGGATTAATTTTGGTATCAAAACTACAGATGGCAACGTTACGACGACAAAAACAACTATCAGAAGGGAGAACTCCTCGTGATTTCTTTTTATACATTGATGAGTTTCAAAACTATGTCACTGATTCCATTGAATCAATCTTATCTGAAGCTCGAAAATATCGCCTATCTTTAAACATTGCACACCAATATATAAACCAAATAGACACATCAAACCAAAAAAAAGGGGTGAATTTAAAAGATGCAATTTTTGGAAACGTGGGAACAATGATGTGTTACAAAATCGGTGCACAAGACGCAGAGTATATGGCAAAAGAAATGGCGCCCTCATTCACTGATCATGATTTAGTAAACATTGATAAATACCAAGCAGTAATCAAACTCTCAATCGATACACAACCCTCAAAACCATTTTCTATAACGCCACTCAACCCTTATATCGAAAGTGGAAACGAAGAAATGAAAATAGCCCTCAAACAAATTTCAAGACTCACTTATGGGCGATCTAAAAAGTTTGTTGAAAAAGAAATATTTACTCGACTTGATATATAGGAGGCGCAGTGAAGTGAAAAAGGTTTTTCACTTCAGAATTATGAATTAAGAATTAGGAATTATGGGGGAAGAGCAGGAGCTACATGGAATCTTGAATCCAGAATCTAGAATCTAGAATAAATCACAGAAATCGCAGGAATCACAAGTCTTTGCAAAGCCTTATGATTGTTCCTTATTTCTCAAGCTGAATCTCAATCTTAATTCTTATAAAATAGAGACCGGTCTCCATTTTTCGTAGATATAGACTGAAAAATAATAGAAGTTTTAGAGTTTGACATACAAAATCACATGTTTAAGCCAAAACTTAGAGACCGGTCTCCAAGTTTTGGCTTCACTGTGTGTTTTTTTGTTTTTTTAGAGTTATTGTATAACAATAAAATCTGGAATCTTGAATCTAGAATAAATCGCAGGAATCACAAAAAAATCACAAGGATGTGCAAAGCCTTGTGATTTTCCCTTAATTCATAATTCCTAATTCATTATTCCAATTCTTACGCTCTTTTTTGACGACGACTATCAAGAGAAAAATCATAATCGTACACCGCACGCCCAACACGAACAAAAAATGGATATTTCTGAAGGTTTAAAGAAATAGTTCCTAATCGAATATCTCGTTTCTTTAAAACCCCTTGAATAATATCCTGACGTTTCATAGGCCCCTTGTTTTCCTTTAATACAGAAATAATAACATCACATACCGTTCCAGCAGGCAGATTCCATTCTCGCAATCCATACATCCCACGTCCCACTAAAATAAACTCTTCATGACGAATCAAATCATTATGAATAGCCTGTGCTGTTACTTTCTTTTTAGAACTAAAATCATTTAATACATGATCCACGATATCACTAAAGTGCATTGGCTTTCCTGATTTTCGCAAAGAAACCATGATTTTATCTTTAATTGATCGAGGGTTTATAGTTCTCCATGATTTAATTCCCCAACCATGATCGGTCTTTAAAAATTCCCAATGAACCATCAATAGAGAATGAATCATCTCTGGTGTATACTGATTTAATCTTGAATTAAGTGATTCTATAGAAAGAGTATCTCCGTGCTTCTCAATGATTTGAGTTATTTTTTGAACAGCTGATTTAATTTCTTGAATTTTTAGGTCTTTTGTATACCAAAAAGAACGAAAAAACTGATTTTTTTCTTGTTTCAAAATCTTATCAGAAACACAAATAGCCAACTTCATAGCATTTACATTCACATTGTTTGCATCTTTTAAATTTTTTAACATTTCAGAAATCAAACGATCCTCTGCCATTATTTTTCCATTCGCTACCAAAATACTGTGTGCCAAATCATGGATATAACGAATTGAAGGCTCCATTGATATACGAGCCAATTTCTTCATAGCAACAGATTCAATCTGCCGAACACGCTCACGAGTAATTGAATAACTTTTTCCAATGCTCTCAAGAGTCTCCTTTTTTCCGTTTTTCAATAAAAAACGCCGCTCGATAATACTTTTCTCTTTCGAGGTAAGCAAACCAAGAAGCGAATCCATTACCTCTGAAAAATTAATCTTTTTTTGTAGCGTTTGTGCTTTCATATTCAGAAAAAATTATATAAATATTCAATAATATAAAAAAATGTCATGAGAATAGTAAGACTTATTTCACAAGTTGTCAATTTTTTCACTTGTCATATTTTATTATTATTTTTTATTATAAATAAGAGTAAAGAAAAAAATATCACAAAAAAACAAATACAAAAAAAGCAAAACAAAAAACAAACACATAAAAAAAAAGAAAATATTTGACAGAAGAAAAAAAATTCATACCCTAACGAGGCTCTTTTAGAGTAAATCACTTTCTAGAATTAGGAATAATTCATATGGTAAAAAATCAAAAAACGGATTCAGCTTCTTCCAGTAAAGCCACTAAGAAAGCAAGTGGTAAGAAAACGGAAGTTATTACTCAGAAAGTAAGAATCATTCTAAAGGCTTATGACTACATTGTAGTTGATAAAGCTGCACGACTCATTATAGATACAGCTGAACGAGGCGGGTCTTTGGTGAGTGGTCCTGTTCCACTACAAACAAAAATAAAAAAGTACACAATAAATCGATCATTCTTTGTAAACAAAGATGCTCGAGATCAATACGAAATTCGAATTCACAAACGATTGCTTGATATAAAAGAACCAACACCTCAAACAATTGAATTGTTGCAAAACCTATCGCTCCCAGAAGGAGTTGATATTGAAATTAAAATGATGTAACTCTCTTAAAACCTCCAGAAATGAAAGGATTACTAGCTCGCAAAATCGGCATGACACACATCATTTCACCAGAAGATGGTGCTATGATTCCTGTGACATTACTCCACGTACCTGAAAACAAAATTCTTCAAGTGAAAACGGCGAAAACTGATGGATATTCTGCGTGTGTATTGGCATCATTTGAACGAAATAAAAAATACAAAAACACGGGTCTACGTTACACATTTATAAAAGAAGTAAAAGGAGAGAATGAAGATTGGAAAAAAGATGCAGTATTAACTGTTGCTGATTTTGAAGGAGTTGAAAAAGTAAACATCACTGGTGTTTCAAAAGGACGAGGATTTGCTGGGGTTATTAAACGACATAATTTTGCTCGAGGGCGAGAAACACATGGTTCTCACCATCACCGAGAACCTGGTTCATCTGGGATGTGTGCAAAACCAGGTCGAATTATAAAAGGAAAACGAATGCCTGGACACTACGGAGTTGATCAACAAACTATTCGATCAGTGAAAGTAGTAGATACGGATTCAGCGAATAACATTATCGCTGTTAAAGGAGCTGTTCCGGGGGCTCGAAATAGTTTTGTATCGATTATCGCAGCATAATGAACATAGATATTTATACCAGTACGGGAGAAAAAAAAGGTACTCAGTCATTACCAAAAGCTTTGTTTGAAGTAAATGTAAACGAAGGTTTGATGCATAGGGCTGTTGTTATGCGATTAGCAAACGCACGAAAGCCTATTGCTCATACAAAAACAAGAGCTGAAGTGGTTATGACTACGAAAAAAGCATTTCGTCAAAAAGGAACTGGACGTGCTCGACGAGGAGCTTTGTCAACAAACTTATTACGAGGTGGGGGGGTGACACATGGTCCACGAAGCATACAAAGTTTTGCTATAGATATGTCAAAAAAAGAAAGACGATTAGCATTGTTTTCAAGTTTAACAGTGAAAGCAAATGAAAAAAGCATCTTTGGTTTAGAAGCGTTAGGATATGAAATACCAAAAACAAAATCATTTTCTGATCTTCTTAAAAAACTTCCTGAAGCAAAAAAATATCTTTTTGTTATTCCAAAAAAAGATCCTATATTTGAGAAATCAGTTTCAAATATTCCAAATGTGTCTGTGTTATTAGCTCAGTATTTAAACCCACTTGATGTATTAAAAGCTGAAAAAATTTGTTTTGTTTCTGATGCACTTCAATCCGCTGAAAGTATATTCTTATCTTCTCAAAAATAATGGTACTAGTAGAAAACGTATTACGACGCCCAATTGTAACAGAAAAAACTGTTTCACAAAAAGACAAATTTTCTTTTGCCGTTCATGCAGATGCATCAAAAGCAGATATAGTGAAAGCAGTTCAAGAATTTTACGGGGTGAGCGCAGAAAAAGTAAATATTGTAAATCTTCCACAAAAAACACGAATCATTCGTCGTGGACAAGTAGCTCGAAAACGAGCACCTTTTAAAAAAGCAATTGTAACTCTTAAAAAAGGAGAAACTCTTGATTTTAACGCATTTAAATAATCTTTCATTATGGGAATTAAATTACTAAAAGCAACAACAAACGGACAACGTGACATGAGTTATGTTGACGGTGCACAACTAGCTCCTTCAAAGAAGAAGTACAAACATCTTCTTGTGCCGGGTCGAAAAGTAACAGGACGTGGAAAACACGGAATCACGATTCGACATCGAGGAGGAGGAACTCGTGCAGCATATCGAAAAGTAGATTTTTCAGGAGTTGATAAACTTGGAATTCCAGGAAAAATTGAAGCTATTGAATACGATCCAAATCGAACAGCTTATATTGCTTTGGTTTTATATGTTGATGGAGAACGACGATACCAATTAGCACATAAGAATGCAAAAGTGGGAGATGAAACTATTACCGACACAAAAGCAAAAGTAAGAGAAGGGAACCGAATGCAACTCAAAAACATCCCTGTTGGTTTTTCTGTTTTTAATGTAGAAATAACACCAAACAAAGGGGGGCAAGTAGTTCGATCTGCCGGACAAAAAGCACAGCTCACATCACTTGATGGAGATATGGCACAAGTATTACTTCCATCAGGAGAAATTCGATTTGTAAATAAAGATTGTTTTGCAACAATTGGAATTCTCTCAAACGAAGAAAAAAGTCTTGTTCGTATTGGAAAAGCTGGTCGAGTTCGACACACTGGTCGACGTCCTCAAGTTCGAGGAAAAGCGATGAATCCAATTGACCATCCACATGGAGGAGGAGAAGCTGCAAATTCTATTGGGCTTCGGTATCCAAAAACACCATGGGGAGCTCCTGCATTAGGAGTAAAAACAAGAAAACGTAGTAAAGATAACAAACTTATTGTTCGATCTCGACACCGAGCAAAAAAATAATATATTCCTTTATTTCTATTTTAAATTCTATAATTCATGACACGATCTGCAAAAAAAGGTCCATACATTGATCCTCGAGTTGAAAAAAAAGTGAAAACTTTAGATGCTTCAGGAGAAAAGAAAGTGATTAAAACATGGTCACGATCTTGCACCATAACTCCAGAGTTCGTTGGACACACATTTGGTGTACACAACGGAAAAGAACACATTCCTGTGTTTTGTACTGAATCAATGGTTGGTCATAAATTAGGAGAATTTTCTCCAACTCGAAAATTCCGAGGACATGGAGGAAAGTTAGCAAAAAAACAAAAATAATTTTATTTTTTAAAAAACGGCTTATACAGCATGAAAGCACATTTAAGAAACATTCGTATATCACCCAAAAAGGCAAATATTGTTGCTGGACTCATCCGGAACAAATCTGCTGTAGAGGCATTGAATATACTCAAATTCACGCCGAAAAAAGCATCTCAATTACTCTACAAAACATTAGCTTCTGCTATTAGTAATGCAGAAAATAATGAGAGTGAGAAAAGAGAATCATTGGTGATTCAAGAGGTTGTTATTAATAAAGGACCTGTATTAAAAAGATTTCTTCCTTCTACTCGTGGTCGAGCTTTACCATTACAAAAGCCAACCACTCATATTTCAATTTATCTTTCAAAAACTAATAATTAATGGGAAAAAAAGTATCACCGCATTCAATTCGTATAGGAATAACTCGTGGATGGGATTCTATTTGGTTTGCAAAACGAGGATTTAAAGAAAAATTTCTTCAAGATATTGAAATTCGAAAAATGCTCGAAAAAAAGTTTGAGAAAGCAAAAGTAGCAAAAGTTGAAATCAAACGAGATGCAAAAAAAGCACGAGTTGTGATTCATTCTGGAAAACCAGGGCTTATTATTGGTCGGGGAGGAGAACAAATTCAAGAAATAGCAAAAGAACTTTCAGAAAAATATAATGATAAGTTTGATGTTTCCATTCAAGAAGTTCGAAAAGTTGACGGAAGTGCCCCACTTATTGCACAATCTATTGCGGATCAAGTTTCTCGACGGTTTCCATATCGACGAGTTGTAAAAATGGCTGTTGATAGAGCAAAGGAATCAGGAGTAAAAGGAATAAAAGTTATTGTTTCTGGCCGATTAAATGGAGTTGATATTGCTCGAAAAGAAACCTATAACTACGGAAAAGTTCCACTTCACACACTTCGGGCAAATATTGATTATTCAACAGCAGAAGCATCAACAATGTACGGAATTATAGGAGTAAAAGTTTGGGTGTATCATGGACTTGTGTTTAAAGAAAAAAGAGACGATCAATTATTATTTTAAATAAAAAAAAATCCCGAATATTCGGGATTTTTTTTAACACAAATGAAATGATAATTATAAGCTATGCTGCTTTTTTAGCTTCTTTTGCTTTATTTGCTTTTCGATGAGCAGAATATGAAACAGCTCCTTTACCACCATCAACTACAACACCAACGGCACCACTGTGTTTATTATTTTTAGGGTTCTTTTTTCCAACAACCCCATGAGCAGTATGCAAAGCAGCTCCAGTTATATTTGTAGCAGCTCGTGATCCAGTTTCAGCAATAGATCCAACTACATTTTTTGTAAGGTTTACTCCCCCTTTAATAATAGGATGAGTAATACTTGGTGCTACTTTTAAAAGTGGAATCTTTTTGAGCACTTGATGCACTTTATCACTTACAAAATCAACCGCTTTAAACGGAATATCTGTAACCGATCGAACACCTGAAGAAACCTTATCATGGATATCTACATTTTCTGCATTTTTATACAGATATCGGGTAGATACCGATTGAGAAGAAAGAGAAATATTTTTCATGAGAAAATGTTAAGATTAAATATTACAAATACATAATACAACAAAAAAAAACAAAAAGTCAATATATTTTAAAGAACAATATTCATTTTTCCAACACTTTCTTGGGGTGAGTAATTTGATAATAGTATTTTAAAACATTCATCCACTAAATCATGGTCACCATTCTCAGCTCTTATGAAAGCATTTTTAGGGCATAAAAAAGGGATAGGGGGGTGTAGGGGTGATCGTGTAATAATCTCATCAGCTTGCTGAAAATGAATATCGTAAATATGGGCGTTTGAAATAGAGATTGTCAAAAGTCCTACTGGAATATTTAATTTTTCTGCTAAAAAATAATTCAATAAAGCAAACCCTGCAACATCATGAGGGTTTCCAAGCATCATATCATTAGATCGAATAACAAGATGTAAACAAAGCCTTCCCCCAATAACTTGAACAGTAAATGTAAATGGACATGGAACATTTTTCTTTTTTGTTCCATTTGCAAGCCCATCATCAGAAGGATCCCACATTAAAATAACACCATGTCTTGATGATTGATCAGAAGAAAGAAGTTGCAAAAGTCCTTCTATTTGGTCTCTTTGAAAATGTTTTCTCCATCGATATCCATAAGCAGAAGAAACTATATTTCCTTTATCTGCAAAATCATCCCATATTTTTGTATATTGTTGTAAAAAATCTAATTCTCTTTTTCCTTGTAAAAACCAAACTTGCTCGGCAATAAATATTTTAAGAGGGATTTTACGAAGTGTTAAAAGAGGAAACCCTTTTTCTAAATCAAACTGCATATGAGCGCCTGCTATACTCTGACAGATATGTCCTGTTCTTTTATTTTTTTCTTGAAAACCTTCTTCTCGTATTTTTTTTAGAATTTCTTTATACTGAATATCGAACTCATTTATTAATTTTTTCATTATAAATAAAGTGTAAGATATTTTTTTAAAAATGACAAAACCAAACTCCCCCTATTATACATTTACAGGTAAAGAAATATTATCAGATATTATGGATATAATCCCAGATGCATCTGAAATACTTCTTTCGCATGGTTTAGGATGTGCAGGGTGTCATTTTAATATGTTTGAAACTCTTGAAGAAGGGTTTCGTGGGCATGGATTTTCAGAAGAAGACCTTGAAAACGTATTAAATGATTTAAATGAAGCTGCATATGATCTGCAAATACCCTTAAAAAAAGAGGAAAACTAAAAAAAGAAGGAGTGTTTTAAGAAAGAAGATAAGAGAAAGAAAAAAGTAATACTCATTTCTTTCTTTTTTTTATATGTGTTTTTAAGGAGATATAGAAACAAAAAAACAAAAAAATAACAGATTCTTCTTTTCAAAAAGTTTTAAACATTTTTTCTTTGTTTTTAAGAGTATTTTTTTTAAAGACAAAAAACCTTTCTAAAAAAGATTTTAGTTGTATACATTTTTTTATAAATAAAAAGTATTCCTTTTTGCAAAAAAAAGAGAGAAAAAGCAAGTAAAATATAGTTTTTGTTTTTATAAAAAGGTTTCTTTGTTTTTAAACATATTTTTACTATTGTATTACTAATTATTTATATATATATTTCTAAAAATAATACATATTATAGTTTTATATACGTAACAAAAAATATTTTCTTTCAAATATATATTTTTTTATTAAAATATTTGACTTTTTTTGTTTTATTTATAGGATTCTCAAGCTATATGAGAAATAGACATCTCTTCTTTCCGTATATTTCTTCTTAATAAAGGGCATTTTTATGTCTTTTTTCGAGTTTTTATTCTTCTTTTTCATTCATGGTACAAACAACAACTCCACATACTCAATCAGATACAGAATTTAATGCTATTGCAATATCAATTGCATCTCCTGAGGATATATTACGTTGGTCAAATGGTGAAATAACAAAACCAGAGACAATAAACTACAGAACACAAAAACCAGAAAAGGATGGTCTTTTTTGTCAAAAGGTATTTGGTCCAGTTAAAAACTATGAATGTGGATGTGGAAAATACAAAAGAATTCGTTATCGAGGGATAACGTGTGAGGTTTGTGGTGTTGAAGTAACACGATCTATTGTTCGTCGGGAGCGAATGGGGCATGTAAAATTAGCAGTTCCTATTGCTCATACTTGGTTTTTACGATCTACTCCTTCTAAAATAGGTCTTCTTTTAGGTTTGGCAGTAAAAAAACTAGAACAAGTGGTTTATTTTGCTTCATATATTGTGGTTGATGTTGATGATGTGCAAAAAGAAGAGGAGTTGAAAAAATTAAATAAAGAATATCAACAAGTTATAGAACGAGTGAAGGAGGAAAATAGTCAAAGTCTTCGAGCAGTTAAAAAAGCACTTAAAAATGGAGAAATGACAGAAGATCAAGTGCTTGAATTTGAACGATCACTTTTGGAAAAAGTTGAAGAAGTGAATCAGAATTTTGATATCGCAAAACGACAATTGAAAAGTATTATTCGTGGAGAAGTTTTAACAGAAACTGAGTATCGTGAAATTTCTTTAAAGTTTGGACATGTTTTTCGAGCTGGAATTGGTGCTGATGCTGTTCGTGAAATTCTTCAAAAAATAAATCTTGAATCGTTTATTGAGGAAATGAAGGAGGATTACAAAGCTTCATCAGGACAAAAACAAAAAAAAATCGTAAAACGGATGCGATTAGCGGGTTCTTTTTTAAGAAGTAATATGAAACCAGAGTGGATGATTTTAACAGTTATTCCTGTTATTCCACCAGATTTACGTCCAATGGTTCAGCTTGATGGAGGACGGTTTGCTACTTCAGATTTAAATGATTTGTATCGACGAGTGATTAATAGAAATCAACGACTTAAAAAACTTATCCAATTAGGGGCACCTGAAATTATTTGTCGAAATGAGAAAAGAATGCTTCAAGAAGCGGTTGATATTTTGATATCAAATCAAGTTCGAAATTCAAAAGCAGGAATGAATTATGTTCAAAAGAGAAAGTTAAAATCTCTTTCTGATATGCTTAAAGGAAAACAAGGACGATTTCGTCAAAATCTTCTTGGGAAAAGGGTTGATTATTCAGGGCGTTCTGTGATTGTGGTTGGTCCTCAACTTCGATTACATGAATGTGGGCTTCCGAAATACATTATGATGGAACTTTTTAAACCATTTGTTATTTCTCGGCTTATTAAGTATGAACTTGTTTTTAATGTAAAAAGTGCAGAAAAAATGATTCGACTTGGAGAAAAAATTGTTTGGGATGTGTTAGAGGAAGTTATTAAAGGGAAGTGTGTACTTTTAAATCGTGCACCAACGCTTCACAGACTTGGTATTCAGGCTTTTTATCCTCGTATTGTTGAGGGAAAAGCTATTCAAGTGCATCCATTAGTTTGTCCAGCGTTTAATGCAGATTTTGATGGAGATCAAATGGCTGTTCATCTTCCTCTTTCGGAAGCAGCTCAAGATGAAGCTCGAAATATTATTCTTTCGTCAAAAAATATTTTAAAACCATCAAGTGGGGATCCTGTTATTGATCCATCACAAGATATTGTGCTTGGGTGTTATTTTTTAACAGAAATAATGGATGGATTAAAAGGAGAAGGAAATATGTTTTTCTCTCTAGATGATGCTATTTATGCTTATAATGTTGGAAATATAGATTTAAAAGCAAAAATAAAAATCCGTATGAATGGAGAAATGCTAGAAACATCAGTTGGTCGTGTTTTCTTTAATCAGATTTTACCGGAAGGTGTTGAGTTTCAAAACCAAGTGTTTAGAAAGAAATCATTGAGTAAGTTATTAGCTGATATTTATACTCTTCATGGAACTGATCAAACAGCTATAGTTGCTGATGCTATTAAAGATATTGGGTTTAAGTATGCAACTATTTCAGGAGTTTCTATTTCTGCTTTTGATTTATATGGAGCAGAAGATAAAGAAAAAATGGTTGAAAAGGCAGATATTATTGTTGATCATATTAATAATCAGTTTCGACAAGGGCTTATTACAAATGACGAACGCTATGAACACACTATTAAAATTTGGTCACGAGTAAAAAATGACGTGATGCAACAAATGGTGGGGCGGTATAAAAGTGGAAATGATATCTTTACACAGGTGGATTCAGGGGCTCGAGGGAACTGGGGACAAATCACGCAACTTTCAGGAATGAAAGGGTTGGTATCAAGTCCATCAGGAAAAACAATTGAGTTACCTATTCGTTCGAACTTAAAAGAAGGATTTACTATTTTGGAATACTTTATTGCGACACATGGGGGACGAAAAGGAAAATCAGATACAGCGCTTAAAACAGCAGAGGCAGGGTATCTTACTCGACGATTGGTTGATTCCGTGCAAGATATCGTTGTTCGAGAAGAAGATTGTAAAACAGATAAATATCGTGTTATTTCTCGGGTTCATTCGGCAAAACTAGGTATTCCGTTTGCAAAACGAATTTATGGTCGATTTTTGGCACAAGATGTTGTGGTTGATGGAAAGGTTGTTGTTACAAAAGAAACACTTATTGATGATGCTATACTTCATGTAATAGAAGAGTCTCAGGTTGAATCAGTGGCTGTGTATTCGGTTATGTATTGTACAACGCTTGGGGGGATATGCCAAAAAACGTATGGATTTGATCTCAGTGCGAATAAAATAGTGAAAATGGGAACTCCTGTGGGGATTATGGCGGCTCAATCGATTGGAGAACCTGGTACTCAGTTGACAATGCGTACATTCCACATGGGAGGTATTGCAACGGAGGGAGCGTCTATTACTCAAGGGCTTACGCGTGTAGAAGAAATATTTGAAGCACGATCTCCAGCTGCACCAGCTGTTGTTGCTGAAATTTCAGGGGTTGCGTCTGTGAAACGAGGAAAAAATGATACAAAAATTGTTATTGAGTCTCGTGCTGAAGAAGATGATGTATACGAACTTCGATATGCAATGGAACCAGTTGTTAAAGAAGGTGATGTGGTGAAAGAAAAACAAATTATTGCACGATCAACAGAAAGTAAAGAAACAGTTAAATCGTTTTGTGCGGGAGTTGTGAAAAAAGCAGAAGATGATGTTATTATTATTCATCAAAACGAAAAACGACAAAAAACATACAGTGTTTCAAATCGAACAACAATTCGAATAAAAGATGGAGATATGGTTAAGAAGGGATCAGCTCTTACGGCAGGGCATTTAGATCTTCGAGAGTTGATGGATTTGGCTGGAGTTGATGTTGTTCAGGACTATGTTTTAAATGAAGTTTTGAATGTATATTCTTCTCAAGGACAAGATATTAATGAAAAACATATTGAGGTTATCGTGAAACAAATGTTTTCAAAGGTGCGAATTATTGATCCAGGAGATACTGATTTCTTACCAGGAGAAGTAAAAGACTATGTGGAGTGTTTGCATATAAATAATGGAGTTACTGATCCAAAGAAAAAAGTTCGATTTGAGCGACTTTTGTTAGGACTTACTCGTGTTTCTCTGTGGACTCAATCATGGCTTTCGGCGGCTTCTTTCCAAGAAACCACTCGAGTACTCGTTGATGCTGCTGTGTCTCGAAAGATAGATACACTTGACGGATTAAAAGAAAACGTTATCATCGGTCGGCTTATTCCTGCGGGAACTGGATATAAACACCAAAAATAAGCTCTAAAAATCATAAAAATACTTATTCTTACTTTTCATAAATATTTCATTTTATGCCAACAATTAACCAATTAATTCGAAAACCACGTACTGATAAGGTTAAAAAATCAAAAGCACCCGCTTTGAATTTTAAACTCAATAGTTTGAAAAACAAACAAACGCTTTTATTTTCTCCTCAAAAACGAGGTGTTTGTATTAAAGTTTCGACAACAACACCAAAAAAACCAAACTCAGCATTGCGAAAAATAGCGCGTGTTCGATTAACAAATGGGTATGAGGTAAATGCTTATATTATGGGAGAAGGACACAATCTTCAAGAGCACTCAGTTGTGCTTTTGCGAGGTGGGCGAGTGAAAGACTTGGTGGGGGTTCGGTATCACATTGTTCGAGGAGCTCTTGATACACAAGGAGTAACAAACCGAAAACAAGCACGTTCTCGATACGGAGCTAAAAAATCTAAATAGTGTCTTCTTTTCTTTAATTTCTTATGACTACTGAAACAACGACAAAATCGGCAAAACCAAAAAAAACAACGGCAAAAAATCCGTTTTCTTATACAGATCCGTTACAACAAAAATTTGTAAACTGTATTATGAAAGATGGGAAAAAAACAACAGCACAACGTATTTTAATGGATATGTTTGATGAGTTGTCACGTCGTGGTGAAAAAGATCCATTGAAAACATTTGAAACATCGTTATCAAACGTGACACCAACGATGGAAGTTCGTCCAAAACGTATTGGAGGGGCTGTGTATCAGATTCCAGTAGAAGTTTCGTCTAAACGACAACAAACACTTTCTATTCGATGGATTTTACAATCAGCACGATCTAAAAAAGGACAACCTATGTATAAAGCACTTGCTTCAGAAATTCTAGAAGCGTCTCAAGATTCTGGAAATGCAGTCAATAAGAAAAAAGAAGTGCATAAAATGGCACAAGCAAATAAAGCGTTTGCCCATTTGGCTCGATATTAAACAACAACAAGTAAATAATAAAAAAACCTCGATTTTTCGAGGTTTTTTTATTCATACTCAACTAAGACTCGAAAGTTTTGGTCCATCAGATCTATTGGGCGTCCGATATTCATGGTTTCTGCGGTAAATCTACCATCTTCGTTTGTTGATATGGTGTTGAAGAATGATGTTTTTTCTCGTCCGGAGGTGCCTTGCAATTGAAGAAAATAAGGACGAAAATCATAACTTCCTCTTTGGATACGGGTTTCGTATTCAAGAACAACCTCGCCTGTTTCATTTGGGCTTATAAAGAGTGGAATTTCAAATACATGAAAACCAGATATTTGTGTTTGATTTATTACTCCTGATGGGCTTTGACCGTTTAAAAAAAGTGTTTCTTTTGGGGTGAACACCCTGATAATTGTTCTGTTTTGCCCTCCTCCTAAAACCCATCGTAGTTCAGGGGTCAGAAGTGACTGAATGGTTGGATACCATGAATCATACCCCAGAAGATTTTCGAGTTCATTTGGTTGTATGGCATGAGTTCTGCGCAATCGTATTTTGTTTTTTACGGTTCCGTTTTTTTGTATATGACTATCGTGCTGTATCTTCGTCCAGACAAATTTTTCTGATTTATTAGCTCCAATATTTATAAAATCAAAATATAAAAAATTGTCTGCATTTGGGTTTTGTATGAGTCTGCCTGAAATTCCCAATGTATCATATTTTTTTTGGAGTTCTGGATTTTGCGCATAAAGCTGGATATGTTTTTTTTGAGTGAATGCGTTGAGGTTTATATTTTTTATGAGTGCTTGAAGTGTTTGTGGTTCTTGTATGTGATTCCAAAGTGTTTTTGAAAGAAGTGCTATAGGGGCTCGAATATTAAATCGACCAGCAATACTTGATCCTAGGAGAAATTGAAGCATGAGATCAATATTGTTGTGTGAAACTTCAATCCCCCATTCTTCAATAATAAATGGCTTGAGTGGTGCTATTATATCAGAGACAATGTTTTGGTTGAGAGCGATGATATGGTTTGGTATTGGTTCACCAATAGACTCAAAAAATTTTTGGTACTGTTGAGCTGATGTTGGAAAATCGGGGAAGAAATTTGCATCCCGTAAAGATATATCTTTTGATAAATCATGAAAAAATTCAGGAGCCGGAATGAGTGATTCTTTCTGAATGAGCCTATCAAGTGCATACATGTCTTCAAGTTTCCATTCTATATGCGTATCGGTAAAATCAATAATAACAAAACTTCCTACAAATCCACCAGTAGATCTGGGTTCGTTTGTGTTTTGAAGAAGTATAAGTATGCGTTCGTTATTTTTTTGTGCTTCGTGTTGTATATCAAGTATCGTTTGCAAAACAGTTATAAAAGGAGAAAGTGCTTGTACTCGATTATCAAGGTTCTGTTTGAGTTCTTGGTATTGATAAGGAATAATGATCTGAGGGATGCGTTTGTGTTGGTTTTGCAGTGATATAAATGATGTTGTAAGGGTTTGTATATGGTGTATGACACGATTTAATTCTTCTTTTGGGAGTGTGTTATTTTCGATTATTATTTTTTCTTGTAGGAGTGTTTCTATGGTTTCCCCCACAGAAGCAAACTCAAACCCCATAGATCGAATAACACTCCATGGATAGAGAGGGGTTATTTTTTGTGATGTTTCTTTGATATTAGTCCATGACATATTCTTTATGTCCTGAGTTTGAAACTGGTTTTTAAGCGTTTTAAGAAATGGTTGATTGTAGAGAAACAGACCACCTACCAAAACGGTTATAAAAATCAGTATAGAGATTCCCCAAACGAGATATTTCATGATATTGATTTTTCAAATATTCCACGCAAGACAATGAGAGGAAGAAATAAAAACGGAAACAGGAGCGAGTTTACAAAAAATCCATGAACAAATAAAGCAGCTATGCCAGCAGAAAACCCTAAAAATTGATCATTTTTTTGTTTTTTATACCATTGGAGCGGATGAAAAAACAAAGCTCCAAAAAACCATAAAAACGGAATTATTCCGAGTATTCCTGTTGCTATAAGCACAGTAAGGTGAGTAGAATCAGATCCTCCGGACGAAAAATATGATTCATCGACAATACCTTTTCGTGCTGCTTTGTATCGGTATGTATTATATCCAATACCTCCAATGGGGTTTTCTTTCCAAAGAGTGAGGCTTTGCGTCCAGCTTTCTAATCGAAGCCCTGCGGTTGGATCTATCTCGGTGGTGCCATCAAAAACAAGTGAATAAGCAGTGCCTATGAGTTGAGAAACTCTTTCGCTTGCTCGTTTGTTTGAAGCAATTCCAATGCTTGTTACAAGAAGTCCTATGAGGATTATCTTGGGGTTTCGAAACAAGAAAAATATACCAAGTCCTGTTGCTGCTGCAAGGTATCCGCTACGAGAATAGGTAAGAAAAAGAGCGCCAATAAAGAGGGCTATGATACCGGTGTAATACCATCGTTTTTTTGGGGTTTTGTACCATCCGCCGATAAGAATGGGCGTCATAAATGCAACAAACCCTGCTATAAAGTTTGGGTCAAGCCATGTTCCTAAGAGTCGTCCGATATGGGGATCTAATCCGCCTTCTGTAGACCATGTGGATATATCGGGTACAAGAAAAAATTGAATGTATCCCAAAAGGATAACACAAAGAGAAATATATTCGATGCGAGTGAGTGCTTTTGTTTGTTCTTGTGGAGATGAAAACATTTCATACGCCGCCCACCCAAAGACAAGAAACGATGCAAACCGAACACTATAAGCACCAGAAAGAATTATTTCTTTGAGAGATTCTAGCTCAATAGATCCATACGTAAGACTCACAATTGCAATAGCAAGAAAAGTAAGTCCAGAAGGAAGGAAAAGAGGAAATGAGAACTTTTTTTGTTGTATTATTTTGTTTCCAATCCAAAAAAATGTAAATACTGGTACAAGTATATCAGTGGCAAGTATTCCAGATCCGCCTATTGGTATGCGAATAAGAAGTCCGGGAATAAGGAGAAACAAACAACTCCAAAAAAGTATTTTCATATGTTGTTATTTTAGTCTATTACTGATGGTTTGCAAACTGGTCTTCAAATCGAACATGACAAAAATTTTTTTTTCAGTATAAAGAGAGACGTCTTTTCATTTTTTTTATGGTTATTGTTCGAATGCCACCATCTCCCACGGGATTTTTACATCTCGGTACGGCGCGTACGGCGCTTTTTAATTACTTGTTTGCAAAAAAACAGAATGGAAACATTATTTTCCGTTGGGAAGATACTGATAAAGAGCGTTCTCGTGCAGAGTTTGAACGAGAAATTCTAGATGGATTGCGGTGGTTGGGGATGGATTTTGAAAAAGAATCATCTTTGTTTTGTCGGCAAAGTGAAAACTTAGATGTCCATAAGCAGTGGTTGGGGCGTCTTTGGGAAGATGGAAAAGTGTTTCCGTGTTTTGTGACTCCTGAAGAACTCGACCATCAGCGACAAAAAGCACAAGAAAATAAACAGAATTTTGTGTTTTGGTCTCCCTTTCGAGATAAAAACAAAGATGAATTAGAATCGCTGATGGCATCGGGAACTCCGTATGTTTGGCGACTTAAGTCTCCCCGTGATTTTAATACTCAGTTTACAGATTTGATTCGTGGAGACATTTCAGTTTCTTCGGAAACTTTAGGGGATTTTGTGGTAGCTCGATCTGATGGATCGGTTTTGTATTTACTCGCAAACGTTATAGATGATTGGACACAAGAAGTGACCCATGTTTTTCGAGGAGAAGACCATATTTCTAATACTCCAAAACAGGTGCTTTTATATAATGCATTAGGGGCTAAACCTCCTCAATTTGGGCATATTCCATTGGTATTAGATAAATCAAAACGGAAATTATCCAAAAGAAATGTTGATCCGGATGTTTGTGTGTTGATTCGAGATTTTCAGGCTTCTGGGTTTGTGCCAGAAGCTGTTATGAATGGGTTGGCATTAACGGGTTGGAACCCAAAAACAACAGAGGAAATTTTTTCGTTACAGGATTTAATTTCTCTTTTTGATGTTGCGGGTATTAACCCATCTGCAGCACAGTATAACTTTGAAAAAATGCAGTGGTTGAATACGCAATGGATTCGATCACTTGATCTTGGTGTGTTGCGGGCTCATATGGAGACACTTTTTAATGAAGTGTTTGATGCTTCTATTGAACCAGCTTTGGATATCGCTCGACAGAAATCACGGACACTCCATGATGTACGAGAACAGGTTTCATATTTTGTATCAGATCCGGGGATAGAGGTAGAAAACTTATGGCACGAGAAAATGGGTGTTGATATGCAAACAGTAAAAACAGTGTTCCCTGAGCTTATAAAAGCTTTACAAGAAGTAGATGATTCATCGTGGACTTTAGAAACGATTCGCGAAGTAAGTGTTGGAGTTATTGAGTCTTTGCAACTGAAAAATGGACAAGTATTGCACCCATTTCGTATTGCGTTATCAAACCATGCGGTAAGCGCACCTCCATTTGATATAGCAGAATATATCGGAAAAAAAGAAACTATTCGGCGTTTGGAGCGTGTACTTGAAAAGCTTTCGTAGAATCTAGTCAAGTTCACCATAAAGTATGTATCCATTTCGTTTTGTGATACGCACTTGTACTTCTTCTCCTTTAAGTTCTCGTCCGCTTGGAAAATAAACTTCAAAAAATTCACGACTTCGACCACTGTTTGTGTAGAGTCCGTTTTCGTTTTTATCGGATTTTTCGACTAATATTTCAAGCGTTTCTCCAATAGATTTTTCTCGGTTTTCAAACGATGTCTCTTTAATGATTTCATCAAAAAGATGAAACCGTCGTTTTTTTTCTTCGCTATCAATGAAATCTTTTTTCATACGTGAGGCAGGGGTATTTTTTCGTGGAGAATAGATAGCTGTATACGAGAAATCAAACTTCATTTCACGTGCAAAATCACATAAAATTTGAACATCCTCTTCTGTTTCACCAGGGAAACCAACGATAATATCTGTAGCGAGTGTGGTGTTTGGGATTCGTTTTCGAAGTTGTTCGATTATTTTTTTATAGGTATCAATGGTATAGTTTCGGTTCATAAGACGCAGAACTCTATCTGACCCGTGTTGAACAGGAAGATGAACGTAAGGGCAAGCGGTTTTCATGGTTGCAAGAGCATCGATAACGTCATCGGTGAAATCTTGTGGGTGAGCTGATGTAAATCGAGTTCGTGATAATCCTTTTGTGTGAAGTTTGTCGACCTCAAGAAGGAGTTGGGCAAAACATTTTTTGCTTTCGTGTGTATACGAGTTTACATTTTGACCAAGGAGTGTTATTTCTTTCGCTCCTTTTTCAACAAGGGTTTCACATTCTTTGATAATATCAGGCATGGGGCGTGAAAGTTCTCGCCCTCGAGTGTAGGGAACGATACAATAGGTACAAAACTTATCACAGCCTTGCATTATGGGAACATAAACTTGTGTTTTGTTTTTGACCTGTGGCACGATATTAAAATAATTCTCAATGCTTCCGCTTCCGAAATCGTTTTCAAATGATGAGAAATCATGATTTGGAAAGAGTGGTTCGATCATTTTCGGGAGTCGAGCGGCGTCTTCAATTCGAAAAACGAGATCAATGGGTTCGTATTGAAGAAGTTGGTCTTTTGAATTACTTCGGTCTCCTGTTTGTCTTACCATGCATCCAGTAACAGCAATGCACATATTTTTGTTTTTCTTTTTTTCATTCACGATAAATCCATAGGCTTTATCTTCTGATTTTTGTCGAACAGAGCACGTATTGACAATGAGTATATCGGCTTGATCGTCTTGTGTGGGAGCGAATCCTGATTTTTCTAAGATAGCGGCGACTCGTTCTGAATCAGAAACGTTCATTTGGCATCCGAATGTTTTAATTTTGTAGTACATGTGTTTAGAAAAACAAGTGAAATTTTCTTTGGTAGATTATTCAAATGTATAAAAATGACAAGTCATAATAAAGAAGCAAGGAAAAAAGACAAAAGAGTTTTGTTTTCTTTATTGAGTCTCTATAATAAGAATGTTCTTAATCTTTTTTTCTTATGGCTCATCGTATTGCTATTAATGGATTTGGTCGCATAGGTCGTTGTGTGGCTCGTATTCTTTTAGAAACATATCCTGACAGTGTGGATATTGTTGCTATTAATGATCCTTCTCATGGTCATTCGAGTGCGTTTCTGTTTGAGTTTGATTCAAACTTTGGAGCGTATCCAGGGCATGTATCGTTTGATGAGTCTATGCAAGAATATGAGATAGACGGGAAACGAATTAAAAAGTTTGCTACTCGATCTATTGAAGAATTGCCATGGGGAGATCTTGATATTGATGTGGTGATTGAGTCAACAGGTGTTTTTACAAATAAAGATGATTGTGAAAGACATTTAAAACAGGGGGCAAAAAAAGTGTTATTATCGGCTCCGGCAAAAGGTGGAGGGTTTAAAACAATTGTGTTAGGCGTGAATGAACAGACGCTTTCTACTGATGATCGATTGGTTTCAAATGCGTCATGTACGACGAATTGTTTAGCACCGGTAGCAAATGTATTACACCAAAAGTTTGGTATTGAGTCTGGGTTTATGACAACGGTTCATTCTTATACAACAAGTCAGCGATTATTGGATATGGAAGACAAAAAAGATTTGCGTCGTGGGCGATCAGCTGGGCAGAATATTATCCCTACCAGTACTGGTGCAGCGAAAGCGATTGGGCTTGTGATTCCTGATTTAAATGGAAAGCTAGATGGGATTGCTGTGCGCGTTCCGACTCCAACGGTGTCTTTGGTTGATTTAACAGTTCGGGTTTCTCGGGATGTATCAGTAGAAGAAATAAATAATGCGATGCGTGATGCTTCGTTTGAGAATCCGGTTGTGTTGGGGTATGAAGAACGGCCGTTGGTGTCATCTGATTTTCGAAAAGATTCTCGGTCGTCTATTTTTGTGCCCAGTGAAACAAAAACAAATGGTTCAATGGTGAAGGTTTTGTCTTGGTATGATAATGAGTGGGGGTATTCGAGTCGGTTAGCAGATTTAGCGTATCGTATTTCATGAGAAAAATATTTTTTGTTTTTATTTTTGGTGTTTTGTTGTGGGGGTGTGGATCCTCACAAGAAGAGGTTTTAGAAAACAAGAAATTAGATAATTTAGACACCGTTTCGGGGAGGTCTGGGTATCGGTATGCTTCAGATTTAGAGTGTAAAATTACAACGGCTACCGATCCATCAAAAGAGGGGGAGGTGTTCCATTTAAAAGGATTAGATTCTCCTATAAATACTATTTCGTTTGCACAAGACGATTTTCGTCCAATTGTGATGGAACGTGCAGGGATGGGTGTTCAGTTTCGTGGGTTTGTGATAATAAGTACATTGTATGGGCAGTCGTATTTGTTGTTTGATGTTGAGACGGGAGTGTTTAGTTTATCGAGTCTTGATATTATTGAGACACTCGATAAAAATACGTATCGTGGGAACTGTGGTGCTTTATTGGGTTCTTGACTTTTTTTCTAATGGTTTTTGTATTTCGTTTTTTATTAAGTTTTGCTCTTGTGATAGCATTTCCATTGTTATCACTTGCACAGTTAACGACTGTAAAAACGGTGTATGTAAAACCCATAAATATGACCACAACGGTTTCAGAGGGAGTGCTTCATGGGGTGGGAAATGTTGAATTAGATCCAGAGGTTATTGGGCGTTTGTATTGGACTATTACTGATGAGTATGGAGGGATTGTATGGAACGAAAACGTGCCATGGAAATCGGGATATGTTTCGGTTTCTGATAATGGTTATCCGTTGATAAAGGTTCCGTTTTCGTACGATTTTTCAGTAAAGAAATCGTATGGAGTGTTTAGTGTTCGGTTTTTTATACAAAACAAAGATGGTGCGCTGGTGGCGCAAGGTCATAAAAAGATAGAAGTTCGAAAAGAAGGCGCACAAACTCGTATTTCAAATCTGCGAGTAGAGACGGTTGGTGATGAATTTGATGTGTTTGGATTGGTGTTTCAGGAAAACGCGTATGTGTCGGATAAGGTTCGGTTTGTGCCTCGGCTAAAGGTGTATGAATATGAAATAGATGGGGTTGAGGTATTGTCGTTATCGGGTGATATGGTGGAGCTTTTGGGGCGTACGAAAGAACAGGTCTCGTTTACGTTTCCGGTTCCAAAAGTACCGAAAGTATATGTAGTAGAAGTTTTTGCAGAAGATGAGTGGGGTGATCGTTTAACACCGTCTTTGCGGGAAACCTTTGTGATTGAGGGGGCGTTTGCACATGCTGATTCGTTTTCTTCGAGTCATGCTCAGTTTGCTGAAACAGGTAATATGGTTGATTTTGAAATACGTGGGTTGGTGCGGCGTCCGCGTGATCCTTTGTTAGTGCAGGCGACGATTCAGCAATTTTATGGAGACAAAAAAATAGAATCGGTGACGACTCAGCAGACGTTAGAGTTGGAAGAATCTCGTTTTCTAGCTCAATTTGAATACGAGGTGGTTGAGCAAGGGGCGACTCATTTTGCGGTATCGGTTCGATTGTTGCAGAATGGAGAAGTTTTGGAAGAATCATCGTTTATAACTGATAGATTTGAAGCTGCTGAAATAGAAGAAGTCGAAGGATGGTCTTGGGGGATTTTGTGGGTGTGTGTGTTTGGAATTTTTCTGTTTTTGGCGTGGTTTTTCTTTGTGAGGAAGGTGTCGGTAAAGTTGCCATTGGTTTTGCTTGGTGTTTTTATTCCGTTTTTTAGTGTTTTAGCAGAACCTTTACAAGGGAGTATGGATTCATCGGATTTGGTTTTTGAATGGTTGTATCCTCAGGTCGATACGCATTTCAGTACAAACCCAGAAAGAAGTTCGTTTCGGTATTTGTTTTTTCAGGGCAGATTCGTGAATTCAATCACAAATAGTGGAGCGTTGCGGTCTGATACTCGAGTAAGCGTTCGGTTGCGGCATGAGTCTACGGATGTATTGTATGTAACGAAAGATATGAATGTGCAGTCATTGCATTTTGATATTGTAAAGAATGATGATGGAGATGTGATGGTTGTGGATGATGATTTTCGTCGGTTTTCATTTTTGATACCGACGGTTGATGGTGAGATTGATATTGTTGAGGATACAAATGGAAACGATGTATACGACATTGCTGATACTGTGGTTTCTTGGCAAGGCTTGCCTGATGGGTCATATGAGATGAGTTTGGTTTTGAGGAGTACTGCGAGTAATGCAGACCCTTTGCTTACTGATACTCAGCATGTTGTCCTTGATAGGGACAAACCATTGGTTCGGTTTTTGTTTGAACGAACACAAGACGTGTTTGATTTTGAAGAAAATCGATCGGAACCGCCTATATTTTTTGTAAATGATGATCGTGGGGTTCGGACGCGTGTTGAGTGTCAGGACGATTCGGGATGTTTTGATCCAGATGGAGATGTTGTGTTTGGTGGGACTGGTGCTTTGGCATCGCAGTGGTATCCAGAATATTTTGTGAAAGGAAACTTTTGTGACAGTGGTGATGACTATTGTTATGCAAATGAGAAGATTCGTGGGTTTGAGGTATGTGATGTGGCGGGAAATTGTACGGATTACACGCAGGCAGAATCACAGATTATGATTCGGTTTTATGACCCACAGTCTCCGGAATGGCAAGAGGAACCGTTGGTGATAGAACAGGAAAGAGAATATAACAATCGAGACTATAACCAGAGTCAGGGGGGGGCAAGTCGTGATTATTTGTATGGAGAAGGACGAGCGGGGGCAAGTGCTGCTGAGCAGTCTCGGTTATCATTTGGGGTACAAGATGGAACAAGTTCGAGTATGGTGTTGGATCAAACACCATGTGAGCCAGCATCTCAGTCTTCTTTTCGGCCTTATCCGGGGTCTGATCCGCAGTATTGCGGAATGAGAATGTATCCGTGTCGGCAGTTTTCAGTTTTAGGGGAACGAGTTGTGCCGGTATCGATAAATGGTGATTGTAATTCTGGAAGTTTTGAGAACCCTGATGAGTTTTCAGATGATGGGGAGTGTTGTCATTGGCGGTTCCCATATTGTTTACCAATTTATTTTGGCACACCTCCTGATCATTGTAGTGGAGGTGATAATACGGATTCCAGTTGTGAATCACCTACACCGTCAGGGGTAGGGGTTTCGAGTACAGTTGTGGGGAGTCCGAGTGGAGAAGATGTTGCATGGCAAGCAGGAGACTCTGGGGGAGCATGTTTTGTGGAATGTAGTGCGGGGTATGTATGGCAAAATGGTCAATGTGAAATATCAAATAGTAATAGTTGTGAATCACCTACACCGTCAGGGGCAGGGGTTTCGAGTACAGTTGTGGGGAGTCCGAGTGGAGAAGATGTTGTATGGCAAGCAGGAGACTCTGGGGGAGCATGTTTTGTGGAATGCAGTGCGGGGTATTATTGGAATGCGGTTAATAGTGCGTGTGAACAAGAGTTAACTTCGGGGTGTGAAGACCCAGATATTGCCTTGGGGGGATACTTTTGGGCTTCGTGTAATGCAGGTGCGACAGATGTATATGATGGACAAACGATTCGAACAAGTGCGGGAGATAGCACGGTGCATGCCTCTGATCGTTCATTTTTTGGAGGGTATTATCAATGGAGTAGAAACCAGAACGTTATGAATACAGGAACACTTTTTGCTGGTCCAGTAACTGAATCAGTGGCCAATAGTACAACACAATTTATTCGTAATAGTAATGGTGCTGGAGATCGGTTTGATTGGGTTACTCCAGTTGGTTCGGTTCGTATTTGGCAACTTGCAGATACGAGGCAAGGGCCGTGTGCAGATGGGTATCAGGTACCAAGTTCTAGTGTGTGGCAATCAGCGATAAATGATGCGGGGTCTGTAAATACAGTTGGAACACGGTTAAAATTACCAAAGATGGGGTTATTCCGTTATAATTATGGACATGTGGGTAATACTGGAGCGTATTGGAGTTCTTCAAGTGGAGGGTATACAGGGCAGGCAAGAGCGTTTGTGTTTGGTTTTGATCCTCGTTCTAGTGGGTTGGGTGTAAACCCAAATTATCATCGGTGGGATGGTTTGCCGGTACGGTGTGTAAAAACACCCTTAGAGTGTAAGGGATCTGTTCCGAGTAATGCGAACTTGTGTAGTGGTGATAGTAATTTATTAACATCCGATACACCAGTCCGGTTGACCGATAGTTGTTCAGCGGCTCATAAATGTGAATACGTGTGCAAATCTGGGTATGTGTTAGAAAATGGGGCGTGTGTGCAAGATTTGAGTTGTGCTTCTCCGATGCCTTCGGGTATTGGTGTTTCTAGTACGGTTGTAGGAAACCCTTTGTCATCTGGGGTTGCATGGCAAAATTCAAATAACACTCAAGCTTGTTTTGTTGAGTGTAGTGCGGGGTATGTATGGCAAAATGGTCAGTGTGAAGAGCTTCCAAAAGAGTGCAGTGGGACGATTTGGTCAAACTCAGTTGAATGTAATGGGTATGAGGTTGGGTTATCTCAGGATAGAACGACATCACTTTTAAACGCATGTACCTCCTCAACGAGTGATCATTGTCATCGAACATGTGCGGAAGGGTATAGAAAACGCATGAATTGGTGCGAGGCAATTCCAGGATATTTTAGTTGTGATGATACAACGAAGCCATCGGGTGGTGTTGTTTTAAATGAAAACAATCCTTCATCGGTAAATGTTGAATGGCAACGATCGAACTCTTCGGGAGAATGTTATTTCCGTTGTGATACGAATCACACGTATAATGAATCGACTAATACATGTGAACCAGACGTTCAATATCGAAATTGTCTGCGTCCATCTGGAATGGGGCAAACTGATTTCACAGTTAATTCGGTAACCACTGTTAATCTGAGAGCAAAATATCAATGGACATCAGGAGATAATCACTTAGGGGGTGGTAATCCAGGATATATTGGACAATATCGCTCTGTGTGGAATGCTCAAACACGTACATGGAGCGGATCTCCTACTCCAACGTTTAGTCGAACTCCAAAAGTAACGGATCAAGACTGTACGTATTCTTGTGCAGGGTGGCGAACAGAGAATTCTTTAGGTATATACGGACCCGATTCTCATGCAAATCTTCGATATAATACTATTTCAAATGCAGGGTCTCGTTGGAATGGAGGGAACACATGTGTTGAAAACTTCTTTCAAGAGTCATGTAATACAGCAGAAACATTGGCAAGTTTACCAGATAATGCGGTTATGGTGAGTGGGGAAACAGTTGCGAAAACTTATGTATGGAATAATTCTGATAGTCTTGTGACAACGCTGCCTACTTCATTTCCGGGTTTAACAGATGAGTATGTCTGGCCATCGCAATGGGTTCATAAATCACTTGATATCTATAGTGGTCGATGTTCGTTTGAGTGTGCATCAGGATATACTTGGAATAGGAATACATACCGATGTGAGTAGTTCAGCCTTATTTGACATTCATTGTAAAACAGTGTAAATATTTATTATAAGAATACGATATTCTTGTTGTTTCACATTTTTTTGGGGGTCTCATATGAGATTTTTCTGTCTTTTTTTAGGGCTTTTTTGCACAGAGTTTGTGTTAGCTGATGAGTGCGAGGTTCGCACAGCGGAATTGTTAAAAATGGAGCATGACACTGTTGTTATACAACGGAAAAAAGAATGGTCTGTGGTAAACCAGATTGTTTTTAATCGAGTGCTTCATACTCACGAAGAGGATTTGGACTATATTATCTGTAGTGAGTCGATTATTATTCGTCGAAACATTATGCCTTTTGGGAACCTTTTGGTTCGTCAAGTGGGGTATAAGATGCAATATATATTTTCAATGCCTGACGATGGAGGGCATTGGTTTTATTTTGAAATCGATGTCTTCTCTGATGCTATTTTGCGCGATTATCAAGAAAAGAGGGAAAATGATGTTTACATGGCAACACAAGACAACATAAACATCTTTTTTTCTAGAGATTTTCCTCATGATTTATTTTACGGATCTTTTTTGAATGATACGTCGGCTTCGGTTGATCGTGTCTTTAAACATTTCCGTTAAACTTATAAGCTTTGGTTGAAAAAACCAAAGCTTTTTTTATGAGTTTTTATAGAGTAAATGGCGGACGAAATGGAGACCGGTCTCCTGTTTTGGGATAATAAAAAAACCATTTTCTCATTTATTTCAGAATATTGAAAGCGTGAGAAAATGGTTTCGGTGTTATTCAATAAGTTTTCGGGCTTCCTCTCTATTAATTATTGTTATTGGAAGTTGTTTAAATTCAATAACCTTGTTATGGTTATTTTTATCATGAACATAATACAACTTCCTTCTGCCTATAAGAAATTGACAATATTGAATAAGAAATTCGTTAGAGGGATTTTCGATGTCTGTGTGAGAGACTCCAAATAAATCACCTAAAACTGGATCACCATAAAATACAAATTTCCAGAAAGATTCTGTTTCTTGCAAAACAATAAAGAGTTCATCTTTGTGTATGTTTTTCATTATATTTCGAATGTCTTGAGGGGAAAGATCCCCCCATCCTATTTTATAACCTTTTTTGTTGTACCAGCTTGTGTTTTGAATGAATTTTTGAGAGCGTGTTTGACTCGTTATAAGTCCAAAGTGATAAGGCTTCCCGTCTCGATTATAAAAAGCGCCCTTTTCAAGGCGAATATTTTGGAGTATGTGCAGACTCATAGATTTCTGAATCCTTTATATTGTTAATGAAGAATGATGATGTGTTCATTCTTAAAAATAAAAGAAATAAACACGAGTATCTAACGAAATAAAAAAGAACCCCAATAATGTAAACACTATTGCATTAGCTCTTATATTATAAAAAAAGTAGTGCGTCAACAAAAAAGCCTGTTTCCGAGAAAGAAATTGGGCTTTTAATTGTGTTCTGGTGGGCAGGACAGGATTCGAACCTGTGAAGGCTAAGCCGGCAGATTTACAGTCTGCTGCGTTTGACCGCTCCGCAACCTACCCTTTTGTGGTAAAAAGCTACAGAAGTCTAATTTTCTTCTCAAAAAAGTCAAGCAAGAGAAGTATTGTGATTTTTTTGAAAACGATACATTCGTATTCCTTTATAAGGACGCTAGTGATTTCTTTGAATAATCACTATTTTATGCATAAATCGAGAAAATTTAGTTTTTTTGCAAGAGGGTGAGAATCTCTTTTTGACCTTTCTCTAAAAAATTATATGATTTTTATGTATGGGATATAGATCTGTTCCTTTTCAAACAAATACGTACTACCATATTTATAATAGGGGGTGGAATAAGCAGCGTGTTTTTTTTGATAAAAATGATTATAATCATTTTTTTGATCTTATTACGAAATATAGAAAAAAAGAACAATTTCAGAACATTGTTTTTATAGCATATTGTTTTTTACCAAACCATTTTCATTTCATTCTTAAGGAAGAAGTAAAAACGAATGAATCTGTTGAGAACAAAGAAATTTTGCATTCAGGAGAAGAAACAAAAAATATATCTGAATTTATGCGATATTTATTGGTTTCGTATGCAATGTATTTCAATAAACGGCATGGAGAAGAAGTAAAACCTGAAAAAAAAGCACCTGTATTTGAAGGAAGATTTCAGTCTCGTATTATTGGCCATGAAGATTATCTGAACTATGTGCATACCTATGTCGAGTATAACGCTATAAAGCACGGGCTAGTAGAACGACCAGAAGACTGGCCGTATTCAAGTTTTCAGTTTCGGAAACACCAAACAGAAACAGATGAATTATTTCAGGATATCCTTGATAAAATGAACAGAGATGTTTTTGATCCAGGATTCATATAGGTAACTTGACTTCTCTTTTTGAAGATGTGTTATTTTATTACAATGGAGACCGGTCTCCATTATGTGTAGATATAGATTCAAAAAAATATTCTAAAAAAACAAAACCGCATATTTAAGTCAAAAGTTGGAGACCGGTCTCCAACTTATTGGGATTCAGGTTGAGAAATAAGGAACAATCATAAGGCTGTGCACAGTCTTGTGATTTTTGTGATTCCTGCGATTTATTCTAGATTCTAGATTCTGGGTTCAGGATTCCATGTAGCTCCTGCGCTTCCCCATAATTCATGATTCTTGCTTTATAATTCTGAAGTGAGAAAAACTTTCTCACTTTACTGCACTTCCTCTGTCTTTCTGTTTGTCATTTTTTGACCACCAAAAAAGAACGAAAAAAGGTGGGCGACGGTTCTCTATACATGGGAATGAAATGATTCATCAGTGGGAAGCTCTGAACTCCAATTTTTTCATAAATTTAGAATCACAAAAGAAGAGAAAAATTGTCAGACAGCAGAGCTTCATTATTCCACTGCTTTCATCAATCATTCGCATGTCTTTCGAAAGTCGCGAAAAAAGGAACAGATTAGAATACGGAATCTTGAATCTAGAATCTTGTTTCCATCACAAAAATCACAAGGCTTTGCAAATCCTTGTGATTCCTGCGCTTCTTGCGATTTTACCAAGATTCAAGATTCCAGATTCTAGATTCTCATTTAGATTCTAGATTCTATTATTATACAATAACTCTAAAAAAACAAAAAATATTATAGCAAAGCCAAAAGTTGGAGACCGGTCTCCAACTTTTGGCTTAAATATGGGTTTTTGTGTGTCAAACTCTCAAGTTTCCATTATTTTTCAGTCTATACCTACGAAAAATGGAGACCGGTCTCCATTTTATAAGAATTAAGATTGAGATTTAGATTGAGAAATAAGGAACAATTATAAGGCTGTGCACAGTCTTGTGATTCCTGTGCTTCCTGCGATTTATTCGAGATTCCAGATTCTAGATTCAGGATTCCATGTAGCTCTTGCTCTTCCCCATAATTCCTAATTCATGATTCATACTTCACTATTACTATACAGTAACCCAAAAAAACACACAGTAAGACCAAGAATACGAGACCTGTCTCGGGGGGGGCTTTATCGTTTTATTTTTTCTTCGATATCACCAATACTCGCTTGTCCGCATTGGGCCCCAAATTTTTGAATCACAAACCCTGAGCTCCAAGCTCCCCATAACAGTTGTTCATCAACGGGTTTTTCTAAAAGAAGGGATGTGAGTATTCCAACCGAAAACGCGTCTCCTGCCCCAAGGGTGCTTTCTATCGGTACGTCAGGAGCGCATACGAAAAAATGGTTTCCATCATTATCAAAAAGTTGTGCTCCTCTATTGCTATCAGTAATCACCACTTTTCCAACTCCCGCATCAAGGAATTTTTGAGCAATCGAACGCATATCAAAAACATGCTCAGGAATGAAAGGAGGATTTATAGATATGTTTTTTCCACATATCGATTCATCCAAGTCTTTAAACGAAACTTTTTCAGCTGTTTGTTGTGTAAAATATTCACTCTCTTCTTTATTGAGTATTAGCACATCAATTACCGGAAATACTTTTTTAAAATGATCAAATCCGTATTGAAACTGAGTTTTTCCTGGGTTCCACCCAATAAGACTTTTCAGGTTGTTTGTCTTCCATTGCGGAAGCGCTAACAAAAAATCATCAGATTTATCTGTAAGATGTCCTATATAAAGAGATCTCGTCGATGGAGCATTGAACAGATGCGATGGATTAAAATCTTCTTTTGGGTTTTTGTAATTCAGAACGCTTCGGTGTCCGTCTTGAGCGTTTAAAATAACCGATAAACTCGATTCGCTTTTTTGAGAAATAGTAATGTGAGAGGTGTCAACCCCTTCTCTGCCGAGCATGTGTCGGATAGTATGCCCTACCGTGTCATCACCCAAAAACCCAAAAGTCGCCGTGCGCATACCAAACTTTAAAAACCCAACACTTGCATTTGCCGATGACCCCCCACAAGATTGAGAAATTTTTTGTAACAATATTTTTTCTCCTACCGGAATGATAAAGTTTTCATTCGTTTCAAGCGGTGTTTGAGGTGTTACAAACACATCAAGTGTAATGGATCCGAAAGTGAGTACATCGTATGTCATCCTTGTATTATAAAGAAAAATAAGCAAAAAGTCAATTTGACGGTGAGAAGATATTTCTTTTAAGATACAAGAGAATGAAAAAAATAATACTTCTCGCTTTTGTCTCTCTTGTGCCTTTCCTCGTGAACGCATCAGAACTTGGAGGATTTACCACTCACACCATTAACCCAAGCGTCTTTGATGTTCTTCTTGGAAAAACTGATTTTGGTGGAGATTATGACACAGAAGTCAGCTCAACTGAGCGTATCACAGCTGAAGAATACGACGGAATCGTACTCAAACTCAAAGCAATCAATGATATTTTGTTTCCTGCTGATTGTGACGACGGTTCAGTGCTTGTGTGGGATGCAGATGTGTCTTCTTGGGAATGTGGAGCTTCGGAAAGCGGTGGCGGGAGCAGCAGTGACGCATGGATTGTTGATGAAGATAATATGTATGCGAATGTGTCCGGAAATGTTGGAGTGGGAGTTTCTGACCCACTCGCGAAACTTCATGTTGTTTCCGATACAGCAAATCCTATTCGTCTTGAGGCGGATATTACCAATACTACTGGCTCGACTCAAATTGATATTTTTAATGATGATGCCACTCGTTGGGCATTGGGAGTGAATAGTTCAGCGCATCCAACTCATCCTGGTGATGGGTATCTGTGGGGGTACCAAGCAGAAGATTTTCGGTTTGGTGTGCAGGGAACAGAAATACTGAAACTCGGTGCTGATGGAACAATTTCAATTCCTTCTTTAGGAGAATGCGGAACTCTTTATACTGATAGTGATGGGGTCCTTACCTGCGGTTCTGGCGGAAGTGGTACCGATGTGGTGTGTAGTGAAGAAGGTGAAGTTCTGAAATGGATGAATACCGCAGAAGAAGGTGATCCGCAAGTGTATGGATGGGTGTGTGCGGTTGATGAATCATCGTATGCATCTGAAGCTTTATCACTTGGGTTTTGTGTCGTTTCAGATGGAAATATGCCCAATACTCAATGGATTGCAGGGAGTGGGCCTGTGTTTCGGAAAACTGATGATGAGTCTGATCCCATGAAACCAGCTCGGTTTTTTCCAGATAAAAATCTTTATGATGGATCGGATTGTGCGTTATCGTGTGCCGATGGATACTCTTGGGATGTCGATAGAGGATCGTGTGTTCTCCCAAAAAGAATGTGCGGAGAAGGAGAATTCTTAGTTGGGTTTGATGGTATGGGAAATGTTGTGTGTGAATCAGTACGAGAGATGACCAGTTATATGACATTTATCGATTCTTTGGGGGCGTGTTCTTCCGTGTCAGATATTCAAGTGATGTGTATGGGGCCTCCAAAAATGCCAATGCCTTACCCAAACCCAACACCAGAGTATCCAGACCCCATGCGTGACCCAAGAAACTGTGGAAACCCTCTCGATATTGCGTTTTTTACTCAAGATGATCGAGATTCAAAAATGTATCGAGTGTTATCTGTAGGCAACGATTGCTGGATGGCTGAAAACCTCAATTTTGATCCGGGAGGGGGGAGTCGGTTGTGTGACCCCGATTCAGGCGCACCAAATGGGAATTGTACGCTTGGAGGGTTGTATAGTTTTGAAACTATTTTGGGGAATAATGTGAATACGGATGATTTTGATTTTACGTGTGGACAAAATGGGTGTTATAGAGGAAGCGGAAACCCCAAGTCAGCAGTTGCACCAGTGCGAGGTATTTGTATGCAAGGATGGCATATTCCTACAAAATCTGAGTTTCAAGGGCTGTCTGGGTATTTACAAACAGAATCGGCAACGGTGGAACGGTTTGGTGTGAATGAAGACGGTGGATATGCTTATTATGATACTATAAATAATCCTGCGGGGTGGCAGTTTTGGGATTTTTCTGATAAATACTGGGCTGCCTATAGAAACGAATGGACTGATACCAATAATGATAGACTTATTGAGCTTCAGTATTTAGAAACAGAAGATGATAATTTTTCATTAGAATCTCTTATGACATCGTTTAGTCAGTTGGGATCGAATGATCCAGATAACTATGCTTATGCACTTCGGTGTGTCAAAGATCGATCAAATACACAGTATGAATGTAGTGGTACTTTGCCACAAGGGGCTGAGTATTGGGATTGGAGCGACGGACAAACCCCCACGACTCCAAATGAATCAAAACGGCATATTTTTAATTACGCTGCTAATTATACGCAAGACGCAAACCGGTTTGATTTGCGATGTGATTGGAAATGTAAACACGGAGAATATGGGTATTATTACGACTCAAATGTGGGGCAGTGTGTGAGTAATACACCGTTTTGTAATCGACCTGATGATACTGTTTTCTTGGATCCCCAAGGAGAATGGAACGATAATGGTGAGTGGCGACGTATGCAACCTGGGATTAATTATACGAATGTACAAACACGGAGTTTATCAGGAACAGGGCAACCATTGAGTTGTCAGACTCGTTGTTTTGATGGGTATGATCTCACGCAAAACGGGTGCGTGGAACGTCAACCTATGCAAAACCGGTTTGGTTGTGGTTGGTTACCTCCAAACGCTAACTGGGTTCGTGATGGGCGATATACCACTCCAAATGAGCGACGATGGAAACCGTTTTATGACCCTGATAATGACGACGATGATGCCTGTGCTTATTACTGTACTGGAAGCACTGAGTTTACTGGGAATAACACATTGGGGTGTCGGTAAATAGGTATACAAAGAAATATTTTTAGGTCATTGCAAGCAAAACAACCAAAAAAAGAGAAAACAGATGTAACGTTTTCTCTTTTTTTACGTTATAGAAACTGGTAATACGTACGAAAAATAATTTGATTTTTTCTGTTTGATTCGTATGATTGCCGAGGTTTGAACAGCTTGTGGCATTCTGGCTTAACTCCTGTTCCGCTTCATGCGCAAAAAGATCTCAGCTCTTTGACACAGACGACAAAAAGAAAAAGCTTGTGTTTCAGTATAGACATCTTCGAAAGAAGACGAAAGAAACAACACACACTTTTTTTAGAAAAAGCATGCAGATGTATCAGATGGTATTTCCAGTTGTTATTGCACGCTTCATCACAAAGAACGAGAAAGACAGAAAAAAACAAATCAGACATTTTAAGAACGAGATACTCCAAATATATATATCGCTTTTTCTTTATTATTTTTTAATTACTACTAAAAATGGGATTCTTTACGAATATTAAACAAGGAATTGCATCAGTAGCATTAGGAGCTATGGCATTTGCGGTTTTACCGTTGAACGCACAAGCACAACTTATGTTCTCTGATGTAATGGAAATTCCTTCTTGGTCTGTGGAAGCTATTGAAGAGCTTATGGATCAAGGAGTGATTAGTGGGAACGACGATGGATCTTTTGCACCAAATCGACAATTAAATCGAGCAGAAGTTTCAAAAATTATCGTTCTTGCGACTGGTCTTCCAATTGACACATCAGGAGGTTCTGCCTTTCCAGATGTAACAGAAGGAGATTGGTTTTATGACTACGTTGTAACAATGTATAACTACGGGTACATCAATGGATACCCTGATGGACTTTTCCGACCAGGTGTTGGGATCAACCGAGCTGAAATGGCTAAAATGGTTGTGAACGCATTTGAATTGGATCAAGACCTTTCAGGAGCTCCTCATTTTGGAGACGTATCATCAAGTGATTGGTTTTACGGATTCGTTGAAACAGCATACAACGCAGGTCTTATGCGAGGATACGGTGATGGTTCATTCGGACCAGCAAACGCTGTAACTCGTGCTGAAACTGTAAAAATTGTATACGATGCTCAGTTAGCAGTTATGGCTCCAGTTGGACCAGCTGACGGAACATTGGAAGTGGCTTTGTCTATGGACACACCACGAGGAACAAACATTCCTTACAACGCAACTTCAGTGCCATTCTTGACTGTTGAAATGACTGCATCTGATGATAGTGATGTAGAAGTTTCTTCTATGACTTTCACTCGACTTGGTTTGGG
Organism: Patescibacteria group bacterium; assembly: GCA_965660445.1. Taxonomy (GTDB): domain Bacteria; phylum Patescibacteriota; class Gracilibacteria; order UBA4473; family UBA4473; genus CBFIAK01. Next base: position 218,631 of record CBFIAK010000001.1, read on the forward strand.
TGACAACGACGATTTCAAAAAGGTATGGCTTGAAATTGACGGGTTCAAAATCGGAAACGATAAATCAGTAAACAATGCTGACATCGCAGAACTTCGGTTTAATCCTCCAATCGTTATTCCAGCTGGAATGACATTGATGGCTGACTTGGTAGCATCTACTAAGTTCACTGGTGATGATCAAAATGTTGGTCATTACAACCGATTTGCTGTTGTATCAGCACAAGACATTGTATCTTCTGCATTAAATGTTGTAGGAGACTTCCCAATTGAAGGGGAAGAAATGCAAGTAACATCATACGAAGTTTCACAACTTCGATTCAGCGCTTTGGGATCAGACACGACTATTGAAGTTGGAAACAGCTTTGTAGAAGTTGGTAAATTCCGAATCTTAAACGGTTCGAATACAAACAAAGACGTTGAGCTTCGAGCTATTACCTTCAAAAACGATGGTACAGCTGAAGTAGCTGATGCATTTGAAAACTTGTCATTGTATGTTTCAGGAGAACAAATTTCAGCTGAAACAATCATTGACGGAGACTACGTTACATTCCGACTCGATAACGGTATCACTGGTGGATACGTTGTAGAAGACGGAGACAGCCGAATTTTCTCTATTCGAGCTGATGTAGTTTCTGCTGAACGAAACGACACAATCAACTTCAAAGTTGATAACTATGAAGACATTGTAGGTGTTGAAATCGGAACAGCATTTGGTGTTCGAGCAGTAGCTGGAGACGCAGGACGATCTTTAAGCACTTCAAATAACGCTCAAACAACAGCAACATCTCCGGCTTGTGTGGCAGGAACAAACGTTGCTGAAGACAACTGTGCACGTTTATACATGTACAGCGTTGATTCAGGAGACTTGAACGTTTCTCGAGACCCAGCGTCTTTAGGAAACCAAGAATACGCTCCAGGATCAAACGATGTTGTGTTTATGACGGCACGATTGGTAGTTGACCAACCGCTTTTGGCTGATGGAGTAAACCTTTACATCGCTTCAGGATCTACGGTTGACGGAGACGACAAATTGACTGAATTCAACAACCGATTCGATAACTTCCGATTGTACTTAAACGATCGAATGATCGATAGTGAAAACGATTTCGTAGGTGATACTGATTGTACAGTTACGGCAACGTCATGTTACCTTGAATTCGATACAACATTCGAAATCGCAGGAACATCTATCTTGAAATTGGTTGGGAATATTACACAAAACGCTGAAGACGACGATCAAATCAAATTGAGCGTTTCAGCAACAAACTTCTCTTCAGTAGAATACATTTCTACAGGAGACCAAGTGTCTACATCTCAATTATTGGGATCAGCAACGTCTTCATTTGTTCAAGTACAACAATCAAGCTTGGTTATTTCTCGAACAGATGGTCTTCCATCTGGGCAAGAGCTTGTAGCAGGGGTTGATGACATGACATTCTTAGGGTTCGTTTTGGATAACAACGATTCAGGAGATGTAAATGTAACATCAATCACTATTGCAGCTGATACAGATGCCAATACCACTAATGCTGGTGACGGAGTTTCTGGTTCGGCTCGAACATACTCTAACTTTACAGGAGCAATCTTTGTAGACGGAGTACAACAAGGTTCTGCGAAAAACTTTACCTCTACTGGTTCAGCTACTTTCAACGACCTTTCAACTGTGATTCCTTCGGCTTCACAAAAAGAATTCACTCTTGTAATTGATACAATTGAGGCTTCTGCAACTGATATTGCAACAACTATTAGCGATGCTGGTGGTGCTGTAGCAGAATCAGGAGTAGCTACATGGACTGTAACAAGTACAACTGGTATGACTGTTGGTGACCTTTTGGTTGTAACTGATGGTACAAATACTGATGTACGAGCTATTACAGCAATTGTAGATGCTGATAGTGTGACTGTGGATTCTGCAGCTGGTAATAACTATGCAGCAGGAGATACAGTAACTATTCGACACCAAATCAAATTCGACGTTAGTGACGTTGATGCTGATAACGTTGAAAACGGACAATCAGTTGAAATTACACCAACTTCTATTGATGGGAATCTTTTCGTTCTTGTTGATTCAGGAAGCTTAACTGTAAGTATGGGTTCAACTGTGTTCTCAGATATTATCGTTGCTGGTCAAAAAGAAGTTGAAATTGGACGAATCCGATTCAACGCTTCAGATGATGAAGTACATATCAAAGATATTCGTCTTGAAAACGACGTAAATGCTGATGGTACTGTTGATAATGAAGGTGCAGGGGATCGAGTTGATTTCAAACTCTACAACGAAGCTGGACAACTCATTCAAACAAAACAAATGGTAAATGGAGCATTGCACTTCCAATTGGCAAATCAAGACCGAATTCGAGTGCCAAAAGATGATTCAACATTTGTAACGATGAAAGTTGATGCTCGAGCAATCACTCAAGCCGCTCAAACTGGTGCACGATTAGCACTTTCTTTGGATGAAGGTCATCTTACGAAGGGTATCGAAGCTATTACTGCCGCTACTGGTTCAGATATTTCTACTCCAGCAGCAGCTGCAGGATGGCAATCAGCTGCACAAGATGTAACGACTGAAGACTTTGTTATTTACCGAAGTCAAATCAGTGTAAATCATGCATCTGCACAACCAAACTTTCAAGATCCATCAACAGCATCTCAAGAAATTTACCGATTTACGGTAACTTCTGATGCGGCTCGACAAACAGAACTTGGTCGAGCAACATTCCGAATTGATCTTTCAGGTATGGAAACAGCAGCTAATGCATCATTTGTTGTTCGACAAGTGAAAGCAGATGGAACTATTGATAATAGTGCAAACGTAGCGACAACTTCAGATACTTTCACTGCAGCGTCAGATGTATCTGGAAACGTAACTGTTTCATTTACAAATCAAAAACTTTCAGCTGGTGAGTCACGAACATACGCACTCTTCATGGATCAAACTACCAATACTGGTGGTGGAGACGCTGATGATGATGCGGTGTCTGTAACAATCTTGCAAGATACAACATATGCAGCTCCAAATACACGAACTGCACAAGCATTAGTTGGTACAACATTAACTGTAGCAGGTGCAACACTTGATGCAGATCCTGCAGCAGGAAATATTACAGTTGGTGGTCAAACTATTGCAGTTGATATGCCAGACTTTGCAACTACAGCACAAATGGCTACTACAATTGCAGCTGCAATTGACGGTAATGCAAATTTCTCTGCATCAGCTAATGGATCAGTTGTAACTATTACTTCAGTAGATACCAAAACTATTACAAGCTCTACTATAGATACTACAGCACTTATTGCCGCTATCTATGCAGCAGATGGTACTGATGATCAAACAATCACTGCTGATCAAACAGCAACACGAATGATTTGGTCTGATGAATCAAGTTCAGCTCATTCTGATACGACAGCTGACTGGTTGAACGGATACCTCATTGATGTTGATACAACTGCGAACGTAAATGCAGACTAATCAATGGATATGATATCTATCATGCCAATCTTCCTTGCCTAAAACACAAGGAAAACCACAAAAACCCCCAGCGCCTTCGGGCACTGGGGGTTTTTTGTGAAGCGCAGGAGCGCTTTAGCGCTCGAATCTTGAATCTTGAATCTAGGGAAAATCACAAGGTTTTCTAAAGCCTTGTGATTTTTGTGATGGGAACAAGATTCTAGATTCAAGATTCTAGATTCTCATTTAGATTCAAGATTCCTACTTCTCTCTTGTTATTCCTTTTTTCATTTCTATAATACAACTAACACATTCCTTTCCCCTTTTCTTCTATGTCTCTTCAATCCCAAGACCCCGCCGTATACAGCGCTCTTCAAGGCGAAATTGAACGCCAAAGCACAGGGCTCGAACTTATCCCGTCAGAAAACTATGTGTCTCAAGCCGTGCTTGAAGCATCTGGTTCTATACTTACCAATAAATACAGCGAAGGATACCCTGGACGTCGTTACTACGGAGGTCAAGAATATACCGATATCATCGAAAACCTTGCCATCGAACGAGCGTGCAGTCTTTTCAATTGCCAATACGCAAACGTGCAACCTCATTCTGGTGCTCCTGCCAATATCGCTACCTATTTTGCGTTGCTTCAACCCGGAGACACTATTTTAGGAATGGATCTTTCCCATGGTGGGCACCTAACCCACGGACACCCCGTGACTCATATTGCCAAAATTTTTCGGTTTGTACGATACGGTATGAAAGATATTACTACCGGAGAAATAGACTACGAAGCTCTTCGCCAAACAGCCCTCAAAGAAAAACCAAAAATGATCTTAGCCGGGTTTTCCGCCTACCCGCGTGAACTCGACTACCAAAAATTTGCCGATATCGCCCAAGAAGTCGGCGCTTATGCCGTTGCCGATATCGCCCATATCGCCGGACTTATCGCCGGAAAAGCACTCGCAAACCCGTTTGACTACGGGTTCGATGTGATGCTCTCAACAACCCATAAAACCCTTCGAGGTCCTCGAGGTGGGCTTATACTCGTGAAAGAGAACCCCGATATCATTAAAAAAATTAATAAATCAGTGTTCCCTGGGTTCCAAGGCGGTCCACATATGCACCAAATTGCCGCTAAAGCAGTCTGCTTTGCAGAAGCACAAGATCCGTCGTTTCAAACCTATGCTCAAAACGTTATCCAAAACGCCAAAGCGATGGCAGACGTGTTTCTGCAAGAAAAAATTCGACTCATCACAGGAGGAACGGATAACCATCTTTTACTGGCGGATGTCTATAGTTCGCTCGGGGTTACCGGAAAAGAAGCCCAAACTGTGCTTGATGAAGTAGGAATCACCCTCAATATGAACGCTATCGCCGACGATCCACGCCCCCCCCTTGATCCATCAGGAATACGGTTTGGTACCCCAGCCATAACAACACGAGGGTTTGGTGTAAAAGAGTCAAAACAAGTCGCTCACGTGATGATTAACGTCTTAAGAGACAAAGATAACCCCGAAACTAAAAAACGCGCTCGAAACGAAATTTTAGCGTTGTGTGAGGAGTATGCAGTATGAATCTCTGATTCATACTTCAGAATCTTGAATCTAGAATCTAAATTAGAATCTGGAATCTTGAATCTAGAATCTTGTTCCCATCACAAAAATCACAAGGCGTTGCAATGCCTTGTGATTTCTTCTAGATTCCAGATTCTAATTTGAGCTCTTTAGAGCTCCATAATATACCAAAAATTCACTTTGGCTCCCTTGGGTGGTGCTGAAGTGAATTTTTTCCTTTTTAAAAGGGGGTATTCTCGATTTATCGAGATATAGAGGGGGAAATGGTTTCCCCCTCTACCCCCTTTACTGTATCTCAATCAACTCCACCTCAAATTGTAGCGGAGATCGTGGTGGAATAACGGGAGGGTATCCGTTTTCTCCGTATGCGAGAGAATACGGAATTAAGAGTTGTCTGACCTCTCCTGTTTTCATACCAACAAGTCCTTGGTCCCATCCAGTAATAACTTGCTTTGCTCCGAGTATCAAAGAAAATGGTTGGTTTCTGTCTCGGCTTGAATCAAACTTTGTTCCGTCTAAAAACGTACCTGTGTAATGAACAACCACTCGATCGCCTACCTTTGCTTCTGCGCCAGACCCTTCTGTAAGGGTTGTGATTTCGAGTTGTGTTACCGAGTCAGCCGTTCTAGGTGTTGGTGTATTCATAGTATCAGATGATGAAGAAAGAGAGTTATCAGTGGAAGTGTTTTCAGGGGTATTTGGGTTTTCCGTATTCTGCGTTGTGCCACATCCTATAAGCACAAAAGCAACCATACCCACAAAGAAAGAATATTTCATGAAAAAGAAATTAAATATTTCTTTTACCCTACTCACACTCCCAAAAAAATCAAGAAACTATTCGTCAAGATATAAAAAATAAGTATAGTAACCCTATATTTTCTTGGTATGCATTTTTCTGAATTTCAGGCTGCACAGCGAGTTCTCATCTATGGATTTGGAATCGAAGGTCAATCAAGTTTTCAGTTTCTGACCCAACAGTTTCCACAGAAAATAGTCCATATGTATGACAAAAACCCGCAATATATTGATCATCCTCAGTTTCAGTCGTTGCCCCTTGATGACTACGATATTATCGTTGTGAGCCCCGGAGTCGATCGGTATTCTTTTTCAAAGTCTCAACAAAAAAAACTAACCGGACAATGTGATATATTCTTTGCGAATATTACAGAACCACAACGTCAAAAAATTATCGGTATCACCGGTACAAAAGGAAAATCAACAACCACAAAGTTCTGCTTAGATCTCCTCACTCGATGGGGCAAATCAGTTGTTGCATCAGGAAACTACGGAAACCCCCTTCTTGATATCTATCGTGATTTTCAAAACAATCAATATGACTATGTGGTGTGCGAACTCTCGAGTTATCAGTTGCAACATCTTCAATCATCACCCCATATAGCCTTATTTCTCAATATCTATCCCGAACACCTTGAACGTCATCACGGATACGAAGGATACAAAGAAGCCAAGTCACGGTTGTGGCAGTTTCAGTCCGAAACAGATATCGTGTTTGTTCAAGAAAAGTTTTGTGATTTCGTCCAAAATACACCCCAAACATGCATCTGTGCATCAGCCGTTGATGCCTCGTTTTTTCCAGAAAAATCTATATTTCGAGCAAACCATTTCCTCGAAAACTTCGGACTCGTGTGGGAACTTGCTCAATACCTCGGTATTGAAAAAGAAGTATTTACCCAAACCGCACAAACCTTTGTTGGACTCGAACACCGACTCGAGTTTGTCGCCGAAAAAAATGGAGTCCAATTCTTTAATGATTCAATCTCAACCAATATCTACAGCGCTGCTCGCGCTCTTGAGTATTTTGCTCATACACTCGGGTTTCTCATTATCGGAGGACAAAACAAAGACGGCGAATACGAACTCCTCTACCAAGCACTCCAAAAGTATTGTCCCAACGCATGGGTGGGAGTGCTTCAATCAGACGTGAGCCATTCAATACAAAGTGTTTTTGAACATCATCAGTTTACCCAGTTTTCTCTTGTCTCGTCTCTCGATGAAGCCGTACGTTTGAGCGTCACGAAAACACCATTCGGAAAAGTGTGTTTATTGTCGCCATCAGCAAAAAGTTTTGATGGGTTTCGTGATTATAAACACCGTGGAGAAGTGTTTAAACAATCAGTTTATGCCCTATAACGCTTTACTCGAAATTCCTCGATCAGCGAAATATTTTTTGTAATCAGACAGGGTTTTTATGAGTTTTCCTAAAATATCAAACCGAGATTCATACAACGGATGATCAGGTGTGATGTGCTGGAAATAAGACCGAAACACAGGAAAAACACAGTAATATTTTCGCATTTGGTGGTGTTTTTTTTCTATTTGATGCGGTGTCGATTCTGGAAACCGATCAATTATATCAATTGCGTTTACCTCAAAATCAGCATATTTCACCGCTACCGCTTTTGGGTTTTCACATACCAACGCAATATAGTTTTTATACAACTCGTTTTTTATTTTTCGTTTTCCTGATTGTCGCCCGAGTTGTAACTGTGACTCAATTAGCGCATCAAAATCGGGTTTAGAAACCGTCGAAATTATATCAGTGACCTCTTTTGCTTCAATGTATTCTTCACTATTTGCGTCTGCGTTTGAACCCCTTATAAGAAACTGAATATTATTGAGTGCTTTGTGTTCAATGTCTTGCGTGTGATGCATTTTGTGTAAATGTTGTTTCTTGGCTAAATACAACGGATTGTCTTCAATGGTGTCATGTAGCAACCCCGCAATAACAAGCGTTTTATTGGGAGTGCGTACGTGTTTTGTTAAAATATTATACGCAACTTCTAATACATGCCCAATAACGGGTTGCCCTTCAAGTCGGTTTTTTTGATCAATGTGTACTTCAAGAGCTAAAAGAAGCATATTGAAAATTTGTCGTTGATCTTGTTCGCTCTCAAACTTTTCACAGACCTGTGTCATGAAATTATCAAGTAATTCATGAATAGACCGAATTTTCTCAACCCGAGATTTTAAAACTTCTAATGATACCGGCTGATTTAGAATCGGTGAAGACGCTAATATATACTCAGTATCAATATTTTTTTTCGGGTTATGAAACTGTAAAATTTCAAGAATCCGTTTTCGAAAAGTTTTTACCGTTTGATACGGAATCATCTCACCACGATTTGTCCTCGTTGAGAAATGAACGAGTTCTTGTAGTTCTTGTAGAGGCGTGTGTGTGTATGATTCCATAAGAAAATCCCTCCATTATACCACAAAAGAAGGATTTATTCAAGAAAGACACCCCAAACTTCACCGTATCAAAAAAACCTCGCTTTTGGCGAGGTTTTTTTGTGTATCAAACGAAGTATTCGTTTTTTTATTTTAAGATTTTTGTAACTACTCCTGCTCCTACAGTTCGTCCTCCTTCTCGGATCGCGAAACGAGTTCCTTCATCAAGAGCAATTTCTTTTCCAAGAACAACTTTGAATTTTGCGTTGTCTCCTGGCATTACCATCTCAACTCCGTCTGGAAGAATAATTTCTCCTGTTACGTCTGTTGTTCGGATAAAGAACTGAGGTTTGTATCCTTTAAAGAATGGTGTGTGTCGACCTCCTTCTTCTTTTTTCAAAATCAAAACTTCTGCTTCAATTTCACTGTGTGGAGTAATCGTTCCTGTTTTTGCCAAAACTTGTCCTCGTTCAATGTCGTCACGTTCAACTCCTCGAAGCAAAAGCCCCACATTGTCTCCCGCTCGACCTTCATCAAGCAATTTTTTGAACATTTCAACTCCCGTAACAATTGTTTTTCCAGTTGGTCGAAGCCCTACAATTGATACTTCTTCTCCAACTTTTACAATCCCTTGTTCAATACGTCCTGTTGCTACAGTTCCTCGTCCTTTAATAGAAAATACGTCTTCAACAGCCATTAAGAATGGTTTGTCTGTGTCTCGTTCTGGTTCAGGAATTTCAGAATCTAGCGCTGCCATGAGTTCCATGATTTTGTCCCCCCATGGTCCTGCTGGGTCTTCAAGAGCTTTTAACGCTGAACCTCGAATGATTTTTGCGTTGTCTCCATCAAAATCTCGTTTAGAAAGTTCTTCACGAACTTCCATTTCTACCAAATCAATCATTTCTTCGTCATCAACCATGTCGCATTTATTCAAAAATACAACAATGTTTTGAACCCCTACTTGTTTTGCCAAAAGAATGTGTTCTTTTGTTTGTGGCATTGGTCCATCAGTGGCAGCAACTACCAATACAGCTCCATCCATTTGTGCGGCTCCTGTAATCATGTTTTTAACGTAGTCAGCATGCCCTGGACAGTCTACGTGTGCGTAGTGTCGGTTTTCTGTTTCGTATTCTTGGTGAGAAGTAGCAATGGTAATACCACGAGCTTTTTCTTCAGGTGCATTGTCGATTTTATCGAATGCAATTTCTTTGTTCACGTTTGAGGGAAGTCTGTTTGCTAATGTGTAAGTAATCGCAGCAGTCAAAGTAGTTTTCCCGTGGTCAACGTGTCCAATGGTACCCACATTTACATGCGGTTTTGAACGGTCGAATTTATCTGCCATTTGTATAGAGAATTAAAAAAGTACCCCCACAATGTATTTTTTATTTTGGTTTTGTCAAACTTTTTTCCCATTGCATAAGCCCTGAAACCATGAAAAATGTATTGACACTTGGGGTTATATATACTAAACAGAATCTGTTTAAGGGATGACGCGTATTTATGTGTCTCAAACAAATACTTCGTTCTTTTATATTTCGACAAAACATATTTATTTTCATAATAAAAAGGAGGGCGCTATGCGTTCATATTTTCTCTTATTGCTCTTGTTCTTGAGCAGTATAACAATCGCGTCTTCGTATGAAGACAAAACAGAACATGCACTCCGGTGCACAAAAGAACTCGCGCAAGTAAAAGAGTACTTTATTGATCTTGGATACCCATTTAAAGACGAATATAAATCAGGCGATGCTCGTGTCATTGAGTTTGTCCGAGATGGAATAACTATTTATATCGGCTGGGAATCAGGGTATGTGCTTCGATCAGATGTGCATGTCTATAAAATATTTATAAAAAAACCAGACGCCAAAAGAAATCTTATCATTCTGTACGATTGGTGGAAAAACGTATATGATTTCTATTATGCAACCGAATACGGAAGTGAGTTGTCAGAAGATCCTGAAAAATCAGGTGTGTATGCTTCATCGGTTCACCTTTTTCTTGAGCCGCTTGGTTTTAAGGAGTACGAACGACGTGTGGAACTGATCTTTAGTGATTTTAAAAAATCACTTAATAAATAATTTTTTTTTACAAACGGAGGAATTCTATGCGACTACTCAATGCACTGGTTATGGTGTTGTTTTTCTTATTCTTTTTTTCAGCTTCTGCTCAATGGTATTCATATGAGACAGAAGGTGATTTTGTCCTCAAAAACGAGGAAAAATTAAAAGAATTAAAAAACAAACTCACCAAAAACGGATACGTTATCCTATCAGATTACCAAAAAGGTGACATACGAGGGTTTCAGTTTTCTGTCAATGAAGACGCCCCATTTATTGCCATTGTCGCCTACGAAAAAGGAACCATATGGCGGTGGGATGTGCGATTATATACCATAATCGCCAAACCCAAAGAAGCACAAAAACCCGTCGAAATTGTTTGGGGTAAGGACGATCTGTATGATCTGTATTACCTTAACAACAATACCCAAAGTCGAGTCAGCAATGACCCAGCGAAAACAGGTATTATTTTTACGTCTATTCCAGAACAACTGGAAAAACACGGTATGAAATCAGTTTCTGTCCATATAAAAACAGTGATAGAAACGTATTTCAAAAAACCATAAACACTCTACACCACTTTTCTAGAAGTGGTGTTTTTTTTATGTCTCGTTCCCTTATAATCGAAAGATTTGATCGTCTTCTTGAAGATCAAAAAGCGGCGCATTAATGAGCGTTTCTACTTCTTCTTCCTCAAGATCACCAAAGTTCCAGCAATCAAGTATTTGTACGGTCACTGCTTCGTGAAACTGTTTTCGAAGTGATGACTTGAGTGTTTCAGTCTGCGAGTTCTGTGCGTACACAATACCATACTTTTCTGGAAAATGATGCCGTTCAATAAGTGTCTCTTTCGCTTTGTTTAACACAAACGGGTTGTCGAGTACATGCTCTGCATCCAAATCAATAACGTTCCCACAAATCTCAAGAAGAAGAGTGTGTTCGAGCATCACAGGGCGTCCGAGTATCTCGGAAGCTTTTCGTGAAAAAGACGCTTCATCAGGTGAAGAATGAAGCAATTTTTTTTCGAATATTAAACAATGAGGCCGCGGGATGAATGATTCGAGTGTTGAGTACAATGCCTTTGTAGTCATACGAATTATAAAAAGACACCGGCATAATAATCATTGTTCAAAAAAATCAAAGAAAAAAATGACATTTCTTAAAAATATGGCACAATTTAAAAAACATTTCTTTTTTTATTTTTTGTTATGGATCTTCTTATTGGGTTTGCAGTATTGTCTATTGTGCTTCTTGGGGGCTTCTTTTTTATCAGTTCAAAAATTGAGAAAATGAAGTCTTCAGCCGATACCGAAAAAATAGAAAAAACATTGTTTCAACTTGAAAGTCTGCATAAATTGCTCGGCGAAAATCGACGTGAAACCTCAGAAAATATGTCGAAAAACTCAGAAAAAATACAAGCTCGTCTCGACCAAACAATTGATTTTTTAATGAAACAGTTATCAGATGTGAATAAATCAGTCGACGGAAAACTCACCGAAAACACGAAAATACTCGGAGACCGGCTCGATAACGCCGCAAAAGTGATCTCTTCAGTGCGAGGAGAGCTCGGGAAAATGCAAGAATTGAGTCCTCATATCAAAGGACTCTCAAATATCTTCAATTCGCCAAAACTGCGAGGCGGTATGGGGGAAAAAATACTTGAAACAGTCTTGTCTGAACGACTTCCAAAAAATATGTGGCAGTTGCAGCATACATTTAAAGGCGGAGAAACTGTTGATGCGGCTATTTTTACGCAATCGGGTATTATTCCTATTGACGCAAAGTTTCCGCTCGATAATTTTCGTAAACTGATTGAGTCTGACTCAGAAGAAGAAAAAGTACGTGTAAAAAAAGAGTTTGAAAAAGATGTGAAAAAACAAATAACCGATATTGCCAAAAAATATATCCGTCCCGATGAACGCACAACCCCCTTTGCAATTATGTATCTCCCCGCAGAAGACCTCTATTATGAAGCCGCTATCCGTTCAGAATCCCTCACTGATTTTGCTGCTGAAAAAAATGTAACGATGGTGTCTCCTAATATCTTTTATCATTTCTTAGGTATCGTGCTTCTTTCTTTGCAAAGCCAAAAAATGAACGAACAAGCCGGAAAAGTGTTGCAACTTATTAAAGGAGTGCAAGTGGAATCAGAAAAGTTTGAAGAAACACTTTCTCTGCTTTCTGGTCATATAAACCGATCCGCTAAAGCAATGGAAAAAGCCGAAGGAGGATATAAAAAACTGACCACAAAAATAGAAACCATTGCTCATGTAGGAGAAATGTTACCAGAGAGTAGCACCCAAACATCGTTATTGGAAAATCACGATGAGGAATAAGGATGTGATTTGATGCCCTCAAGATTTCCGTTTTTGAGCATTTGCATCTCTGTTTCAGAATCTTTTTTTGAAAGAATATCACAAGCGTCTGCTCCGTCATATTTTGCTCGTCCCATGCCATGCATTAAAGCATCGTCTCGTAAAATCGGGTTTTTGAGCATGTGAAAAACGACCTGACAAATCCGTTCTCCTACATATAACCGAATAACCTGTGATGTTGTTCGGTTTAAAATAGGAATCATTAAGCTTCCTGAATAATGAGCGTCTATAATACCTGTGAGATCAACAGTGAGTCCGCGTCGATTAATAGAGCTTCGTGGATAGAGTATCCCCATAATGTCGTCAGCAGAAAGAGTAATTGATTCCAGTGTTGATGCTAAAATAGATTCCCCTGGAGCCAACTCAAAGTATTGCCCTGGTTGGAGTTCTAGTTTTTCAAAATTGTTCCCTGCAGATTGTGTCACGTCAACCGTGAGTATGCGTCGCCCTTCTTTTTCAAGAGTCCATATTTTGGGAATATAAAACACAGTGCCAAGCCGTAAATCAACAGCGTGAGGCTGGTTTTGAAACTGATCAAGTTGAGGAGAAAACACGATTTCACCTGATTGGATTCTGTTGTGGATATCGTGTCGAGTGAGAATCATAAAACCTGATAATGAAGAAGCACAGAATTAAGCCCGAGTTTTTGTGTGTCTTTAAGTTCTAATTGGAGACCAATTTCGGTATCAAACAAAGACATACCCGTTCCAAAAATAACAGGACTGATCGTCAGCATGACATCAGTAATGAGTTTTTCTTTGGCGAAAAGTGTGTTTATTTTTGATCCCCCAGCAATTACTACTTCTTGAAACCCTTCGTTTTCAAGTTGCTGAAGTATTTTTTTAGGTGGCTCGTTGCTAAACTCTAAATCAGGGTTATCAGACACCCGGTCTGTTTTTTTTGTCATCACGATGTTTTTTCTATTGGGTAAGGGACGTCCAATAGTATCAAACGTTCGAGACCCCATAATCAAAACGCCTGCGTGAGTAGTGTGTTTTTGAAAAAAAAGTTTGTCTTCTTTTTCTGTCCAATCTGCAAAATGGTTTTCGTGTTTTGCAATTTTTCCATCAAGCGTAACCGCCATAACAAGAGTAACCTTCATGAGATTCACTTATGAAAATAAGTTGTCTTTGTCTACTGTATCGTCATTACAAAAAAATTCAAGCGGGTTTTATCCTCGGTATTCCCAAAAAAACTCTCCAATCCTCATTTTGTCCCCTGGAATAGCTCCAAGTCTTTCGAGTTTTTGTAATACGTTCCATTTGCGTAAAACGTCATATACCCGTTCTCGAGCTGATTCTTTAGACATATCAGTTTGCCTGACAATCTGTTCAAGTCGTTCGTTTCTGAGTGTCCACCAGAGATCTTCTTTTTCTATAAGAACGTTTTTTGAGTCTTTTTGTGTGTTTTGCCCCGGACGAAACACGACTTCTTCTGTGGATTCGTCTTCTTCAGTCTCAATAAACAGTTGTTTGACCGTGTCTTGGTCTGGAATTTGTGAAGAAACGTATCGCAATAAACCATCCATGCCTTCATGCGTAACAGGTGACACAAAATAAGGAGTTATACCAAACAATGCCTCAAACTCGTTTCGTAAAAAATCAATCATCTCTTGATCAATCGTATCTATTTTTGTAAACACAGGAATAAACGGTTTTTCAGAAAGAGTGCGTGAGAATTGTTCAAGTTCGTGTCGAATGATCTTGAAATCCTCAAAGGGCGTGTCAGACCCACTATCAATCAAATGAACAACGTATCGAGCTCGTTCAATATGACGCAAAAACTGGTGTCCAAGCCCTTTCCCTTTATGAGCGTCTTCAATAAGCCCTGGAATATCAACAAAAACCAGTTCTTTGTCATCTACATGCACAACCCCTAAATTAGGAACCAGTGTTGTAAACGGGTAATCTGCTATTTTCGGACGTGCATTAGAAATAACCGATATGAATGTTGATTTCCCTACACTTGGATACCCTATCAAAGCAACATCAGCAACAAGTTTGAGCTCGAGTTCGAGATCGGCGTGTTCCCCAATATCACCTTTTTCAGCAAAATCAGGAACCTGACGAATAGAACTGACAAACCCTGCGTTTCCTTTTCCGCCAATTCCTCCAACCGCAATAGTCGCGGTTTGATTCTTTTCAATTAAATCAGCCAGTACTTCGTGTGTGCGAGCGTTTCGAATCTGTGTTCCCATAGGAACTTTGAGTACTAAATCAACACCATTTCTTCCTGTCATGTTTTTTCCTTTTCCTGGTTGACCAGACTCTGCTTTATAGTTTTTTTTGCGTCGAAAATCGTACAGCGTGTGAGCGTTATCAACCGCTTGAAATATCACGCTTCCCCCTTGCCCTCCGTTTCCTCCATCAGGGCCGCCTTTCGGAATATATTTTTCACGACGAAAACTGACGCATCCGTCACCTCCTTTTCCCGCTGTAACCGAAATCGAAACCTCATCAATAAACATATTTGAAACAGAAAAAATCAATATCTCTTTGTTTATAACTACACGGCTATTTTTTTTACGCAACTAAAAAAAGACGAGAAAAATCATTGATTCTTTCATTTCATGTATCATAATACGCCCATGAGTTATTTTGAAATCAAAGGGGGAAACCCACTTTCTGGCGATGTTTTTGTTTCTGGTGCGAAAAATGCCGCTCTTCCTATGCTTTGTGCGGCTCTCCTTACACCTCAAGAATGTGTGTTTGAAAACGTGCCACAGATATCCGATATTGATACGCTTCTTGATATTTTTAAAGAAATTGGTGTTGAGGTTGATCGAGACAAAAAAGCGAAAGAAATACGTATTCGTGCCAAAAATATTAATATCGATGCACTCGCCGAATCAGAATTAGTGCGTAAGTTTCGTGCGTCTATTTTAATTATGGGGCCCGTGTTGGCTCGTATGGGAGAATGCCGAATAAAACAACCCGGAGGATGTATTTTAGGAGCTCGATCAAACCATATCCATACCGATGGATTATTGACTTTCGGAGCAGTCGACAAAAGTAAAGATGATGTTTTGCATTTTGAGTATACCCGACCAACACTCGAGAAATCACGAGTGTTGCTTTCGGAAGCTTCTGTGACCGGAACCGAAAACCTCGCTCTGTTTTTAGCGTATCAACCAGAAGAATCAGAAATGTTTTTTTGTGCAACCGAAATGCACGTGCGTGCAACGTGTGAAATGCTTGTTGGTATGGGAGCCTATATCGACGGTATCGGAACACATTCTCTGCGTATTCGAGGAAACAAAAACTTAAAAGGTGGACGGTTTCGGATTCCTCCTGATGGACTGCTTGTGGGCACATACGCTATTGCCGGACTTTTGACCCAAGGAGAACTGAATATCTACAACGTAAACCATACAGAACTGTTTTCGTTTTATGGGGCATTGAAACGAATAGGTGCTCAGTTTGAAATGAGTGATAATTGTCTAAAAGTGTTTCGGAGTCCTTCGTTGCAATCAATCCCAAAAGTGCAAACCGCTATATTCCCTGGGTTCCCCACTGATTTACAGTCTCCATTTGGAGTACTCCTGACTCAGTGTGAAGGAAAATCGATGGTGTTTGAAACATTGTTTGAAAACCGGTTATCGTATCTGTATGAACTTGAAAAAATGGGCGCTCAAATCGTGATTATGAACGCTCATCAAGCTCAAATATTTGGAAAAACACAACTCAAAGGAACATCAGTACAAAGCTGGGACTTGCGTGCGGGAGCGGCAATGGTGCTCGCCGGTCTTATTGCAGAAGGGACTACCAAAGTCACAAATATTAACTATATCGATCGTGGGTACGAATTGTTTCCTGAAACACTTCAGTCTTTAGGTGCTGATATTACTCGTGTGACCGATAGTGTTTGCTAGTGGGTTCTCTATAATTAAAAAACACGAGATAAAAACTCGTGTTTTTTTTATGTTCAAAACGAATAAGAATCAATTAAGACTCTTTTTCTTCAGTTGTTGTATCAGAAGTATCCATTTCTTGTGTTTCTTCCATTGTTTCTGTTTCTTCTGTGTTTGATTGATCAGCTGGCATTGAGTCTTCCATATCCATTGTTTCCTCAGCGGTTTCTTCATTCATCTCTTCCGGAGTTTCTGTGTCTTCTGCTACCGGCATTTCCATGTCATCAAGATGCCGAGGTGGAGTTATTTGTAATCGAAGTCCTTCCACGATAATGAGTTGAACATAAGATTTGTCGTATGCTTCATAAGAAACAGTAATGTTATTACTTCCGATAGTAGCACTGATATTCGTTGCATTTGGGTCTACTTCATAGGCAGCAGATCCTTGGAAGTATCCAGTTTTGTCTTGAAGCGCTAAAGCAATGTAGTTTCGGCTTCGTTCACCAATGGTTCGAGTGAGAATAAGAGCGGTGTCTTCTCGATCGTCTCGATTGACATCTCCCGTGGCAGTAAAAGTGGCTTCAGTGGTCTGTATAACTTCGGGGTCTTCACTTAAAACAACGGTAGAAACTCCGTCTTTCAAACTGACTGGCACTCCGTCAATATAATAACTATTGTTGAGCGGATTTGGCCCAAAAACAGCGGTATTAGCAGGAACCTCAAGAATGTTTGCATTTTTTGTAATGTCTTCTTGAAGACTAAAGAACTCAAAGGCATATTTTTCTTCTTGGTATTGATAGAAGATATGGGTTGCGATAATGGCACTCGCGCCAAAGAGAACAAAGAGAAGTATGGCTTTCGTATTTTGCATGAGTAAAAAAGATTATGAGAATACCTTTATAATATAAATACCTTCAGAAAAAAACGCAATAAGTTTTTTATGCAGAAAAAACGCAAAAACAAAAAAACGTGTTTAAAAAACAGAAGGATTTGACAATATTAAAATTATTTCTAGAATCTCGGGGCTATATATTTTCCTGATTTATGAATACCGCTTCTTTTTCGCTTACGGCTCAACAAAGATCAATGACTAAAAAATCAGCACGTGATGCCCGAGACAATAACCATGTTCCGGGTGTGCTTTATGGACATAATGTTGATCCAATAAGCATTGAAATTCCGTATTCTGATGTACTCAGAACGTATCGAAAAGCTGGTGAATCAGCTCTTATCGATCTCTCACTTGGGTCAAAAAAATACAAAGTATTGATCCATAAAATCGATTTGCATCCTGTGCGTCGAACAATTCATCATGTTGATTTGTATGTGGTGAACCTCAAAGAAAAAACAGATGTACATGTACCGCTTGAATTTATAGGAGTCAGTGAAGCAGTGAAATCAAAAGGAGGAATGCTTATGAGAGAACACGAAACATTGACTATTCGGTGTTTGCCATCAGATATTCCATCACATATAGATGTGCCCCTTGAGTCATTGAAAGACTTGAACGATTCAATTTTCTTATCAGATCTAAAACTCGATACCAAAAAATATGAAGTAATGGGGGTTGAAGAAGATATTGTTCTTGTGACCGTTCTTGCTCCAAAAAAAGCAGAGGAATCTACAGAAGTTGAGGATATGCAAGGTACAGAAGAAGTTGATTCTGTTTCAACAGAATAAACCAAAAAAGTTCTCCAAAAAGAAAAAATACGATTGGTCTTTATGCATGTGGTTTTATATCCACAATATGCATACTGAGTGATCGTTTTTCTTTCCAATAAGAGTCATTAAACGTGTAGAGAATATCAACCGTCATCCCTTCTTCTACGTGAGGAATAAAAGAATCAGCAAAAAATCCAACAAAAGTAACTTCTTTGTTTTTACACTGCGTGAGTAATCGAATATGGTTTTTGTGCTCGCCCATCGTGTATATTTTTTGAATAAGACAATGCGTAATTCCCCACACGGGGTTTGGATTGCCAGATCCAAACGGAGCAAACCGACGAATCGTATCAAGTGTTTGT
Source organism: Patescibacteria group bacterium (assembly GCA_965660445.1). Classification (GTDB taxonomy): domain Bacteria; phylum Patescibacteriota; class Gracilibacteria; order UBA4473; family UBA4473; genus CBFIAK01. The sequence continues at coordinate 237,151 of CBFIAK010000001.1, forward strand.
AAATGTAATAAATCAGGAGACAAAAATGGGTAATCAAGAGACTCTTCTTTAGGGCGTCGTGTAGCAAAATATTCATCAAGCGAACGAATGAAAAGTGTTTGATGTTCTGGTTTCATTCGAAACCCTGCCGCTCCATCGTGTCCACCGTATGATTCTAAAAACTCAGATGTTGTGTGAAGTGCTTCGATAATAGAATACCCATCAGGAGCGCGACATGATCCGCCTAAAAACCCATCGTGTCGCATGCAACAGGCTATAACAGGAACATTGAGTGTTTGAGCATGTTTTGAAGCCAATAGCCCTAAGATTCCGTTTTGCCAATGAGGTTCGAACAAAAACTGACAATGAGCATGCGGTCTTATTTGGGAAATGCTTTCGTCATACAGAAGTTGAGTGAGTGTCTTTCGGTCTTGGTTGAGTTGTTCGAGTTCGTCCAAAAGTTGCTTGCTTTTTCTCTCATCACTGAGAAAAAACTGAACGGCCGTTTGTACGTTTCCGAGTCTGGAAGCAGCATTAAGCCGTGGAGCAATTACAAACCCAATAGTGTCACTCGTGATTGTCTCTGGGTCAATATTATGTCTCTCAAACAGAATACGAATCGATGGCCATTGTGTGCGCTTGAGTGCCTGAAGTCCAAGTTGTACTATCGATCGAGCCTCTCCAACCAAAGGAATACAATCAGCGACAAGACCAATAGTGGCTATCTCAAGAAGTTTGTGAATGAGAGCGTATGCATCTGATGGAGTAATATTGGATTCCTCTATGCAGGCTTGTAACACTTTAAAGACAACCGCCGATCCCGATAGGTGTGATTCTGGGTATGGGCAGGTGGGCAGAAGTGGGTTTATAACGCTGAATGCCGGACGGTGTGTTATGTCTGGGTTTGGGCTATGATGATCAGTAACAATAACATCAATATTCTTTTCTTGTGCATATAAAAGTGATTCTACATCGTTTACTCCACAGTCACACGTGATAATAAGACTTACATTTTTCGATGCGATTTCATTAATAAGATGGTTTTTAAGTCCATGAGAATCTGTGTTTCGGTCTGGAATGCGGTATGATACTTGCGCCCCTAAGGCAGAAAGGCCTTCCATAAGAAGAACGGTTGATGTAATTCCATCAGCATCAAAATCACCAAAAATCATGATGCGTTCTTTGGTTTGTATGGCTGTTTTGATTCGTGCGATGGCAGGTTTGATATCACCCAGTAAAAACGGAGAATGGAGGTCTTCAAACCGAGGTTGAAAAAATGAGTCCAAAAAAGAGCTTTTTTTGTATTGAGATAAAAGCCATTGTTCTAGTTGTGAAGGAGTCTCAATGGGAGGTGTTGGGTGCCAGAGTTTCTGTAAAAGCGATGTCATAAAGAAAACAAAAAGAAAACATTGAAAAGAATAGGAAAGACGTTATATTCAAACTCGAGTCATGCAGGACATAGTATGCCAATGTTTTGTAAAAACTTCTATCTTTTTTCATGGATTTTCAACAGTATAACTTTCGATGGCACGATGAATCAACTGTGCAAATACAAGCCCATCACAAGGGACGGTTTGCTCGTCGAAATATGCAAATTGGTGATGATTTTACCTTGCATATCGTCTCAGATGTGTCTTGCTGTGGAGTCCTGAATGATTCAGGGTTTTCGCCGTGTCCTTCTGGTAAACCCGGAAAATCAAAATGCGAAGACTGTCGAGCACGCGAACAAAAAGAGAGTTTTGTGTTTACTGTTTTTGATGGGTTTAATCAAGAACATTTAAGTTCTGACGATCTGCAAATGATTTCTGGGCCTCATGTGGTGTATTGTGCTTTCTTTGATGATGGTATGATGAAAGTAGGGGTCTCTAAAAAAGAACGTATGACGCTTCGGCAACTCGAACAAGGTGCGTATGCAACTTTGTATGTTGCCGAAACTTCAGATGGTATTCGTGCTCGACAAATAGAAACAACTATTCGAAAAAATGGGCTACAAGATAAAGTGTTGGCGTCTCAAAAAAAAGATTGTATTGATCCGGGGTTTTCAGAAACCCAAACGAAAGAAAAACTTGAATCAGAATGGAACCGTCATTGTGATGTGTTGTTGCAATCAGGAGTTTTTCGGTCTTGTATCCATGAAAAACCTATTTTTCAGTCATGGAGATCTCATTATAATCTTGATGCGCTTCAAAAAGATTCAAAACCGTTGCATGCCGTGACGCTCAAAAAAAATGAATGGGTGAGCGGGAAAATAATAGTGAAAAGAGGGGCTTTTCTTGTCCTTGATACCGGAGAAGAACATATACTTTTACATATGAAATCGTATAATGGGTATGGTATTCGTTGTACCCCAAAACCGTTTGGCGTACAATTGGGCACAGCGTTACAAAATTCTTTATTTTAGTTTTCTTTTATGGTTCTTGTTTCTATCCAGCCTCGTAAAGAGCCTTGCACACTTGAGCAAACTCGAAAAGTCGTTCTTTCAAAATACGATATGCATAATCGTGATTTGCGTTTGGTGTTTACTCGGAAAGAAAAAAGTGTTATTCGCCCACTTGGGAACTGTATTATTTTGAGTATCCGGTCAGTGAAAGTGATTTTAGGAGACGGAGAAATATTAGTATTTAACGGAGAAAGTCCGAAAATTCAGAACTATTTTATTCCGTTCGTTATCGGAAAAATAGAGAAAGCGAGCGAAGATGATCTGCAAGTGTTTGAACACCTCGCTCTTGAAATTACGTTGACCTATATTATGGATAAGTTTCAGCGTCGACTCGAAGAACTGGATCGAACGTCTATACAGATATTGGATAAATTGAACGAAAATAAAGTAAAAGAAACAACATTTGAACAATTATTACACCTAAAAAAACGGTTATTGAAACTGGAAACACAATTGCGAGAACTCGAAGATGACCTAACAGAACTCGTGGATGACGAAGAAGATTTGAAAGATTTTCATATTCAAAACCCAGAAGATGATACGGATAATATTGAGTCTATCTTAGAAAATGCTCTTGAGTCGGTAGAAGATATTGCCCATAAAACACGAGAACTTGAAGAAAATATAGACGATGCTCAAGAAATCCTTACTTTGAAAATGAATAATATCCGAAATATGGTGATTAAGTTTGATCTTTTGTTAACGACAATCACTTGTTTTTTGGCTTTATTAGCAGTTGTGACGGGGCTTTATGGTATGAATGTTCCAAATCATAACGAAGGGAACTCGTCAGCATTTTGGGTTATTACGTCCACCATGTTTATACTTGGGGCAAGTGGGTTTGGAGTTTTGGCACTCTGGATGCGTCGTAAGAAAATCATCTAAAGTGGGGTTTCTTTTTTTGGTAAAAAGAATGTCTCACTGATCCAAATGAACGAGGGGAGGATAAAGAGAACAGTATAGTGTTGAATGAAAAATGGAGCTAAAAGAGACCCCTGAAATAAAGTTTGAGGGTTCGCTTTTAAAAGAAACGCTTCAGAGAAGGAAAGCCCAGCATAGAGCACCACAAATGAAGATAAAAAGAAAGAGGTTGTGATGAATGAAAAAATAAGATGAAGCAAAAGCCGAAAACTCCAGTGTTTATGCTTTTTGTGTGCGAATCCAACAGGGGCTTTTACAAACAAAATAATCAAAAAACAAAGAAGAAGTGCCACTTGGAGTCCGCCGATAAAAGTGGGTATGTGAGGTGTTTGTGATACACTTGGGAGAAATAGAAAAAACTGGATACTGTCTATGATCCCTTTTATAACAAATAAAGTAATATATAAATTCACAATAAACCCAATAATAAATGGTTTTCCACCTATAAATTGAAAGACTATTAAAAGACCTCCAAAGCACAGCAGTAATAGATCCCATCCTAAGTTCATATGAAATGAGGGAGTTACTTTGCCCGTTCTACATATTCACCAGAATCGGTGTTGACGACTATTTTTTCTCCGGATTCGATAAAGAGTGGTACTCGAATAACAAACCCTGTTTCGAGTGTTGCTGGTTTTGTACCCCCTTGTGCACGATCTCCTTGCACTCCGGGATCTGTTTGTGCGACTGTCAATATCATCTTCGGAGGGAGTTGAATATTGATAGGTCGAGATCCAAAATAAAGAAGATCAACCGTCATGCCATCAATCAAAAACGATAAAGAATCACCAAGTATATCTTTTTGAAGAACAACGGTTTCATAAGTTTCTTGGTCCATGAATTCATAGTCACCGTTTTGTTCATATAAAAACTGAGCTCGCCGAAACCCAATGTCAGCAGGTTCTATTTTATCAGATCCTTGAAACGTACGATCAAGTGCTGAACCAGTGATAAGGTTTTTTAGTTTTGTTTTCATAACTCCACCTCCACGAGCTTGTTTGGAGTGTTGATTCCATGTGACCACATAAGGTTCTGAATCAAGAATTATATTCGTTCCAACTTTTAAGTCTGTGATACCCAGCATGAGAATAAAATTAAAAAAAATGTCGCTTGAAGTATAGAGTGTGTTTTTCGCGTGGTCAAGGGTTTGAGAGAAGTTTGTGGAGGACTTGTTTTTTTGTAAAAACACGTATATTGATTTATTCGGCTTGATAGTGTATAATGAAAGGAATATAATACTTTTGAAATGATTCTCTTGCATTCTCAGTCGTTTCCTCATTATGGATTAGATCGGTTTTTCGGGTTTGCGAAATCCGCTGGTTATGATGGGGTGGAAATTTTAGTAACAGCGAACTACGATACTCAAAATGCATCGTATATTAAAGAACTAGAAAAACGGCACGATATTCGAGTGAAAGCTTTTACGCTCCCAAGCAAAGTGCCTATTGAACTTTTAAAAGGGTTTCAAGATGTGGTCAAAGAGTTTCCACAAGCGAAACTAAACATGTTTCCAGCTCAATCTTTTTCGTTTACATACAAAAAATGGCTTGAAAATATTGCTCCAAAACTGTGTCGAAAATATGATCTGAAAATGAATTATCGGAATATGCCGATTGATTTCTTGTTGGGAGTAATCCCAAAAAATTCGGAAAATTCGCTCCATAGTCTGCGAGAAAAGGGTACTATTTGTCTTGATTTATCAGCCGTATGGTCGAGTAAACAAGATATTATGAGAACCATTCATTTTTTAGGTGATAAATTGCAATCAGTGTATGTCTCGAATGTGTATCAGAATCGTCCTTATTCTCGTTTAGAAACAGGAATTTTGCCGATTGAGAGTTTTTTAACAAAACTCAAACAAGAAAAATATAAAGGTCAGATTGTTCTCAATGTTTCAGCCCGTGATCTCCAACAAGGAAACGATGAAAAAATGGTAGAAGTATTAAAAGAATCAAGAATATTTATTGAGAAATATTTGATACATGGTGGAGAATCTTCTCTTGATGACTTGTAAAAAAACCGTCTGTGTGTAGATTGTGAGTATGAAAATACTCATCAATACCGCCATTAAACCTCATTTTTGTGCGTGCGTCGATACCGATGAGCGTCTTTTGGATGTGGTGTTTTGGGATACTCCACGACAAGACGGAGAACACATATATGCGTTTTTTAAAAAACATGAATCACTTTTGTCACAAATAACCGCTATTGGCGGTATTTCTGGACCTGGTGGGTTTTCGAGTTTGCGTGTGGGAATGTTGGTACTCAATACGTACCGGTTTGTGTATGGATGTGAAATTTATACGGTTTCTGCTGATATGTGTATGCAAGAATACAAAAAAAATATGCCTGCTCATACCGTGATAGTCCTCAACTCATTTGGAAAAAAAGGATGGATTGTGAAAGAGAACGGGTTTGTCTTGGTGGATGATATTGCACAATGGGTCAGCGAATCATCAGATAGACTGTGTCTTGATTTTTTACCGTTCGAAAAAAGAAATGGACGAAAAAACGATGTTGAAGTGGATACATCAGCGTTTCCAATAATGCTGTATCGGGCATTGCAAAAATCAAATTCTGTAGCGGCGGCACATCCTGAGTATGGGTTTGATGTCGTTTAAGATACCGATTGCATCCATTCTCGTGCAAATCGACTTATGTTTCCCGCACCCATAAACAAAAGAATATCGTTTTCTTGCAGATGTGCACACAGGTTTCTTACATCATCATGGGTGGTGACTAAGTGTGCATTTGTAATAGATTCGGCAAGTATTGCAGACGATATCTTTGATTTGTCCTCTGCTGAGTCTCGAGCTTCGTAAATAGGATATATTCCTACCACATCAGGAGTAGAGAGAACCGTTTCGAACTCTTTCTGAAACGTATGAGTGCGAGAGAATTGATGGGGTTCGTAGAGAAGCCCGATACGAGACCCCGGAAATTTGCTACGAAATGCATCAATGGTAGCTTTTATTTCTGTGGGATGATGTCCGTAATCATCATACACAAGAATTCCGTTATAAGAACCGATATGTTCTTGGCGTCGCCCTGTTCCTGAAAAATGAAGAACGCCTTTCCGAAACGATTGTATATCAAGAGGAAGTATGTTTCCGAGTGCGAGTGCGAGATGAGCGTTTCTTTTATTATGGTCTCCAAAGAGAGTCAGGGTATCGACTTGAGATGCCTGAAAATCAACTTCAATTTTTTGTGTAGGAATATCACGAAGAAGGTCTTTTGTAACGTGATCATCGCTGTGATAGATGACGGTATTTGATTGTAAGAGGAATGACCGAAATGCGTTGAAGTATTCTTTTTCGGTTTTATAGGCATCGGGATGATCCCATTCTATATTGGTAATAAGGGTTATATCGGGTGTGAGAAACCGAAAATTGTTTCGGTATTCGCAAGCTTCTAATACGATAAATTCATTACTTCCGGAATGAAAGTTTGAGTTTTCAAATAAGGGAAGTGTTGATCCAACAAAGAATGTTGCGTCAAATGAAGCCGCCATAGCACCTCCGGCAATAAGTCCGCAGGTTGTTGTTTTTCCATGTGTTCCTGCCACAGCAATAGTGGTGTATTTTTGAGAAATGTGCCCGAGAAATTCAAAATAAGAATACAAGGGGATTGACCGTCGTTGTGCTTCGACGCGTTCAGCATGTTGTGTATCAATCGCTTCTGAATAAATAACCACGTCACATTCATCGGGGATGTTTTTCTTGTGTTGAGGAGTGTATACACGAATTCCTTTTGATTGAAGTAGGTGTGTAATAGCACTTTCTTGTTGATCAGAACCACTCACGGAATGTCCTTGCTGGTGGCAAAATTGTGCAACAGCAGAGAGTCCGATTCCACCGATTCCAATACAATAAATATGCATATCGTCTTTTATGGTTTCAGTATAGAAGAAACCATAAAAAAAGAAAAACAAGCGTAAGAGTATTGTGTTTTTGAGAAATTTTTTTACATTGACTACGATGTCGAGTCTTAAAATAAAAGTAGGAATCCACGATTCGTTAAAAGACGTGATTCAGTGTATTGCACAATCAAATACTCAAAAAATAGTGTTTCAGTGTGAGCGTGGAGTTGTGCTTTTCTCTGATATTGCAGCTCTTAAAAAAATAAAACAGGAAGCAGAGACGCATTCTGTAGAGTGTGTGTTTATAACATCACAAGAATTTGTACGAAAAATACTAGAGTTTCAAAAATTTACAGTTTTTTCTTCGATAGAGGAATACGGAGAAGATACAGAAACGCCATGGATGGCATTATCTCATTGGAAAGAGATACATACCAAACCGAAACACGTGCAAGAGGAAAATAAAGATGAGTCTTTCCCGAGTATAGTGCAAAAAGAAGAAAGTAATGAGGATATTCAATTAGACGATGAAGAGGGTGATTCGACGGTATCTTCTTCGTTTGAAGTGCGTACTATTGATGACGATATTAAAAAACCAAAACGAGGAATCATCTTTTTTCTCGGTGTTTTTCTTATTGCATTGCTTGTGTTTTTGATTTTATGGCTTTCTCCTCGGGCGGTTGTGTTTATAAAACCAGAAGTATCGGTGGTGCCCTTGACACAGAACTTTTTGATTCAGCTTCCGCTTCCCGATGGTGTTGATACGGGGACAGTATTGCTTCCGACAATTCGTGGTATTTATGTGGAAAATGAAGTACAAGAAACGCAAACATTTCCAACAACGGGAAAAGAGTATGACCTGACTAATGCGTATGGAAGCGTGACGCTGTATAATGAAACAACGAGTCCTAAATTTCTTGTTCCTTCTCGATTATCTACGACGGATGGAGTTATTTTTCGGTTTTCAGAAGAAGTTACTATTCCTCCAAAAGTAGGAGACACTCCTGGAAGTATTATTGTGAATGTTGTTGCCGATCCCTATGATGCAGATGGAAATCCGATTGGGCATCGTGGGAATATACCAGCGGGTACGGAACTTTTTTTTCCAGCACTGAGAGATGATTTACGAGAAATATTTTATGGAATTGCTAACCGTGGACCTTTAGTGGGTGGGTCAACCTTGACACATTACTTTATGGCTGATGATGATATTGCCAAAACACGAGAATTTTTAGAAGAATCTTTTCGTCATAGAGCACTTCAAAAACTCAAAGAAGAAGTAGAAGCTCGTTCTTTACGGGAAGGGAAAAACTATATTCTTCTTGATCATCCGGCTTTGTTGCAAACAGAAATTATAGAAGAATCATTTCCAGAAGAATTAGTGGGACAGGCTATTGAAACTTTTGATGTATATGTGAATTTAAAACTTCAGGGAATTGTGTTTGATCAAGGTGAAATTATAGAGTTTTTAAAAAGCAAAGCAGAAGAAGTGCAAGACGAAAGGAAAAAACTTTTATATGTTGATCCTGTTTCTGCTAATTATGCAGTTCTTCCTACATTAGAGCTTATTGTGGCGACGAATAATACAGAAACAGAAGAGCAAGAAGCTCAGCCGAGAAAGTACGTAAATGAAATAAATCAAGTAAAGATATCTGTACAAATGAAAGGTATCGAGATGTATGACTTTTATGCTTCTTCTTTGGATTCAGAGGAATGGAGATTGTCGCTTAAAAAAGAAATCGCAGGACGATCTCGTCAGGAAGCATTAGGAATTTTGACGAATTTTCCAGAAATAGAAAACATAACCGATATTCATATTTCTCCTTTTTGGTCACAGTCAATTCCGTTATTACTCGATCAAATTGAGTTTGTGGTACAGGAATAGAAGAATTCTTCGAATTCAGAATCTTGAATCTTGAATCTGGAGTCTTGAATAAATCGCAGGAATCGCAGGAATCACAAAAAAATCACAAGGATTTGCACAGCCTTATGATTTTTCCTTATTTCTTAATCTTCATCTCAATCTTATTTCTTAAAACAGAGACCGGTCTCCAACTTTTAGCTTTGTTGTGCGTTTTTTTGTTTTTTTGAAATCATTTTATAATATTGTTTTAGATTCCGGATTCGAGCGCCTCAGCGCTCTTGCGATTCCCTCTAAGAGAACGTATACTGACGTTATGTATATAATTGGGATTGATCCGGGGTATGATCGTTGTGGGTTTGCGGTATTGCGTTTCTCTCAAGAAAACCAATCACCAATTATCGAGCTTACAGGAGTGCTGACAACTCAGAAAACACAAACATTCCAAAATCGTTTATATGAAATTGGAACCGATATTGAAAAACTGTTTCAGCGGTTTCCACCGACATGTGTTGTTTTAGAAGATTTATTCTGGGGAAAAAATCATAAAACAGCCTTATTAGTCTCTCAAATTAGAGGCGTTATTACCTATCAAGCGTTGCAACATGGAGCTATTGTAAAAGAACCAAAACCAGTGGAAGTAAAAAATATGTTTACTGGAAACGGAAAAGCAACCAAACAAGAAATGAAGAAAATGGTTGAGCTTGTATTTCAAATCAATGCACAAGATATTCTAGACGATACTATAGATGCTATCGCTATGGCGGCTATAGCGAATGTAGCTTGACTAAACGAATAAATATATTGTATAATATAAAGGATGGACTCAAAAGATACGTCTAAAGAAGAAAATAAAAAGATAATTCCTTCAGAAGAATCTGATATTTCTGTGAAAAAAAAACCACCAGTTGTGGCGGCGGAGTCGAGTGCTGTGATCGATGAGGATGACGAAGCACTGTATGATGAAGATGAAGACGAAGATCTTTTGGTCGAAAACGATGGCGATTTTTTTTGGTTATTACAACGAGCAATATGGACTATTGTGAAAATTCTTTTTTCTTTTGGGGCGCTCTTTTTGATTGTTTGGGTTATTTGGAGTGATGATGAAGAAGTATCTGTACAAGAAACTGAGCAACAAGCCGAGTCTGTGCAAGAAAACACTCCCTCAGTTGATCCAGTTCAAACACAAACGGCGAAAAAACAGTTACCGGTTGAAAAGGCGACTCCTGTTTCTTCAGAGCCATCCCCTGCGTTTCAAAATCGTGCTGTGCAGGATGCCCTTCAGGAAGAAATCATCTTAAGAGATGATATTGGAGTTTATATGCAATGGAATAAACGAGTGAAGACTTTTTTTGAAACCCGCATGGATGTTACTCGTTGGGGGGAATCTCCAGAAGTTCGATCACAATCACTCGATAAATTTTTAGACGATATTTATACCTTTGTTACGGAATCTATTCACCTGCGGAGACAGCTCGTTCAGAAACTCAATGGGTACTATAATGGTATTACGCATAATACAGAACTTATCGAATATCACACCCTGCGTTTAAATGAAGCATTGTCTTTAGTGCGTCCAGATGAAGTTGAGTTTCACGTGTATAAAAAAATAGCGTTCCAGAAACAACGAGAACAAAACACGGTTTTTTATGATACGAATAAATACGCACTCCAAATGATGGAAATGTACGATAAAGCTCTCAGAGATGTTTATTATAAAGCACAAGCCAACAAAAGAGCTCTTATTTATAATATTCAAGTCGTGCAGTTTCAAGACGATCCATTTGCAAGAGTTTTAACACCTGCACAGTGGCAATCGCGATAAAGCTATTATTGTTGAGTTATTGTGGAAAAGCCCATCCTTTAACCTCACTTTCATCAATCCACGTTTGAGTTTCTTGTAATATAAAGTCCCAACCAACTTTTGTTTTCGTTCCATGAGCAAGTAAAACTTTATCATCTTGTGTATGAATAAGTATTTGTGTACTCTTTGGTGGTTTTATTTTTGATAAATAATTAAATTTTCTACCATCTTCACATTCGTAACAACAACCTATATCTGAAGTATGATTTGTAAGAGAATGTTCTTCAGTTTCAATAGAATTCAGGAGTTTATATACGTATTTTGAAAATTCATCACTCGTTTGAAACACCGGATGAAGAATTTCAGTTTTTAAACTATGGAGTCGGAGGGTGTCTTTATCTTGAATAGCTTCTTGTATTCGTTTTTGGAAATGAGCGCAGAAATCTTCGGGAGAATGAAATTGATGTATTTGTTCGTAATGGGATTCGTAGTTCATAATAGTAAATGAGTATGAATTTTTCAGAAAAAATTATAGTCTTTGAACGAAAAAAATCAAAAAAAACAAGGAATCCTTTATTTGACAAAAAGAGAATGCTCGTTAATATGCATGCGTTCTTTTTATACATATCGCGGGATAGAGCAGCGGTAGCTCGTCGGGCTCATAACCCGAAGGTCGGAGGTTCAAATCCTCCTCCCGCAACCACAAAAAAGCACGAGTGGCGGAATTGGTAGACGCGCTAGCTTGAGGGGCTAGTGAGATATTTTTTCTCGTGGAGGTTCAAGTCCTCTCTCGTGCACCAGAAGAGCAGTGAAGTGAAAATTAGAATCTTGAATCTGGAATCTAGAATCTAGAATAAATCGCAGGAATCACAAAACAATCACAAGGTTGTGCAAAGACTTGTGATTTTTCCTTATTTCTTAATCTTCATCTCAATCTTAATTCTTATAAAATGGAGACCGGTCTCCGTTTTTTGTAGTTATAGACTAAAAAATAATTAAAGCTTGAGAGTTTGACATGCAAAAGTTTATGTTTAAGCCAAAAGTTGGAGACCGGTCTCCAACTTTTGGCTTTGTTGTGCGTTTTTTTGTTTTTTTAGGGTTGTTGTATAATAATAGAATCTTGAATCTAAATAAGAATCTGGAATTTTGAATCTTGAATCTTGAATCTAGAATAAATCGCAGGAATCACAAGGTTGTGCAAAGACTTGTGATTTTTTCCATAATTCCTAATTCATACTTCCTACTTCTAAACTCACAGATTTTATTTCGATTGACTCTTTCTTTATTTTTGTAATACTTTGGTCTGTACTTTGAGTGTGTTTTAGAGAGAACAGCAAAACTAGGAAAAGATTGAAAAAACCTCATTTTTCTGGTATAATAGAGTTTCTGCAATTCATGAAAAAACACAAAAAAATTCTGCTGAGATTATCAGTCCCTCAAAATAATAAGAGAGGGCCAGTTGCTTTTGAGCAGATTTTAGCGAGTCTTCATGGACTTCTGACAAAAGAAATCCAACGAAGTGGAGACGAGGAAATAACGTTTGAAATTGTGCGAAAAGATCGTCGTATCTATTTTTATATTGTCGTATCTACGCATTTGCAAACACTTATTGCGTCTCAGTTTTATGCGCAATACCCAGATATTGAAATCGAAACAGTGAAAGAATATTTTACAAAAAACTTTATTAAAGGAAAACAACTTCTGCTTGCCGATCTTCAGCCAGGAGAACCATGGGTGTTCCCTTTTAAACGACATCCTCAATTTTTCGATAGCTCATCAGGGCTTTTTGAAGATCCTATTGGTCCTATAACCGCTGCATTATCACATCTGCAAAATATAGAAGATTCAGCCGTTATTCAGTTCGTTATTACTCCTATTGATCCAACTTGGAACAATAGAGCTAAAAAAGTATTAAAACGGTTTATGAGTGGTGGTGTTTGGGATTGGCAATGGCTGAGAGATAAGTATCAATGGGTAATGCTTGATCCAAGCACTGAAAAATCGGTTCAGAAGTTCTTTGTACGAAAACTTATTGATGTTTTCTTCTGCTGGAGCGGAAATGCCGCAATGCCTGTATCAGGCGGGCAAACAGAAGCAACATCAGGAAAACATGATCGGGAAACAGTATTTGATGCCGCGTATGACAAAACAACACGTCTTAATTTTGGAACGAACATACGAGTTATGTATATCCATAAAGACCCAGATAGCGCTCATGCAGATGCAAAAATACGTGAAATAGCAGGAACGTTTCAACAGTTTTCGTTACCGCAAATGAACCATTTTATCGTTCAACGTATCGAACGAAATCACCAAAACCAGTTATTTAAAGATATGGTTGCTCGACGCAACCGAAATCCATTTGCATTGAGCCAAGAAGAATTAGCAACAATATACCATTTGCCAACAGAAACAGTCAGAAGTGCGGGGATTCAATGGGTAATTTCTCCGAAACTAGAACCTCCAGTCGATCTTCCTTCCGATAACGAAGAAAGTATTACTCTTATTGGAGAAACAAATTTTAGAAACCAAAAACAAAAATATGGTATTCGTGTCGATGACCGTCGTCGACATGTGTATATCATCGGGAAAACAGGTATGGGGAAATCAACACTATTGGAAAATATGATTTTTTCAGATATTGCCGCCGGAAAAGGAGTAGGGATTATCGATCCACATGGAGATTTGGCAGAAGCAGTAATGCGATTTATCCCAAAACATAGAACAAATGATGTTATCTATTTTGATCCTTCAGATCGTGATTTTCCAATTGCGTTTAATATGTTGGAAGGAAAAAATAAAGAACAAAGAAGTCTTATTGCTTCTGGACTCGTTGGCGTTATCAAAAAATTAAATATTGATTCATGGGGACCACGACTTGAGCATTTCTTAAGAAATACAATATTAGCCTTAGTTGAAGCACCAGATACAACTATGCTTGGGATTACACGTATGCTTGTCGATCCAGTCTATAAAGAAAAAATACTTCATTTTGTTCAAGATCCTATGGTTCAGAGTTTTTGGAGAACAGAGTTTGATAAACTAGCCCCTCAAAAACGAGCAGAAGCTATCGGACCTATCCAAAACAAAGTTGGTCAATTTCTCGCAACCCCTATTATCAGAAATATCGTTGGACAACCAAAATCAACCCTTGATATTCGGTTTGCTATGGACTCTGGGAAAATCGTTATTGTTAACCTTTCAAAAGGAAAAATAGGAGAAGATAATTCCTCTATGCTCGGATCACTCCTTATTACAAAGTTTCAAATTGATGCAATGAGCCGAGCCGATATCCCTGCAAAAGATCGACGAGATTTCTATTTGTACGTAGACGAGTTTCAAAATTTTGCTACCGATTCGTTTGCATCTATTCTTTCTGAAGCTCGAAAATATAAACTCAATCTTACTATGGCCAATCAATACGTAGCGCAAATGTCAGACGAAGTGAAAGCGGCTGTATTTGGAAATGTAGGATCCCTTGTGTCATTTCAGGTAGGAATTGATGATGCTCGTGTGTTTTCAGAACAGTTTGATCCAGAAGTTGTTGAACCTATTCATTTAGCTTCTGTCCCTAAGTATTCAGTGTATAATCGTATTATGGTTGATGGAATCACTTCTCCTGTTTTTTCAGCTGTAACGTTACCGCCACCAGATATTCAAGCCGATGAAGATCGAGAAGAACGGTACCAAAAAATATTAAAATTCTCTCGTCAAAGATACGCAAAACCACGCGATACAGTAGAAAACAAGATTATTCGATGGACTCGCCCAGAAGAAGAAAAACGGAAAAAGAAAGACGATGATGTCGATGACAAATCAAGATAAGAATCTTGAATCTGGAATCTAAATAAGAATCCGGAATCTGGAATCTTGAATCTTGAATAAATCGCAGGAATCACAAAAATCACAAGGCTGTGCAAAGCTTTGTGATTTTTTCTATAATTCATAATTCTGAAATCGGAGATTTCACTGCGCTTCTGCGATGGGAACAAGATTCCAGATTCCGGATTCGAGCGCTTTAGCGCTTATTTCACTACGCAAAGGTTGATCCTGTTTTTTCAAGTGCTGTTTTTGCACTCGCAGAAACAAGTATTCCTTGATCAATAGATACTTTTTTAGAACATTCTCCATCACCAAGAATTTTTACTTTTCCATCGTTTCGATGAATGAGTTTTTTAGCAAGCAATGTTTCGTAAGAAATGGTTTCACCCGCTTCGAAATGGTTTTCAATATCAGCAAGATTTAATGTCTTTGCTTCAACACGGTTTGGGTTTCGAAACCCTCCTTTTTTTGGCATTCTTTGAATTAAAGGCGTCTGACCTCCTTCAAATCCAATTCGAACACCTCCACCAGATCGTGCGTTTTGTCCTTTACATCCGCGTCCAGCAAATGTTCCGTTACCAGTACCAATTCCTTGCCCTTTTCTTTTAGGGGCTTTTCGAGGAACATTCGGTTTGAGTTCGTGTAATTTCATGAGAATAAAAAATGAGTGAGGAAATGAAAGAAAAGAAGTCTTATTTCTTTTTTGTTTTTGCCGTTGGTTTCTTTGATGGCGCTTTTTCTACTGCTTTTTCTGCTGCGCTTTCTTTTTTTGGAGTGTCTGATGATGCTTCTTCTTTGCTATCAGTTGCTTTTTTAGGGTTTGGGTCTTGATTAACCATTGCTTCAAGTGCCGAAAATGTTGCACGAGTAACGTTGAGTTTGTTTCGTGATCCGTGTACTTTTGAAAGTACGTCTTTTACGCCCGCAAGTTCAAGAATTTTTCGAACAGCTCCTCCAGCAATAATCCCTTTCCCTTCAGTTGCTGGAAAAAGAAGTACTTGTGATGCTTTGAAATTTCCTTTCTGTGGATGAGGTAATGTTCCATTAAAAATGGGAATGTGAATCATGCTTTTTTTTGCCTTTGAAACAGCTTTTTGAATTCCAATCATTACTTCTGCAGATTTCCCGATTCCAAACCCAACACGTCCTTTTTGGTCCCCAATAATCACAGATACTCGAAACCGGAGTCGTCGACCTCCTTTTACCACACGAGTTACTCGATCAATCTGAAGAATTGATTCTTCAAACTCTTTCACTTCTCGTGGTTTTTTGTCTCGAGAAACTCTTCGTTGAGGTCTTTTTTCAGAAACAGGTGCGTCTGAATGTTGTTTTTGTTCTGGTGCTGTTGTAGTTTGTTCTGTCATGAAGTAATGAAGTAATTAAAAGTTAAGCCCCCCTTCTCGAGCTTTTTCTGCAAGTGCTTTGATTTGTCCATGGTATTGATACCCGTTTCTATCAAATGCAACATCAGTTATTTTATGAGTTTTTGCAATATCAGCAATCATGAGCCCTACCTTTTGTGCGGCAGCAATTCCAGTTTCTTTCAAAGATAATCCAGAAGTCGACCCAAGAACCTTTCCCGTTGTGTCATCAAACAATGATGCATATATAGTTCGGTTTGAACGATAGACAATAAGTCGCACACGACCAGATTGGCGTGCTAAAGCATGTGTTCGTCGTGATCGAGCAAGTCGTCGAGATGTTTTCAATTGAGTAGTTTTCATATCAAATCAAATTTATTTTTTAGAAACAGATTTACCAGCTTTTCGAAGAATGTATTCTCCTTGGTATCGAATCCCTTTTCCTTTATAGGGTTCTGGTTTTTTGTATGACCGAATTTCAGCAGCCACTTGCCCAACCAATTGTTTGTCAGTTCCAGAAATCGTAAATACCGTTTGGCTTTTTTCCGCAAAAGTAACAGTTATTCCCTGTGGAATTGCGTGATTGACTACATGTGAGAACCCAAGATAGAGTTCTACCATGTCGCCTTTTACCGATCCTCGATATCCCACTCCTTTGATTTCAAGTGTCTTTTCAAATCCTTTCGTTACACCTTCAAACATATTCGCAATAAGACTTCTGTAAAGACCATGACGAGCACGTGACGCCTGACTTTCATCAATTGGAGACACAGTGACTATTTGGTTTTCTTGTGTCACACGAACCAATGCTGGTTCGTATTGTTGCACAAGCTCTCCTTTGGGTCCTTTTGCTTTTAATATATCAGCTTCAATGGTGAGTGTTACACCAGAAGGGATTGAAATCGGTAGTTTTCCTATTCGAGACATGAAATGTAAGAATTAAATCGATAATGAAAATTAACTAATATCACACAGGTATTCTCCGCCAATGTTTTTTGATCGTGCTTCGTATCCAGTCATAACCCCTTGTGAGGTAGAAATAATAGAAATACCAAACCCATTCAATACTTTTCGAATTTCACCCGCTTTTATATATATACGTTGTCCACAATGAGAAACTCGAGTCAAAGTGAGTTTTCGTGGAGTCAATTCAAGTACAAGTTCTGGAAATTGACCACTTTCATCTTTTTGAGCCGATGATATGAAATTATTTTTCTGCATAACGAGTGCCATTTCGTGTTTTACACGAGAATATGGTAATCGCACAGTGGTTTTTCGCGCACCTTGTGCGTTTCGTATACGAGTCAGAAAGTCAGCAATTGGATCTACCATAAGAGTTATGAAAAATAATAAGTATAAAACAAAATAAAGTGTGTCTACCAAGACGATTTTCGAAGTCCTGGAATTTGTGCTTTTTCAGCGTATTCTCGGAAACAACATCGACAAATACCAAAATCTCGCAAGAATCCGCGAGGACGACCACATAACGCACATCGGTTATATGCTCGTGTAGAATTTGGAATTGCTCGTCCTTCTTTTTTTGCGAGAAGGTATCGTTCCATAAGTTTTTGTTGTTTGACGACGATTGCTTTTCTTGCCATGGATTATTTCTTTTTAAAAGGAAATTGAAGAGCCTCTAACAAGGCTTCTGATTGTTTTTTATCTTTTGTAGACGTCACGATTGTTACTTGCAATCCGTGAATGTGTTTTGAGTCTTCCGGTTGTACTCCTTCAGGAAACACTGTGTGATCAGCAAACCCGAGAGAAATATTCGCATTTGCATCAAAAATGTTTCGTGAAACCCCTCGGAAATCTCGAACCCGTGGATAAGTGATGTGAATCAATTTGTGTAAAAAATTGTAAGCCTCTTTTCCTCGGAGTGTCACAGAAACCCCAACAGGGTTTCCTTCTCGAAGTTTGAAATTCGAAACAGAAAGTTTTGCTTTGCGTATAACTGGTTTTCGCCCAGTAATCGCTTCAATATTTTTCTCAACAAAAGTATGATCTTTCTTCCCAACTTTTTGAAGATACGAACCCATACCAACGTTCACACAAATTTTTTCAATTTTAGGAACATTCATAAGGTTTGAGATATTCAAATCTTTTTGAAGTTTTGATCGAACCTCATTCACATACGTGTCGTATAATGGTGAAATAACAGTCATTCTTATTATTTAGATTTAGAAGATTTTTTTACAGCAGGTTTTTCTGCTTTTTCTTTTGAAGCTATTACGCCCTTGGTAACAACCTCACCAGATCGAACCGCTACACGAACTTTTTCTCCACTTTGTTTTTCGTATCGAATACGTGTTGGTTTACCAGTTTTAGGATCTACAACTGCCACATTTGAGATATGAATAGGAGCTGAAAATTCAACTCGGTCACCTGCTTGCCCATTACGAGCTTTTACATGTTTTGTTTTTAAATTAATTCCCTCAAGAGTAACGGTGTTATTTTTTTGAGATATTTTTGATACAACCCCTGTTTTACCACGGTCTTTTCCTGTGAGAACAATAACGGAATCTTGAATTCGAATTTTCATAATACTTCAGGCGCTAATGAGATAATCTTTTGAAACCCTTTTGCACGAATTTCTCGAGAAATCGGACCAAATACACGAGTTCCCTTTGGTTGGTTGTCGTTATTCACAATAACAACGGCGTTGTCATCAAAGCGAATCATTGATCCGTCTGCTCGCTTAATAGGAGAAATCTGACGCACCACAACTGCTTTTTGAATAGATTTCTTTTTCACTACTCCTTTTGGAGCCGCTTCTTTCACAGAAACCACAATAACATCTCCAATAGAAGCATATCGTCGTTTAGAACCTCCTAATACTTTGATACACATTACTGATTTTGCACCAGTATTATCAGCCACACGAAGCCGGGTCATATGTTGAATCATGAGAGTACTTCAGATAAGGTCCAAGATTTAAGTTTTGAAATCGGACGACATGGCTTAATGATCACCGAATCTCCAATTTGAGCTGATCCATTTTCAGCGTGCACAAGAAAGTTTCGTGTTTTCTGAAATCGTTTTTTGTATTTCGGATGAGTCAAGTACTCTACAACTTCTACCTTGAGAGTCTTGTCACCAGATTGTTTTACAACGGTTCCTTTTTTGGTTATCATGAGATATAAATTATTGTTTTAATGAATGCTCTTTCTGAAGTGTCAGGATCTGAGCAATATTTTTTTTGAGTTTTTTGAGTTGTGCTGTGTTTTGGTTTTGCCCTGTGTTGACATGAAACCGAGCAACAGACCACTCCCGTCGTGTTTTTTTGAGCAACTCTTTGAGCTTTGTTTCTGATAATTGGCGGATTTCTTTGATTTTCATGGTCATTAAATGTCTTTAGTAATAATCATGCATTGAAATGGAAGCTTGTAGGTCGCAAGCTTTAACGCTTCGCGCATCAATTCCATATCAGCACCTGCCATTTCGAACAATACTTTTCCTGGTCGAATTTGACTCACCCATTTATCGGGTGCTCCTTTCCCAGATCCCATTGGAACTTCTGCTCCTTTAGCGGTTAGAATTTTATCTGGAAATACGCGAATCCATACCTTTCCACCTCGTTTTACCTTACGGGTAATGGTTCGACGTGCTGACTCGATTTGTCGAGATGTTATTTCTCCTCGAGAAATAGCTTTGATAGCAATTTCCCCAAATGAAATATCAGCCCCTCGCACAGAAATTCCTTTTGATTGGCTTCTGAGTCGGTGTTGTTTTCGAAACTTCGTTTTCTTCGGTTGTAACATGCGTAATATAACGAAAAGCTGTCAGATTGTATGAATACTTCAATCATTGTCAAGTAAGTTTTGCCTCTTTTTCCTATTTTCTGTTTTTTGGGTTTTGAAAAACAAAAATTATTTTTTGAATTTTTCGAGAACGTTCCATACAATAAACTCATCATGAATAAAGTTCACCTTATTGTGCTCGATGGTGTGGGGTATGGAAAAAAAGATGCAGGAGATGCTTTTTTTCATGCTCATACTCCTTATATTGATTCGTTATTATCTCAACATCCAAATACGACACTCAAAACATATGGTGCTTCTGTGGGCTTGCCTGAGTTTCAAACTGGGGGGTCTGAGGTAGGGCATATAACCCTTGGTGCAGGGCGTCCAGTAAAACACTTGCTTACGAAAATAAATGATCAAATTGAGTCTGGAGAATTTTTTACAAACCCTGTTCTTGTACAATTACATGAAAAAGCAGCAAAACTCGGACGCATTCATTATATGGGGTTGTTGTCTGATGGTGGTATTCATAGTTTTCAGCCTCATTTGTACGGACTTTTGAAAATGGCTCAGTCGTATGGAATTGAGCAAGTGTTTATCCATGGCGCGCTTGATGGGCGAGATGTAGGGGAACGCACCGCTCGTGAGTTTCTTCGTGAACTCGATACCAAAAATGGAACAATTGCGTCTCTCTGTGGACGATTTTATATGATGGATCGAGACCAAAACTGGGACAGAATTGAAAAATCGTATGCGGTTCTGACCGGAAAAACACCATCAACGAGCTCTGATTGGCAGTCTTATCTTGATGATTATTATGCTCATCACACAGAATCCGATTATTATGCGCAACCAGTGTTATTACAGAAAGAAGGAGCGATGAGACCTGATGATGTATTGATTAATTTCAATTTTCGAACCGATAGAATGCGTCAAATTTCAAGTGCTTTATGTGATGATGAGTTTTCTCTGTTTCAAAGAGATATACAAATAAACCCAAATAATTACGGAGTGTTTGGAAGCTATTATGAAGGAGCACATGTAGTATTTGCATTAGGGGGCGCGCAATCGATTCAAAACACTTTTGGCGCCGTCATAGAGCATTACAAAAAAACACAGTTGAGAATCACAGAGACAGAAAAGTTTAATCATGTTACGTTCTTTTTTTCTGGTGAACGAAAAGAAAAGTTCGAAGGTGAAGACAGAATTCTTCTTCCGTCTCCAAAATGCCCGAGTTATGCAGAAAAACCAGAGATGTCAGCACATGCTCAAACAGAAGCACTCTTAGAATCTATTGAACATCATGCTTATGATGCCGTTATTCAAAATTATGCGAATGGTGATTTAGTGGGACATTCGGGGAGTTTTAAAGCAGCTGTTCGTGCTGTTGAAGTAGTGGATGAGTGTTTATCGAAAGTTGTCCCGTTTATGAAAGAAAAAGGATACGATATTCTTATTTTAGCTGATCATGGAAACTGTGACCAAATGTTATATGAAAACGGAGAAGTCTGCGCTTCACACACAAAAAATCCGGTGCCATGTATACTCATTTCTGATCGATATGCGTCTCACCATATGCGAGATGGTGGCACATTAGCCGATGTAGCGCCTACGTTACTCACCTTGCTTGGGTTGCCAATTCCAGACGAAATGACGGGGTCATCACTGATTATTGATTCTGAATGATATATCGAATTTTTGATCACCAATATAAAAAATCAGGGGTTTCTCTGATTATGACTTTTGGAGTGACATTCGTGGTTATGTTGATGGCGTTTTTTTTACTCACAGCTCTTTTGCGAACACTGCAAAGAACCGCTCATATTGAACGGTCAAACCAAATTTTTTATGCGGCAGAGTCTGGTAGGGAAGCCGGGCTTTTTCATGCCTCAGCTCGAGGTTCTGGGGTTCATTTTTGTGATACGACTATAGAATCAGCATCGTGTGATTTAAGTAGTGTTGATGAAACACTTCAAATAGAACACGAAGGAAATGGTATTACCGTTTCTTGGGGGATTCATGGGCGAGCGGCAGGGTTTGGAGGGCGTTTGTTTGAAAACGATGTGTTAATGATTCCTCTTTCATGGGATTCTGCAACAGATCCTACACAGCCTATTACTCCACAAAAATATGATATAGGGCAAGGGCTTCAAGTTGGGTTTTATAGGTCTGTGCCAACAAGCTCTCTCTTTCGATCTAAGTTTGAAAACGGATTACTCCCTCCAGCGTTCCCTTCAGGGTTTTCGTTTCCACAAGATCATTTGTTTCACTGGCAAGTGACGCATGAAGGAGGAACAATGGTTCCGTATGCGACGAATAAAAATAATCCGTGTGAGAATACATCATCAGTGTGTGGGGATAATTCTTTTCCGTTTAGCAATATACAATGGAATGTAGCAGGAAAACAGGGATATATTTTGCCAAATGTGACGAATATTTCCCCAACAACACTCCCCGTATTTATAGGAATCGGGAATACTCCGACTCTTTTGTTTCGACCAGTCACGTCTTATCAAGGGAATATTAATAATAACCCCGCCCTTATCGAATCTGTGCCCTACATAGTAGGGGGTACAAATACCCCAAATGCTTTACTGGCGAAACCAACGTATCGAGTAGAAACACTTGTGGAAGGCGATGGGTTTCGTGTGGAAAAAAAGTCGACTCATCGACATGCAGTTCCAGCAGACCATTTAGGGTATGTTATTTTTGATTAAGATCCTATTTCCTCTTTTTTTTATAAAACACTATCGAGTGTGAGTTGCACAGGGCAGTGGTCACTCCCTTGGTGATCCGTGAGATAGGTGATGTCTTTTACTTTTGGGGCTAGTGTCTTATCTACAAAAAGATAATCAATTCTCCATCCTACATTTCTTGCACGTGCTTTGGATATTAAATGCCACCAAGAATAAACATCAGTTCGATTAGGATATCGTGACCGAAAAACATCAACCCATCCTTCAGCAATAACACGACTTACCCAGGCTCGTTCTTCAGGTAAAAACCCAATAGAGTTTTGGTTTTCTTTGGGGCGTGCGAGATCTATTTCTTGATGAGCACAATTCACATCACCACCCCAAATAACGTGTCTTCCTTCTTTTCGAAGCGCGTTTATGAAGTCCAAAAACCGGTCATAAAATACAAGCTTTTCTTTCCATGCATCTGGTGATTTTCCGCCGTTTGGAAAATAAATACCAAGAATACACAAAGTGTCACCTATATCAATACGCGCAATGCGTCCTTCAGTGTCATTGAAATTCGGCATGCCCGTGTAAAATGAGAGGGGTTGGGTTTGTGTTTCCTTTTTAACCCATACAGCTGTTCCACTATATCCCTTTTTTTCAGCAGCATTATAATATTGAATATAGGCGGGATACTTTTTTTGAAAAGGTGTGAGCTGATCAACTTGTGCCTTGGTTTCTTGGAATAAAAGAATGTCCGGTTTATAGGTTTCAATGAAAGGAGCGAGGGCTTCTTTTTTTTCAACAGCTCGTAATCCGTTTACATTCCATGAGATAATATTCATGCTGTTTTTTTTAAGAAAAAGAGGAAGGGGATAGTTTTGTTTTGAGGAGTGATTCTGCTCTCTTTTGTGTAAAATCGAGAGGTTCAAAACTCGTGATAGAAAGATTTCTTTTTGATTCGCTCTTTACGAGAGGATCAAAAACATCATCAGGAAAAAGAAGGCGTATTTGTTTTCCAGCAATATGAGAAAGGATAGAGCGGGCTTTTTCATCACCAAAGAGGCTGTCGAAAAACACAATAGTATCGCAGTGGGCATTTTTGAATGGGCGTATATGTTTTCGAGCAAGACGTCGAAATTCAACGCTGTCGTGAATGCCTTCGTGTATCATCGATAATAGTATCGGTGTTGCCTGAATAGTAAAACAAACATGAGTTTGAGATCTTTTTGTACGGGGTTGATATGGAAACGTTGTTTTATTTTTTTCTATCCATTGTGCGGCGATTTGATTGGATCGTTCATAAAAAAGACCAATACGTCCGAATGGAGTTTCTTGTATGGCTTTTTGCATCAGTGGTGCGTAGAGTGTTTCTTGTGTTTGAGGAGATGTCTTGGGATCTATATGCATACGAATAGAAAGAGCTTGGTGTTGTCGTAAAAGGTGTCGTGCTAAAACAAACACTCCAAAATCAGAACCAGTTATTTCTATGCTCATGTATGAGTGTGTATACTAAAAAATCAAAGAAAAAACAATTTTTTTTAAAAGACAGAGAATGAATTTACTTTTTTCGTGTTCTGGCTACTATTGCGGTGTATTTTTAATTTTCTTGTATTTATGGAGGCTCGTGAAATTGGTGTTCGCAGAAGACATACTGGTTCACATATTATGACCTATGCAGTGAAAATGACGTTCCCTGATATTGATATTCAATTAGGAGTCGGACCGTGGACTGATACAGAATACTATCAAGATTTTGATTTTGCAGGACACTCAGTATCTGAAAAAGATTTTAAAGCAATTGAGAAGAAAATGAGATGGATTGTGAATAAAAATTTTCGTATTGAAAAAAAAATATTCACAGAAACCGAAGCCCGAAAAGAATGGGCTCATGACAAATATAAACAAGAATTGATTGATGGTATTGTCGAAAGAAAAGAACCTATTTCAGCTTATGATTTTCTTGATGAAGAAGGGAATGTGCGATATCGAGATATTTGTGCCGGTCCTCATTTAGAGACAACGGGCGACTTGGGAGTTTTTAAACTCACTCGTATCGCAGGGTCGTATTGGCGAGGAGATGCAGATCGAGAAATGCTGACTCGTATTTACGGAGTTGCATTTGAAACAGAAGATGAGTTGAACGCCTACGAGCAGTTTTTAGAAGAAGCGGCACGTCGTGATCACCGAAAACTTGGAAAAGAACTAGGACTCTTTGCGTTTTCAGAAAAAGTAGGATCAGGATTGCCTCTTTTTACACCAAAAGGAACTTTTATTCGTGATGCAATTGCGAACACTATTCAAGATATTCAAAAAGAGTTTGGGTACCAAAAAGTTTGTATTCCTCATATCACAAAAAAAGATTTATACGAAACTTCTGGTCATTGGGCAAAATTTAAAGACGATTTGTTTCATGTTCATGGAAAAGGTGATGTGCAGTTTGTTATGAAACCTATGAATTGCCCGCATCACACTCAGATTTATGCATCACAAATGCGATCATATCGTGATCTGCCTTTGCGTTTTGCCGAAACCACAACGTGTTATCGAGATGAACAACCCGGAGAACTTTTGGGGCTTTCTCGTGTGCGAGCATTAACGCAAGATGATGGACATGTGTTTTGTCGTGTCGCACAAATAGAAGAAGAAGCAAGAAATATTGTCAAAGTTATTCGTGCGTTTTACACAAAACTAGGCATGTTTGAACCCGGAAAGTTTTGGGTGTCGTTATCGGTTCGAGATATGACAAAATCGGATTCGTATTTAGGAGATATTGCTCATTGGGAAAAAGCGGAATCAATGTTACAACAGGTAGCAGAAAAAGAGGGTTTGAATTATAAACGAGTAGAGGGAGAATGTGCATTTTATGGTCCAAAGCTCGACTTCATGTTTCAAGATGCGCTCGGAAGAGAATGGCAACTGGCAACGATTCAAATTGATTTTGTGATGCCCGATCGGTTTAATTTGGAGTATGTAAATGAAAAAGGTGAAAAAGAGCGTCCAGTTATGATTCATAGAGCTATTGCGGGATCATTGGAACGATTTATGTCGGTGATTATTGAACATTTTGCAGGGGCTTTTCCGTTGTGGCTGTCGCCTGTGCAAGCGCATATTGTGCCCGTTCGTGAAGACCATATGGATTATGCGTATGAGTTGAAACAAAATATTGAAGCTGTCGGGGGGCGTGTAGAAGTGCTTGATACATCTGAAACGCTCGGGAAACGTGTGAGAAATTCTCAGACACAAAAAATTCCGTATACGCTGATTATTGGAGACGCAGAAGTGAGTCATAAAACCGTTACTATTCGGAAATATGGAGAGACAACGGATAAAGAAGTATCCATTGAGACTTTTATAGATATAATAAAAAAAGCAGATTGATGTTTCTTTGGGTGTTTCCTTGTTCTATACACTTGCTTTTTCTCTTCATTCAGCTATACTATAAAGATTTGATATTCTTTGTATTATGCAGGTGATTCCAGATATAGAAATAGTTTTACAAGAAGCTTTACAGCCATTTTATAGCAGTGATTTACTCGCACGATCTTTTTTAAGAATAGGATTGCCTCGCTATATTGCCTATAAAATAGCACACAATATTTGGGAAACGTTAGATAATGAAGGGAAAGATGAACAAAAACTCTACAATAGGGCTTGTTCTCTTGTAAAAAAGGATTATCCGACATTATTACCAGCGTATAAAAAATGGGCACGAATAATGAAACAAAAGAAACCGTTTATTATTTTAGTTGCAGGTGGAACAGGAATTGGCACTTCAACATTAGCGGTTCGATTGGCATGGCTTATGGAAATTAATCATATTGTTTCAACCGATTCAGTTCGTGAAATAGTGCGGAGATTTTTGCCAGCTAAAATAGCACCTGCATTAAGTGTTTCTACTTATCAAACCGCGACAATGGTGAAAGGGGTTCGATCTTCGAAAGATGCGCTTATTTTTGGGTTTCTTTCTCAGTCTCAAAAGGTTCTTTATGGAATAGAATCAGTTATTCAAAGATCGATCAAGGAACAAGAAGATATTATTATAGAAGGTATTCATTTAGTGCCAGGAGAAATGGATTTTATAAAAAAATATAAGAAAAAAGCTCATATTATTGAAATTATGCTTGATGTGCATAAGGAGAATGATCATAAACAACATTTTTTAACTCGTCATCTACAAAATGCAAACCGAATACAAAAACGATATTTAAATCATTTTAAAGAAATTAGAATTATTCAAAATTTTTTAGTACAAAGGGCTCATGTCAATAATATTTGTGTTATTGAGAACTATAACTTAAAAAAAGTAGAAAAAAAGATACTTGATCATATCTATTCACAATTATGAGTCTTAAATTAAAAAAATCTATCGCTTGTTTGGTAGATGGCGAACATTATTTACCAAACACAAAAGCCACACTCGAAACTCTTTCTCAAGAATATGATATACAATATATTATCTTTATTGGAGGCACGGAAAAGATTGGAAATACAGAAGATATACAAGCTGGGTTTACGTATCCTGTTTATTTTGCTTATACATCTCATGGGCCAGATGTAAATATAATGAAAGGGATTCTAGAGTCGCATAAAGTGGATATGGTCTTTGATCTTTCAGATGAACCAGTTGTCAATTATAAAAAAAGATTTGAAATGGCTTGTGTTATTCTTTTTTGTGGAATGATCTACAAAGGGTCTGATTTTGAGTTTTTACCCCTTCAATTTGATGAGATTCTCACAAAACCTTCACTTGCTATTTGGGGAACAGGAAAGCGTATTGGGAAAACAGCCTTTGGAGGATTCGTTGGTCGTCTCCTCAAAAATAGAAACAAAAAACCAGCAATTGTTACATTGAGTCGAGGCGGTCCTCCTGAGCCAATGTTAGTAAGAGGTGATGAAATAAATATTGATGTAGATTATCTTCTTTCTATTCATAAACAAGGATTGCATGCATCATCTGATTGCTTTGAAGATGCATTGATGGCAAGAATACCAACGTTTGGATGTCGGCGTTGTGGTGGCGGTATGACCGGTAAGGCCGTTATTTCTTTCGCCCAAACAGGCGCAATGATGGCAGAAGAGTCCTCATTTGTGGAGACGGTTATTCTTGAAGGAAGTGGAGCCAGTATACCAGAAATTAAAACAGATGGAGTTATCCTCCTTATGGATATAACACAATCAACAGAAATATTAGAGTCTTACTTGACCCCTCTGAAAATACTATATGCCGATATAGTTGTATTAACAATGTGTGAAGATTTCTTCGTGTCTGATCGAAAGATTGATCGTATTATACGACATATTAAACGTATAAATAAGAAAGTTCGTATAGCCACAACTGTATTAAGACCGCTTCCATTGAAATCAATAAAAGGAAAAAAAGTGTTTTGGGCAACAACGGCACCCTCACACGTTGTTTCTTTTTTGAAACACTATATAGAAGATGTTTATGAGTGTTCTGTGGTAGCATCGAGCTCGCATTTGTCTCATCAAGAAAAACTGAGAAAAGATATGCAGAACAGTCATGAGTTTGAATGTGTCCTCACAGAGTTAAAAGCAAGTGCTGTATCTGTCGTTGCAAAAGAAGTAGAAAACAAAGAAATTGTTTTTCTTGATAATGAGTTCCATATTGTTGATAGGGGTGGTGATATTAAAGATTTGGAATCAGCTATAGTGAACTGTCTAGAGAAAAAAGCATAAAAAAATAGCGTGAGTGTTCGAGGTCTCCGCAATAAATATGGAGTCGAGCATTCGCGCTATTTCGAGTGGGTATCCTTGACCAAAGGATGAGTCTCTTGCCTTGCTTGGGTAATCTTCTTTCTCGATAAATCGAGATCCTGCGTTACCGGTCAGAGTTCTTGGGTGTAGAGAACGAATGACGCAAGCGTCAGAAGAAGTTTTCTACGAACTGTGTATTTTGGTAAAATACCTCAATTGAATGAGGGCATTTCTTATGGGGGTCTGGTTATAAGAAACGACATTGCAAAGCGGGGAGAACCGAGATTTCGAGACAAATGCCTGCAAAAAATCAAAGTATATATTGTGTGTTGGACAGGTTGATCGAATCCTCGATCCTCACCGCGTTTAAGTACTGAAAGAAGTACTTGAGAAGCCGAAGTTGTGAAAGAAAGAAAACTAATTGAATTTTTCATATCATCTTACGCGCCAAGTGCTTCTTTGTCAAAAAATATATATTGCGAAAGTTTTTTATTGTTTTCTTATATATCTTGTAATTCTTGTTTTTCTGTTTGTGATTGGTTTTGTGTGGCAATGCTTTTCTTGTGAAGATGTCCGAAAATAAAGAGAAAAATAAGGGCAACAAGTAATAATATTTGATTTACACGTAGAAAATCAAATATTATAAGTGTTGGATTCCCTTTAAAAAACTCGAGAAAGAGTTCGAATCCGAAAAAGAGAATAGCAAACCGAATAGCGAGTTTTCCTGAATAAGTGGTAAGAATAGTGTGTGAACGAGAGATCCAAAATAAAAGCCATGCATGAAATAAAAATGCATAAATGGTTACGGGATGAATAGGGTTTAAAATATCAACAGTAAAGGTTTCGTATTGAATACCCCACCAAAGACTGGTTTCTTTTCCGTAAACATGCCCTGTGAGGAAACCCGCAATATCCATAATAAGAACAGCGACTAAAAAAGGTTTCACTAATGTGTCGATCCATCGCAGGGCATCTATTTTTCGAGTTCGAAGATCAAATATCATAAGCGTTAAGAATCCGATAAGAAAGCCAAGAAAATGGAATCCTTCATCCCAAAACGCAAAGAATGCGAGTTGTCCATTGCGTTCTAAAAGTCCAGAAAGATGTATAAGAAAACTAAAAAGACGTCCGCTGGCAAACCCAACCAAAATCCATCGCCAGAAGAAATGAAGAAATGTATCAAGTGAGTAATTTTCTTTCTTGAGAGCTTTGTAATATAAAGAGGCCCCAACGATGAAAGCTATAGCTACAAAAACTCCATAAACCTTTATTGCAAAGTACCCGAATAACATTTGTGAAAAATTCATATCCTTACCATACTCTCTGCTGAAAGAAAGAGAAGTGAAAAAAAGTTGACAATATTACGAAAATATTTAAAATTGTAAAACATCTTACAAAGATATTTCAAACATACAAAAAAGGAGCTTTATGATGGCTGAGTCTGAAAAAATTATATTAACACCCGAAAATCGTGAAAAAATAAGAGATTATCTTTCTCGAGGAGGGTTCCAGGTTCTCTTCAATGAAGAAGACCAAGAAATATATAAAAGAGGCGGAAATGGAGATTTGCGCCGCACACTTACTTACTCAGAAGCTCTAGAAATAATCTCTGGAGTGTATTCTACCTCTCAATAGTGATCACTATTGGGGGGATTTTTTTTATATGCGAAGAAGATCGAGTATTTGTTTATCAGGAATGTATTTTTGAAAGTCGTCTTTATAGGGATCTTCGTGTGATTCTATTTCTTTTGTCATACCAAAATCAATGAGATAGACATCATCAATGTTATCATCTTCATCAAATATGAACATTACATTTCTATTATGAAGATCTCGGTGGTGAATATTGTTTTGGTGTAAAAGATGAAGCGTGTTTTCTATTTTTTGACGAACATGTTCAGGAATTGAAATGTTGTGTTTCTTGCATATGTTCTTGAGTCTTTGAAAATTCCGTTTTCGAGTCTCCATGACGGCTTCTTCGGGACTATACTGTGTGTAATCAGGAGTCTCCCATTCAAGGATCCCAATCTCTTCAGATTTTTGTTTAAGTTTTTCAAAGTTATCCTTTTCTCCATCAGTGTAGACATCAACGTTATGAGCTTCTAAGAGTTTTCGCAAAAGATAGGTATAAGAATCTTCCCCATCAATATAATCCATCGTAAAAAAGAAGACGTCTTCTCCTGAAACAAGACCTTCGTCTTCTAATTGGTTTTTGAGTATATGATTTTCATTATGAAAAAGACTCTGCATATACGCTGTAGGAACTTGAGCGTATTCTGATTTGTTAGGAATGCTTTCAAGAAGAGATTGTATTTTTTGTTGTGCTTGAAATTCTTGGTTCCCAATAGCTTCATTATACACTTTTAGGAGTTTTACGGCTTGTTTTTCATGGGGATCAATTCCTCCAAAAAAAGCATCGATGAGGTTTTGAATGTGTTCAGAATATTCTTGAGTATCAATATTATTTTTCTGACAATAGTTTCCTATTTGAGAAAATAGAAAGTCTGGAGTAATGGTTTTGATAATCCCATATTCGCCTTCATTTATTTTTTTTGAGGCGATCAGAAGTATCTCATAAAAGGCAAATTTAAGATCACGAATTATTTCAATTTCATGAATATGTAAGACTTCTTTCTCAGGATTATGAAACTCTTGGATTACTTCTGGCGTATTGCTTTGGCATTTTCTGAGAACACTGTGGGCATATTTTTGTTCATCTTCGCTTAAATCATGAAATGATGCAGAAAGATATATGAGGTGTGTGTGTATGGCTTGCTGTATAAAAGGAATGCTTTTTTTGTTTTTTTCAAGGATTGTGTGAAACGTTTCCCATATTGTATCAGATTCAAATAATCCTCGAAAGAGAGACATGTATGCTTTTGGCATGGGAATATCTTCTTCAAGAATAGATAAAAAAAGTTCTTGGTGTAGGTGAAATGGTGTTTCTATGATAAAGGCAATAAGATCCTCTTTTATGAATTTTTTTTCATCTTCACGGTGATCAATGAGCTCAAAAAAATCATTCATTATTTGGATATCGCTTTTCCGTGTGAGGACGTTGAGAACATTTTCTTGCACTGTTTTTTGGTATCGGGCAATAACGTGATCGTGTTCAGCTTTTTCAATAGGAGGAATCGATTGAGAGAGTTTGGGAGAAATATGCAAAGACATCTCATCATTATACCATAAAAAACAGGTGTTTTCAATAGAGCCTGTGCTGAGAAGTAATAATGAGTCTTTTTATTTGCAATGAGGAAATAACTCTTCTCGTGATGGAATAACGATATCTTTTTCTTTTGTTCGTAAGAAATGAATTATTTTTTTTTGTAATTTTGGCAGTTTTTCAAGAGATTGTGTGGTTTTGCTGGCATAAATACCACGGCCATTATTCTTTTTATCTCTATCCGGAACGAGTATATTTCCCTGAAGAGTAAACCGAAAAAAAGCTGATTGCTCAGCTTTTTCTCCGGTTACTATACAGGTGCGAATAGGCATATATTAGCTTTTTTTGAGTTCTAATCGATGAGAATCGTAGTTTATAGAAACAACTTCTCCTGTAATAATATCTCCTTCTTTCAGTTTGAGATCTTCATAGTTTTCAACCCCGAAATCGGTAAGAGAAAAGAGTCCTTGCACATCATCAGCAATATCAATAAATACGCCTTGAGGATTCCATCGAATAAGTTTACCGCTTACTTTTGTGCCTGGTTGGAACGCTACTACTTTTTCTTTCCATGTGTCTTCTGTGAGTCGTTTAATAGAAAACGAAAGTTTTTCTCCATCAATACCAATAACCATTACTTCTACTTGATCACCAAGAGAATAGAGTTTTGATGGTGTTGAAACATGTCCCCAATCAAGCTCTGAAAGGTGAACAAGACCTTCTACGCCACCAAAAGTAACGAAAATTCCGTATTTCAATACGCCAGAGACAGATCCTTTAACAACATCACCTACTTCCAGCTTTTGAAGAGTTTCTTCCATCTTTCCTTGATGTGCTGCTTTTTCAGAAATAATTATTTTTTCTGACCCTTGGTTTACATTGATAACCCGAACAGCGAAGTCCTGACCAATAAATTCTTGAAGCTTTTTCAAGATAAGCCCAGCTTCAGCACCATCTACACGAGGGTAGTTGAGTGGTGTGAGTTGTGACACAGGAAGGAAACATTTGAATCCTTTGTAATCTCCCATAAGTCCTCCTTTATTGGCTTCAATAATTCGAACTTTAATAATTCGGTCTTCATCCATAAGTGTATTGAGTTCTGCCCAAAGCATGTCTTGAGATGCTTTTCGAAGCGAAAGGACCGTGAGTCCATAGTCGTTCTCTGGGTTAATAACAATAGCCTCTATAGCCGAACCAGTTGAAAAAGACTCATGTGAGGAATTGAGTCGTTCTTTTTTTGTAATAACTCCCATAGTTCCTTCTTCAAGTTCAAGAAGAATTCGAGAATCATTCATATCCACAATAGTTCCTTTAATAGTCTCCCCCATTTTATAAGGGCGGAGTGAAACATCTTGTGAGGCAATGAAATCGTGAAACGATTTGTGCGTCATTTTGATAAAAATGCGAAAGATTAAAAAATGTTACAGCTGAGAAATAATCAGTCTTAATCGCATTATTTAAGAAGGATTTTCCTCGAAAGCAAAGTGACTTTAAAGAATCATTCAAAAAAGTCAAAAAATTATTTGACAAAGGAATTCAGTTTCATAGAATGCACTGGCTTTTGATGTTCAAGTCGGAAGCAGGAAGATCCGTTCTTTGATAACTCGGGAAGAATGAAAATTCAAAAAATTTACAATTTTGTTTTGTGCGTTTAAGAATATTGTATTGTATACAAATTTCTGGATCACACATGACAAAAAAACAATCGTAAAGTTCTAAAAAGTTAAAAAATAAAAAATATATACCGCAAAGTACAAAAGATTCTATTTTTTGTAGTTTGCTCACCGAAAGATGAACAAAAAAACTGAGATGTAAAAAAGTTACAATAAGAGTATATAACGAATCCCTTGACTGATGTTTCCGATGAAGGACGTTGTAGAGTGCGATAAGCTTCGGGGAGCCCTCTAACAGGCTATGAACCGGAGATCTCCTAATGGGGAAACCCATCCCGATTTATCGGGATACCATGTGCCCAAAACCATTAAGTGCATGGAGGAAAGTCGGCGAACTGAAATATCTAAGTAGCCGGACAAAAGAAATCAATAGAGATTCCCTGAGTAGTGACGAGCGAAAAGGGAGGAGCCCAAACCCCGATTTTCGGGGGGTTGTAGGACTTCAATATCTCCTTTTCTTGCATAAAAGAAAACACTGGAAAGTGTTGCCATAGAGAGTGATAGCCTCGTATTTGAAATGCATAAAAAGAAGTAGAAGTATCCTGAGTAGCGTTGGACACGTGAAATCCAGCGTGAATCTAGGTGGACCACCATCTAAGGCTAAAAAAAACATCAGATCGATAGTGAACAAGTACCGTGAGGGAAAGGTGAAAAGAACCCCGGGAAGGGGAGTGAAATAGATCGTGAAATTATATACTTACAAAGAGTGGGAGTCCCGACTTGTCGGGATGACCGCGTGCCTTTTGTAGAATGAGCCAACGAGTTAGTTGTATAAGGCAGGTTAAGGCAGTTTCAGCCGGAGCCATAGCGAAAGCGAGTCTTAAAAGGCGTTTGTCTTATGCACTAGACCCGAAACCAGGTGAGCTAACCATGGGCAGGTTGAAGCGTGTGTAAAAGCACGTGGAGGACCGAACCAGGGCATGCAGCAAAATGCTTGGATGACCTGTGGTTAGAGTTGAAATTACCATCGAACCTGGAGATAGCTGGTTCTCTCCGAAATATATTTAGGTATAGCCTCTCGTGAATAGTAGTGGGGGTAGAGCACTGTTTGGGGAAGGGCGGTAAACAACTGTACCAACTCCTAGCAAACTTCGAATACTGCTACAAATTTCGAGGGAGTCAGTCTGTGACAGCGAAGTGCCACAGACGCGAGGGAAAGAGCCCAGACCGCCGTCTAAGGTCCCTAATAATGTCTAAGTGGGAAAGGAAGTGAGATTACTTAAACAACCAGGAGGTTGGCTTAGAAGCAGCCACCCTTTAAAGAGTGCGTAATAGCTCACTGGTCGAGCGATCTTGCGCCGAAAATCCAACGGGGCTAAAGATATTAACCGAAGACGCGGGTGGTTCCGATTTATCGGAATCGCGGTAGGAGAGCGTTGTAGGAGCGCTGAAGCGAGGCCGGAAGGCTTACTCGTGGAGCGACTACAAGTGAGAATGTTGGCATAAGTAACTTTAATGAGGTGAAAACCCTCATCGTCGAACACCCAAGGTTTCCGATCCACTGGCAGTCAGGGTCGGGTTAGTCGGGCCTAAGGCGAGGCCGAAAGGCGTAGTCGATGGACAACAGGTTAATATTCCTGTACCACATATTTCAGTGATGGCGTGACACATGGGGAAAAATTCCGTTTCCGGTTAATGAATTCCGGGGCAAGCAGTAAGCTTATGCAGAGATAGGCAAATCCGTCTTTGTTCGCAAGCTGTGATGCATACGTACTTTCTCGCGAGAGAAAGCGAAAATGGTGATTCCTGTGTCGAGAAAAGCGTCTAAACTTATGAAATATGTGACCGTACCGAAAACGAACACTCGTGGGTGGGTAGAGAATACTCAGACGAACGAGATAACTCAGCTTAAGGAACTCGGCAATACAGCGGCCGTAACTTCGGGATAAGGCCTCCCTGTACCGACTTGTCGGTATAGGGCGCAGCGAAAGATGCCAAGCAACTGTTTATCAAAAACACAGGTCCGTGCTAACTCGTAAGAGGATGTATACGGGCTGACCCCTGCCCAGTGCTAGAAGGTTAAGTGGACTGGTTCACGCTAGAAAATGAAGCCCTAGTGAACGGCGGCCGTAACTATAACGGTCCTAAGGTAGCGAAATTCCTTGTCGGGTAAGTTCCGACCCGCACGAATGGGGTAATGATTTGGCAACTGTCTCAAGCTGAGACTCGGTGAAATTGCAGAAACGGTAAAAATGCCGTTTACGCGCGGTAGGACGAAAAGACCCTATGCAGCTTTACTCTAGCTTGTCATTGAAATTCTATGTATCATGTGCAGAATAGGTGGGAGACTTTGAAGTCCTGATGCCAATCAGGATGGAGTCATCTTTGAGATACCACTCTTGTTACATGGGATTTCTCACTTTGGCCGTAATCCGGTCTGAGGACATTGATAGGTGGGGAGTTTGACTGGGGCGGTCGCCTCCTAAAGAGTAACGGAGGCGCGCAATGGTTGGCTTACAACGGATGGAAATCGTTGTGGACGTGTATTCGCAGAAGCCAGCCTGACTGTAAGGCCTACAAGCCGAGCAGAGACGAAAGTCGGTGAAAATGATCCGGTGTGCACACGTGGGTGTCACATCGCTCAACGGATAAAAGTTACGCTAGGGATAACAGGCTAGTCAGGTCCAAGAGTTCATATCGACGACCTGGTTCGGCACCTCGATGTCGGCTCATCGCATCCTGGGGGGGAAGCACCTCCCAAGGGTATGGCTGTTCGCCATTTAAAGCGGTACGCGAGCTGGGTTCAGAACGTCGTGAGACAGTTCGGTCTCTATCCTCCGTGCGCGATTGGGAATTTGAGGGAAGCTGCTCCTAGTACGAGAGGACCGGAGTGGACGAACCTCTGGTGTATCGGTTGTCGTGTCAACGGCATTGCCGAGTAGCTAAGTTCGGACGGGATAAACGCTGAAAGCATCTAAGCGTGAAGCCTCACCCAAGATAAGATTCCCCTCCCGACTTGTCGGGAATAAGACCCCTAGGAGACTACTAGGTTGATAGGTTTCAGATGTAAGTACAGCAATGTATTGAGTCGAGAAATACTAATTGGTCGAATGAACTTTTTTATATCAGTTTTTGTTTATCTCTTAGGTGGGTAAACTTCAAAAAATAGATGTACGCGGTATAATACAATGAATTTTCTTTTTTCCGATTATCAGAACGAATATTAAAAAAGTTCTGTGTTGACATCTGTAGCGAAAGGGGTACACCTGATCCCATTCCGAACTCAGAAGTTAAGTCTTTCAGCGCCGATGATACTTAGGGATAGCCTTGGGAAAGTAGGTCGATGTCAACACAGAGCTTTTTTTTGTGTCTCCATTTTAGAATCTCCATTAGAATCAGGAATCTAGAATCTTGGTAAAATCGCAGGAATCGCAGTGAATCAGAGATTCAGAATTATGAATCATGAATTAAGGGGAAGCACAAGAACTACATGGAATCCTGAATCCAGAATCTTGAATCTAGAATAAATCGCAGGAATCGAAAGTCTTTGCAAAGCCTTGTGATTGTTCCTTATTTCTCAATCTGAATCTCAATCTTAATTCTTATAAAATGGAGACCGGTCTCGAGTTTTTGGCTTTATTATGAGTTTTTTTATTTTTTTTGAGTTGTTGTGTAATAATAGAATCTGGAATCCGGATTCAAGATTCAAGATTCCTACTTCCTACTTCCTACTTCATCTTACCTTGCAAATCGTGGTATTGTTTTTAAGGAGTTTGATTTTTCTTCATCTATTTCTTTTAAAAGTTTCAAGAATGTCGCATAGTTTTTTATCACAGATCGTACATATTCGTCATTATAATACCGAAACCCCGCACTGCTATACGCCGATAGAACTTCTTTTAATAATGGAGTTCTTTTTTTAATGTGTCGTAGTTGTTGTATCAATGAGTCGATGAACTTTCCCGTACGAATAATGCTTTCCACCGGATTAAAAGGATTGATGCGACTTTCTTGACTCGCATTATAAAAATATCGAGAAGTTCCCTGCGCGAGTCCTGCGGCATACGTACTTGAAAGTGCCAGTGGATTAAATCGTGATTCATGATAAAAAATCATAAAAAATATTTCTGGGTTTAAATTATAATATTCTGCTATTGCGAGAACTAAATCATAATTGTTTTCAATCATATGTGTTTCAATAAATGCTCGAATTGGTATGCCATCAATAAATCGATCAGGTGAAATATTCTCTAGAATAAAGGGAGTAAAAAGAGTCTCTTTTACGATAGAACGAATATTCTCTTTTTGTTCTTTTGCGGTAAGAATTTTTGAATCAATATCAAACCGAGGAATAGCGTGTCCTTTTCGAATATGTAAAACATCTTCAAGTGGTTTCATGTTTATACCTTTTCGGGTCTTTATACGACTAAAAAAAGTATCATCACCAGCTATTTCTGTATACATCTTTCGTGTGATCTCTACACGCTCTTGTGTTAAGAGATTATCATAAAAAAGTGGTGTTATTTCAGAAGATAAGTAGTTTTGACGTAAATCAAGAATGCGTTCTTCAAGCATATCGTAATATGTTTTTCCTTTTTCGTATCGTATAGGAATCTCTAAATTCAGTTGCATTTTATCCGTTCTTTTTCCTGCTTGTAAAGTCTGTCTTGTTATCTTGTCAAAGGTATAAAGCCGAACAATACGTTGTAATGATTCAAGACACTCATATTCAAAAATATCATCATTGGTCTCTAAATTTTTATGACGTTCAAATACCTTATCAATCTCTTCTAAAAGAAGATCATAGTACGTTTTATTATCAATAAAAATACATGATTCTTTTAAACTTGGAAACTTTTTTTGTGCCGTGAGCCTCATATTTTCTTCAATCAATAACCTTTTTTTATACAATGGTGGTATATCGATTTGAAGTGAAACCATTTCTGATTTTGACTGTGATAATACATCCTCTGAATCAAAAAAGATCTCATTTTTTAGTTCTGAATGTGCGTCAAAAGAATTCATTTTCATTATATTATACAATAAATATCAAAAGTGAGCAATAAATATTTGTTATTTATTTTTTATATGATATTTTAGTGCTAATGAAAAATGGGAAATATTTAGAATCTTTCGTTGAACAAGAAGAATCTCCTGGTTTTCTAGTGGATCAACAAAAATTGAATAGGCAAAAAAAAGATCAGCGAAAATTGTCGCTTCTTCAACAAAAATTAGAAAACGATGAAAATTTAAAACGAATCGATATTCGTGATTTTAAAGGAATTCATAGCCAAAAAGTTCAACAAGAAGATGAACGAGAAATTCGTCATTTAGAATCCGTTTTTAAAAATAATGATGAAGAAAATAAAATCCCTTTAGGGGTTCGTTTATCAGATTTACTCGAAACAATACTGCTCTACCATATTCAATATAGTCAGTGGCTTGGGCCAAATGTTGATATTCAACGTTCTTCTGTGTACGATGATTATAAAAATGGAATCGATTGTATTGTCTCTTTCTCATCAAAAGATCCTACCGAGAAAAAAATATTATTAGGATTAGATATTACATCTGGCTCCTACTCAACACTGAAAAAAAAAGTACAACGAGCGTGTAACGAAATTAAAGATGGCAAACTTGGATATATTAAATATTTTCAAATGCCTTATGGAAATTCATCCTTTCAAGGAAAGGATTATTATATTCCGCGGTTTGTGATTGGTGTGCAACGTTCTCATGTATGGGAATTGGTCCATGAATTATTTGAAATTGTTTTTGCTGATGAGTTACATCTTTCAGAAATAGAAAAATATACAAAGATTCAGAAAATAGAAAAAAATCCACTTTCTCTTCTCTTGCTTGAAGAACTTATGATGCAACTACAAGCGTATATTGATTATGCAACATATCAGAACGTATCCAGTGAGATTATAGATCAATATAAGGCTTTGTATCCACTGCTTGAATCACAATATCATCGAAAAAGATCCACGACCCAAGCTCCTCCTCGAGATGGAGTTGTGGAATGTTTAGGAGAAATATGCCAAGAAAAAAGTGGACTCGATGTTGTCGCTTATTTTAAGGAACGTATTCAAAGAATAACAACCGAAAAATAAAAATGGTGGTCTCGCCAAGAGTCGAACTTGGATCACTGGTTCCGCAAACCAGTATTCTATCCATTGAACTACGAGACCGTCGTCAGAGATTTTTCCATATATTGCATATGTTTCTTTCAGAACCATATTTCATATATTACAAAACCTCTTCCTCTCGCTCATAATGGGGTCTAAGATTGACGAAGACAGAGGTGTATCTCTGCAAAGGAAAAGAATCTTAAACCCTTTCATTATTCGCGTTTTTTTTCGATTATACAGATTGTCGGGAAATATCAAGAACAAGAAGAACGAGTTTTTTTATTCTTCTAATTGAACTCGTCCCCAATTACGTTTTCCTGCTTTAATGACTTTTGGAGTGTTTGAGATCAAAACCAAGAGTTGAGGATTCTCGATTTTTTCTCCATCAATACTCACCCCTCCGCCAGTTACCAGTCGTCGGGCTTCTGAATTCGAAGCAGTAAACCCACATACTTGTGTTAAGAGATCTAAAATCCCTATTTGATTTTCTGTTGTTACAAAAAGTGGCATTGTGTCGGGAGTTTCTTTTTTTACAAACTTCGTAATGAAATCTTGTTCTGCTCCATCTGCTTCTTCTTGAGAATGATAAAATGCAATAATATTTTTTGCGAGTCTCGCTTTTGCATCACGAGGATTTTCTGTTATCCACTGCTGTACCTGCTGTAATGGTTCATCAGTGCAAAGCTCAAAGTAGTTGAAAAGCAATGTGTCAGGAATAGACATGATCTTCCCAAACATCTCCTGAGGTTCGTCATCAAGATAAATAGTGTTTCCCCAACTCGTCGACATTTTTCGTCCATCAGTTCCTTCTAAAATGTTGAGTGTTATAACATTTTGTGGTTCTTGATCAAACGACTTTTGGAGCGTTCTTCCCGCAAGTACATTAAATAACTGGTCACTCCCCCCTATCTCAATATCAGATTGAATAGCCACTGAGTCATAACCCTGCATAAGAGGATACAAAAACTCATGCAGTGAAATTCTTTTTCCCGCCTTATGTCGTTTCGAGAAATTGTCTCGATCAAGCATTTCAGATACCGAGAAGTTTTGTGCTAACCGAGAAATATCATAGAAATCAAGTTTCGAAAGCCAACTTGAGTTATAGTGAATTTCGCATTTTTCAATATCAAGAATCTTTCCTAAATAAGCGGTATAATTTCTCATGTTTTCTTGCACTTGTTCTCGACTCAGCATAGGTCGTTCAGTGTCTTTATCACTTGCGTCTCCAACAATTCCAGTAAAATCACCAATAATCAACACAATTGTATGACCGAGTGATTGAAACTCTCGCAGTTTTCGCAAAGGAACAGCTCGTCCGATGTGCAACCGTGACCCCGTAGGATCTATTCCAAATTTAATACGCAAAGGTTTTTTTCGCTGAAGCTTTGCTTCACAGTCTTCTTTTACTAAAACGGTGTGTACCCCACGGGTTAATAACTCATCATTCATGTATGTGATTTCGTTTACTCATTACAATACAGCTGTTATCATACAAGTAATACGAAGAACGACAAGATTTTTTTGTATACAAAATACTATTCTTTCTCTTTTTCTCTTGCGATGAAACTGATTCTACAAAACTTTCATGATGTTAATTTTCAAAATATTCGGCAAGAAATTTGGTTTTGGTTTGGATTTGGGGTGTTTTTGTATGGAATCGGTCGATTTTTAGACTCATCTTTATTCTTCTGGTTTGATGAAATATTACGAACCCCTTTTCTCGATGATTTTTCTGTCTTTGTGACCGAGAAATTAATTTGGGTTCTCTTGGCATTATTTGCTTTTGTGACTGGTTATCGGGTCTGGAAAAATCCTGACCATCATACAAAATTAGTTCCAGCGCTATTCTCGGTTATTCTTTCAGGAATTATCGCATTTGTCGCAAAATCATTATTTCATGTCCCGCGTCCATTCTTGCAAATGGATTTAATACCTTTAATTGATGCTCCTTCTTTTAGTTTCCCTTCCGCTCATACAGCAGTAGCATTTGCCTTGCTTATTCCTTTTTTTCGGATTGATAAAATTATTGGATCTTTGTGGCTCCTGTTTGCTATTTTAGTAGGATTTGCACGTGTGTATCAAAATGTACATTTTCCATCAGATATTGCTGGGGGTATCTTTATAGGTGGTATCGTGGGAAGCTTTTTTTCTAATAATAACGTTAAAAAAATGATTCTTGTGCTTTGGAATGAACTTGAATTTCGTCGTCAAACATTCCATTTTTTCTCTGGATTCTGCGTAGTCTTTGCTCATTGGACTGGTTTTTTTCCTTTGCGTGTCATTGCTTTGTGTCTTTTGGGAGGGCTTGCACTATCGTGGTATTCTATTCATAACAAAATTCCAGTTATTTCAAATTTGTTAACTCTTTTTGATCGTCCTCGTGATAGAAATTTCCCTGGGAAAGGAGCCTATTATTTTCTCTTAGGGGTCTTTCTTGTATTTATCTTGTTTCCGAAAGAAGATATTCCCATTGCTTATGCATCGATTCTTATCCTTTCAGTGGGGGATTCTTTAAATCATCTGTTTGATAAAAGACCAGAAGGAAAAATAAAACTATCGTGGAATCGAAGAAAAAATCTTATTGGACTTCTTATTGGTATTATAGGAGGGACTATTGCCGCTCAGTTTTTTGTGCCTTTTTTTCCTGCATTACTCGCTTCAACATTTGCTTTACTTATAGAATCTGTGCCTATACGGTTTGGTAAGTTTTATATTGATGATAATATCTTAGTGCCCATTGTCGCTGGGTTTGTATTGTGGGTGTTTGTGTAGTAGTGAAAATGAGAATCTGGAATCTTAATGAGAATCTAGAATCCTGAATCCAGAATCTTGAATAAATCACAGGAAGTGCAGTGAATTCTTCGAATTCAGAATTATGAATGAGGAATTATGAATTAAGGAGAAGCGCAGGAGGGCTAAAGCGCTAAAATGGAGACCGGTCTCCAAGTTTTGGCTTCACTGTGGTATTTTTTGTTTTTTTTGAGTTATTGTATAGTAACAGTGAAGTGAAAAAGACTTTTCACTTCAGAATTATGAATCATGAATGAGGAATTATGGGGAAGCGCAGGAGCTACATGGAATCTGGAATCTAGAACAAATCGCAGGAATCACAAAAAAAATCACAAGGTGGTGCAAAGCCTTGTGATTCTCCCTAGATTCCAGATTCCAGATTCTAGATTCGAGCGCCCTAGCGCTCTTGCGCTCTTGCGCTTCCCCTAACTCATTATTCTTACTTCATTCTATAGCTGTCCTCGGAGTTCTAATGCGTTTACAATACGTTCTATTCCGAGAATAAAAGCTGATTGTCGATATGAAGTTTTATAGTTTTCATGAATGAACAGTAAATCACGAAATGCATTATCCATTACTTTTTTGAGTTTCTCATTTACGAAATCTTCTTCCCAAATATCACCTGACCGATTTTGAACCCATTCGAAATACGAAACAGTAACACCTCCTGCATTGGCAAGAATATCAGGAATAACCGTAATACCCTTTTTCTCAAGTATATCATCTGCTTGAGGTGTAATAGGTCCATTTGCGAGTTCTAAAATAGTTCGAGCTTTTATCTTATCAGCATTTTCTTCATGAATAACTCCATCAAGTGCCGCAAGAACAAGAACATCAACATCGAGTTGTAGCAATTCTTCATTAGAAACAATGCGTACCTTTTCTCGACTCATGTGATCAATATCACATGTATCACCTTCACAAAAATTCCCTCTCAATGAACCTCCTTTTTGCTTGTATTCATGAATTTTTGGAACATCAAATGCATTATTTTCTGTTACCACTCCTCCAGAACTGTCAGAAACAGCTACAACTTTGTAGCCATGCTTATGAGCAATGTCAGCAAAATAAGATCCCGCATTTCCAAATCCTTGAATGGCAATAGTTGTATCAACCGGTAGTTTTTTGAGTGTTTCTAAGTACTGAGAAAGAATAAAAAATCCACCTTGGCTTGTTGCATAACTCCGACCAAGAGAACCCCCTAGCTCAAGAGGTTTTCCAGTTATAACTCCTGGTGATTTGTGACCAATTACCTTCTCGTGTTCATCAAGCATCCATGACATAATTTGGGGCGTTGTGTAAACATCGGGAGCTGGAATGTCTTTGTGAACACCAAATATGCCCTGTTCGGTTCCTATTCGAAAATAAGCTCGACTCATCCGTTCAAGTTCTTTTGGAGAAAGTGTTTTTGGGTTTATGGTGACTCCTCCTTTTCCACCTCCCAAAGGAATATTTACAACCGCACATTTCAAAGACATAAGTGAAGCAAGTGATTTTACTTCGTTCAAATCCGCTTCATGATGAAAACGAATACCTCCTTTATAAGGTCCACGTGCAGAATTATGCTGTACACGATATCCATCAACCGTATGCTTTTTTCCTGAATCAAGCTCGAATTCTACTTGGAATTCATGAATTGATTCCGGCGTTTCAATGCGATGAAGTGCTTCGGTTGAAAGTTTGATTGTTTTGGCAGCTTTTCGAACATTGGTAAGAAAATGCTCATATGGTTTTTTTGTCATCAGAAAAAGAAGATAAAAAATAAGAATGTATCTGCATTGTGACGAATATTAAAAAAAAATCAAATATACCCCACCCCCTATATAAAAAAAATGTTTCGTCTTCATAGCCATGCTTTTTTCCAACTCCGCCACCAACGAATAGATGGAATAAAAAAAGAAAATGGAGTGCTTATAAAAATGAGAAAGGCGAGTATTATTTTTTTCTGTTTTCGAGGTAGGAGGAGAACTTCTGGATGAAGCTTTTCGAAAATAGCCGCATTTGATCGTGCATTCCGAGTATTGTTCCATACGTTTTGAGGTGTTTGTTTGTGGTCATGGTATACCGTCCAAATTGGATCAAAGAAAAGCGAAAATCCTTTTTGATACAGTCTGTATCCAAAC
Source organism: Patescibacteria group bacterium (assembly GCA_965660445.1). Lineage (GTDB taxonomy): Bacteria > Patescibacteriota > Gracilibacteria > UBA4473 > UBA4473 > CBFIAK01. Next base: position 281,163 of record CBFIAK010000001.1, read on the forward strand.
TCTGTATCTTCAAACCCCCATCCCTGAAACGCAAGAGAAAAGCGATCAGTTCCAATAATAGACCGTTTGAGCGATATATTAGATGTGTAAAAATGACGCCATGATGGAGTATTGTGTCGTAAAAAATGAAACTGAAACTGCGCATGATTGAGTAGCCATTGATGAAAAGGATCATTGGCAAGTTTTTTATCCCATGCGACAAATCCGAGCAGTGCTTTTGTTTCTTGTGGATGAGCTGTGTGAAACGCAATCATTCTCTGTAACCATTTTTCATCGGGATAAGTATCGTCTCCTAAAAATGCAATAATATCTCCACGAGCATTATCAAGCCCTATATTTCGAGCTCCAGCGGAATAGGTTTTTGTTTTGGTTGTAAAAATTCGAACCCATGAAGGAATGTTCTGGAGCGTAACAGCCACGTTGTCAAAAATAACCAAACATTCAATCGAGTGTCTTGAGAAGTCAGAACATGACTCTATCGATTCAAGCACTTTCGGGAGAGTTTCTCGTCCGATAGTTGGAATGATGATTGATATTTTCATAAATAAAAAATGGACAATGACAGAAACAATTTACAAAAAAAAGAAGACTGAGTACAATAAAAAAGAAGAAAACATTATGAAAAACATATTTTTACAACCGCGATCATTTTTTCTTTTGCTTTGTATTCTTTTTCTCTGGGGATGCAAGGACGATACCCAACCAGAAACAACTCCAGTTGTTGTGGAATCAGATACGCTTTCTCAATACGAAACGCCAGTGCTTGATATTGCGAGACCAACACTCTATACACAACTGCAAGAAGAATCAGGAATTGAAAGTTTTTTATCTATGATTCAAAAAGCAAAATTAGAACGATGGCTTAATTCGGCAGATGCAATGACAATATTTGTCCCAACAGATAAAGCTATTACACCACTGCTACAAGATAGAAACTTTATGAATCGTGTGATTTCTGACCCAAGTTTTCTTGAGCGATTTGTGAAACACCATGTTATTCCAGTCGCAATTGATCCGATAGTGCTTCAAAAGAATGGCATGATGTATAGTGCAAGTGAAGCCGAAATATCAGTGCTTGCGCAAGGTTCAAAATCGTTTCTGAATGGGGTAATAGAAATTCCCAAAGAGCATATTAAAACAGGGAATGGATATATCTATTTTATTGAGGCCCCTTTGCTCATTGAGTAAGCCTTTTTGAGTGCGTAAATATTTAAGAACAAAACACAAGTTGTAATTCCAATAAGTGTTATTATTTTTGTGAAACCTTCTAAAAAAAGAACACTTCCTCCAAAAAAACTAGAAACAATAAGAAATAATACCGTTGTTTTTTGTGGACCAAGAAGGCGTGCAAAATTGTGATGCATATGGAATAAGTCCCCAGAGAATGGGGATTTTTTGTCGATAGAAATGCGTCGAATGACAATAAATATACTATCGATAATAGGAAGGCAGAGTACGAATAAAGTAACGGCTATTTTTGTTCCTGCAAATAATGAAAAAACAGCTAAAAGGAATCCGAGTATCTGTGACCCTGTATCCCCTAATATTATTTTTCCTCGAAGAAAAAAAAGAAAAGCCCCGAGGGTAATGCCTGCGAGATAAAAAGTGATAAGAAGAAAACTAGGAAGATTCGTTTCCCATTGTAATTCTGGGCGAATAAGTCCGAAAATACCAAGCGTTGTAAACCCAATAGAAGATATCCCAACAGAAAGTCCAGGAAGTCCATCAAACCAATTGAGTGCGTTTTGAATCATAATAACCCACACCACAGTCGCTCCTAATGCTATGATCGGCCATTGCATGATATGAAGACTGTCTCCGTCGGAAAATGGGTTTCCAATAAACTGAATACGAACACCAACCCAAAAAAGACCAATCGCCAAAGCAATGTGTATGCAGAGTCGAAAAAGTGCTGGAAGTGGGGTTCGGTCATCCCAAAAACTGATCCCCCCTAAAACTATTAAAAAAGGAATAAGCCACCAAAAAATGGGGAAAATAATACAAAAAAGAAGGGATAATACAAGTAAAATAATACCTCCTGGGTATGGAATTGGCGGTCTTGAAAGATTGTATCGATGAGGAAAATCAAGAAGTCCTATTTTTGGAAAAAACCATAAGCTCCCCCAAACACAAAGAAATGAAACCAGAACACCGATACAAAAAAGAGTGAGAATCATGTGCATATGATACCGAGTCGATACGAAAAAAAAAGAAAAAAATAAAAGACATGGTATTATTTTTTGACAAAGTGATGAAATACCATTATAAAACGACCGATTTATTTTTGAATTTCTACAATGCTTGCAAAACGAAGATGGAGAAAACGGCTTCGAACACATGGGTTTCGCGCTCGAATGCAAACGCCTTCTGGGCGGCGTATATTAGCAAATCGTCGGCGAAAAGGAAGAAAACTTATTAGCGTAGCAGGAAAAGAGAAGTCGTGGTCTTAATAGACTTCAATGATTCTTGTGTTTTATGATTCCTCGAGATAAGCGGTTTACGGTTCGAATGTTTCAAAAGGTGTTTGAAAAATCCCATCGATGGGGTATTGATAAACACCTTTTTCTTATTGGTAAAACGTCATCACAACCTCGATTTGCCGTTGTGGTGGGTAAAAAAATTTCCAAACAAGCGGTGGTGAGAAATCGATTGCGACGTCAAATCTATGAAATGATTCGTCGAGATTTTTTAGACAGAAACAAAAAATGGAATATCATATTCTTGTATCGAGGTGGTGATGTTATAGATGATATAACATCCATAAAAGCTCCATTTGATGCTTTATTTCAGAGACTTGAACGTTCTCATTCTTAATCTTTTTTTTTATTATGACCCAGGTATCACATCCGAAAACCGGTAACAAACAACCATCTTTTTTTGGTAATTTCCTTCGTTGGTTTCTTGTGTTTTATATTCTTTTCTTTGCATTGCAGTATTTTTTTGGTGATCCGAAAGAAAGTGTGAGTGATTCAAATCTATCAGCAGATATAGTTATTCAGCCAGAACGAGATGAGTATGTAATGGGAAATGTTGTCCGTTTTTTTATTGAAAATACGAGTGATAAAACGTATGTATTCAACACTCCATGTGGTGCAGAAAATGAAAATGTAAAGTTCTCATTCGTCACTACCCATAGTGAAGCTATAGACTATACAGATATTTCGCGAAGTATGAGAGATCAGTGTCGCGAGTCTGAAATTGGAGATGTAACTCTTAATCCTCAACAATCAATTGTATTCCAAACAAAAGAATACAATGCAAATTTGTTTTCAGAAGCAGGTACGTATCAATTAGAAATGACATGGGAAGACGAAGAAGGAAATCCTCTCATTGTGCAGTCTGAAGTAGGTATTGAAAAAGCAGGTTGGTTTCGAACCTTGTTTCGAAGTATTGTCACTCGTCCATTGTTTAATATTTTAGTGTTTCTTACAGAATATGTTCCTGGAAATTCTTATGGAGTGGCTATTATTATCTTAACGATTCTTGTTCGATTGATTCTTTTTGTACCGAACCAGAAAGCTATGAAATCACAACGAGAATTACAGAAAATTCAACCAGAGTTACTCAGAATAAAAGAACAGCATAAAGGAAATCAGCAAATGATTGCCCTTAAAACTATGGAATTGTATAAAAGCCATAATATAAATCCATTGGGGGGGCTTTTGCCAATTTTGTTGCAAATGCCTTTTTTGCTGGGAATATTTTATTTATTACAAGACGGACTCTCTCCGCATTTAAGATACCTGCTTTATAGTTTTTATAATAATGCTGATTTTTCTATTGGAGACGTCTTCTTTGTTGGATTAAATTTAGGGGGAGGGTATGAAGTCAACGCTCTTGCACAAGTGATACTTGCGCTTGTTGTTGCGGGGGTGCAATTTGTCGCTGTTCGATTATCAATGGCTCGTGCACAAACAAAAGATAAACCAGTAGAAAAAAAGAATCCAGAAGATCCGATGTATATGATGCAGAATGCTGGAAAAATTATGATGTGGGTTATGCCATTTTTAGTGGCTTTGTTTAGCATCTCTTTGCCAGCCGGAGTTGGGCTTTACTGGTGTGTATCAACGCTTTTTGGTATTGGACAACAGTGGTTTGTGAATAAGCAACTTGAAAAACCACAAATTAGAAAAAAGACTTCTTAGAAATTGTTGTGGTCACTTGTAGGGGAAAGCATTTCTTTTTTTTAGTTTTCTTTTGGACTCAAAAAAAGAACATGGTATTATATTTGTGATTTTTGTATTTTCTTATGATGGAACAGCGATCAAGACGAAAAAGTGCGATATTGCAAAGCGATACTCTTCGTCGTTTAATGCAGGGGTTTAACGTGCTATCACCTGAGAAAAAAGGAGTAGTTTTGTCACATATAGGAATATTGGTGTTTTCCTTTTTTCCATGGATGCACATAACTTCAAATGTTTCAGAATATGCGATTATCTTGTTTTCTCGTGGAAATGTATCGCTCTTTTTGATACTGACTATCATTTTCTTGTCTGCATTGGTTTTGTTTTTATTTATTGATTCTTTCCTCGGACTGAAAACGATAAAACTCCCTTTTTCTACAGATTATGTCTATGCTTTTGTAGGAATGCAGCAGTTTATTATTGCATTTTTAGCCCTTTCGGCATTGGTTATTTGGGGTAAACAAATTGGAATTGTAAGACTTTCTTTTGGGTTCTTTTTTACGATGATTTGTATTATTGCGGCTATTGTAGCAACATTTTTAGATATCAGAGTGCAAAAACGAAAAAAGACGCAAGAATTTTTCCGATCTCCTGCGTCGTCACCCGCTCCTGATACAACTCAAGCATCTTCAGAACCAAAACAAACACGTATTAACCAAGTTGATAAGATTTAACTGAGAGAATGAATATGCAGAGTGATAATTCGTTTTTAACAGAAGACCAACTCGAGGGGAAAGCCTCTGGAGATGTTCATCTTCAAGACTTAGATGATGCTATTAACAAAGTGTTTTCCATTATCAATGAAGATGCCGTACAATTCTATAAGAAATCGGATGAGTCTGAGTGGCCACAATGTAAAATATCAGTGTATAATCATGAACTTAAACAAATTGTACCTGCTGGTATTGGACAAACACTTAAAGGAAACGCAAGAACAGTATGTGGACTCACTGGTTCGAAAAAAATATCGATTGGGAAAGAGGATGTTTTAAAAAATTATTACCACATTAAAGAGATTCCTCAAGAAGAACTTTTGGAAAATGCAAAACAGTTCACACAAGCAGATGGTCATCATTCAAAACGAAAACCAACACACAAACGCACATAATATATTTCTATTTTTAACCCTTTATACAGTATGGCAAATGAAAAAACAACGGCTTCTACAGAAAAAAAACAAGCACGTCCCTCAAAAAGTAACGCCCTGAGTGATGAAAAAAAATCAGCATTGCAAACAGCGATGTTACAAATTGAAAAAAACTTTGGAAAAGGTTCTATTATGCGACTTGGAGAAAGAGAAAAAGTAAATATTGAAAAAGTGTCTTCGGGATCAATATCTCTCGATTTAGCACTTGGAGGTGGATATCCAAAAGGGCGTATTATTGAAATATATGGTCCAGAAAGTTCAGGAAAAACAACATTTTGTTTGCATGCCGCCGCAGAGTTTCAACGTCGTGATGGGGTTGTTGCTTTTGTTGATGCAGAACACGCACTTGATCCTGAATATGCAAAGAAAATTGGTGTGGATACGGAGAACCTGCTTTTATCTCAGCCCGATTCAGGAGAACAAGCTCTTGAAATTGTAGAAGCTTTAGTACGATCAGGAAGTGTAGACTTAATTGTTGTTGACTCTGTTGCAGCACTAACACCAAAAGCTGAAATTGAGGGGGCTATGGGTGATGCTCAAATGGGACTCCAAGCAAGACTTATGAGTCAGGCATTACGAAAACTCACTGCTATTAGTGCAAAAATGGGAACGACTATTATTTTTGTGAACCAAATTCGTATGAAAATTGGGGTTATGTTTGGAAACCCAGAGACTACAACAGGAGGGAATGCATTGAAATTCTATGCATCAATCCGTATGGAAGTACGAAAAGGTGCAAAACTAGAAACGGGAACAGGTGATGATAAAGAAGCGCACGGAAATATAGCGACTATTAAAATCGTGAAAAATAAAGTAGCTCCTCCGTTTAAAAAAGCGAATGTTGATATTCTCTTCAATGAAGGAATTTCTCGATATGGGGATTTGCTAGAAGTTGGAACCTCTATGGATATCATCCAAAAAGCAGGAGCGTTTTATAGCTATACGGGAACCAAGCTTGGACAAGGAAAAACAAATGCCGTCAGTTTTCTGAAGAATAATCCTGATTTAGGATCAGAAATTGAGAGTTTGATTCGAGAAAAAGCAGGACTGTAGTAATGAAATCAGAGCAAGAGCACTAGGGCGCTCGAATCTTGAATCTTGAATCCAGAATCTAGGGAGAATCACAAGGCTTTGCACCACCTTGTGATTTTTTTTGTGATTCCTGCGATTCCTGTGATTTATTCAAGATTCCGGATTCCAGATTCCATATTCTACTATTACACAATAACTCTAAAAAAACAAAAAAGTATACAATGAAGCCAAAAACTCGAGACCGGTCTCCAAGTTTTGGCTTAAATAAAGCATTTGGCATGTCAAATCCCCAAGCTTTTATTATTTTTTAATCTATACCTACGTAAAATGGAGACCGGTCTCCATTTCTCCATTTTATAAGAATTAAGATTGAGATTCAGATTGAGAAATAAGGAACAATCACAAGTCTTTACACCACCTTGTGATTCCTGCGCTTCTTGCGATTTTACCAAGATTCAAGATTCCGGATTCCAGATTCTCATTGAGATTCCAGATTCTTATTTAAACCATGATTGAACCGTTGTTTTTATGCGATATGAGAATGAGTTTTGTATCTGCATAATATTTGTTTTATATTGCTGAGCCATCTTTGCAAAGGGAGCATCAGTTATTGTGAGTGAGTTGAGTATATATAATGCCTCATCGTACTTTTTTTGATAAAATAATCCCTGTGCTTTTAAGAATAAAAGACCTTCATAATAGGGGAACCTTTGGAGTCCTTCGTTTACTATTGCTAACCCACCTTCAATATCAGATTGGTATTTTAAGAGATAGGAAGCGTAATGATAAAAATCAGACTCGCTTCCGTATTCCATAATAGACCGAGAATGATCTTTATTGACCTGATCAGCTTTGTCTTTGTATTCTTGCGTGAGAGTTATATCATTTTTTAGAAGAGAACGTCCTGCCATATGTCCATATAAACGCATCAAGAATAAAACGTCTTTTGTGTCATTGGGTGGTGTTTGAAGCATTTCTTCATAGACTTCAATAGAAGTGAGAATCTCTTGATCATGCAGAGTCTCGATATCTTTTTTTTGGATTGATTTTAAAAGATCATCGTTATCCGAAAAAATATTTAAAACATCTTCATCATCTTTTTCAGATATATCGTTTGGATGAAATTCAATATGAGTGTTTGTATTATAAGACGAGTCTTCCCAATTGTTTTTGAAGTCTTGGTGTTCTTTCTCAAGCGTTAATAAATCTGTCATTGCTTGAGTTGATTCAATCGTTTTGAGTAATGAAGAAAGTCGATCGTATCCTGCATCAAAATAATGAACCCCGTTTTCAGAATTCATTAAATCATCCTTTATAGATTGTAATCTTTGTTCAAATGTATTCATTTATTTATGCGTTCAGTTTCTTACGTCCTAAAAAGAAAAAGAGCCATGAACAAAACAAAATAAGGACAATTGATCCAAATCCAAGGAAGATTATGTATTCTTTTGGGTATCCACCATACCATTCTTGAGTTTCTTTGTAGAGCGTTGCTATAAAGAGTAAAGAAAGAATAATCGGAGTGAGTTTCATAAGAGAATCAAATAGAGCTGGAATTTTAAATGATCGAGCGTGATCATTGATCCAATGCCGAACAGTGCTCGCTCCAACTTTATAAGCAATAACGTATGATTCTAAGATACCGACCAAAAGAAGCATGAATCCACTAATAAAATGATCAACAATATCTAAGTAATATAACCCAGCTCCGAACAAATAAGGGAGAGAAAGAAGCATTGCAACACCAACCACCCGAAGGAGTAAAGAAAAATATGTTTTTTCTTCGCCACCAAATAAATCATTAAATGAGCCTGTAATAGCTTCTAGTAACCCAAAAATAGAATCAATTGCTAAGAAAAAGAAAATAATAAATAACAGTAATGCAAAAAATAAAACACCCGTTGGCATCAATGATATAGCTGTTGGGAGTACTGAAAAAATAAGCATTGGTCCTCCTTGTGAAACTTCAGAAACACCAACTCCTTGAGATTGTGCCATAAATCCAAGTGTTGAAAACACAGCTAGTCCCGATAGGAGTGATACCAAAAAATTTCCACCTAAAATCCATAAAGAGCTTAGAGGTAATTCTTCATCTTTTTTTCGGTGACTCGCTGCTAAAATAAAGTATGCCATTGCCACAGATGCCGAAAAGAAACTCTGAGAAATCGCTGCTTGCCATAACTGGATATTGAATAAGCTTCCCCAATCAGGAATTAAAAACAATGCCAGTCCATCAGCCGCCCCCGGAAGAGTTACACCTCGAATCATCATAATGAAAAGAAGAATAAATGGCGCAATAGCGGTTACTTTTACGACCGAAGACAGTGTTTGTACGTTTTTTCGTAACGCGAAAAGGACAAGAGCATATCCAATAAGAACTGCAAACAAAATAGGAAACTGAAATGTTCCCATATCGGTAATGTTATCGGTGAGTTGAATAATGTTTTCTGTAAAATATCCAGATGGGTTTGCTAAAAATTCTGGATTAAAGATATGAGCCATATATGTTAATCCCCATGCCATAATAGGGGTGTAATAGGTCAAAATACCAAAAATAGAAAATACAGCAATCCATTGAATCCAAGAGGTGTTCTTTGAAAATTTTTCAAACGATTGAGGTGCTGCAAGTCTGAATTTCTGACCAATAACACTTTCACTTAAAAGCAGTGGATATACAATAAAAAGGTTTGAAATAAGAAGCGCTATAATAAACGCAGCCCCTCCATTTTCATAGGCGAGCATCGGAAACCTCCAGAGATTACCAAGCCCAGCAGCACAACCTATAGCGGCTAAAATATAACTAAAATTACTATTCCATGTAGACCGATTTTGAAAAAGAGACATGTCAAAAACCGTTAAGAAGTAACGTGAATGTAACAGAAAAAAACTTTTTGCGCCAGTGTTTTTTTATTCAAATAAATAAAGATAGTGTTCGTATCCTTCTTCTTTCATTGTCTCGAGTGGTACGAATCGTAATGATGCAGAATTAACACAAAACCGATTTCCCCCATGTTCCTCTGGTCCATCAGAGAAAACGTGTCCTAAATGAGCGTCAGAAGCACTCGAACGTATTTCTGTTCGTGGAATAGGAAGTTTTTCATCAGGAAGGGTTTCAACTGATTCAGGTCGAATTGTTTTATAAAAACTTGGCCAACCTGTTCCTGAATCATACTTGTGTGTCGACGAAAAAAGAGGATCCCCACTTACTTTATCAACATAAATACCGTCAGCTGTATGGTTCCAGTATTCATTATCAAAAGGTTTTTCAGTGCCTCCTTCTATAATCACATGATAAGAAAGCGGATCGAGTGATTCAATGACTTCTGCTGAAGGTTTTTGATAGGCAGGCGTAAAGAGAGCATCGTAGGCTTCTTCTTTTCGTTGTATGTATTTGTTTCTTCCAGATGCGTTTGCGTATTGTTTATACCGTTGTGATTGTTTGAGATAAAAATTTTGATGGTATTCTTCTGCCAAAAAAAATGTTGTAAATGGCAAAACCTGCGTAAAAATAGGACCATCAAAAATATCAGATTCCTGAAGTTTTTTCATATACATTTCAGCAATGTGTTCTTGATCGTCTGTATGATAAAAAACAGCTGTTGTGTAATGAAACCCTTTGTCAGCAAACTGTCCTTCGCTATCAGTGGGGTCAATAACACGAAAAAATGTTTCAAGAAGTGTCTCATACGAAACTTTTGCAGGATTATACCATACTTGAACAGATTCTCGATGGCCTGTTTCTCCTTGTGTCACTTGGTCGTAGGTCGGATTTTCTTCATTTCCACCAGCATATCCACTCAAGGCTTCTTCAACACCATCCAGTGATTCAAAAGGACCTTCTAAACACCAAAAACATCCACCAGCAAATGTGGCCTTTTCAAGATTGGATTGTTGTCTCAAAGACTCAATGCGGTCGGAAGCATCAATAAATAAACGATTAGGCAAAGAGGATTCATCCATGTCATATGAAGATAAAGAGTGTAAAACACCAGACTGAGCAAGATTAAGCCATAGAAGACCAGAAAGAAAAATAATGCTTACTGTGCTTATTAAATAGAGGTGTTTTTTTTTATTCATTGTGGAGTTTTATGCTTCGGTGTTGAATATCAATCGTTTGGTGTATGCAATTAATACGGAAAATCGAAAACCCAGTCTTTGTGGGTGTTACCATTTGAATATCACTATTGGGATTGAGTGTTTGAGTTTCAATTCGTTGAAGGTATTGTTCATAAATATGAGTAAATAAATCAAACGGAATAAGTTTTGTGTCTTTGTTTTCTTGAGTAAGCGTGTTGTATAAATCTTCTGCAGATACAACAAAGGTGAGTGATTCTTGTGTAGACGACGGTAGAAATTGTATGTTCCATTCAGGATAATCAAGAGAATCAATATGTACTTTGAGGGTGTCCAGGTTTTCTCGAGCGGTTTTTTGGCTCGTTGTATCAGTCGTTTCGAATCGAGTTTCTCGTGTTTCTGATGGTTTATTTTGGTATATAAAACGAATAGAATCCATATGGTGGAAAAAAAATCGGTTCTATTATACACAAAAAAAAGAAAGAAATCGAGGCGTTTTGACTTTTTTGCAAAAAGAGACAGAATACGTCTGACGTATCTTTTTTGATTATGAGTTTACTTGCAACGGGAATAAGAACACATACTTGTGGTGATATTCAGAAAGAATCAATCGGTTCGGCAGTTGTGTTGAGTGGATGGGTGTCTCAACGTCGTGATTTGGGGAATCTGATTTTTTTAGTGATTCGTGATCAGTATGGGACGGTGCAAGTAGTATGTGATCCAGAAAAAACAAAAGATGTACATGCTGTTGCTGAAAAACTTCGATCAGAATGGGTTGTGCGTATCACAGGGACCGTTCAAGAAAAAGAAGATAAAACCGGAAAAGAAATACGCCCACAGTCACTTGAAGTATTAAACCAGTCGCTCACTCCTCCGTTTGAACTCAAAAATGAAGTGGATGTGAAAAATGAAGATTTGCGACTCGAATATCGGTATCTTGATTTGCGACGAGAACGTATGCAACGAAATCTATCAATGCGTCATCATCTGGTGCATTGGATTCGGAACTATTTTTATGAACATCGGTTTACCGATATTGAAACTCCTATTTTAGTGAAAGGAACACCAGAAGGGTCGCGAGAATATATTGTGCCCAGTCGACTTCATCCTGAAAAATTTTATGTGTTGCCACAATCTCCACAACAATTAAAACAGTTACTGATGGTGGGGGGGGTGGATCGGTATTTCCAAATAGCACGATGTTTTCGAGATGAAGACTTGCGAGGTGATCGGCAACCTGAGTTTACTCAGTTTGAGATTGAAATGAGTTTTTGTACACAGGAAGATATATTAAACGTTATAGAAGGATGTTTTCAAGGACTAATGGAGTTTATAAACACAAAAAAAGACGAACTTAGATGGAATATTCAACCGAAAAATTATACTCAATTTTTAGAAAATGGACGGTTTCGACGTATCACTTGGAAAGATGCTATGACTCGGTTTGGGTCTGATAAACCTGATATGCGGTTCGGACTTGAATTGCAAGATGTTTCATCTATTGCACACCTGTCTGGGTTTGGAGTATTCGAAAACGCTGAATATGTATCAGCGCTCTCTGTTCCAAAAGATGTACAAACGTTTTCGCGAAAAGATATTGATACACTGACTCAACTGGCCCAACACAATGGAGCAAAAGGATTGGCGTGGTATCGATTTGGAGAAGAATCAGGAGCTATTGCGAAAAATACAACACATGAGTTTCAAAATAGACTTCAACAACAATTACAAGCTCATGATGGGGATATGGTATTCTTTGGAGCTGGAGGGTTTATTGAAGCTTGTGAACCACTCGGATCAGTGCGATTGCATATTGCTCAACAATCAAATCTTATAAATGCGACTGATTATGCGTTTGTGTGGGTGCTCGATTTTCCATTATTTGAAACCAAAAAAGATGGTAGTTTTGGATCGGCGCATCATCCATTTACTCGTCCCCACACAGAAGATATCGAAAAATTAAAAACAGACCCTTTATCAGTGTTGTCTCATGCGTATGATATTGTGCTGAATGGCGTTGAGTTAGGAGGTGGGTCATTGCGTATTCACCAACAGTCATTACAACATTTAATTTTTGAGGTCTTGGGTATGGATGAGGCAGAGATACAAATGAAGTTCGGACACATGATGAAAGCGTTTCAGTATGGATGTCCGCCTCATGGAGGTTGTGCGATGGGGTTAGATCGAGTGATTATGATGATGAGCGAAGAACCAAATATTCGAGAGGTTATTGCGTTTCCTAAAAATCAGTCTGCGCAAGACCTTATGCTGGGGTCTCCATCAGCGATGCCATTGGCAGAATTACACGAACAAAATATCGATATATTACAGCGGTGATTGGCGAGGAATTCCGTTTGCTCGAGGATACGTGTGAGGTGTTGATTTTGTTTTTTTGATACATATACAGACCCGAATGTCTCCCGATGAGAGGGTGGTGTGGTATGTGTGTTGGAGTTGTCCCCCTAGTTTGGCTATTGTTGATAAGGATGTATGCAGTTCTGATTCAATAGCAGGACCTTGATAAGCAACAAATGTTCCACCAATACGCACAAAAGGAAGTGCGTACTCTAACAGTACTCGCCAAGGAGCTAATGCACGAGCAGTAACAATATCAAATTGTTGACGAAACTCTTTTTTATGAGCGTAGTCTTCAATGCGTCCATGATGAGTTGTAATCGGTAAATGGAGTCGGTGAGTCATGTCTTGCACAGCTTTCATTTTTTTTTGGACACTATCGAGGGCATGAAACGTTGAAGAAGGAGCAAAAATAGCAAGCGGTAACACGGGAAACCCTCCACCAGAACCAAGATCTAAAATGCGTGCGTTTTGGAATGATATGTATTGTGTGGGAAGAAGAGAATCTTCGAAGTGTTTTTCGTATACGGCACTGCGATCAGAAAAGGAAGAAAGGTTTATTTTTTGGTTCCATTCGCAAAAAAGTTCAAAAAGGGATTCAAGTTGTTTGTGTTGATCTGCGCTGAGTGTCTGCAGTATGTTTTCGATTTGCATGAAAGTATGATAAAAGAGGTTTTTAAAAAAACAAAAGGTATTGTTTTGTTTTTTTTTAAAACGTATACTACAGCTAATGCATATACAAGAATCAAATATCGTGTTTTTGGAGGTAGAAGATCAAGACAGAGAGGTAGTCAAAACCCGTTTTCCAAACGCTCAAATTGATAATGGTGTTCGGGAACCCGAAGAAATTATTCGTCGATACGCAGATGCGGAAATATTGTGTCCGTTTATTTACTCGCCAATAACAGCAGATGTGATATATGGGATGCCAAACTTAAAAGGAATTGTAACTCGATCGGTCGGGTATAATCATATTGATTTAAAAGCCGCACAAGAAAGAGGGGTTTCCGTATGTAATGTGCCTGATTATGGGTCTCATGCCATAGCAGAACATGTTTTTGCGTTACTGTTGTCTTCTGTTCGATTTGTACAAGAAGGTGACGAAAGGGTTGAACTTGGATATTTTGATTTTCGGGGACTGCGAGGGCTTGCTTTGAAAGGAAAAACACTGGGTATCGTTGGACTTGGGAAGATTGGAGTGAATGTTGCACGTATTGCCTCAAAAGGCTTTCTGATGAATGTTTTGGCGTGTGATATACACGAAGACGCAGAAAAAGCTCAAGAATATGGGTTTTTGTATACCGATCAAGAAACACTGTTTCGAGAATCAGATATTATCTCCCTTCATGCACCACTATTAGATTCAACGTATCATATGATCAATACAGAATCTATTGCGTCTATGAAAGATGGAGTAGTTCTTATTAATACCGCTCGAGGAGGTCTTATTGATACACAAGCATTATTAGAATCATTACGGTCTCGCAAAATTGCTTATGCCGCTTTGGATGTATTAGAACATGAAAAAAATATTGAGCGTCATCATGAGTTATTACATATGAAAAATGTTGTTGTTACGCCTCATATTGCTTTTTATGCAGATGACACAATGGCAACAATGTATAGCGAAGCCTTTTTATCTATCGAATCAATTATGCGTGGTGATGGGTGTTTACATCGTGTGCAAGGTATTTAAAGGGGTGCTTGCAATTTTGAAATCAAGTTTTTATAATTGAGTTATATTTTTTAACTTTTTATTTACATGTTTAGTGCAGATAACGGTTCTCGTAATGCCGAGGGTCTTTTGCGTACCGGTTTGGCATTGTTTCTTCTTCTTGCAGGGATTGGAAAACTAATGGGTGGTATTGGAACATTTGTAACGACTATGACAACAGGGATGTTTGCAGAATCTTTTCTTCCTATGGCACTCGTGACAGCGGTTGCTTATATTGTTCCTGTTGCAGAAGTAGCACTTGGAGTGTGGCTTTTGAGTGGTTGGAAACGTGATTTAGGATTGTGGATTACAGGGCTTTTGTTTGTGATTTTTATTGTTGGACATTTATCAGTAGGAGATATGAATCTTCAAGGACTGTTCTTGTATCTTTTAATCACCGCTTATACAGCGACGCTTCCTGCAGAGGATGTTGTTGTGTACTCAAAATGTGTGGACTTCGAAAATAAGAAAGTATAAAAAAATGAATCTTAAAAACCCTTTTCTAAAAAAAGGGTTTTTAAGAAAAGTGTAAAAAAAGCATAAGATGAGCTCCATATCGAGTAAAGATTCTTGCAAATTGTACTCACCCATTTCATACTAGAGAGTGAATATTCACTATTTCTTATGCAAAGAGCACGTTTAAAAATACTCGGACAAAGTGGATCAGGGCTTTTAACAGTTGGAGACCTATTTTCTCAAGCATTACGATCGCTTGGGTTTCAGTTATGTTCCGATCGAGAATATGCTTCTATTATTAAAGGTGGATATGGGTGTTATACAATCAATTTTGGAGAAACCACTATTCGGTCGTTGTCACAAAATGCGGATATTATGGTTGCGATTGATAAACCGAGTTTAGAAGAGTATTACCACCAACTCGTTCCAAAAGGAAAACTTATTCATGCGTTTGAGTTGTTTGCCAGTATGAAAGATATTATCGAGTATAATGATCATAACAATATCGAGTCTTTTTTTATTCCGTGTCATTCCATTGCGAAAGAGAATAATGGAACCAAAATTATGACCAATATCATTCTTTTGGGAACATTAGCCAAAATATTTGGTATGAAGTATGAAACTATTGAGGCTATTGTGAGAAAAAAGTTCGAGAAAAAAGTAAATATAGTCGATATTGTAATGGGGTGTTTACATGCTGGATATGAAGCTGGTGAAATAGGGTTTCATGTTGAGACTCCCAAACAAAAAAATGATATGAGGTTGCTGAACGGAAATCATGCTTTAGCACTCGGGGCTTTACATGGGGGTGTTCAGTTTTATGCTGGGTATCCGATGAGTCCATCAAGCTCGATTTTAGGATACATGGCTCAGTTTGGACCAAAAGCTGATATTGTTGTTCGGCAAGTAGAAGACGAAATTACAGCAGCACAAATGGCATTAGGAGCATGTGCTGCGGGTACGCGGTCGTTAACAGCAACATCAGGTGGGGGGTTTGATTTAATGACAGAAACACTCTCTTTGGCTGGGATTTTAGAAGTCCCTTTTGTCAGTATTATTGCGCAGCGTCCCGGGCCAGCTACAGGGCTTCCTACATGGACCGCTCAAGGTGATTTAGATTTGGCTATTCATGCTGGACATGGGGAGTTTCCTCGTATTGTTATTGGGGTTTCGAATCCGATTGATTCGTTTCGGTTAATGCAAGAGGCGCTTAATAATGCAGAAAAATATCAAGTGCCGGTTATTGTGTTAATTGAAAAAGTAGTATGTGAATCGAAGATGACGATTCCACCATTAGAACAAAATACCATTCCTATTGAGCGTTGGTTGGTAGAAGAAAAAGAATTTGAAAAAATACAGTCTTCGGATCGATACAAAATTACAGAATCAGGTGTTTCTGTGCGATGGAACCCTGGAGATTGTGAAGCGTATTATTTTGCAAACGGTGATGAACACTGGGAAATGGGAGAACTTGAAGAAGGTGAACGAGCGGGGGAGATGTATGAAAAACGAATGAGAAAACTCGAAACGATTAAAAAAGATTTACCCGCACCAAAAGTGTACGGACCAGAAACAGCGGATATTTCATTTATTGGTTGGGGAAGTTCTTTGAGTATTATGAGCGATATTATTGCTCTTTATGAATCGAGTGATGTGCGCGTAAATTACCTCCATTATGAGTATGTATGGCCGTTGAATCGTGAATCGGCACATGATTTTTTTGAAAAAAATAAGAACGTTCATTTGATTGAGAATAATTACACAGGGCAGTTTGGAAACAAGTTAGAGTTTCATACGGAAAGTCGGTTTCAAGGACGTCTTTTGAAATGGAACGGACGACCGTTTTTCATTGAAGATGTTCAAGCTTATATTCAAACCCATATTTAATTTTATTTTATGAGAGATTTTGATCAGTTCGCGCAAGTACTTAATTGGTGTCCTGGATGCGGAGACTATGCTATACAAGTAGCTCTTAAAAAAGCACTTATTGAAGAAAACAGGAAACCAAAAGATACATTGCTCTGTTTTGACATTGGGTGTAATGGGAACGGGGCTGATAAGGTTGGCGCTTATACGATACATGGATTACATGGACGCGTATTGCCGTTATCAGTAGGAGCAAAAATTGCGAACCCAAACCTGACCGTCGTTGCGAGTGCAGGCGATGGAGCTACGTTTTCAGAAGGAATTAATCATCTGATCCATGCGATTCGAAACGATTATCCAATTGTTTTTTTAGTACATGATAATCATAATTATGCATTAACAACCGGGCAGGCATCAGCAACAACAGAAAAAGGGTGTTCTATGAATGGGTCGCCTTATGGAGTAACAACCGATGCTTTACGTCCTTTGGATCTTGTGTTGTCACTGAATCCATCGTTTATGGCACAAACGTTGTCTGCTGATATTCCTCATATGACGAAAACGATTCAAAAAGCATTGAATCATAAAGGGTTCGCGTTTGTAGAAATACTGCAAACTTGTCCGACGTATAATAAAAAAGCAGATGACGCTTGGTACCGAGAGAATGTGTGGGACACAGAAGCAGATAGTTCTTATGACCGGTTTGATATATCGTATGCAAAAAAAGCACTTGAAAATGATCACAAGAAAAAACCAATAGGAGTTTTGTACCAAAACCAGAAAAAACAAGAATTTTTTGAAGCACTCGGGATAAAAACTCCACGAAACCATACAAGGGGGATTCAACCAGTTGATATTTCTCCTTTCTACTCATAAAACAAAAAAACACCTCAGAAAGAAGGTGTTTTTTGAGCGTCATTGAGAGCATCTATTATAAAGATGCGTCGTATTGTGTTTGAGCAAAATCCCAATCGACAACGTTCCAAAACGCTTTTATGTAATCAGGGCGTTTGTTTTGGTATTGTAGATAATAAGCATGTTCCCATACATCAAGACCTATAATGGGTGTATATCCATCACTGAGTGGTGAATCTTGGTTTGCTGTTGATAGGACTCGGAGTTTTCCGTTTTCAGAAACGAGCCATCCCCATCCACTTCCAAACTGAGAAGCAGATGTTGATTCAAATTGGTCTTTGAATTTTTCAAAACTACCAAAAGAGTCCTCAATAGCTTTTTGAAGTGAACCGTTTGGCCGACCTCCACCAGCAGGAGATATGTTTTTCCAAAAGAAACTGTGATTAGCGTGTCCGCCTCCGTGGTTTCGAACAGCTGTTTGGATACTCGATGGTATTGATTCAAGATCAGAAACAAGCTCTTCTACTGGTTTTTGAGCAAGATCAGAAAAATCTTTGAGTGCGGCATTGAGTTTATCGATATACGATTGATGATGTTTTGAATGGTGGATTTCCATTGTTTTGGCATCAAAATGAGGTTCTAAGTCATTATATTCGTAGTTTAGTTTTGGCAGTGTGTACATAACAAAAAAAGGTTAAGAAACAAGCAGAGTATAACAAAAAAGAATCAATAATACAAGGAGAGCCTTATTGTGTTTTCAAAGCATCGAAATCTTTCATAAACGGACGAACGTCGTTCATTAAAATAGCTTTTGGGTTACACTGCATAACCATGCCGTCGAGATACATGAGTGATTTGATGATTCCAAAAAGCCCTTCTTCGAATGTCATACCAGAGTGAATAGAGAGTTTTACCGTCTCCATCATCTTTTGAGTGAGGCTTTCTTCTTCCACAGTTGTATTCTGAAAATTTTTGTATAAATCTATAATTTTGTTCTGAAAAATTTGAAACTGAATATCGTTGAGTTTTGTGTGAGAAAGATTGTGAAGAGTGGATGCCATGAGATCATATTCTTTTTGGCTGAGGTGTTTTAATAAATCGAGAAGTCCATGTGCAAATACATGCGGAACGGTTTCGATATTACTATTATCAATAAATACAATGCTATCTTTTTCGATAAATATATTACCGGGATGTAAATCTCCATGAAATTGACCCTGTAAAAATATATAAAACCCATGAATACGAAATAAAAGGAGTAGTTTTTCGTAATCGAGTTGTTTTGATTCAAGGAGCTCATCGAGTGATTTTCCATTTATAAAATCAGAAACAAGAACGTATTCATTACTGTATTCACTATAGATATGAGGAAACGAGAGGTTTTGCAGATAAGGGAGGGTGTCTTTGTACTGATCTCGTATAGTAGCGAGCGTTTTGGTTCCACTGATTTCATTTGTCAGGTTCAGTTCGGTCAGTGTTAATCGTTCTATGGTCTCCAGTGTTCCAATGGGATCAGCTAGTTTTTTGAGTTTTGGGTAGAAAAAAAGAATAAAACGCAAAAACCGTTTTGTGTTTCGTATGTCTTTGAGAAAAGCGGGTTTAAAATCTTTTTTTCGAATTTTTAGAACGACTGTTTTTCCGTTGCGAAGAATTGCTTTATGGACTTGCCCTACAGAAGCTGAGGCAAGTGATTGTGG
The DNA here is from genome assembly GCA_965660445.1 of Patescibacteria group bacterium. Lineage (GTDB taxonomy): Bacteria > Patescibacteriota > Gracilibacteria > UBA4473 > UBA4473 > CBFIAK01. The sequence continues at coordinate 300,543 of CBFIAK010000001.1, forward strand.
TTCAATGTGTTCGATATTGTTTTTTAGTTCTTGTGATGCATACTCATCGAAAAGCTGAAAAAAGTTCTCTGCAGGAATGGGGGTGTTTTTTCGATACAGTTTTTTGAGGTGCTGACATTTTTCAAGAGGTAGAAAATCACTTCTTAATGCGTACATTTGACTTATTTTAACAGCCAAGAGTCCGAGATGCTGAATTCGCTGAAGATCAGGTTTTTTTTGGGGGCCAAATAAAATCCAGAGGAGGGTGAGGAGTTGAAAAAGATTCATAGATATTTAGAGTTCAAACGATGCGTAGGCTTGCGGAACTGGTTGTCCATACTTTTCAGAGATAAGGTTTGCGGCAATTCTTCCTGATTCGTAAATAGTAGGGAGTCCACTTCCCGGATGAGTGCCGCCTCCAGTAAGGTAGACATTTTTGTATCCTGATAGTTGGTTATGCGGTCTGAAATAGAGCATTTGTTTAATTATATGTGATAGATTAAAAACAGCCCCCTGAAAGACATTCATGTCTGTTTCCCAATCGGTTGGGGTTATTATTTTTTCAGTGACGATATGTGATGAAAGGTCTTTCATTCCTGTTCGTGCTTCTATGCGGCGGATAATCATGTCGCGGTATTGTTGAGAAAATTCGTTCCAATCGAGGTTTGATTGATTATTAACCGTTGGAACGAGAACATAGAGTGCAGAATGACCTTTAGGAGCAAGTGATGGGTCGGTAATACTTGCGTTTCTTACATAAATAGACATGTCTTCAGACGCTTTTTGGTTTGTGTTCATTTCGTCAACATTATGGTGATAATTATCAGCAATAATAATGTTATGATGGGGTTCGTTTTCGTAGAGAGTATCAAGTCCAAGGTAGAGCATGAAGGTTGAACAAGAAAACTTCTTTTTCTTCATTTCTTTTTCTTTGTGGCGTGGATGAGTTACAACCGCTTCATCAAAAAGATTGGTCATGCTGTAGGCATAATCAGCATTCAAAATACATTCGTCACAGGTAATAATTTCTTTGTTATCGAGTTTTATGTGAGTAACTTTTTTTCCTGATTGATAGAGTTTTCGAACAGATCGGTCTTTTATGAGTGTTCCTCCATTTTTTTGAAACACATCCGCCATGGCATGCGATATGCGGTTGAGACCTCCTTGCACGTGATACATCCCATATTGGTACTCGATGTAAGGAAGTATGGTGAATAACGCTGGGCAATTCCATGGTGACATACCGAGATATTTTGCTTGGAATGTAAATGCGAGTTTGAGGTTGTCATCTTCAAAATATTGCCCTAGTTCTTGGTACACAGATTTAGGAGTTGCAATATAAGGAATTGCTTTGAGTATATTTTTATTCAGCATATGCCACCAATGTAGATAAGGGCGATGCAAACATGGAAATATGGCCTTGAATTTTTTATGATGGTGATCCATGAATTGTCGTACGCCTTTTTCGTTTCCTGGGAATTTTTCAGCCACTTCTTGGGTTAATTGTTCTATATTCGTTGTTGGGTGAAGATTTGTATGAGGAAACGATATTCTGTACATAGGATCAAGCCGTACAAAATCTAAAAATTCATCACTGTTATAACCAGCTTCGTGAAATATTTCATCGAGTGTAAATTTCTGATGAAGAAAAGTGGGTCCAATATCAAACGAATAGTCTCCGAGCTTGAGTTCTCCGTTTCTTCCTCCAACGGTTTTATTTTTTTCAATAATGGTTACGTTAAACCCTCTATGGGTGAGAATCATTCCAGCGGTAAGACCACCTGGACCAGCACCAATAATCACAATATTTTTCATGGTTCTGATTATATGTATATTTTTTTGTATAGCTAGAGAAAGAGAGCAAAAAAAAGAAAAGAATTGCACAAATAGAGAACACGGATTATTGTACATTCACTGTTGTAATTTATGATTTCATGATTTTGCCTGTTCGTCCCAAAACAATTATATTTACTGGATTTGAACACAAAAAAGAAGAAATTGAAATGGCTAAGAAAAAAGGATTTTACGTGGTGTTATTGACTCAAAAAATAAAAGAATCAGCGTTTTGTGTATTTGATGAAGTAATTGAAGTTGATTTATACAAAAAAAAAGAAGTAGATGCCTTGATTCCTGTTTTAAAAGAGAAATTCAGAGTAAAAGCACTGGTCAGTAATTATGAAAAGTATGTTGTTCCTCGTTCTTATATTGCTGAAAAACTTGGTGTTGTGGGGACATCGGTGTATAGCGCTTGTTGCACGAGAAATAAAGCATTACAGAGATATGCTTTATCGGTACTTCCAGAGAATATTGATTGGCGAATTATACGAACAGAAAAAGAGTTTCACGATGGGGTTATTGATTTTGGAGGGAAGGCTTTTTTAAAGTTTACAAGTGGTGTGAAAAGTCGGGCTGTGTATAGTGTAGATAAAACGAAACATAATTTATCCTCTGTGTGGGAATCCTTTCAAAAAAATATAAATATTTTTGATGATGGGTTCCAAGAAGATTATGCGTATTTAGATTTTCGGTTTTCTTATCCAGATCCGAAATCGGAGTTTTTATTAGAAAAAGCCGTTTCAGGAAAACAAATAACAGTTGCTTCTTTTGCAGGTAGTCATTGTATATGGCATATGCCGAGTGTTTGTGATGTGTATACGGCACGAGATTGCGGAATTGATGATTCATTTCTAGCGGTTCGGATACTGCCATCAAAAGAATCAGAAGAGATAATAAAAGAAGCTTATTTGGTAACAGAAACAGCCTCACAAATACTGGGACTTCGTTATTGTGGTATTCATTCTGAGCTTTTATGTACAGATGATGGGAGTATAAAGATTATTGAAATAGCGAGTCGTATTGGTGGATATCGGGAAACATTATATTCTTCTTCCTATGGTATTTCATTGTCACAACAAATTGTAAATGCTGCAATTGGGCGAGGAGTGACGGTTTCAAAAGCAGTCAAACAATATACAGCCTGTATTGAAATTTTTCCGAAATGCGAAGGTCTATATAAAGGCATGGATTCACTTGAATCATACATAAAAAACGGAACAATTCAGTCAGTAAAAATAAGGGCTTGTATTGGTGACCGAGTGGGGAAAGCCTGTGATGGTTTTTCTGCTGTTTGTCGGGTAGTGTTGACCGGAAAAACATATGATGCTGTTTATGAGGCAGCGATGTCTTTGTCTACACAGTGTCGAGTATGGGTAGAGCAAGATGATGCAGAATGAGTGTGGCAAAAAATATTCTATGCTAAAACACGAAAAACTACACTCTGACTCGAAAACCCAAAAGGGTAAGTCTTTCATTGAAAAATGGATAAGGGGTGAGTAGCTATATAAATAGACAATTTAGATTTTCATCTTTAATTTTTGCATTATTTGAAGTCCTGAATGCCGTTACTTGTTCTTTATCTATTATTTGAAGTTTATGAAAGAGGCGTGAATTCGTAAATAAAAAACCGGTTTCTTTTGAAAGAAACCGGAATAGTTGTGTTTTAGAAATTTAATCATTGCGAGGTTTTAATACGCCTAAGAGCATAAATTTTTCTGTTAATTCTTGTGATGCATAGATACTTAATCCGGAATTGTCTTTCGTTAAACCAAGTTCCTTTCTTAAATTATTTGGTACTTGTATTTTAACCTTATTTTGACTTTTCAGATACAATAAACGCATTTTGAATTTTTTCCCCGAACGATTTGCAACAGTTTCTATCCATAAATCACCATTTTCTTTTTGTGTAAAAAAGGCAACCACAAAATCTCCATTATCATCAAACTCAACAATTCGAATGCATGATGATGTAGGAATTTCTACGCTCATGTGTTTAAATGATGAGATAGGATGCTCCGTAAAGTATTGAGGGGATGGTTTTTTGAAAAATAAAGCCATCTCTTTCTTTACTTGTTTTAGTTGATCGTCATGCGAAAAATCACATTCGTTTTCCCATACATCTTCTTGAAATTCATGTATTGGAAATTCCATGTCGAAATCAATACTTCGTCCATCAGGAAGTTTAATTCCTCCCACTCCTTCTTGATTATTGCTGTCTGCTTTCTTTATGTCACAAGAAATCAGAGATAAGCTAATCAAAAGGCTTAAATATATTTTGTACATATTTTAATCTCCTTGCAATGGTTTATAAAATTAGTTTGTAAAACAACATTTATATTTCTACATAAAATAAACAAGGCAGTCAATACGAATATTTAAAAATCATAGAGATGCTCTTCCTATCATGTACACGCTACAGAATTAATTTTAGTATTTTACATTATTTTTCCGTGATATCCTCCCTTAAAAAGAGAAAAATCTTCGCGATTTCTTTTTTCTTCGTTCGTTGTATCAAACCTTATTCGGTTCTCATCCAATCTAACATAAAAAATATCGATAACCGTAATGAGTAAAGATATTTTATTGGTACAGGCGGAGGGATTCGAACCCCCGACACCCGGTTCCGAAGACCGGTGCTCTATCCAGCTGAGCTACGCCTGCGTTGTGTAGAAAAAAACAAAAGAACGCTGGGATTCTAAATAAAAAAAAATCAAAATCAAATTTTTTTTTGTGATATCAAACTTGTTTGACTTATGGAAGGCAAGTATGTAATAAATAGCACTGCTATTTTACAAATATAATTAAGGAGTGTTGGTATGTATAAATACCTTGTTTGGGGGGTTTTATTTCTTTGTTCCTGTCAAAAAGAATTAAGAAAAAATGACTTGCCTCAAAACGAATCAAGTACTGATGTATTAAAGAATGGTTGTTCTGTGATATATGATAAGCAATCACGTATAATAAAGAGTTTTATATTAAACTCTGGTAGAGAAATATCATTTTTCCCTTCTGTTCCAAAAAGAGGTTTCTTTGAACATTTTTCAGAAGGGAGATATAGAACCTCGTACTTCAACGAACTGCAAAAAGTAGAGTCGATGAAGACTTTGGTAAACCGGTTTTTATCTATGGAAGTCGGTACATATTTTGAACCACAGAAAAATACATTCGTTGCTTTCGATGTCCTGAGTGATAATCTTCTGAGAATGGTAGTGATTGATATTAACACAGAAACAGCGGTTCATTATTTCTTCACAATGGATGATAATCAAGTTTTTATTGATATTTTGTATGATAAAAAAAGACATATACGAAGTATTTATTATACAAATAAAACAAGAGTTACACTCTATGCTCATGCATGGGTAGATACACTCATATTAGCTGTACCAACATCTGCAGATATAAAGTTGATGGTGTACGCACAAAATTTATTAAAAAGTGCTGTACATCCATTACAAAAATTTTTTTATAAATAATAGCAAAACCTCAATAGTCTCTATTGAGGTTTTTTTCTATTGCGATTTTTGTCATTTTTTTTATACTTTTGTTGATGAAAAAATGGTTTTTGATGCTTCTTTTCTGTATTCCTGCATTTAGTTCAGTGCAGGCATTTAATGATGTCTTTGAAGGTGATCCTCAATATGCAACGTTTAATCATTTGCGTGATGTGGGTATTATGTGGGGGTACGAAGACGGTAATTTCTATCCAGAACGAGGGGTTACAAGAGCCGAAGCTTTGCTTATTGCCCTGCGATCTGGTGGAATTGCGATTCCGAGTCATGAAGGGATTACTTATTTTCAAGATGTTAGTCCTGATGCTTGGTATGCTCCGGCAATAAAAAGAGGAGTTGATACGGAGGTTATCTTTCAAAATACAGAACTTTTTTATCCAGATAATCTCGTCACGAAAGCAGAGTTTTTAGCTATGCTTTTTCGAGCCACTCAAGTTGATTTTGGTCCCTATTTTGGTACGAAAAATATCGCCAGTGATATTGCTGATGAAGACTGGTTTGTGCCTCACTTTGCATATGCTGCACAGTTTCAAATCGCTAAACTTCCTCCTGATAATATGTATCGTCCTTATAAAACATTAACCCGTCGAGAAGTCGCAGTAATAACATTTCGTCAATTACGAGTGTTTCATGGTGATGAAGTTACAAAAGTGTTTATAGAACTTCAAGCAGTTATTGATATGTTTATTACCTTCCTTCAATCAGGGGAAGAAGATAAAGCAACAATGCAATTGCAGCGTATTGTGGAACTTACCAATTCAATGACTCGTATGCAGAATAATGAAGATGCTATTGCTGCAAACGCTATATCACTTGCTATGATGAATTTTTCAGAAAGCCTTCAGTCTTTGCGGTTTCAACATTACCTCCGATTTCTTTCATCACTCTATCTTGCAGAAAAACAAGCACAACGAGCACGAGAAGAATCAGTTGCCATAGCCCCTTTCGCTGAAAAACTGATAGAGCTTATTGAAGAAACTCTTATGAGCTTTGAATATCAACGACAATAAATTGACATTACCGGTATATTATTTTATAATATAATATGTTAGTGAATTTAATAGACGTTTTGGTATGAAATCTTTAGTTTCTAGTGCGGTTTCATTTGATGAAAATACTCTCAAATCTTTTCAGGCATATATGCAAGAAAAGCCGAGTACATTGATTTTAATTCATGCGAATCCAGATGGTGATACATTTGGTGCTGGGTGGGCGTTGTATCATGCTCTTTTATCGCAAGAATTTGATGTTGATATGGCTTGTAAGGACGATATTCCAGAATCATTTCATTTTATAGGGAATACATCGTTTATAAAACATGATTTTAATCCGAACGATTATAAAACATTTATTTTTGTGGATTGTGGAGACAAACGAATGACTCAGTTTCACAACCTCTATCCAGAAATATTGTCAGAGAATGTCCATAAAATAAATCTTGATCATCATCCTTCAAATGATCTGTTTGGAGATATAAATGGTGTGTTTACAAAGGCTGCCTCTACAACAGAAATTGTGTATCATTTACTACTCGATTTGCATATACATATAACTCCATCAATGGCAACCGCATTGCTTTTAGGATTATATACAGATACAGGGGCTTTTATGCATCAAAATACAACGCCACATGTGTATCAAATTGCAGGTGATTTGCTTGAAAAAGGAGCGAATATGGCTCGTATATCAAAACAAGTGTTTCGTACATACGATCTTCCAACACTCAAACTATGGGGAAGAATCTTGCAAAATGTTTCCATAACTCCAGAAGGAGCCGCTATTGTTGGTATTTCTCGTGAAGAATACGAATCTCTTGGACTCAAACGAGATGATATTTCTGGTGTTATTGATTATATCAATGCTCTTGATGAAGTTGAATACGTCGTGATGCTTTCTGAAGATGAAAAAGGAAATGTCAAAGGATCACTACGAACGAGAAAAGACCACGTAGACCTGAAAGCCTTAGCAGAACAGTTCGGAGGAGGTGGGCATGTGAGAGCCTCTGGGTTTACAATTCCAAAAGGAAGACTTCAAAAAGAAGTACGATGGAAAATTATACAAGAATAGTCTCAATAAAAAGAAGAGGGAAAATTTGACCCTCTTCTTTTTTTTTGTAGAATCGACTCGCTCTTTCTATTAAAGATTGAACAGAATGTTTTTTTCCAAAAAGCCGGGGTGGCGGAATTGGTAGACGCGCACGACTCAAAATCGTGTTCCGTAAGGAGTGAGAGTTCGATTCTCTCCCTCGGCACCAGAAGCACAGTGAATTCTTCGAATTCAGAATAATGAATTATGAATTAAGAATTAAGGGGAAGCGCAAGAGCTACATGGAATCTGGAATCCGGAATCTTGAATCTAGAATAAATCGCAGAAATCATAAGGTGGTGCAAAGCCTTGTGATTTTTCCATAATTCATTATTCCTAATTCTATTTTTATTACTGAATTGGTGTATCAGGAGAAGGAATGTGTTGTTTGTAAACATTTTCAGGTTGTGTGGGTGTATTTTGTTGTAGCGATTGTCCAGAATAGGCTGGAGTATTCGTCCCTAAATTAAGAGCTTTAAATAAGTTTTTATCAAAACTATCAAGCGTGAGTGTTCGAATAGGGAATGGAATTTCAATCCCTGCTTTATCATAGGCGAGTTTTAAGGCTTGCATTACTTCTGATTGAATAATTGGCCACGGAGATGTTGATTCAATCCAAAATCGAACTTCAAGGGTTATAGCAGAGTCTCCAAACTCAGTAACAAGTACGTTTGTTTTTGGTTTTACAACCACATCTGGGTGAGCTTCAACTGTTTTAAGGGTTAATTCAATAGCCTCTCGTAAAGGAGTTGAGTAATGAATTCCAACAGCAAATGAAATACGACGAAATGAGTTTTTAGTCGTGTTTCGAACAACTGACGTAAGCATATCAGAGTTTGGTACAATATGAATAGTTCCATCAAACCCTTGTATCTGGGTTGTTCGAGACTCAATTTCAATAATTTTTCCAAAAATACTGTTTACTTCAATCGTGTCTCCAATCATGAATTTTTTTTGAGTTAAAATAACCACTCCCGCAATAAAGTTGGCGAGTAAGTCTTTAAACGCAAACCCTAATCCTAACCCGAGAAATCCTAAAATAGAAGCAATATTAATACCTATAATACGAAACGATATTAAAAGCCCTAAAAATAAAACTCCCACATATACCGCACGATCAATCAAAATAATCATTTCTTGATGTACATCGTATCGAGATCGTGATGTAACACGATAAACAACGAGTTTCTTAACGAACCGAGCAAGGAAAAAAGAAAGTACAAAAACTAAAATAGCCGCTATCCAATAAGGAAATGCAGAAGCAATTCCAGCAAGCATGTCTTGAACCCCTGTAGTGGATTCGTCTCGAACGTTTTGTGCAGCAGTTTGGGCAAATGCAACGGGAATGATATGGAAAAATGACATAGCAAATGAATAAATCCCTCTATTATACCATGGAATAAACTTTTTTTCAACTAAAGCGCCTTGAAAAAGAGTTTGAGAATTTATACGTTTTTTTGTAGCATGAATACTGAACTGAAAACACATATACACACCGATATGAAAAAAAAAGGATTTCATCTATCAGAGCTTGTGGTCTTTATGCTTTGTGCAGGAGTACTTATGAGTGTTGTGGTATGGACTCTTTCTCCTGGAACACAACTTGTGTCACAACGAAACCAGAAACGAAGTCGAGATGTACAGCGTATTCAGCGATCAATACAGGCTTATTACGAGCATTTTGGTGATTTTCCAGAAGGTATCTCAGATAGAACGTCAGAAATATGTCGTCGAAACGAACCATGGTGTGGTGATATGATCGATTTTTCGTTACTTGATGATTTGGGAATTTACCCTGATATTTCCCCTGATCCACACGTCGCATCTCGTTATGGAACCGGATATTTTATTTTAAAAAAAGGATACACTCTCACTATTATTGCTGCTGGAGCAGAAAACGGAGAAATTATAGAATCAACATCGATTTATTCTCAAGAATGAAACACTTGGTAGCTGGTATTGATGAAGCAGGAAGAGGAGCCCTTGCTGGTCCAGTGGTTGCAGCTGCGGTTATTGTGCCTGATGATTTTGATTGTACTCTTTTGAAAGATTCGAAAGTATTGAGTCCTCGAATTCGATCAGAGGTATGTGCTTTAATTATGGCTCATTGTATGTATGGAGTCGGTATGGTGTCAGCAAAAGATGTTGATCGACTGGGTATAAAAAAAGCAACCCATGCGGCTATGAAGAAAGCACTCCATACACTTCCATCTGTTCCTCAAGAACTCTGGATTGATGGAAATGATGGGTTTGTATTCTCAATTCCATCTTCTGATTTTGTAAGGGGAGATGTTTTGTATCCTTGTATATCAGCAGCTTCAATTATTGCAAAAACAGTAAGAGATCAGTATATGTATGAAATTGCTGAGTCGTACCCGAAGTTTCAGTTTGATTCTCATAAAGGATATGGCACAGAATTTCATAGAAACCTTCTTGAAAAAGGGGAATATACCCCTTTTCATCGTAAAACATATCAACCCTTAAAACAAGTGCTTACCCAAGGAAAACTGTTTTAGAGTTTGTTCTTTTGGAGAGAAATAATAATAGGTTCTCCATCAATCAAAACAGTATCATCATGCATATTATCATCAATAGCATCACTCTTGATAATGTTTTCAGCGAGTACTTCTTGTCCGATGAGAGATGAAAATTGATGAAAACATTCTTGTAGAAGTTTTGATTGTGTGTGATAAGTGAGAGTAATACGATCAGACAAATCAAAGTTTTGTGTTTTTCGGGTGTCTTGAATGTATCGAATGAGTTCTCGAGCAAGTCCTTCAAGCAGTAAATCATGTGTAATATCCGTATCAAGGATCACGACCATGTTTTGATAACTATCAGCTTCTATCCCTTCTGAGCAGACAAACCCTATCTCGTATTCGTTTGGTTGAATAATTTCACCTTCTATAAGGAGGGACCCATCTTTTTGCATTTCAAATCGTCCTTCTTTTCCTGCTTGAAGTATGGCTTGTACTTTTTTTCCAAGTCGAGGCCCAGCCGTTTTTGCTTGAATCCGAACAATTCGTTCAGCAATTCCTTGAAGAGAAGTAAGCGTTTCAACTTTTTTGACGTTCGCTTCTTCTGCAATAATATGAAAATCAAGCTGAATGTCTTCCGTTACTAAAAACCGAAGCCGTGATAAAGGTTGTCGAAGCTTTATTTTTTTACGAGCGCGTATACTCGCAGCTAAACGCACAATATCACGAGTGATATTGGTCTTTTTTTCAATGTCAGGTTTCATTGCTTTTTTTATAGGAATGGGAAAAGAATCTAAATGAACAGAGTCGCCTCCACCTAAATCTCGATAGAGCTGTTCGGCTAAAAATGGACATACGGGGGCCAGTATTTTTGAAAGAGAAAGTAATACCCAATGAAGTGTTTCGTATCCAGATTGTTTGTCCTCATTCATACCAGACGCCCAAAATCGTCTTCGAGATCGTCGTAAGTGCCAGTTGTTGAGTTTATCAATGAATTCAGGAATGTGTTTGAGTGCGGATTCTAATTTATACGCGTCAAAATGAGTGCGAAATTGGTCAATAACGTATTGAAGCTCCGATAAAATCCAGATATCAAGTTCGTTTTTTGGGGTCGGAAACGGAAAGAGTACCGTGTAATCCCCTGTGGAAAGTTTTGGAAATCGAAGAATTTCTTCATGAGAACTGATGCCATGTATATGGGACTGTAAACACCGAATCGGAGCAAGATGAGAAACTATAGCAACCGTTTGTCCATGATGTTTTTTCTGAATGTCAGCCCAAAATGAGGCCATTCTGTCTTGAATATGAGACAATTGTTCAGTATCGGCATGAAGAATGCAATCATGTGCTGATATAAATGGTTTTCCTTCAAGTGACCCAAATGACATTTCCGATAATCGATTGTCTTCGTGTAGATCGCATTTTTGTACTTCGCTCAAGAGTTTCGCTGTTTCTTTTGCTCGCTCAAATGGGGATGTGTAGATGTTGTCTATAGATGCATGACTCAGTGTGCGAGCAAGTTCTTTTGCTTCTTTTATCCCTGATTCAGTAAGTGCGGATGATGTGTGAATATCTCCGTTGTAAATACCAGTTGTATTATGTTGAGCTTCAGCATGTCTTATAGCAAAAATACGTGTTGGCTTCCATTCATCAAGGTTTGCGTATGTTGAGAAAAACTGATACGTCGATTTCAATGGCAGAATCACAGATTTTAAAACTTCAGCAACACCATATTCTGAAAATCGAAGGTTTTCACCTCGTGCAACAGGAGAGTTTAATAAATAAAACCGCATTGCATCAGCTCCGTATTTGTTAAATATATGTGACGGGTCAGGATAATTTTTCTTAGATTTCGACATCTTGCTTCCGTCTTCCGCTTGAATGATTCCGTTTGTAATAACATTTTTATAAATATTTTTTCCAAACAAGGCGACGCCTAACACGTGAAGGTTATAAAACCAACATCGTGTTTGATCTAACCCTTCCGCAATAAAGTCAGCCGCAGGAAAAACCGATTGAAGTTCATAAGGCGTGGCATTTTGAATTTTATTTTCCCATGGACCAGCAGGACGGTTTTCGTTCCAGCTTTGTATCAACTGAATTGGATGCCCGTGTGACACAATAAGAATATTTTTTCCTTCGTATCGATTATTAATATCACGAATGCAATCGGATACTCGTTTTTCACAATCAGCAATACTTTCTCCTTGGGGAAAAGGTTTATCTATAATGTTATGACTATCAATATACGCATGGCCTTCCTCTGATGGTTTGTCATCAAAGATTCCAAAATGAACCTCTTGAAGTCGTTCGTCTTCAATAATTTCTGCTCCTGATATTTCAGCAAATAGGTGGGCTGTCTCACGAGTACGACGGAAAGGAGACGTGAAAATAATATCAATATCTTTGTAGCGATCTCGAATATCAAGTACACTTTTTCGTCCCTTTGAAGTAATACCATATTTTTCGGCAGACTGTGTGGTGCACGAAAGAATTTCTTGTACATTGTTTTCTGCTTGTGCGTGTCGAATGACTACAAATCGGTTCTTAAAAAACCGATGATGTGGCTCAAATGGGTAATGTTGTGACGCATATGGCATAGACCCTGATTCAAACCAACAATCAAGAACTTCTGGAATACGTCGCATAGTACCTCCCGTTTCAGGGTGTGTCCATGTGAGATCATCTATAAAGTGACGATGGAGATCAGAAACAGGTTTACCGCTCAAGCGTTCAAGTTCGGCTTTACTGCCAATGACTTGGCATACGCCGGTTTTATCACATTTCCAGACAGGAATAGGAGTTCCCCAGTATCGGTTTCGAGAAATAGCCCAATCAGGAGCACTTTCGAGACCTTTTCCAAATCGACCGTGTTTTAGATAATCAGGTATCCAGTGAATGTTTTCATTCATATCTATTAAATCAGCCTTGATGGACTGAATATCAACAAACCATGTTTTGATACCCGTATACATAAGAGCACATTCAGTTCTCCAACAATGAGGATAAGAATGTCGTATTTGTGCTCTATGGAATAAGGAATGATTTTCTTTTACATATTGAATAACCCATTCGTTTGCATTATCGGTTGTGTGCTCACCAACTTCTCTATCAAATCGGAAATATTTTCCAGAGAGCTCCTTGATTGTGTCATCAAAATATCCGTTCTGATCAATTGGAGAAACGAGTGGTGCAATATCGTTTTCTTGGCATACTCGAGCATCGTCTTCCCCGAAGTTTGGAGCTAGATGAACGATTCCAGTTCCGTCAGTATCGGAAACAAAATCTCCTTTGATAACACGAAAAGCGTTCTTATGGTTTTTAAAAAACGGAAAAAGAGGTGTATAAGCCGTTCCTATCAACGATGCTCCATCAATTTTACGTTGAATATCAATGGGGTCTTTGAATATCTTTTCAAGAAGGTTTTCTGCTACAATATAAGAGAGTCCATCAATAGGTTTTGTTTGGACGTATTGAATATCCGGATGAACTCCAAGCGCAAGATTTGAAGGTAGTGTCCATGGAGTAGTAGTCCATGCTAAAAAGAAAACAGAGACGTCTTCCCCAAGTGAGACTCGTTTATCAGTGGTTTTAAATTTAACAGTCAATGTTGGGTCATCAATGTCTTTGTAATTGAGACCGGCTTCAAAGTTCGAAAGAGGACTCCCAAGCTTTGGAGAATAAGCTACCACTTTTTCACCTTCATAAATAAGTCCTTTGTTCCATAACTGATGAAAAACCCACCAAACAGATTCCATGAATTTTGGATCCATGGTTTTGTAATCGTCTTGAAAATCAACAAAACGCCCCATGCGCTCAACGGTGTCTTCCCATTGGTCTCTGCAGCGAAGTACTACAGAACGACATAGTTCATTAAAATTCCCAATCCCCATAGCTTCTATGCCGGGTTTTCCTCCGATTTGGTGTTCTTTTTCGACCTGAAATTCTACGGGGACTCCGTGACAATCCCAACCCCATTTTCGTTCTACGCGGTATCCTCTCATGGTTTTGTATCGAGGAATGGCGTCTTTCAAGGCTCCAGCAAGAATATGTCCGTAATGCGGTGTTCCAGTAGCAAACGGTGGGCCATCAAAGAATACAAAGGGGTTTTGTGTTGATCGAGATGAAATAGATCGTTTAAAAATGGAATGATCTCTCCAATAAGAGAGAATTTTTTCTTCTGACTGAGCAACGGTTTCTTTGGTTTGTGAACTGGGAAAAAAAGGAGTCATCATAAAAAATAAGAAAATACATATATATATGTATTCGAGAGTCGTATTTAGAGGTTACGACGGTACCATCTCGAAAATTTGCTTAATTTTTTGATAACGCTCAAACAGAGAAAAACGATGGAATCTACTTTTTAAACAATGGTGTTTAAATTTCTCTCCATTCCCGTCCCTGATATTTGGGATCGTGGGTGATTACCACTCAGCGGGATCTAGTGAATGTAGACAACAGAATAACCAATCAGTTATTTTTGTCTTTTATATAAAAAAGCAATTGCATTATATAAAAATGATTGAAAAGGTGCAATGTTTTTTTATGTGAAAATAGAGAAATAAAAAGAGCCACAGAGACAAAAAAGCATAAAAAATAAAAAAGACCAAAAAAAGCTTGACAATTCCTTTTCTGACGATAAACTTGCGAGGCTTTTTAATAGGTTATAGTCTCAATGGCAAAAGATAATGTTGTGGAAGCCGAAGGTGTGATTACCATGAATTATCCTGGTTCTGAGTTTCAAGTGGAACTGACAACCGAGGGTTTTGAAGGTCATAAAATTCGAGCTCGATTGTCTGGAAAAATGCGAATGCATTATATTCGTATTGTGCCAGGAGACAAGGTGCGGGTGGAATTAGCCCCCTATAATCTAGAAGAAGGAAGAATAACCTTCCGTTATCGTTAATTATTTAAACCATGAAAATTGTGTGTTCCCTCAAGTCGGCTAAGAAACGAGACATTAATTGTCAGGTTGTGCGTCGGCACGGGAAAGTTTTTGTGATTAATAAAAAGAATCCAAAACTAAAAGCAAGACAGCGATAATCTATTATTTGATACATTCATGCGTATAGCAAATACTACAATTCCGGCAGATAAAAGAGTGATTATTAGTTTGACTTATGTTTATGGGGTTGGTCCAAAGCGAGCGAAGGATCTTTGTGTGGCTGCAAATATTGAGGATCATGTTCGAGTGAAGGATCTCACTATTGAACAAGAACAAGCTATTCGGACGGCATTGGCTGATTTGAAGGTGCCACTAGAGGCTGATCTGCGTCGAGAGATATCACAAAACATCAAACGATTGCAAGATATTGGGTCGTATCGAGGGTTTCGTCATCGACATCGGTTGCCGGTGCGAGGACAAAGAACAAAAACAAATGCAAAAACTCGAAAAGGTCGAGGACGTGCAATTGCAAATAAAAAAATAGCAACTAAATAATACTATGGCAAAGACAACTAAAAAACGGGTGCGAAAAAGTTTTGAGCATGGGCGAGTGTATGTCGCTGCTCGATACAATAATACGATTGTAACACTTACTGATCCAGACGGAAATGTTTTGGGTTGGAGTAGTCCGGGAGCAAATGGATACAAAGGAGCTCGTCAGTCAACACCTTATGCGGGGCAGATGTCTGCAGAGAAGGTGGCAGAATTGGCACAAACGTTTGGTATTCAGACAGTTGATGTTTTCTTGAAAGGGATGGGGCCTGGTCGTGATCAAACAGTTCGAGGTCTTATCAATAAAGGATTGGATGTGGTTTCTATTGCGGAACAAACTCGAGTGCCTCATGGAGGGTGTCGCCCAAAACGAGTGCGAAAAATTTAATTTTGATTTACTTTTAATTTACTCACTATTTAATGAGATATACAGGACCAAAAGCACGACTTTGTAGACGAGAAGGTATTAACCTTTTTGGATCACCAAAATATCAGAAAATTTTGCAAAAACGATCTGGTATTCCCGGTATTCATGGTGGTGGACGAATGGGGAAAATAACGGAATATGCACGACAATTGCGAGAAAAACAAAAAGCAAAACGAGTATATGGGTTATCTGAAAAACAATTTTATCGATGTTTCCAAGAAGCAACTCGTCGAAAAGGGGTAACAGGAGAAAACTTGTTTGAATTATTGGAACGACGATTGGATAATGTGCTTTTTCGATCAGGGTTTGCGTTGAGTAGACCTCAGGCACGGCAGTTTGCAACACATGGTTTGTTTTTGTTAAATGGTCGACGAGTGGATATTCCTTCTATTATTGTGAATCCTGGAGATGTTATTGAAATTCGATCAAAAACAAAAGGTGCTTCTATTTTTCATAAAAATGCAGAAGAAATGAAAGATTATACTGCTCCTGATTGGTTAAAGGCTGATTCAGGAAAACTGAAAGTAGAAGTGTTAGAGTTGCCACAAGCAAAACATTTTGAGTCTTTTGTTGATACACAGCTTATTGTTGAGTTCTATTCTCGTTAATTTTTTAATTTTCTTTACTACATGCATATTCTTCATCAAGAAATCGGCGCACCACAAATCAGAATCGAATCGGATTCGAAAACATCCGCACGGTTGGTGATGAATCCTCTTCCATCGGGATATGGGTATACTATTGGAAATGCATTGCGACGAGTATTGCTTTCGAGTTTGCCAGGAACAGGAATTACAGCGTTAAAGATTTCAGGTGTTACTCATGAGTATGCAACTATTACTGGAATTAAAGAAACAGTTTTTGATGTTATGCTGAACCTACGACAATTGAGACTGAAGAAACACACAAAGGGGGTAGAAGAAGTAGTGATTCCGTTTGTGAAATCAGGAATTATTACGGCGAAAGATTTACAAGTTTCAAGTGATATTGAAATTTTAGATCCTACTCAGTATATCACAACATGTGATGGAGCTGATTCAAAACAAAAAATGACGATCCGTGTTGAAAGAGGGGTTGGGTATATGTTGGTTGCGAATACAGATAATGCAAAAGAAGAAGATCCAGAGTATATGCTTATGGATGTAAATTTTTCACCCGTAACGCATGTGGAATACAAAGTAAATCCTGCGCGTGTGGGAGGAGAAACAAATCTTCATGAATTAGAATTAGTTGTAAAAACAAATGGATCTATTGAAGCAATACAGGCTTTGAAGTTAGCAGCGAGTATGTTACAAAGCTATTTTGAGTTATTTAATAATGAAGATGCATATACTGATGAAGATTTCACAACATCTTTTGAACAATTAAAAAAGAAGAAAGAGTCAGAAGAAGCAGAGGCTTCTGCAAATCAAGAGGTGTCATTTACACCAATTGATATCTTAGGACTTTCTCAACGAACGCTGAATGCATTGGTGAATGGAAATATTAATTCTGTAGAAGAATTGATTGCAACTCCAATGAAAACCCTAGCGCAGTTCCGAGGGTTTGGACAAAAAGCAAAAGTAGAACTTGATCAAGTTCTTATGGAACGCGGATATGTACTTCCTACTGAAAAAAAAATTGATAAATAATCATGAGACATAATAATTCTAAACACATCCTTAATCGTCCAGCTGATCAACGAAAAGCGTTGAAGCGGAATCTGCTTACTTCTTTGTTTTTGTACGGAAAAGTACGAACAACAGAAGCAAAAGCAAAAGCTCTTTCGTCTGAAGTAGAAAAACTCATCACAACGGTTAAACGTCAAAAAGAAGAGTTTAATGCTATTCGAGAGTTAAAACGAGTACTCTTTACAGAAAATGCATGTCGAAGTGCACTTGAGTACATTAAAAAAACACCAAAAACATCAGGGTTTTCTCGTCGTGTGAAAGTTGGATATCGAGACGGAGATGGTGCGCTTTTGGTTCATGTGGAATTAATTACTGACGCAAATGCATAAAACAACATTAAGACAGAACGTACAAAATACAGACCGAACATGGTTTGTTGTGGATGCAGAAGGGCAAACTTTAGGTCGCCTTTCGGTAGCTATTGCGAATGCTCTTCGAGGGCGAAATCGCGCTGATTTTACTCCTCATGTTGATGGAGGTGATTATGTTGTTGTTGTGAATACTGAAAAAATAAAACTTACTGGTAAAAAAGAAGACCAAAAAAATTATTACCGACATTCTGGGTATCTCGGGAACTTGAAATCTCGATCGGCATCTGAAATGCGATCACGAAACCCACGAAAAATTATTGAGTCGTCTGTGTATGGAATGCTTCCAAATACAAAGTTGAGAGATCAACAAATGAAACGATTATTGCTTGTGATTGGAAACGAAAATCCTCATATGGCACAAAAACCTGAACCTTTACCTTTTGTATAATTATCATGAAAGAAAAACCTTATTTTTACGCTGTCGGAAAACGGAAAACTGCACGAGCTACGGTGAAAGTATTTTTTGCTGGAAGCGGTGACTGCACAGTCAATGAACAAAAACTGCATCAATGGGCAGATGATCGATCAATGACGGTCAGCGCACTTCAACCATTAGAAGTTTTAGGACTTAAAAAAGATGTGGATATTGTTGTCCGTACTTCTGGAGGTGGAAAAAAAGCACAAGCCAGTTCTATCTCTTTAGGAATTGCACGAGCTTTATCAAAAAAAGATCCAGAATTTAAGCACCAATTAAAAGAGTTTGGTCTTTTGACACGAGATTCTCGAGTAAAAGAACGAAAGAAACCAGGACTCAAACGAGCACGACGAGCACCACAGTGGTCAAAACGGTAACAGAAAAAAAACGCACATTACGTGCGTTTTTTTAATAGACTATGAGGAAATAAGTTTTGCAGCTGGTCACTGATATTTACTGTTGGTTTCGGAACAGGGATGAATAATGATCGACTTGGATCGTGAATATTCCATTCTGTGCGAAGATACGATATCCATTGTTCATCTTGTGCCCACGAAGATTCGGTAAATGTTTTATGCGATATGATTTCGAGATTATTGGTTTGAATGTATTCGGTTTGTGTTTTCAGAGAATCAATTATTTCTTGGGAAATAAGAGAGAAAGATATAGGTCGTAATAGCTCATCAACTCGATTGTTTCGGTGTTTCCGAAGAATAAGTTCTATGAGACTTCCGCTCATAACGGTTTTAAAATGTTCTTCTACAAGATAGTCTTCATAGACCATGCTTTCTCCTGGATATATACGAGAATCAAGAGGGATCCGTGATGCGATAAGTTCCTTTTCATAGGATTTCAAGGTTCCATATTGTTCTTCTAATATGCTTTGAGCACTTTGTATGTCTGTTGTTGTATTGTGAATGAAAAACTGTTTTTTTCCAGCTATAAAAGCAACATGTGTTTGGGGTAAGATATTTGAAAGACCAAGAATTTCTTCTTTGTGGGCTGAGTATCTATAGACCATTCCTAAAACACCAATAGGATATTCTTGTGCATCTAAAAATTCATAGAAAGAAGAAAAATGGTCTCCGCGTTGACTTGATTTTCCCCAAGGGAAATTAAGGTTTTGGGTTCTATATACCTCAGATTTCGGTATTTGCCATGCGAGAGTGAGGTGTTTTTTGTTTGCTGGGTGTAATTGCATGTCCCAAGCATTTCCATAAATAGGTTTTCCAAATCGCGTTAAAAACATGCGGTTTACAAAAAGAGCACATTGACTCATATTGTCTTGTGTGAACTGGGCAGTGTAATTAAAAATTTCCTTGTATTGCGGATGATTGATATCTATTTGCACTGGTATATTGGTTTTTGGGGAAGCAAAAACCGAACAAGGGAGTGCAAATAAAGCCAATAGGAGGATAATATTATTTTTCATAGGGTTATTTTGATGTAAGATCCTGATATGTTTTTTTATAGAAATCAGAACTGATTTTGTCTTTGTCGTATTGTTGCATTCCTTTAATTCCTGTTGGTTGTAGTGGAGGGTATGCATTAAATGCATCTGGGTTTTGTAATAATTCAGGAAAATATTTTTGGAGTGTTTCCGTTGTGAAGTAGGTTGTATTGTAGACATATCCAATGCTTTCAAGTTGATTATTTTCTATTTGATATGACTCGTTTGTGCTTTTCAGTTTATTGAGTAGATTCGCTGTTTTAAGGGCATTTTTAAGATTATAAAACTCAATATTGAGTGATTCTATCGTCAATTTTCCATTCTCAGTTTCAGTAATCTTTGTACTCTGCCCATAACTTTTAATAAGGCTTTCGGTTTTATTCAGTTCTTCAATAGTGAGCGATCGAGCTTTTCGTTCAGCATTGTCTTTTTCTCCATTATTCTCAATTTCTGTTCGTACTTCTTGTATGCTTTCTTGTGCTTGTTCAGAAGAAATAAACCCTTCAGGAGCATGGTTTTGAAAAATAAAAGAAGTTTTTGGAAATGCTGAAAAGTAAATCATAAGAAAATAAAATAAATCCCTTTATTATACATCAAAAACAAATGAAAATCAAGGAAGATATAAAAAACAAGAAAGAAATGATACTTGAGATTTGAATGATTTTTTCTAAGATAGAGCTGTGAAGAAAAAAGACCATGTATTTGTGTTTACTCCCCAAGCCATTCCTCAAGATGCGGGGTGTTATATGTTTTATGATGAGAATGATGATTTGTTGTATGTGGGAAAAGCAAAGAATTTGAGAAAGCGAGTATCGAGTTATTTTCAAAAAACAAACCAGAAGAAGACAACCCATATCATGGTGTCGAAAATTCGACGCATAGAAACTCATATTACCCATTCTGAAATAGAAGCTCTTATTCTTGAGAATAATCTTGTGAAGCAGTATATGCCTCGGTTTAATATTCGGTTAAGAGATGATAAAAATTTTGTGTATCTGCGTATTACAAAAGAAGAACGTCCTAAAATGGAAATTACGCGTCGTCGTCTCCAAGATAAAAGTACGTATATTGGACCAAAAACTTCTACAAAAGCATTTAAAAATGTGGTTCGGTTTTGTCAGAAATTTTTTCATGTGCGTATGGTTGATTCAGCGAAAGACTACTACCCCGATGTGATCTCAGGAAAATATGATATCGATACACAGACCTACCAACAAAATGTTGAACGTATGAAAAAGTTTCTCCAAGGACAAACAAAAGAAGTTGAACAAGAATTAGTAGAAACAATGATGAAATTTGCGAGTGAAAAAAACTTCGAAGCAGCTCAAAATATCAAGGAAACACTGAACGCCTTGCATGTTTCCACGCAAAATCAGTCAGTTACACTTGATGATTCAATGGCTCGCGATTTTGTATCGTGTATCGAAAACGGGAACGAAGCGTATTGTGTACGTATTTCGTTTCGCGAAGGAAGACTTATAGACCAGAATGAAGTTGTACTCAATAGCCCCAATGTTTTTGATGTTTCTGATATGTATGAAGCATTTTTGATACAGTTTTATGAAACCGTAAGTGATATTCCACGTGAGATATATATTCCAGTTATTCTCCCAAATGAAGAGTTAATTCAATCCTTCTTATGTGAAATATCATCACAATCAGTTCTAGTGAAGACTCCACAAAGAGGAGAGAAAAAAACAATTCTTGATCTGGCTACAAAGCGAGCACTTCATTTTCAAAAAAAACAAGAACTGGAAACATTGTCTCGTGCAGAAAATTTCTCAAAAGCTCTTCCAGAACTGGCACTTTCATTAAATCTTGAAAAGAATCTTTCTCGTATAGAATGTTTTGATATTTCTCATTTTTCAGGCGATTCAACCGTTGCGAGTCAAGTTGTGTTTTTAGATGGAACCCCAGCACCGTCCGAATATAGACGGTTTTCTATAAAAACATTATCAAATGGAAAAATTGATGATTTTGCGAGTATGAAAGAAGTTCTCTCTCGTCGATTTGCACGAAAAAATGATACAAATTTTGCAAAAAAATTTCCTGATTTAATTGTTATTGATGGTGGAAAGGGGCAATTATCGAGTGTCTGGAAAGCCGTTGAATCATTTTTAGAAACAGAAACGTTTCCAGATGATTTTGATCCGTATACTCAAATTATAGCGTTGGCTAAAAAAGAAGAATCAATTTTTCGTCCACATCAAAAAGAACCCTTGCTTTTACCGTTCGATTCGAGTGCTCTTAAATTGCTTCAGCGTATTCGAGATGAAGCACATCGGTTTGCTATTACATATAACCGAAAATCGAGAGAGAAAAAAACATACATCTCAGTTCTTGATGAAATACCAGGGATTGGTGCAAAAACAAAAAAAGAATTACTCAAGAAATTTGAATCAGCTTCAGGGGTCAAGCAAGCATCAGATGAACAGTTATTATTAGTATTATCTCAGAAACAGTTACAGAGTTTACGAAAATATATATAATGATATCCGTACGATGGATACTCCAAAAGAAAATCAGTCCCAATATGAAGATAAAAAAGAGCTTATTCAACGTGATTTACATGTATTAAAGAGTTCTATCGTTCGTGATAATACTCATGTGCAACAAAGGTTCCCTCAAATATATGATATTCGACAATTATCACCTCAATTACAACATCAATTTCAAGGTGGATTTGAATTACCAGAACAGACAACAAAACGATTCTTCGTGTACGAAAAGTTAAATCAGTGGGATGTGGCTTTTTTGTCACGTGTTCCAAACCTTCAGTTAAAAGTTACAGGATCAACACTTGATCCATTACTCGCTCCTTTTGTGGGTGATCTTGAGGCTCCTCATATTTCTATGAAATCTTTGTTTTTACTCTCTACACCTCGACTTCATACATTAAATGGAATGCCATATCGTACACCATTTCTTTCAACCAACGTGCGACCAATGCCATTGAAAACTGAATTTTTTCGGCATACTGGGACTAGTTTTTATCTCAATAAGTATGCAAGCTCTATTGGAATCGAAACAGAATCACTAAAAAATATAGAGTCACAAATAGAATCAGCAACCGGATCATTTTTACGAGTTTGGTTAACGTTATCTTCAAAAGATAAAAATAAAAAAGGCGAAATTGAAGAAGGAAACCTTCTTCATCATGCCGATGGTACACCAAAAGAATGGAAAAACTTGGAAAAGATGATCATTGATGTGCGTGCTTTACTAAACGCAGCAGAAAAAAGTAAAAAGAAATTAATACTTACTCTCCATAGTTCAGATTTATATAAATATCAATCAGATTTCGTGACCGATCCTCAGAAACAAAAATTATTCTTCGAGAAAGACAAGGAATTTTTGCAAACTCTTTGGCATAGACTGTCTGATACAGAAAAAGAAACTATTTCGTATATTGAGTTTATGAATGAACCCGATCATGTTTCAGAAGAAATTAATCATAGAGATGTATATCAATTTGTAGAGAAAGGTGTCCAAATGATTCGGAATATTACTCAGAAACCAATAAGTATCGGACCTGCGAAAATATATAATATGGGACAATGGACGCCATTATTACAACCAAATGATTGTTTTCAGGTTCATTGGTATCGAGCCATTGAGGATCAATACGAGGAAGATCCTTATACGCAACTTCAGTATTCTATGAAAACAGCCAATGTGCCTGCAGGTTGTCGAATTATACTCGGTGAAGCACAAGGAAATGTAGGAAATATCGATATTACGAATGAAGTTATACAATACAGTCGTCAAAGTGGGTACGATGGAGTATTGTTTTGGTTTGATAACCGAAAAAACCCCAAATACACGAAACCATCAATACTTCCAAATCGTATCCCATGAAAAAATTTCGTCGTTTTCTTTTAAGTGGCTTTGGTATCGGGTATGCTCATCATGCTCCTGGCACATGGGGAACACTTGTTGCCTGTGTGATATTATGGATATGTCGATCGTATGGAGTCTCTCTTGAAGAACTTATAATATCTATTTTTATAATCTGTTGTTTGGGTGTATGGGCTATTTCTTACGAAAAAAAAGAGAATACGTATGATCATTCTTGGATTGTTCTTGATGAATGGATTGGTATTTCCATTGCGATTCTCCCTCTGTGGCAGAATGGTTCTTTTCTATGGTGGGTGTCCGCGTTTGCTTTGTTTCGGATATTTGATATTACGAAAAGTGTTCTGCCTATAGCACAGTTTGATGCATGGCGTTCTCCATGGGGCGTAATGGGCGATGATATTGTTGCGGGTCTCTATACAGCGTTGATTGTCTGGGGAGGAAACCTTTTGACTTTTTAGGAAAAAAAACGACAATTCGGATATATAATATGTCTTTATAATGACTCGTATTGATATCAAAACCATCCTTAAAAATCATCAAACATATCTTCACCAAGAAGTGCATCTTGAAGGATGGGTTCGAACCGTTCGCGATTCAAAGCAATTCGGGTTTTTAGAACTCAATGATGGAACATTTTTTAAAGGTATTCAAATTGTTTTTGAGTCTCACCTCTCAAATTTTGATGATATTTGCAAACTTACAGTCGGATCTTCGGTGCAAGTAAAAGGTGTACTTATCGAGTCTCAAGGTGGAAAACAGGCGGTTGAAATTCAAGCGAAAGAAGTACTCATATATGACGTGGCAGACGCAGATTATCCGTTACAAAAAAAACGACATTCGTTTGAGTTTTTGCGTACGATTCCACATTTGCGTTCTCGTTCAAATACATTTTCTGCTGTGTTTCGAGTTCGGTCAGTGCTGAGTCGTGCTATTCATGAATTTTTTCAAGACCAAGGATTTGTTTGGGTACATACTCCTATCATTTCAGCACTTGATTGCGAGGGTGCTGGAGAAATGTTTCAGGTAACAACATTACCGTTAGAAAATGTACCAAAAAAAGAATCTCATATCGATTTTCAGAAAGATTTTTTTGGTAAAAAAACAGGACTTACCGTGAGTGGACAATTAAATGTAGAAACGTTTGCGATGGCGTTTCAAAAAGTCTATACCTTTGGACCTACATTTCGGGCAGAAAACTCAAATACGTCTCGTCATGCAGCTGAGTTTTGGATGATTGAACCTGAAATGGCATTTGCGGATTTGCATGATTGTATGGATATGGCAGAATCATTACTAGTCTTTGTTGTGCGATATATTCAAGATCATCTTCCAGAAGAGGTAGAGTTTTTTAATCAATTTATAGAACCAACATTGAAAGAGAGATTGCAAGTGCTTACCAGCAAACCGTTTGCACGCATGACCTACACACAGGCTGTTGAAATGTTGCAGTCATGTGGTGAGTCGTTTGAGTTCCCTGTGTCTTGGGGAATTGATTTACAGTCAGAGCACGAACAATATATCTGTAAAAAAACAGGGGTTCCAACATTCGTAACTGATTATCCAAAAGATATAAAAGCATTTTATATGCGTCGTAATAAAGACCAAAAAACAGTGGCTGCTATGGATTTATTAGTTCCCGGAGTCGGTGAACTTATGGGAGGGTCTCAAAGAGAAGAACGCCTTGATGTGCTTTCACAAGCAATGCAATTACATGGATTATCTGATGAGGAATACGGATGGTATAAAGACACTCGTCGATTCGGGAGTGTTGTGCATTCTGGGTTTGGGCTCGGGTTTGAGCGATTAATTCAGTATGTAACGGGTATGGGAAATATTCGTGATGTTATTCCGTTTCCGAGAACACCAAAAAATTGTGATATGTAGGTGTATTAATACCATACATTTTTGATACCCAACCAATAAGCAATACGGTTTGAAATAGTACTGAGCGTTGGTGCAAGAACCAAAAGAATAAGTGTGTCTATCCATGTGATAGAAATACCCCAGAGAAAAACAACCACTAAAGCACCAAGAATATAATCTACCCCATCCCAAAAAAACCAAGACTCTCCTGGTTTTTTCCCTTTTCGTCGTTTTATGAAACTTTCAATAAGATCGCCGAAAAGAGCACCAAACCCTAAAGCGCTTCCATAAAGAAATGCATCAATCGGTGTGTTGAAAAATTGAGGAATCCACTGTCCTATACCCAAACCAATAATTCCACCTCCCAATATCGCTACAGTAAATCCTCGATAGGTTTTATGAGATCCAAACCATCGAGAAGAAATAGGTGTATTCCATCGAGACAAAAGAGGTACATGTTGTGCGAATACAGGAAGCGCGTTCGCAATCAACGCTGGAGAAAAAAGGGCAAGAAGAGTAAGGAAATGAAGTGCGAGAGTCATAGAAGTTTAGCGTCGAAGAAAATCAAGAAGATGGTTCATATAAAACCCCATACCAACATAAGCAATGATAATACCCATACCACATAAAAGTACAGAGAGATCTTTTAGATAGGTAACAGTTGGAAAAAGAATAGAGAGGAATAATGTGTGAAAAATAAGGACAAGGCAGGCAAATTTTGCTTTCCCCCACCAAAGAGCAGAAGTCACTATGTGCTGTGAAAGAAGAAAATTTTTAATTCCGTCTACAAATAGATCCCGAATAAGAAATAAGACCACAATCCATGTATCAATCCATGGTGTATGTTGAATAATTAAAAAAAAGATAGTATAGGTGAATATTTTATCAATCAGTGGATCAAATATTTTTCCAAACGAAGAAATAACTCTCCATTTTCTCGCTAAATAGCCGTCTAAAAAGTCGGTCGTACTCGCAATAATAAAAAGTATATAGATCCATAAGAATTCTGGTTTTTGTGAAGAAAACAGTGGAATAAAAAGCAGTACAATAATGCCTCGAAAAAGAGTGAGTGCGTTTGGAATAATCGATTTCATTGCCACGAAAAAAAAGAATTAAGAAATAATCAAAAAGTACGCAGAAAACAAAAATATCCAAAAAACAACAATAAGTTTTCGGCATAGTGCGTGTTTCCACCAATCCATATACCCATCAATATGGAATGTTGCAAACGGATAAAATGGGCGATTTGCAGCTTCTCCCTTATGGGTTGGTATATCAAGCAAAATATGAGTTGTGTACCCGATAGCAAACCCCAAAATGAGCGGATTTTTGAGAAGAAAAGAAAGCCCATATAAGAAACCAAGAAACACAAAACTATGTAAAAGGTAATATATTTTTCGTTCCCATGATGGATGATACGCATCTGGTCCGTCTTTTTTCATGTGTCGCCAAAGTTTCCAGTCTTTTTTACAGATTCTATAGAGATAATAGGGGACTTGTGCCATGTCTGGAATAACAGATCCGAGCACGCAGAGTGCTTTTGCTGTCGGGTGTTCAACAAGTGTTGATGCTAACAGTCCGGTTGCGAGATGTGTACCAATGTCCATGCCAAAAATATTACATAAATCACCATTATACTACGGAAAAAAAAACAGAAAACAAATTTTTTTGACTAAAAATTGTATACACACCTAAAGTTCATTTCTATTCCTCAAAAAAAGCCATTTCCATTTATCGATAATTGGGACTGATTCGTGTTGAATTTGTTGTTGTGTTCGATGTTCTGTTTTTTGTGGAATAATATCAATATCTTCTTGAATCAGAATTAAAACCTCTTCTCCTTCTTGTTTTCGGTTCATTTGCATTTTTGCTTCTTTATCTATTCGTTGTGGAGTTTGGAGGTATTCTAACTGTTTTTCTTTTTCGGTTATTTTTGCAAGGTTCTCTTCATTTTCAAGACGAATAGATTCTATTTCAGCGTTAATTTGTTTATTATCATACCAGAACGATCCCAAACTATACAAAAGCCATAAAATAACGAGAAAAAGAGTCACCAAGACAATAATATTTTGAGACGTATATATGTTTTGGGGTTTCCTCATTGTTCAGTTTCAGTAGTATCGTCAGTATCAGATTTATCAGGAGACGGAATGTCTCTTGGAGGAATCTTTGTCATGAGTAAATCTATCTGAGAGAGGGTGAGTCTTTCTTCTGCTCGAAGGTGTGATATTTCGTATGTAATTTCGACACTATTGGTGAACACGTTTGAAAGTTGTATAAACACAAAAATAACAACACCTAAAAAAACGGAAAACGTGAGCCAGTTTTTTAATCGTTCATTATCGCTCCAATCAAAGGGTCTCATGCTAACGGCAGTATAGGATATTCAAAAGAAAAAGAAAGACAAAACAGAGTATATTCGTATTGAATCCTTTCTTGAAATCATTTACACTCGAAAAAAAGAATTATGAAACTTCTTGTGGGACTTGGGAATATCGGATCACAGTATCACAATACTCGTCATAATATTGGGTTTCAGGTTGTGGAACGTTTTATTGAAAAATATGCAATAGGACCATCAACACATGAGCCCCGATTTTTTGGGAGTATTGCTTATGGTCATTGGAATGGAGAAAAAATAATTGTTTTAAAGCCTCATACGTATATGAATGCGAGTGGTAAATCGGTGCAAGCAGTGACTCAGTTTTATAAAATACATCCGTCTGATATCTGTGTTTTTTATGATGATATTGATTTGCCATTTGAGAGTATTCGTGTACGTACTCAAAGTGGAAGTGGTGGACATAATGGAATTAAATCAATTCAACAGTGTATTGGAAATGATTTTTTACGCATAAAAATAGGAGTAGGAAACGAACAAAAGTCAGTAATGGGAGCATCGGCATTCGTGTTAGGGAAATGGACGACTGAAGAGTCTGAAAAGCTTCCGAATATCGTTGAAAAAGTTATTGAAATGTATGAAACTCATTGTGGTCTATGATGTATTTATTTTCACGATTACGGCGTTCCATTGTGTGTAGAGAGAAAAACGAAGGTATGTATCCAATTGGTATTGTTTTTGATGCTGTTATCTGCCCTCAAAAAGGGAAGATAGAAGCATTGTGGGTAAAGACAAAAGACGGAAAACGATTATTACTTCCAGAAGATATTCGTGAATGGGAGAATCAAAATATTATCGTTGTTGATTCAGAGTCTCGGTTGCAAGAACCGGAATCATTAACTGCGCTACAAACAGTGTTTAAGACAGAGGTGCCTCTTATTGGAGCTTCTGTTTGGAACCGTAATCAATACCAAGGGCGGGTCTTTGATTTTTTATTTGATCGGTATGGATTTTTTATTGAAAAAATATGGTTTCGGAAAGGGTTTTGGATTTTCGGAAAAAAACGAATGATTGCTCGGTCACATGTGGTAAAAATAAATGAAAAAGGTGTTTTTGTTTCTGATACAGTATTTAAGAAGATACAATCTACTGATATAGAAGCTCAAGAACCTCTTTCCTCTGAAGCAGAGGCTTTTAAAACAGATGAACAATGATTGACTTTTTAAAAGAAATGGCAAAAATAGCATCCGCATGAAGTATTCTGATATTATACATGATGCGTGGCGACTAACGGTGAATACTGGAAAGTTAAAATGGCTTTGCTTTGTTTCCAGCTTTGCAGCTGTTATTTTTTTTGTGGCTGAAATATTGTGGCAAGCGGGCTTGCTTTCAGAAGAGCTTGGTATATTAGAACCTTCTTATGTATATAGTAAGATTGGAGATTTATTGGCCTTTATAATGAATAATAATTTGCTCGGATGGGCGATTTTTTTTGTTATTTTTATACTGCTTTTTCAGTTTGCATTACCGTCTTGGATTTTATCGTCTTTGATTTTAGGTATTAAAGACCGATTTGAGTATCCAGACCGATATTTTTCAGGGCGACAAATTGTAATTGATGGGTTTCAGTATTTTCCAAAACTGGTGGAACTCCATGCGATTTTATCACCGTTTTCGTTTATGACAATTACATTTTTTTCTATCACACTGTATCGTTATTATCATGGTGAGATATATGAAAATATATTTTTACCTTTGTTATTACTCTTTCTGGTGTTCTCTCTTATTGTGAATATTTTTACTGTTTTTGCTCCTTTTTTTATAGTCTTGGATGATGTGCCGGTCATGACTTCTATCAAAAAAAGTATTGGTCTCGTATTTTTAAATTTTGAATCAACGTTATCTGTTATTGTTATAATGTTGCTTGTAAATATAAGAGTTATTGTGAATGTTATTGTTGTAATAGGTGTGCCAATGGGACTCTTCTTTGCTCTCTCGTTTTTTGCAAAATCATCATGGTTTGGAATCGCTATTTCATTGGTCGCTTTGCTTGGATTAGCTCTTTTAGCTTTAGCCGCTTATTTAACAGCGATTGTTGAGGTTTTTTCAAATGCTGTTTGGGTGAAATCTTATGAGACACTCAAACAAAAACAAAAAGAATATATTCGAGAATCTCTTCATCACTCTACTTTGTAATGAAGTGGATATTTTTGGCTCTCGTCTGTATTGGGACGAGTATATTGTGGTGGGGGTGGCACGATGTGTATGGCTGGGAAAAAGGATTATATGCTCATTCTCATGGTGTAGTTTGGAATGATGAATTATTTCTCTTTCAGCATGAAATATCATCATCTTCAGATTTTCTCCCATTATTGCAGAGTCGGCTTCGTCCAAAACAAGTACAATCATTTTTTGAAGGAGAGATTGGTCATTGGTACCAATATCAGGATATAAAACGAGTGCGTTTGTCGTCTGGAGTTTCGGCTCTTCTTTTTCCCGAAATGAGATTATGGGTTGTGCGAGAATTTGATTCTGATGATCTAGAGGTCTTTCATCGTACCCCTATTGATATAAAAGCAGATGTTTTAATTTGGATGGCGGATTCTCAGATTCCTTTTTTAAATCCAAAAATACTCATATGGTATCCGAAAACAATTTCATCATCTATACGGTCTTGGGCGGCAGAATTCTCAGTGTCGATTATTCAACCAAAAAAAGAAGGACTCGTCTTTCTCGAACCGAAAAATAATCAACTTCATCTTCATACACAATCGTCAAAAAAAGATAAAAAATAATGTTTTTGAGGCATCAGAGAATCTTTGACTTTTTGAATGACGAGAGTATACTGCGTTTAAGCGTATTTTTTTTAAGAATTTAATATTTTAAAACCAGAAACAAGAGAAAGAATAAAGAAAGAGATTATGAAATAATGGGAACTTGTAGAAAGAAATGATGAGAAAACACGATATCTTTTCAGTTATAAAAAAAGGAATGAACAATCGTTTTGTATTCAATAAATCACATTGGTATTTGTGCCGAGGCATCTCGGTCTGTGGGTAAAAATTCTCATTTTTTGTTTTCCAGTAAAGGAATAATTAAGTGTTCTTAAAGAAAAAAGAAGGCGTTACAAGCTTTATTTTTTAATTTTTTTACACAAATGGAGATTATTATAGCAGGATTAGTAGCTCTCGCCGGTGGTGTAGGAATTGGTTTTTTTGTATGGAGACCTAAAACTCAAAAGATACACGAAAAAGCAGAATCAGAAGCCCTTGATCGACTCAATAGAGCCAAGAAGGAGTCTGAAGACTTATTGTCTTCTGCCCGTCGTGAAGCACAAAAAATAAATCAACAAACCTTACAGGAAGAAGCAAAAGCACGAGAGCGTATTACTGAGCTTCAGCGTCAGGCCGATGCTCGTATTGAAAAGAGAGAAGAAGTTGTTGAGCAGAAGCTCGAAAAAACAGAAAAAAAACGAGAAGAGTACGAAAACGGGATAAAAGAATATGAACAGAAGACAGAAGAACTTCAGAAACGTATTGATGAACAAAATAAGGTTTTAGAATCTATTTCTCAGCTCTCAAAAGATGAAGCAAAAGCACAATTGTTTGATCGTATGGAAAAAGAGGCAGATGAAGCGTTATCAGAGACATTAAAACGTCGAGTTGATCTTATGCGTGAAAAAGCAGATGAAGAAGCCAGTATGATTTTAGTGCAGGCTATTCAGCGTTATGCATCAGAAACAACCAATGAAACAACGACCTCAACGGTTAAAATTGATTCAGAAGAAATGAAAGGGAAAATTATCGGACGGGAAGGGCGAAATATCAATGCTTTTGAGATGATGTCAGGGGTCGATGTTATTATTGACGATACGCCTGGAACGATTACGATTTCATCGTTTGATATGTTTCGTCGATATGTGGCAAAAATTGCTCTTGAACGATTATTGAAAGATGGTCGTATCAATCCTTCAAAAATAGAAGAATGTTTACGGAGCGCACAAGACAGCACCGATAAACTGATTTTAGAAATTGGTCAAAAAGCGGCTCATGAAATTTTTGCAGAAAAATTACCAGATCAAATTTTAAAACTCATCGGACGATTACGGTTTCGAACATCGTATGGTCAAAACGTATTAAATCACTCGATTGAAGTGGCGTACTTAGCAGAAGGAATTGCTCATGAAATTCCGGGAGCAAATCCTGATATTTGTCGAAAAGCAGGGCTTGTACATGATATTGGAAAAGCAGTATCTCATGAGATTGAAGGAGGACACGCAGTTATTGGTATGGAGATTTTGCAGAAATTTAATATTGATCCTCGTATTGTAACCGCTATGAAATCTCATCACGAAGATTTTCCTTATGAGTCTATTGAAGCTCGTATTTTACAAGCTGCTGATGCAATTTCCGCGTCTCGACCAGGGGCGCGACGTGATACATTAGAAAAATATATTCGACGGTTAAAAGAACTAGAAGCGATATCTACTGCTTTTGCAGGAGTTGAAAAAGCGTATGCATTACAAGCTGGGCGAGAAGTAAGAGTGTTTGTAAATGCAAAGGAAATGTCGGATAGTGATTCGGAAAAACTGTCTTTCAATATTGCACGAAAAATAGAAAAAGATTGTCAGTATCCTGGAGAAGTGCAAGTAGCTGTAATTCGAGAAAATCGGTTTAAAAACGTTGCACGGTAAAAATGTTTCGTTTTGAAAAGAGTCTTTGCTGTGTCATACAACGAGCAAAGACTTTTTTTCTTGAAAAAAAAGGTATTTTATGCAGAATCGAAACGTAAGTCATGTCAACTCCTGTACAACGTCAATATTGGGAACTTAAAAACCAAAATCCAGATGCGGTTTTATTTTTTCGACTTGGGGATTTTTATGAACTGTTTTACGAAGATGCTGTGGTTGGATCAAAAGTATTGGGTATAACGCTTACGGCTCGACATAAAGGAACGGATAACCAAATGCCTATGTGTGGGTTTCCTTACCATGCTCATGAAGAATATTTACGTGTTTTGTTGCAATCTGGGTATAAAGTGGCTATTGCCGAACAGCAAGAAGATACAGACGGGAAAATTTATCGCCGTATTGATCGAATTGAAACACCTGGAACATCAGTGTCTTTAGGAGAATCAGATCAAACAAAAAATAGAATTGTGAGTACTTTTTCGAAGTATAAAAACGGATATTCATGTGCCGCTTTAGATTTTACGACTGGTTCTTTTTGGGTGTTTTCGTCAGAAAAACAATCAGAAGTCATTGATATGATCCAGTCTTTTCAGCCACAAGAATTGGTGTGTACACAAGATGTTTTTGAAGACGATTCTCTTATGGATGCGTTTCCAAAAACCCATAGAACAGTTCGTAATGATAAAAAGAAATCCGAAAACGAATCGAAAGTGCTTCAACAATTTCAGGTGCCAAGTTTTGATATTCTTGATATTGACTCATCAACAGCAGAAGTGCACTGTATTGCTCGACTCCTTTTTTATATAGAAGATACTCAGCGTACACAAACGAACCATATTTGTCATATACAGCGGTATGATCAAAAACATCATGTTGCGTTAGATCCTATTACATACCGACATTTAGAGATATTTGAATCACTCCATCCCGATGAAAAAAACGCAACACTGTATTCTGTATTTGATCGTGCCTCGACTCCTATGGGAGCAAGAATGCTTCGGCAATGGTTGGCGCATCCTTTGTATAATGAAAAACAAATACAAAAGCGACTCGATTGTGTGGAAGTTCTTCTTAAAGATCGACCATATAGAGACCAAATTGCTGAATCATTACACCAGATTCCAGACCTAGAACGACTTTTGTCTCGTTGTGTTATTGGCAGGGGAACTCCAAAAGATTTTGGTGCTTTTCGAGATGCTTTTTCTGTTTTTCCAAACTTGTATACACTTTGCAAGAAGAGTGATGGGCTATTTGACGAGTATGCGGTTCTTTTTCAAGGATTTGAATCGCTTTACACGCTTCTTGATTCTCACTTAACCGAAAGTCCACCCGTACAAATGAGTATTGGTGGAATTTTCAAAGCAGGAGTTTCAAAAGAGCTTGATGAATATTTTGATTTGTTTATGAATGGAAAACAGTGGTGTGATCGTTATACCGAAGAACAAAAAAAAGAAACGGGTATTACAACTTTGAGGGTAAAATATTCGAATAATTTTGGGTATTGTTTTGAAGTTTCAAAATCACATATTAAAAACGTGCCTTCCTCATGGGAGCGACGTCAAACATTAGTGAACGCTGAACGGTTTACTACACCTGAATTAAAAAATTATGAAGAACGTGTTTTATCTGCCGAGGGAGAGATAGCACGGATACAGCAACAATTATTTGAATCACTGAGGGATCAGTTTTTGCACTTTGTATCAGCTATTCAAAAAGTATCAGCGGGGATTGCTTTTCTTGATGGAGTGCATACATTGTCTCGAACAGCACTTCAGTGGGGATGGACAAAACCCGTAATGGATGATTCTGGTGTCTTGCATATAACAAAAGGAAGACATCCTGTGGTAGAAAAATTATCAAAAGATCCCTTTATTGCGAATGATATTGTTTTAAAACCAGAAGGAATTCATATGATTACGGGGCCGAATATGGCTGGAAAATCAACGTTTTTAAGACAGAATGCTCTTTTACTCATACTTGCTCAGATGGGATCATTTGTACCAGCAGAAAGAATGGTATTTACTCCTGTTGATCGTATTTTTACACGAGTAGGGGCATCGGATAATTTAGCTGGTGGAAAATCAACGTTTTTTGTAGAAATGACAGAAACAGCTCGTATTTTAAGAAACGCAACGAATAAGAGTTTCGTTATTCTTGATGAAATTGGAAGAGGAACCTCAACATTCGATGGATTGTCTCTTGCGTGGGCGATAACTCATTATATTCACGATGAAATAAAGTGTAAGACTTTATTTGCCACCCATTATCATGAACTTATTGATACGGCGAACTCTCTTAAGAATGTACAAAACTTTCATGTTCGTGTTGCACAAGATAGTACAGGAATTGTGTTTTTACGACGTATTGAATCGGGTGGTATTTCTGACTCGTTTGGAATAGAAGTCGCTCTTTCTGCAGGCATTCCACAAAAAGTAATTACGCATGCCAAACATATCTTAAAACGACTTGAGTCGCAATCGCACCCACCACAGCTACAAATGGGGCTTTTTGAAACTCAAAAGGAACAAAACAATAAAGTTTCTCCTCTTGAAGAAGCCATTCGATGTTATGATATTAATAATAAGACTCCCAAAGAAGCGCTTGACTTTTTATTTCACTTAAAGGCTCTATTGTCAGACGAAATTTAGGGAAATGATGAGAGTGGATATGGAATTTTAGTTGCTTTTCTTTTTCAATTTGCTAAAAAAAGAACAGTATATAGATATATTGAATATGCCACAAAAGGTACGCATTTTTTGTCCAGATTGTCGAGGAAGGTTTTTTGTCGACCGTTCCGATATCGTAGAAGAAGATGTTCTTGAATGCCCTTTGTGTAGTGCAGAAATAGAGATTTTATCAGAAGACCCAATTCAAATTCGATTGGTACAAGATGAATATTAGCAAAGAAAAAAACCTGTGATTGTATCACAGGTTTTATATACTAAAATCGGAAAATAATACCTGTTTGCCAGCTTTCCATAAATGGAATTTGGCTGTATTCAATTTCAGTATATCGATACTGAATAAATACAAAAACATTCAAAGGTTTCAACACTTCAAGCGTGCCTTTTGCCTCAAAGTATTTTCCGGTTTGCCATACCACACTTCCCATTAACTCTAATTGGTAATGGAGGTTGTATGGATCTAATGATTGATCAAATACAATACCAGCATTACCCATTATAGGGGTGTTTATGTGCGGTAACATTCCATTGAAGTCATAGCTGGAGAAGTTATTTAAGTAGGCTATTTTTACTCCTGCGTACGTTTTATGCATATCAGGAACAGCAAACCGAGTTGTTACTCCAGTGTAAATACTTCGGAGTCCATTGGGAGAATTTTGGTTTGTTTCTATCCGCCAATTCAGAAAAGGCGTCAAAAAAAACAAACTCTTATCCCATCCATATGGTGCGTGGTAATTCAGTACAAACCCTTTTGTTATAAACGATTGGTCATAGTTATGAAAAAACGTTCGTGTTTCAACAATGGTTTGCTCTCTAAATGGAGCCATGTTTCTCCCTTGGTATACATACCCAGGAGAAAACATCCATATTTGTGGAGGATTGGCAATATCAGCTTCACGTCGTAAATGTGAAAAATTGAATTTTAGACTGGCATTATTGATATCTCCTAGAAGAAGATGCCCATAAAATCCAACATTCTCATCAACATCAAGATCTTGATATTGAAATCCGAGCGATATTTTTTCGGTCCCAATTGTTTGAGGGCTCTGAAAACACTGCCCAAAACTACTCTGAATAAGAGTAAAGATGAGCAGTGATAGGTATGATAATCTCATACGAATCTCCTTTGTTTATTTATGAATATGTTGTATTATTTCCAATGTGAAAGAACTTTGTGATTACAAGTGTTATGAATGGTTTTTATGCCATCATAAAAGCACATATGTAATCATTTCTATAAATACATTTTATTTACTGATTAGTCAAGTGCTTTTCAGGATGTAAAAGTGAATGAAAGTATTGAGTTTTCTTGATTTTCATGGTATAATTAAGTGATGTCTGATAGTAATCAGTTGCAACATTTACAAAGTATAAACCGTGAATTCGAAGAACGAGAGGTTGAATCTCGTGCTCGAAGTATGGGGATTGGATTTATAAATTTAGAAAAAGAGCATATTGCTTTTGATACATTACAAGTGATCTCAAAGCTTGATGCCTCAAAATACGGAGTATTGCCTTATTACAAAAACGGAAACCGGATTCATGTGGGCGTGCTAGATCCTGAAGATCCTAATACAAAAGCGTATTTAGAAATACTGAGAAAAAAATATATTGTTGAGGTTGCATTAACTTCTCGTACAGGGTTTGAGAACAAACTTTCAATATATGATTCTCCTTTATTGCAAAAGAAAAAAGAAGAACTTTCTCCTTTAGTGGCAGGGAAAAGTAGTGATTTGGATACAAATTTTCAAAAGAATATTGAAAATTTTGTATCATTTCGAGAAAAAATACAAAGCCTTTCTGGGCATCAAGCGTTCAATGAAATAAAAACAATGGCATTACATCTTGGAGTGTCGGATATTCACCTAGAACCTTTTGAGAAAACCATATTTTTACGGTTTCGGATTGATGGTATCTTGTATGATATTTTTGAGATACCAATAGAACAAGCAGAAAAAATAATTCTTCGTATTAAGTATGAAAGTGGTGTAAAATCAAATATAAAAACAGTGCCTCAAGATGGACATATTGATTACGAATACGAAGGTCGGAAAATTCATTTTCGAGTTTCATTGATTCCAACTCCATTCGTAGAATCAATTGTGCTTCGAGTGCTGGATCCTCAAAAAGGAAAATCTGATTTAGCACACTTAGGGTTTGATGATTTTCTGCGTCAAAAGATAGAAAAAGAATTGATTCGAACTCAAGGGCTTGTTTTGGTCACTGGTCCAACAGGAAGTGGAAAAACAACATCTCTTTATGCACTACTTCAAAAACTTAATGTTCGAGAAAAGAAGTTAGTAACGCTCGAAGATCCTATTGAGTATAGAATATCAGGAGTAAGTCAGTCACAAATAGATCCAAACGAAAACTATACCTTTGAAACAGGGTTTCAATCAGTATTGCGTCATGACCCAGACGTTATTTTAGTGGGAGAGATCAGAAGTCGTGAAACCGCAAGACTGGCATGTGAAGCCTCTATGACAGGGCATTTGGTCTTGAGTTCTTTGCATACTAATTCTGCTATACAATCGATTGGACGACTTCGAAACTTAGGGATTGATGATTTTAATATCGCTCCTTCTTTGAACATGATTATCGCTCAAAGATTGATTCGAAAGATACATCCTGATAGATGTATTAATGTTGAACTTCCTCTTGAAAATGAACGGTTTCGCCATGCGATTGATCGATTGAAACAGGTATTTCCTCAGTTAACAGTTCCTCAGACTATCCGACGTGATAAGGAAAGTGAAGACTATCCAAGTCCTTATGAAGGAAGAATGGCGATTGCAGAAATTTTGCGAGTAAATGATGATGTTCAAGAACTTATTCTTCAACGAAAATCGACAAGAGAAATTCAAAAATTTTTACAAGAAAAAACAGATTACCTTACTTTGTTTGAATACGGAGTTTTAAAAGTATTACAAGGAGAAACAACACTTGAGGAAGTATATCGAGTGGCAGGGTAGAACGATTTTTTTTTCTGTTTTCTTCTACAAAAAAGCTCCAATAGTATGGAGCTTTTTTTTGTTTTGTATTG
Organism: Patescibacteria group bacterium; assembly: GCA_965660445.1. Taxonomy (GTDB): domain Bacteria; phylum Patescibacteriota; class Gracilibacteria; order UBA4473; family UBA4473; genus CBFIAK01. The sequence continues at coordinate 338,681 of CBFIAK010000001.1, forward strand.
TATTGAATGTTAGATTTCTTCCCAGTTCCCGCCAAAGTACTGAGCAGAAATATTGTTTTTTTCAGGGAGTAATACCCATTTTTTATCATTCGTGAGTTGGTATATATTTCCTGGAGCAGGAATAAAGATATCTGTTTTTTGATGATTTTTGAGTTCTTTGAGTTTGTCTCGTAACGTCATCATTGCAGTGTCTTCTCCGTGGACGAGAAAGGTTGCTTTTGGTCGACCTACATTTTCTGCAAATCGCAAGAGTCCTCTTTGATCAGCATGAGCAGAGAATGCATTAAATATCTTGACATCAGCATTCAGTGGATACGGATCACCGAAGATATTAATAACAGGTTCTTTTTCGACTAGTTTTCGCCCAAGCGTATTTTGAGCCATGAAACCAATAATAAGAATAAGGTTTTTCTCATCGGTGATATTGTTTTTTAAATGATGACGAATTCGTCCTGCCTCACACATTCCACTGGCAGAAATAATAATACATGATCCAGGAAAATCATTGAGTGATTTTGATTCCTCTACATCACGTACGAAATGAAGATTTTCACCTCTTGGACGGAATGGATCTTGACCTCTTTCAAACATTTTATGAAGTTCTCGGTCATAGCATTCTGGGTGTAGCTGAAAAATCTCTGTAGCAGAAGTTGCCAGTGGAGAATCTACAAAAATAGGAATTTGTGGTATTTTCCCTGCGTGTTCAAGTTCTCGAATGATATAGAGCACTTCTTGAGTTCGTCCAACTGCAAAAGAAGGAATAATTATTTTTCCACCTCGTTCATATGTCTCTTGAATACTTTGTGCAAACAAATCTTCTACATCAGCGATTTCGTCATGAAATCGGTTTCCATAGGTTGATTCAGTAAGGAAAACGTCCGCATCATGCAGTTGTACTGGGTCTTTTAAGATAGGGAGATTTCGTCGTCCGAGATCACCTGTAAAAACAAGTCGAATGTCTTGTTGAGTATCTAGATCATGGATTTCCCATTCTTCAGTGGCTGATCCAAGAATATGTCCTGCATCATGAAACGTTACTTTTACTTTTGGAGCAGGATGAAATGATTGTTCATATCCAACTGACCGAAAAAATCCCAATGTTTTTTCTGCGTCAGCAATTGTATAGAGTGGTGTTGCATTTGGGTCTTTGTTTTTCTTTTTAATCCATTCAGCATCTTTTTCTTGAATATAAGCCGAGTCTTTGAGCATGATACTGCATAGATCACGAGTTGCGTGTGTGCAGTAAATAGGTCCCTCAAATCCTTTTTTAACCAATAAAGGTAGCAATCCTGCATGATCTATATGGGCATGCGAAAGAACAACTGAATCGATGCGATGGGCATCAAAAGGAAAGTTTTCGTTGGCAGCAATAGTTTCAAACCGTCTTCCTTGAAAAAGTCCACAGTCAAGAAGAATCTGTTTTCCGTTTATATGGAGTAAGTGTTTGGATCCCGTGACATTTCGAGCGGCTCCGGCAAATTCTATTTTCATGAAATAAGAGTGTTTATGTGTATATGAAAAATTCTTTTTATTGTATCATAAGTGTATCAGAAATACAAGGAATACAAATCTATTTTCTCTTTCAAAACAAGAGTATCGTTTTTTTTTGAAGCTTTCATTCTCTGTTTTTTGGTGTATGAACTTTGTTTGACAAACAAAAAATATTGACTAGAGTGATTGAGCATTTTTTTATATTGAACCGATGTCACGAATCTGCGCCCTTACCGGAAAACGAACAAGAACAGGGAATAATCGCCCATTTTCATTAAAAGCCACTCGACGTGAATTTCGTCCGAATTTGTTTACCAAACGGGTTTTTAATCCGAAAACAGGACGAATGGAAAAAGTGAAATTATCAGCAAAAGCCATTAAAACTTTGAAAAAATGGGAACGGGAAATGTTTGGTGATGTGCTTGTGCCTCAAGAACAAGAAGCTGGAACAGGAAAACATATCAAAAAAGATAAATTGACTCCAAAACAAAAGAAAGAATTAGCAGCAGCCCAAGAAATGGCTCAAAAAGAAATGGCAAAACCAGGAATTGTGAAAGATATGGAAACAAAAAAGAAAGGCGAATAAAGATTTCTTTTTGTATTCTTATTAGATGAGTATTTTAATTCTTGAAAACATACGGTCCTTACATAATGTGGGATCGTTTTTTCGTACGGCTGATGGAGCAGGGGTTTCGAAAATTTATTTATCTGGATATACGGGAACACCACCCGATAGACGTATTGAAAAAGTTTCGCTTGGGGCTGAGGATTTTGTGGAATGGGAGCATGTGGTTGATCCTTTGTTGGTATGTGCAAACCTAAAACAAAAAGGGTATGAAATTATTGCTGTAGAGCAAACAGCTCGTTCTGAGGATATGTTTTTGATGCACTGTGAATATAATCGTACGGTATTTATTTTTGGAAACGAAGTAGAAGGAGTGAGCGATGATCTTTTGTCTATTGCTGATAGACATCTTGAAATCCCTATGTTTGGAAAAAAATCATCACTCAATGTATCTGTTGCGGGGGGAATAGTGCTGTATGCGATGAGAGAAGAATCGCTTCAGAAAAGGGGGAAATAAAATTGTGTTTTCGTGTTGAGGTTGTATACTAAGAGCAAATATACACACAAACATTGTTATGAATACGTCACCTTCGTCTCATTCTACATTTGTTACCCTTATGGCTTGTTTTTTTATAGCGTTAGTCGTAGGGAGTATTGGGTTTTATCAATGGCGATTATACCAACTCAAAAATGCAATTTCTCTTACCGAAAGTCGTATTAAAACAAAGCAATCAAGTGTTGAGTCGTTAGCGGGTGGAGTGTCTTTTTCTGAGTTTCTACAAGCGTTTGAGTCAGTAGAAAACGCACGTGATTATAGAATACAATGGTCAGAAGTGGCATCGTTTGTGTTGGCGTTTGAATCACCAACTATGCGGTTTACTAATTTTTCTTCTACGGAGTCTCAACAGATTTCCGTCACTGCGACAGCACCCACAATGAGGGATGTGCAAACACTGCTTCAAAAAATACAAACACAGTCTGCCAAAGCTTCAAATTTATTTCTTACTTCTTTAAGGAAACAGAAAAATAGTGCAGGGGTAGATGAATATGGATTTGTATTTACTTTTCAGTTTTTATCTTCATGAGAGCGTGGCATATCTTAACATTTTTAGTTGGAGTTATAGTGTTGGGAACATATGTCCAGCCGTTGCGGGAAGATGTGCGAAACCAAGAACGAGTTTTCCAAACAAAAGAGTCTGAAATAGAGACATTAAATGAACAATTAAATACCATTACACAACTACAAAAAGAGAAATCAGAGTTTGCAAGCGAATTTGTAGACTCTATTCCTCTTGCTCCTGAGCAAGATGCATTATTACAAGATCTTTATACCCTCACTCTTCGGCATGGGTTTGTTTTTGATGCCGTTTCGTTTACTCGAGGAGAAAACCCGCAAGTCGGTATTCGTGAGATACGAGCTTCTTTTAATACAGAAGGATCAAAACGAAACCTTATTCCTTTCTTGAAATCCATTGAAGAAAATAAACGGTTTTTGGGGTTAAAGAATTTGAGTATTACTACTTCTTCAGAAGGCAGCACAGAAACGGTTCGGTTTGGAGTGGATATCTATGCGTTTTATCAACAAGATGAATAATGAGTATACAAACCCACAAATCAAAGAAAACACAACGACGATCTATCATTTACGGAGTAACTGATCGGCGAGGAGATCCTTTGGCACAGAAACTGAATGATTTTATTATTGATCGTACGACCATATCGTTAAAACAAAAAAGTTTGTTTTTTCATTCGTTGCAATTATTAGTGAGTTCGGGTGTTGAGTTCACAAAAGCATTAAAAATTCTCGCTGATCGACAAAGAAATGAGCGTTTTCATCGAGTTCTTGATACGATAGTATATGACATGATGATGGGGGGAAAAAGTTTTTCTGATGCGTTATCAAAATACCCACAAATATTTACCCAGTCTGATGTGAAAGTGATTTATGCAGGAGAAATATCAGGAACTATTGAAGAAAATTTGGCTTCGCTTTCTCGTCAGATTTCAAAAAATCTTGAAGTGCAAATGCGAGTACAGTCTGCTTTAATGTACCCAATTACAGTTTTGGTCGCTATTATATTGGCTGTTTTTGTGGTTATGCTATGGGTTGTCCCTCGGTTTATGGTGCTTTTTAAGGATTTTCCAGCGTCTCAGTTACCGTTTTCAACAAAAGTATTGATGGGAGTTTCTGAATGGTTTCAGTTGTATTGGTGGATGATGGCTTTTTTTATAGGAGGAGGATGGATAATGTTTCGAAACTGGAAACAAACAGAAATTGGAAAACGGGAATGGCACGGGTTTGTATTATCAATTCCAAAAGTGAGAGATATTGTTTCACAAATTCAAACGATTCAGATTGCCAGTAATTTTTCGAGTTTAATGCAGGCGGGAATTCCTGTAGAGAAAGTATTAAAAATCATTAGTCAGATTGTCTCCAATAGTGTGGTTGGTGATGCTTTAGCACAAGTACAGAGAGATACGGTGCAGGGGGTGCCATTGCATGAAGCGTTTCAGCGTCAGTCAGTATTGGATGAAACGTTATCGGAAGTGATTGAAATTGGAGAACAAACAGGAAATATTCCAGAAATACTCAAAAAAACATCAGATCAATATGAAATGGAAGTTGATAGTCAATTGAAGAATATAAATACCATTATAGAACCAGTGATTATTATTGTTATGGGAGGAATGGTGGTATTTATGGCATTGGCGATTCTGACTCCGATTTTGCAGTTGCAAGAATTGTTTACAACCGTATAAATGAAAAAAAAGAAAGGGTTCTCGTTGATGGAGATGGTGGTGAGTATGGTTATCATTGGGTTATTATCGAGTGTAGTAACTCCTACTTTTTTAGGGTATCAGCGCCAACGAGCATTTGATTTTTCGGTAGATATATTACAGACCAGTTTCTACCAAGCGTTTTCGAATGCACGGTCAGGGATTACTATCGTGAGTATTGAGGGGCATCAGAATGCTTCTGGATATACGATTTTTGAGTGTCCTTATAATGAGAATATTCGATGTGATGGTGATGTTAAAGAGAGTGTTATTACTTTTATCGATTATGAAAACGGAATAAGGAATGAAACGAGTTTCTTTTTACAGTTTTTGCCTCCACTTGGAAATATTGATATTCAGAATTCTCATATACACAATACTTCATTAAATAATACAGAAGGGAGTCAGTTGACCCTTGTACAAGAATCAACGGAAAAGAAAAGAAGTTTACGGGTATACCCAAGATCAGGATTTATAGAAGCTATATTTGAATGATACAATTGAAACCTCGATATCGACAAGGGTTTTCCATTATACAAGTAGTGGTTTCTATTGTGATTTTCGGAATGACTATGTCGACAACGGTTTCATTGGTGGGGGGTGTTGTGCGTCAAAATGTCGATAATAAAAACAGAATTACCGCTATTTATCTAGCGCAAGAATGCGTAGAATTAGCCCGGAACGTGCGAGATAGTGCATGGAAACAGTATTATCCTTGGGATTGTGCGTTTGATACGGTTGGGGCATATACAATTGAACCTTTCTCTATTACAAATAGATTACTTCAGCCCGATACATATATGCCTTTGTGTCAGAAAGATTTTGGAGTACACGTGACTCTAGCAGCAGAAAAAAATATTTTTTTTCTGAATTCTAATCGGTACACACATACCGAAGGAGGGGAAAATACTGGGTTTTCTCGAGTATTAAAACGAAAAGATGATATTTTGTTTTCGTGTGAAGTGCAGTGGGGTGAAAATGAGGTAGTAGAAATTCCGTTTTATTTAACTGATTGGAACCAACAATGAATTACAAAAAACAAGGGGTTACGCTGATTGAACTCTTAGTAGTGATTGTCACTTCTGCGATTGTGCTTTCGAGTGTAGTGGCGAGTTTTGCATCGCTTGTGGGGGTCGTGGAAAAAATAGATGTGTCGAGACAACTTCAAAAAGAAATACATTTTGCACTTGTGAGAGTGGCTGATAGTATGCGAGCGTATGGGATTGATTATGAAGCGTATGAGGGAGGCGACTGTATGGGGCAATCAAAAGAATCGGCAACAAAAGTCTGTTTTGGGAATGGTTTTGTCTTTGAGAAGAAAAAAAGAGAGAACCGTGAGCATTCGGGATTTTTTATGAATGGAGAACCTTTGTTTTCATCTGTATTTCATGTGAATGACGTGAATGTATTTGATATCACTCCTCGGGAGAAAGACGATATGAAAAACTATCAACCAAAAGTGACCATTTATCTTGATGTTGTTTCAAGACAGTATCCCGATATTTCGTTTCAAATTCAAACAACTATTTCTTCACGAGTGTATAACCAATGATGAATGTTTTCTTTCGAGTTCAAAAGAGATGTTTAAAAAAATCTCCTCGAAAGCAGGGGTATGTGCTTTTGGTTACGTTTTTACTATCAGGTTTTATTCTTACGTTAGGGCTAGGACTCGCTCATGTAATAACTCAAGAAATTCAGTTCTCAGCAGACTTGTTATGGGGAGAGAAATCGTATTTTGCTGCTGAATCAGGGGTTGAGTATGCACTTTTGGATTTAAAAACACAACCTGTTTCTTTTGTGCAATCAGAAATGATTCTATCCTCAAACGATGTATCGTTTTTTCTAGAGAATGGAAATCAGGTGAAGGAGTATCAAAAAACACTTCAACCACTCGAAGCTTTACAGTTTCGATTACAAAAAGATATTGATATTACGAAAGAGTCTGATATTGAGTTTGGGATTCCAAACTCAATTTCTGTCTCACAGATGGCTTTTTGGGAATTACAGTGTCAGAATGCAGCTGAAGTACAGGCTCTTTCTGGAAATATCGAGTCTCAGCGGAGTGTTCTCATAAGGGAAATGGAATCTGAAAATACAGCCCCTCCCCAAAAAATCTCTGATTTTTTAGAGAATTTAGATGAAGATGCTATGTGTTTTCTTACTTTAGAAAACCTGAGTGACACAAATATAATTGATATTGTATTACAATCACACGAAGAAGATTCTGATCAGTTTACACCTCCCATAGCAACGGTGAAATCACGAGGTGTTGCGGGAGGTCGAGAGAAAATTATTCAGTTTGAGTATGCACAGAAAAATTTAACACGGTTATTTCGATTTGGGTTTTTGAATCAAAACTAAACCAGTTGACAAATATTGAAAAAAAAATAATGTATGGACGCGTTTCTACGCAGACGGGCAGAAGTGTTGAATATGTTTCAACCCCCGCTGAGTGATTCTTAATATTTTATTCTTATGATAGCAATCGTACAAATTGGAGGTCATCAAGCTTTAGTACAAAAAGGTGAGGTGATTGAAGTTGATAAACTTGATGCCGAAGTGGGATCAGAAATTTCGTTTGAAACATTACTTGTTTCAGAAACTGATGGAAATAATTTTGCTGTTGGATCACCTACTTTAAAAGATGTAAGTGTGAAAGCAAAAGTTTTAGAACAAGGAAAAGGAGACAAAATTCGTATATTTAAAATGAAACCTCGAAAACGGTACCGTCGAACACAAGGACACCGACAAGAGTATACATTGATTGAAATTACTGAAATTTCAACATCAAAAAAATAAGCTGTAAAAGAAGAGAAAGAGGATTCTAAAAAAGAGACTTCAAAAAAAACATCAGCAAAACCAAAAGCTGATACTAAAAAATAAACCTATTTGATGTATGTCTGACGAATCAAACGTTCCCGTACAAGACGATAATCAATCATCGAGCGAAGGGAGACTCCCAAAACGTGATACATCTTTGTTTATTATTCCTCCACATCCAAATACAGTGTTTAATGATGTGGAGTTTTTGGATTTACTAGAAGGGTCTATATCACTTACCCTTGAAGAAAAAAAGAGAGTTGTACAAGCCATTCCTCGGCTTGATCAAGCTCAAGTGAATGAACTTATTGATATTTTTCATGAAGAACGTGAAAAGTTTTCAACACTGGAAAAAGAGTTCTCACAAGATGTCGAAAAACTAAAACGAGAACGTGAAAAAGAGTTGGAATTACTTGCTTTACAGCAAGAAGAAGCAAACGAAGACTCAGGTGTGCTTGATGAAGCCGAAGCACTGAAACGAAAACTAAGAGGCGAATAAAACGCCTTTTTTTTTATTTGTTTTTTTCGTCGATAATCATTTGTTGGTAGATATCTCGTGCTTTTTCAGCATCACTTCTTTCTTTTTTGAGGTTTTCTACTTTTTCTTTTGCGTCTTTTATTGCTTCTTCAAGATCTTCTATTTCCTCGTCGAGTTGGTCTTTTCCTTCATCAGAAAGCCGATTTGAGTTGGTAAGGTCGGTTCTTGTTTTTTCAAGGATTTCGAGTTGTTGTTCTTGGCGATCAATATCTCGTTCTCGGTTATTGATATTGTTATTCAAGTCTGATATGCTTTCGTTCATGTCATCAAACTGTTTTTCTATTGATTCAAGAGGGTTGGGTTTGTTACGAGTTTCGTCTTCAAAACTTTGTCCAGAATAGACGAGATTTAAAACAGTTTTCACAATTACATATGAAAATATGATCAATACAAGACTTATGGCAGACCACATGAGTCCTTTTTTGGCGGTTTCTACTTGGTCACTGCTTCCAGTAGAAACGACCAACGTAAACCCATTAATAATAAGAAAGAGAACGGCTACAGACCCAGCAAGAATAGTGATTCCGTTTGCAAACCTTTGGAAAAAGAGAGTTATATCAGATGCATCGCCACGAAGACTCTTTTCGTCAGCACCAACCAAGTGTTCTGGATAGACCGTTAAAAACCGGTCATCATTTCTATCTATATTTTGGGCATCTCGTAGAGCCATCCGTAAATCGTATGCGTTGTCTTGTGCTTCTTCCACACAGCGAGCTCTAAACATTGTTTCTCGTTGGTTCTGAGCGTTAAATTCCGTTACAAATACGTTCATACACGTAAACCCAGAAAGACATGTCTTTTGTTCACAACTACATCCATTTTTATCAACAAAATAAAACCCATCACTATCAACTTGTGTTCCTGGGCAAAGATCATCTTGGTCTATTACACAATCTTCGTCTTGGTCTTGTACGCTACTATTTAATACACAATTTCGTGCATATCCAGTATTGGGAACACTTTGTGCGCCTACAAGAGATGTGAAAGATGTAAGTGAGAAGAGAAGAAGAAAAAGAAATCGCATGGTTTAAAGATTTGGTGAAGGGGTGGGTGATGGTTGAGGTTGGGTGTCATCAAATTCTAAGTATTCAGTCGGTGTGAAAAATTCTCGACACTGGTATTGTTCGGCTTGATAGGCTTCTTCTGTAGTAGAGAAAATAAAATATGTTGCTTTCATGATTGAGTAACTGAGAATAATCAAAAGGATTCCAATAGAAGCATATATAAACCACATTTTAGCCCCCTCAAGTGCACTTGGATCGTCTCCATTATAAATAAATTGTATCCCTGCATAGAGAATCATCACCAGTACTATAGGGGCAATAACACTAAAAATAATACGGACAATAATTGGCATGTAATCAAGTAAAAAGTTGCCGTCACAATTAAATCCAATAACTCCTTGTGGAAGCATGTTTAAATTATGCCATCGGCTCAAGAAGTTTTGGTACTCGAGTTGTTGTTCTCGCAGTTTTTGTTGTTCATCGGCATATCGGTGTTGTTTATCGGCATATCGGTCTGGAGCATCGGTGTCTGTTTTTTGTGCTTCTTCAATAAGCCGTTGCATTTCCTCTTCTTCTTGTTGACACTGTGGACGTCCTTTTTGTCGGACACAGTCTTCAAATTTTATTTCTGCTTCTCTGGCATTCCCTTTAAACGTATTCTGCGATTGTGTATATTTATCAAACTCTCGTTTTTCGGCTTCTAGATCTTGTAAAGCTTGGGTGACACGGAGTTGTTGTTTTTGTATTTCAAGTTGATGTTGGAGGAGTTCTTCTTTTTCTGCAGGAGTCATGCGTTGGATAATTTGTTCCATGTTTTCTGGCACCGATTCAGACCCTCTCCATGAAGGGAACAGTGATTGTTCAACCAGATCAAAATGAATGGTTTCTTCTTGGGCATGTACATTTTGTTGTATGCCAATAAGAGTCGCAAACGTCAGGATGAGAAAAAGAAATCGTTTCATAAATACAAAAAGTCTTAAAAAGGAATAGTGAAATCAAACCCAACAATGAGTCGAACAATAGTGAATGAGAGAACCGCAATAGCGAGCCCAACAAACACAAAAATAAGGGTGTCTTTTGCTTTTTCTTTTGTTTCTTCTTTTTCTGAAAACAGAAAAAATAGACCTGATACGATAAGCATAATTACAGAAACTCCCATAAGGGCGACCATAAGCCAATTGGCAAGAGCCGGAATAAAATTTTCAGCAATATAAGAAACTCCAGTTTTAGGGTCTTCTTGCATATCAGACTCTTTTGGACCAGGAAGAATTCCTCCTTTCAGCACTGGAGGGGTCCGAAACGAACGGATTATTTGCTCAAGGGTATTAAAATCGAATTTGAGTTCGTCCATTTGGATTATTGTCTCATTTATTGAGTGCCTATAAGCTTCAAGTGCTTCGTTATAACTTCCAAAATCATCAGTATACTCATCAAGAGCATCTTCGCGCTCTTTTTGAGATCTATCAAGAATTGCTTGTTTGTCATCTCGAATAGCAGTTTTGTCAGCGACATTTTTTTGTGCATCATCAAGCAGTTGTTCTTTTGTATCTCGCTCAGCTTCAGCTTGATTGAGTTGTTGAGCCAGAACCGGTAATTGAGACTCAAGATTTTGCAATTGCGCTTCAGCTGCAGCAATTTCACGAGCAGGAACATTATTACTATTTTTTAGAAACTCAATTCTGTCTCTTTGGTCTGCAATTTCATCGTATTGGTCATCAATATCATCGTTTATATTATCGACTTTTCTTTGAGCGTCATCAAATTCGTCTTCAGCAATACGGAGTTCGTCATGGGCTAGATCAAGTTCTTTTTGTGCGTCCTGTAAATCTTTTTCCGCTGTATAGTACTGATTTGTCTTATCATCATAAATAGTTGTAGAACTATGAGGCGGTCCGCTCCCTTGACCATATGCTAAAGCATTAATAGCCATGTCAACCGCATCAAGTTTTTTTTCGAGGTCTTCTACTTGAGTAGTGAGTTCTCGGTGTTCAAACAAAACATTGTTGAGAATCGGAATGGCGTAGGGTTTGGTTTGTCCGAGTCGGTTTCGGAGTGTTTCGGCTTCGGGGGGTATTTTTTTAAGGGTGTCTTTGAGGGCTTGAAGTTCATTATGTGTTTTTTGTGTGTCGAATCGTTGTTTATTTTGTTTTTGGTCTTTGTCCTCAGAATACAAAAAATACTGATGCCGGATTTCTTCAAGGTGTCCATCGGCTTTCGTAATAGTATTACGTAGTGTTCCTACATCAATAGCGGTATTATTTGAACTTTGAGCTCCAACAGGAGAAACCAAAAAAATACTTGCACATATGCCCCAAAAGACGGGTTGAAAAAGGAAGAATTTCATCATTTTTTAGTATACAAGGTATTTTTGAGAAAAACAAAAAAAGATATTTATTCCCATTTATACGTATCATAGATCCAACTTAAGATATCAGTTGTTTCTCCAAATCGGTCATGAGATCCAAGAATAATACTTAAAATAAGTTTTCCTTGTTGAGTTTCTCCAATGACCACTAAGCATTCTCCAGCGAGATACGTAAACCCAGTTTTAAGTCCCTTGATATTTAAAAAACTATCAAGGAGTTGGTTTGTGTTTTTTCGACTATGAGAAAACCGTTCATCAATAGAGGTTCCATAGAATTCAGGTTTTGTAACCGTTCCTCGCACAAATTCGAATGTCCATAGTTTTCGACTGAGGAGTAATAAATCCCATGCGGACATATGATTGCCTAAAACATCAAATTCGGATTCATCGATAGCTTTATCTTGAAGTGTATCGGATGTGTTTGCTGCTGGAGCAGTATGAGGTTGTATAATATCGAGTCCACTACTGTTATGAAACTCTCCAGAAATCAGATCCATTTCAAACGCACGTTGGTTCATGTGTTTCACAAAATTTTCTTCACTTCCTGCGTGATGAACAGCGAGTGCTACTGCTGCGTCGTTTGCAGACGCAATAAGCACGGCTTCTAAGAGTGTGCGAACAGTAATTTTTTCATGCTGATACAGACCAATCATAACGCCTCCAGCCTGTGTTGCTTCGAGTGGAATAGTGACAACTTCGTCCATATCGTGGTTTTCTAAAATAATTAAGGCCGTCATAAGTTTAGTAAGGGATGCAATTGGTTTTTTTTCGTATGCGTTTTGTTCGATAAGTGTTTTTCCTGACTCTAAATCATAGGCCAATACAGCTCGGTTTGGGTTTGGGATAAGCGCTGGTTCTATGTCCTCTGGGTCTTTAAAGGGTCGTTGTGCTATCGTGAGTGAAATTGCAGTTTGATTTTCATTGATAAAGTCATTCAAAGGCATTGCCGGAGGATGTATGCTGGAAGACAAAAGTGATAAAAGTGAAAAAATCATTGTTTAAAAAAGAGTTATCGAACTTTGTAGCGAGAATGACCAGTTTCATCAAGAATATCGATATTGTATTTTTGAGTGAGGGCATCGCGTATGCGATCAGATTCTGCCCAGTTTTTTTCTTGGCGTGCTTGTGTGCGTAACTGGAGTTGGGTTTCAATATCAGACTTGTCTTGTTCAGATAAGAGGACTCTTGTTGTTAGAACATCAAAAATAGAATCAAAATCAGTTTTTAAAAAGGTGACAATGCTTTGTGCATCATGCGGTGATAACTGGTTTTGGTCTCGTTTTTGGAGTCCTACACGAATACAATCAAAAACAGCAGATAAGGCAAGAGCTGTATTTAAGTCGTCAAAAAGAGCGGTTTGAAAAGTTTTCTTGTATGAGTTTGTGAAATTACTCGGTGTGGTGTCAGAGATCGATATATCAGAAAATATTCGATAGGCTTCACGTATACGTTCAATCGATGATCGTGATTGTTGTAAAAGGCTTAATGAAAAATTTAAACTTGTTTTGTAATGGGCAGAGAGTAATGCGTATCGTATTTCTTCCCCTTTCCATCCTTGAGAAACTAAATCACGAATAGTATAAAAATTCCCATCTGATTTAGACATTTTTTTTCCATCTACTAAGAGATGTTTTGCGTGCATCCAATAATTCACTGATTTTTGTCCATGATGACTGCATTCGTTTTGAGCAATTTCACATTCATGATGAGGGAATATGTTGTCTTCGCCTCCTGTGTGAATATCAAAATGATGTCCTAATAAAGCCTGACTCATTGCACTACATTCTATATGCCATCCCGGAAATCCCGCTCTTGTTGGATACTGAGCCTGAAACGATTCGATGTCTTCGGGGTTGATTCGTCTCCCTGTTTCAAAATCCCATTGCATAAGGTGTGAGGTTTCCGCACGTTTCCAGAGGGCAAAATCGAGCGGATCTTTTTTGTCGCTGTGAACATCGATACGGATTCCAGCCTGTAGAGACTCAAGATTATTTTTTGAAAGAGCACCGTATTGAGGAAACGTTTTTGTGGAAAAATACACTGATCCATTTGCGTGATAAGCATGTCCTTTTTGAATAAGTGATTGAATAAGGGCTATTTGATGAGGAATGTATTCGGTTGCTTTTGGACGATACGAGGGTGGAAGAATGCGCAAAGTATGTTCGTCTTCTAAAAAAGCCTCTGTGTAATATTGAACGATTTGGTATGGGTCTTTATGTTGCGTACGAGCTTTTTTTTGAATTTTGTCTTCTCCGTTTCCGTCAGCACTATCATCGTTTGTGAGGTGTCCAACATCAGTTATGTTTTGTACATTGGTGACGTTATATCCAGCGTATCGAAGCGTTCTGCTGAGCAAATCTGAAAAAAGAAACGATCGAAAGTTACCAATATGCGCGTAGTCATATACGGTTGGTCCACACGAATACAGTCGAACATGATTGGGTTCAAGGGGAGTAAATTTTTCTTTTGTTCCTGAAAGTGTATTAAAGAGGTACATATAAAAAAATTGTGAGTGCTATACCAAGAATTGTGATAAAAACTGCAGTGCTAGATTCGCAAGAATATCGAGAACCAAAAGAGCCACTATTGGAGAAAAATCGATCATACCAATACGTGCCCACCGAAAAGGTTTGAGGAGAGGATGAACGATACTTCCTAAAAGATTCCAGAGGACGTTTGGTCGTTGGATAAACCAAGAAAGAATAACGTATGCAATCATAGTCCAGTAAAAAATCTGGAGTACGATACTTATGAAAAGAATTAAAAACTGAATAACAGCAATGGGCATAGAGAAAGAAGTTTAATAAATACCAGGTTGAGGAATGGCTTCTAAAAATGATTTGAGGTCTAAAAAATATTCCCCAATAAGAGGGAAATTTACAAATTGAGTAATAATCGCTACGAGAACTCCCAAAACGATTGTCATTCCAATAAGAATTCCAAGTCCTTTAAAAACGCCTGCGAGAAAATTGCTCCATATAATATGCCAAGGAGAATGAAGGTGTTGAATGAATTCAGAAAATCCACTGGAATTGATAAGACGAATGAAACGTTGCGTATCGATTTCAGTGTCTTGTGTGATGCGAGATGGGGTTGATTTTGGTATGATTTTTGTATCGAGTGTTTTATCGATAGAATCAATTGAAAGGGGGGTATCGTCTTGTTTTTTCATGGCTGTATAATATGTGTTTGAAAGAGAAAGTAAAGAGAAGGCATAGTTTGAAATAGAAAACAAGTGAAACTTTTTTTTGATTCCTGAAAACTGTCTTATACTAGATATATGAAAAACTTACTCACTCCACGATCGGTTGCATTGATAGGGGCATCAACAAATCCTGAGAAGCTCGGGTATGCTATTTTATCAAATATCGTTCATTCTGAATACAAAGGATCTGTGTATCCGATTAACCCAACGGCAAATGAAATTCTCGGAAAAAAAACATATGCATCAGTAAAGCAAGTTAACTCACCAATTGATTTAGCGGTTATTGCCATTCCAGCACGATATGTATTGGCGGTGGTAGACGAATGTATTGAAAAATCGATTCCAAACATTGTTATTATTTCTGCTGGGTTTAAGGAAATTGGAGGTGAGGGCGTACGCTTAGAAGCAGAGTTAGTACACCGTATGAAAATCCACAATATTACGCTCGTGGGGCCGAATTGTTTAGGAATCATAAATACCCATATTGGGCTTAATGCTTCGTTTGGAGAAGGAATGCCAAAAAAAGGAAATATTGCATTATTGTCTCAATCGGGAGCAATGGCGGTGGCGATTACAGATTGGGCATCACAAGAAAACATTGGATTCAGCAGTATTATTTCGTTAGGCAATAAAGCGGGTATAAATGAGAACGATTGTTTGGAATTTTTTGAACATGATAAAAATACCGATGTTATTCTCATGTACTTAGAGAGTTTTGTTGATGGTCAACGTTTTATGGAATCTGCACGTCGGGTAGCAATGAAAAAACCAGTGATTGTATTAAAATCAGGGACTTCTCAAGCCGGAAGTGCAGCCGTTAGTTCTCACACGGGTGCTTTGGCAGGGGGTGATGTGGCGGTCGAAACCGCATTAGCTCAATCTGGGGTGATTCGTGCGCATACTATTGAAGACTTTTTTGTGTATGCACAGATGTTTAGTATGCAACCGATTCCAAAAGGAAACCGAATAGCAGTGGTGACGAACGCCGGAGGACCAGGTGTTATAACGACCGATGCAATTGATACGTCCCGATATGTGGTATTGGCACCATTTGATAAAAAAACGAGAGAAAATCTTGAAGGATGTTTGCCATCAACAGCGAATACTCATAACCCTGTTGATATTATTGGAGATGCTTTAGCTGATCGATATAAATCTGCTTTTTCAGCGGTATTGGAAGACAAAAATGTTGATATTTTGTTATCAATTTTGACACCACAAATTATGACTCAAAAAGAGGATACGGTACGGACTTTGGTAGAACATAATGCACAGTACCCCAAAAAAACATTTGTGGCATCGTTTATGGGCGGACGAAATATAGAGTATGCCGCTCAAAAATTGGAAGAAAACCGGATTCCAAACTTTATTTATCCTCACAGTGCGGTTCGAGGGCTTGAAGCAATGATTCAGTTGCGAGAATGGAGAGAAAAACAAAAAAAGAGACGTATTTTTGTGCCAGAAAACACGAAAGCCGCTGATATTCGAGCGGATATTTTGAATCTGGTTGATAAGGATGAATCTGTTGTTTTGTCTCCTGCGTTTGTGACCCGAATACTGAAGAACTATGGCGTTACTGTTCCTGAAGTGGCAGTGGTAAAATCAGCAGCAGATGCAGTGGAGCAAGCAAAAAAAGTCGGGTTTCCGGTAGTCTTAAAAATCGTATCGGAGGATGTGTTACATAAAACAGATAGTGGTGGTGTTCGGCTTGGGCTGGAATCTGATATTGAGGTTTCGAACGGGTATGACGATATTATGAAGAACGTAAAAAAGAATTGCCCAGGCGCAAGTATTGATGGGGTGTTGGTACAAAAAATGTACCATATGGGGCGAGAAGTCTTGATTGGAATGAAGCGAGATCCTGTGTTTGGTCCGTTGATTGCCTTTGGGCTTGGAGGAATTTATGTAGAAGTGCTGAAAGATGTATCGTTTCGGGTAGCCCCTGTGTCACTAAAAGATGCATATGAGATGATTGATGAAATCAAAACGGTTCAGTTACTCAAAGGAGTAAGAGGAGAAGCAGCATCTGATATTGATGTACTTGCGAAAACAATTGTGCAGGTTTCACATATTGCACAAGATATTCCTGAAATTCATGAAATCGATTTAAATCCATTGATGGTGTTTGAAAAAGGTGCTGTCGCATTGGATGGGCGTATGATTTGTGAGTAGTGTTTAGGGTGCTTGTGTTTTAGTGGGAATGTTTTATTAAGCGTTTTCTTTATAAAAAATTTGCATTATTTTTTTGGCTCTCTATTATGGAGGAGATTATGGTCATGGAGTTCGATACTGTACTTGTTTAAGTGTTAGGGTAGAGGATGACGGGAACATATAATCATTCTTTATTTCTAACATTTTTGTTATCATGAATAATTCAAAATTATTTATTGGAAGCTTGTCTTGGGGAGTTCGAGACGATTCGCTTCGAGCTGCTTTTGAAAAAGCAGGAACCGTTATTGATGCGGTAGTTATTACAGATCGTATGTCAGGACGATCAAAAGGGTTTGGTTTTGTTGAGATGGGAAGTGCTGAAGAAGCACAAGCTGCTATTGATATGTGGCATGAAAAAGAGCTCGATGGTCGAAAGATCATGGTAAATGTAGCTCGACCAAAAGAAGAACGTTCATACTAATTCTTTTTGAAAACCTACTAAAAAAGAGCCGAAAGGCTCTTTTTTTTATTTGTTTTTCCAGAGGTCTTTCCAGAATTCAGTTTTATGAAACTCTCGTATAGTTATGACTCGTAGTATTGTAGCGATAATTATACAGGCAATAATCGGAACAAAGAAAAGAGCGAGTAAGTTCGGATAATACAAGTTCTGAGTGACATGAATGGCAATACTCAATCCGAGAGCAACACCAAGAAACAAAGAAACCGAATGAGATAAGAATTGTACGTGTTTGAATTTCATAAAAATATGTTATTAAATGTAATTATAACATATTTTCATTGTAAAATCAAATATTAGATTGTTTCATAATTGGGAATGATGCTCCGATTCCTCCTACTGGGTTCGCTTCGCCTGAACCCATGGCAACAACAAGTGTTCCGTCTTCTGTGTATAGACGAATGGGGTTTCCTTGAATATCTTCTGAGTTGAGGCAGAGATAGTCTTCTTCTAGAAGTGTGTCTGGTTTTATAAGGTTTTTAAGAGCAAAAGCAAGAACGGCATCGGTTCTCATTTTTGGGGTTGGGCATACGTCTTTTTGTAGAGTACATTGGTCTTTAAATGATTTGTCTTTAGAGTTTTTAAGACTTGTTGGTGTATAAACCCGAATTTTTGGTACGTATGCTGTGTGGTATATTTCTTGTGGAACATGGTCATCGATGATGATGGGTCTAAATGTATTGTTATTTCGTGGTAGGGTCTCTGTGCGAGAAGCTTTGATGATTATTTCATTAAATGTTTCTACAGTGAACGGTTTTTCTTTTCCGTTTATATTCACGACTCTTGGAAGTTGAACCGCGAACGGAGCAATATCGTTTTCGGTGTTTTCTTGAAGTGATTGTATGTGTTGGACTGTTTCGGGTGTGAGTGTTTGGGGCATTAGTGTATTGATATACTCCATTTCTTTGTCGGGGATAAAAACATGTACTCCTGGTAATGATTGCAGAATCGTATTGATTGTTTCGGCAGAAAAAAAGTTCCCATTAGTAAGGTCTCTCAGTGTTTCAAACACAGATTCTTTCTCTTTGGTTATTTTCTGAATACGGTCACTGATAGATGTTTTGGTTGTTTCAATGTTATGCTCTGAGACAGAACTCTCATTGTGTGTTCGATTATTTTGAGAATCAGGATGTGAAGCAGGAATTTTTTCCATAGATTGAATGATAAGAAGTATTTTTACTTGTATTTATTAAAAACTTTTATATTTATTTGTCAATACGCAGTGGTATTTGTTTCGGTTTTATAACTCGTGTAGCACGGCGTAAGATCCATTGTGTATGTGGGTTTGTATCTTCCTTGTATTGATCAATAAATTGTGAAGCGGCGTGGTGGTTTACTTTGAGGTAATCGGTGAGATGGTTGGCGACTGATTTTTTCACAAACAAGATTTCGTCGTGCATGAGGAGATGTAATATTTCAAAAACGGGGGCTGGTTTATCAATAAACGAATCAAGTTTTTTTGCCCATGGGAGTTTTGGACGGAGTCCTTCGCTTGCGAGTCTGCGGAGATGAAAATTAGGTGACAGAGCCCATTGTTTCAGAATGGAGAGTGTTTTTTGAGGATAGGCAGTAATAAACGGACGAATAGCGTATTCACTGGTGTTTCGTTTTGTTATTTCTTCGAGTGCATGGAAAGAAACATCAAAATAATTGAGCCCGTATTTTTCAACTATTTTTCCAATGGGCATGATCCAATAAAAATGAGAAAACATACCTGTTTGGTTTGGGTTTTCGTCACCGAGTATTTTGATAAGAATATTTATGGCGTTGGGGTATGGGTGTGGCAGGAGTAAAAAAAGAGTATCAGCGTGCAGTTCAATGCGTTGTGTAAGGGAAAGTGGTGGGCATTTTTGGGTGATTGTTTGTGTGTAGAGTGTGTGGTTAAATTCGGGATAGACGGTGATTATTTTTTCAGAAATAAGGCGTGCTAAAGACTCATCAAACCATCGTTTAATACTGGTATCTTGTGTTTTTATTTGTACCATTGAGGAGAAAGGAATGGAGCAAGAGCACATTTTGTGGCGTCTTTAAATTCGTCTATGCGAGTATAAAGCCCTTGAGAGAGAATACCGTTCGTGCCTTCGTTGTGTCGAACGGTGTTTTGGGTATCATTGAGTATTGTTTGGATAATGGGACCGAGTTCTTCGCCTTGGTTGATACGTGTTTGGATACGAGGTGGAATTTGAAGTTTTGCACTCACTCCGATTCCTTTTTTTTGGTTTTGATCGATTATAACAACGACTCCACCAAGAAACATTCCAAACGAGTTTGTATGCACGTATCCTTCCATACCGATACAGAGATCGGCTTGAGTATGTTTTTGTTGTGCATTTTGTGCACGGTTCAAGGCTCCTTGTATGGCTTCTTCTTCACTGGTGGGTTGATCGGCAATATCAGAACTAAACTTTTCAGCATGAAACGTGCAGTTGGGAATAGCTTCTGAAAACACATCGCATACAGCTTGTACTTTTGCTTTGTTTTCTGTGGTGATAATTATATGCATGAGGGAAGAGGAGGTTAAGTAAACCATTTTTGAGTGTTAGGGTTTCTGTGAGGACATCCAGGCCAACAACAAGGGCGACGTTTACCAGTTCGGATATCAGTGACAAATCGTTCAAGGTGTTGAGTTCTTGTTTCTGGTTTTTTTACAATTGTGATCCAGCAAATCCATTCGTTTCGGGCTAAAGGGGTGAGGGTGCTCCATTGTGTGAGAATATCAGGGTTTTCTATAAGTACTAATTGTAGGTCTTCCGGAAGTTCGTGTATCGTGCCTTGAGGAATATTCATGAGGTTCTATTGATGTTGTTCTTATTATACTCGAATATTTTATTATTTATATATATTTTGAGGACCCTCAAAACAAATAAGAACTTATACAATAAAGAGGGGTTTTAAAATATCGTTCTGTTTTATATGACTTTTCTCTCTATCAAAAAACACAAAAAAACCCTTCGTATAAAGTTACGAAAGGAGTGTTTTTCCCATAGCATAAGAATGGTGGGCCAGGCAGGAATTGAACCTGCGACCAAGGCGTTATGAGCGCCCTGCTCTAACCACTGAGCTACTGGCCCGTCCTCGTTTATGACTTCATACTTCCAGTAAATGGTATACACCATTGACTTACAGTATTGCGTCATAACCTCGTCTTAAAAAAAATTCTTGACGCTACCGCTAAATTTTTTTTAGCAATCGCACTATTGCATGAATGACTTCATACTTCCAGTAAATGGAGAAGTTGGAATCTGGAATCCGGAATCTTGAATCTAGAATGAATCACAAGAAGCACAGATAATCACAAGGTTTCAGATTCAAGCGCTTTAGCGCTCTGCGCTTCCCCATAATTCTTACTTCATACTTCTTATTCCATACGCTACCGCTAAATTTTTTTTAGCAATCGCATTATCGCATGAATGACTTCATACTTCCAGTAAATGGAGAAGTTGGAATCTGGAATCCGGAATCTTGAATGAATCACAAGAAGCACAGATAATCACAAGATTCCAGATTCAGGATTCTAGATTCGAGCTCTTTAGAGCTTCCATGCTTCATACCTTTGGAGTTTGTCTCAAACAGCCACAGAACTATATCAAAAAAATTCATTTTGTGAAATTTATTTTGTGTACCTGTTTATAAATACATTGACTTTGTAAAAAAAAGATGTAAAAACTATTTACAAAAAAAATTAAAATGAATTTATATAAACTTGTTGGGGTCGTGCTCTCGTTTTGTTGTGTGGCTTCGGTTTCTGCGCAATCAGTGAAATATAGGTTAATAGAGGGAGGAGAAGACCTTATTATGCATTACGAAAAAGAAAAGAACCTTTCGGCAAATAAAGAAACGATTAGCATTCGTACAACACTTGATAAAGCCCAATGGATGTCGAGTATACGTGATGAAAATGAAGAAAATACAACACATTTACCACAAGAAGAAAATGAGGATTTGGAAACAGCTTCCTCCCAGATTCCAAACGAAACTATAAAAAAATTGGTTTTCTCAAAATCCGATCCAAAAACAAAAAAATCTAAAAAACGGTCTCGAATAATCATACCTATCCCCCCACAAACGAATGCCGTACCAATAGGAAGAGATATGATTCAAGAACTTGATAAAGAATCAATGGTTGATGAAATCCTCTCTGATGTGAAACATTTAAACTATACCTATAAAAAAGTGAATTTTTATACATTTCTTCGAAAAAAGTTACTCACCGATATTCCGTCGAATATCCATACAGAATCGCAATACCGTCAATGGGCAACGGATACAAAATGGAGAATTGTGAGTATGCATGCTGTGTTTCAAGTGGCTGTAGAAAACATTTCTCAATATGAGCCTATTATTCAAAAAGCATCTCGTGATTATGGTGTACCAGTCTCACTTATTAGAGCTATAATCACGCAAGAATCACATGCAAACCCTCAGGTAAGATCTCATAAAGGAGCAAAAGGACTTATGCAAGTAATAGACACAACAGGGGATCTCTTTGGAGTTGATGACCTGTATGACCCCGTACAAAATATACGTGCTGGTACACAATATATCCGAGATATGATCTATCTTTTTCAAGGAAATAAAGACCTCGCCATTGCTGCCTATAACGCAGGGGGTGGCGCTGTCCAAAGATATGGGGAAATTCCCCCATACAGAGAAACACAAAACTATGTCGAACGAGTGAAAGATTTTATGGTTCTTTACCAATAAAAAAACACTCTATAACGCGTCAAGCTGGTTTCGTCGACGTTGATGACGTTCATCAAAATCTATTTCTGTACCTAAAAACGTATCAACAATAGACAACGCATCATCAAAAAGATGTGTGCGCCCACCAAGTGCGAGTATCTGCGCTCCGTTGTGAGCCCGCCCAAGTTGTGCCATTTCTTTTGAGTATGCGAGCACTGCACGAGCTCCTTTAACCTTATTGGCGGCTATAGAAATACCGATTCCTGATCCGCAAATAATAATGCCTAATGCGTTTCTATGAGCCACAACTTTTTGTGCAACAGCCTGTCCAAACGCTGGGTAATCACATGTATCAGAAGAAGTGCACCCTTCGTCATGCACCTGATATGATTTCCCTTGTAAATATGTTTTAATACGTTCTTTTAAAGCAAACCCTGCGTGATCGGAACCGAGAAAAATGTCAGTCATGAGAGAAGTGATTGAATATAAGTTTCTAAATTTTTTTGAAACATGCGTACATCAAATTTCTGTCCGCGGTTCGATAAGGTATCACCATCAAACTCAGATTGATGAGACTCGAACCAATCAATAGATTTTTGTAAACTCTCAACGGTTTGTGCATCAAACGGTACGCCGTAAGGCATCCCCCCAACTGATTCACAAGCGCCTCCTTTGTTGTAATAAAGCACAGGTGTACCACTGCTCAGTGATTCTACAGGGACAAGCCCAAAGTCTTCTTCCGAAGGAAAAATCAGAGCTTTCGCTTCTGCGTATAAACGAGGTAGGTCTTTGGTGTGCGTAAACCCTAAAAATTCAATATTCGAAGCATTGTGATCGCGTGCCTTTTGACGACATCGGTCGTATTCAGGACCAATTCCTGCCAGTTTTAATGGTTTTTTGTTGGCAATAAAAGTATCGACCAAAAGATCAAATTTTTTATAAGGAATAAACCGACCAACGCCTAAGTAATACGATTTTTTTTGAGCTGATGATGCGTTTTTTATATATGGAGTTGTGTCTATACCAGGGTGAATGGTTTTTGAGTCACGGTTATAATACGTTTTAATACGGTTTCCTACAAAATGAGAGTTTGAAATAAAATAATCAACCCCCGAAATAGCCTTTTGATCTATCTTCTCCAGTTGATTTAAGAGAAAAGGAAGTATCCATTTTACCGGACGAGCAAACCAAGGGAGGGGATAGGTTTGTAAGTACTCTTTACGTGCGTTATATAAAAACCGTATGGGTGTGTGACAATAACAAATATGGATTTGGTCTTTCCTTGTTTTTTGTACGCATTTAGAAAACCCAGAACTCGATGAGGAAATAAGTATATCAAACTCTGAAAAATCAAACTGCCGAAACGCTCTTGGAAAAAAGGGGAGTAAAAACTGGTGCTTGTGTCGTAAAAATGCTGGTAGTTTTTGAAGGAAGCTGGTGTGTACACGATACGGACGAAACTCAGGAAATAAGTCTTCATTGTAGACTGATGTAAAAACCTCTACGTTTTCAAATAAATCAGCAAGAGCGAGTACTACGTGTTCTGCTCCTCCTCGAGAGGTGAGCCAGTCGGCAACAATTGCTACTTTTTTTTGGGGAAACGATTTCATATCGTCTGTATTGTGGGGAAAAACAATCAGTTTGTAAATCTTATTTCAGAAAAGACAGTATCTTTCGGGCATATGTTTTTGATGTATACGATTCAAGATCAGAAACCGCAACCCATGTACCATCACAGAGTTCTGATTCTTGCAACATAATATCACCCGATATATATACCGCATGAAAAAAAACGACAAACGCTCCTTTATAGAATGTATGACGAGCAAACTCTGGAGGAAAATTGTACCAATAGGTTCCTTTTGGACAGGGAGAAAATCGAACTATAATATCACCACATTCTTCACAAAGTTCTCGTTTTGCCGCTTCAAGGAATGTTTCGTGCAAATCTTTGCCTCCTTGTGGGAGTTGCCATGCATGATCTTTTCGGGGTTTTTTTACTAAAAAAAGAGCGTTTCCTCTTTGAAGAATAATCCCTGAAACAGGTCGAAATGCCCGAATTCTGCAAAAATAAAACTGTTGAAGTTTATGCAACATTCAGAATTTCGTAGTGAAAAACTCCTCCTGGAGCTTTTACCTCAACAGTATCTTTTACTTTTTTTCCTAAGATAGCTGTTCCAACAGGGGATTCGTTTGAAATTTTGTGCATAATAGGATCAGCCTCTGTTGATCCAACAATAGTGTATTCGTGTTGTTCACCCGTTTCATTGAGTTTGAGCATAACAGTTGATCCAATTTGAATGATTCCTGTAGCATTTTTTGATTCTTGAATGACTTCTGCGTATTTGATTTGTTCTTCGAGTTCTGAAATTCGGTACTCTAAAAACGATTGTTCGGTTTTTGCTTCATCGTATTCTGAGTTTTCAGATAAGTCTCCATACGAAATAGCTTCTTTGAGTCGTTCAGCTATCTCTTTTCGACGGGTGTCTTTGAGGTATGCTAATTCTTCCTCAAGCTTTTGAAGTCCCTTCGTGGTTACGAGAATTTTTTTTACTGATGATTCGTTCTTTTTAGACATAGTACTAAGAAAAAATATTAAAAAAGCCTCCAAAATCTAATAGATTCCTAAAAAAAAGCAAGTTTTTATAAAAAAAGGCAGATAGAATTCATTCTATCTGCCTGTAGTTTTTACTGGAACTTATCCAGTATCATGAACTGAGTTATCATTTTTGCAAAAAGATTGAGCGTTTCGAGCTGATCTTTTGGTTTGAATCTATTTCTTAATTTCTCAATATCTCCAGTGACCATAACCAGTATTTCGTCGTCTAGGGGAGCCGTTGTAAAAGATATCATTAAGAAAATATCTTCATCTGCCATATAGAGAATAATAACAAGTGCATCGTATGATTTTTTCCCTACAGACATACGGTTTTCCTCAATGGCAACTGTCATATAGATGTTACCAGCAGAGGCGTCTTCTCGTTCAATGTAGATATGATTATTATGTAAATAATAATCTCCTGCATTATGATTCTCGCGCGTCATATTATTTTTTTCAAGCAATACATGCATTGCTTTTGTGTTGTCTTTCGCTTTTTCAATATACCAAAAAGGAAAAGAAACAACCTCCATGTTCATATTTCTCGATTCTAGATCTTCAAGAGAATTGAGCACTTCCACTGCATCTCGTGCTTGCGAAAATGCAAGAGATGGTATGAACATCAGTGCTACAAAGAATAATTGCATAAAAACCTCCAATCTTTATTAAATGATTACTGTCAAAGAAAGAATAATCAGTGTGAACTTTTTCGTACCACAGATTATATATTCTAAAATAGCATGTATTTATAATAAGTCAATTTCTTAGTTTTTAAAGTTTCGGATGAGACGTTTTTGTTCTTTGTTGAGTAAGAACTTATTAAATATACGTCCGCTTGGAGTGAGTTTTAAAAACGCGTCTTTAATACTTGGAACACTCATCCGAATGACTTCTCCTCGGGCGGCTTTTACTCCTGTTTTAGCCGCATTCCCAGCACTTTTCTCCGTAATTTCTTTTGCGGCTTTTTGCTCAGCCTTTTGAAGACCTTCTTTTGTGACTTTTATGGTTTGTTTTTTGACTCCATCTTTTGTTTTCTCGGTAATTCCATCTTTTAATACTCGTTTTGTGAGTTGGTCTCGAATTTCAGATTGTGCTATTTTTGTTCCTCCTCGTAGAGCAAGACCACCTCCCATTGTAGCAAAAATAAACCCAATATCAGCGAGTCCGAATCCCATTTCTATAATAATATCAACAATTTCTTCCGTTGTGGCGGGTTCTTTTGATTGAAGCGCCGCAATGAGTTTTTCTCCTCCTGTCCAGACTCCATACCCAGGCATCCAGGTTTTGATATTGTCCCAATCGAAAAAGTCTTCTTTGAATTGTCCAAAATCATCTGCCTCAAGACCTGTTATAAGAGCATCGACGGTTACTTGTGCAACCATCAGTCCTCCAACTCCTTTTACCATGCGCATTCCGTTTACTCCTTTTCCTTTTGAGAGTTGTTTCTGGAATCCTTCAGGATCAGCTTTCATACCTTTTTCTAACGCATCACCATAAATTTTCTGTGTTTGCTTGAGCATGTCTCCACTATGGACGGTATTTCCTTTTTTAAATAAATCATCTAATTGTCCTTTCTGTGCATTTTTGACATGATCGAGGGCTAATTTATCAGCTTTGTGTTCGCGAACTTCTGAGGCAACAGCTGTGGCGGTTTTTACATTTTTTTCAGCTAAATCCATGATCTGGTCTTTGTGTTTTCCGATATCATGGGCGAGTGATCGTGTTGGAGTCCATAATAATAACTCGTTTTTGTTTGATCGTGCTACTTGATACCCCACGACAGATTTTAAAGCACTCCAAAGTCCGGAAAAAAATCCGTTTCCACTGTGATATGCTTTTTTGGCAACGTCACCCATGGATCTCATTTTTACAACTCCTTTTTCGTTTTTGTGTGTATAGGTATGGGCGAAAGTATCAATTCTATCAACCATGCCCCCTCCTCCGCCGTTTCCCATGAACTTTTTCAGTATTGGGTTTTGGCTTGTTTTTTTTAGTGTTTCAAATTTTGTGTTGAATTTTCCAAGTTTTGCTTCATCAAAAAACATATCGGTGGCTTCTTTGGCTTTTGGGTTTTTTAAAATATCCTCAATAGTGCCACTGTGTTTATCGAGTCCAAGCGATTCGGGTGCTATATCTGAGAGTCGCGAAGCAGTGCGTTCTAAAATATCAGTCTTCTTTGTTGTTTCGACTGTGCGGGAGAGCCCGCGTAGTTCTAAATCAGCTTCAGCATTTGAGCGAATTGTTGGAGATGACGAAATTTTTTCAGGCATGCGTTCAACCATAGGGAATAATAAATAAAAATCTTTTTATTATACCAGAGAAAAACGAAAAAATCAACATATCAGTTTTCGAGTTGTGTGCATCGGAGCAGTAAATGAGGTTCC
Organism: Patescibacteria group bacterium; assembly: GCA_965660445.1. Taxonomy (GTDB): domain Bacteria; phylum Patescibacteriota; class Gracilibacteria; order UBA4473; family UBA4473; genus CBFIAK01. Next base: position 365,781 of record CBFIAK010000001.1, read on the forward strand.
CATTGAAAAGTGAAAGTGTGTGAAGAGAACGATTTATTGTCTTGAGCAAGAAATGTTCGAATATGGCTCAAGAATTGTACACAGAGTTCTTTTTGAGTACGAAAATCATGGAGAGACGTTGTCGTCGAAAGATGATCAGCACCTAATACAAAAGTCCACCAACGAGATATTTCTTGTTGTAGCGATTCTTGAATATTCCAGTGGTTGTATTGTGCCCATGTGGTTACAAATGGGGTGAATTCTTTTTCGCATAATGCTTTACACCGATATTCATGAAGAGAAAGAAACGCAATAATTGTGAGACTCGGCACTTGGTTATCAATAAGAAATAGAACAAAAAGGATAGATTCTTTTTCAAGTGATGGAATAATGTTTGCTAAAAATCGATCAAACTCAGTTTGTTTGGTTTCATCTTTTTTGAGTCCTTGCAGTTTTGCTTGAGTGGCTGCAATGCGTTGAGTTATTTCTTCATTTGGGGTTTCAGAAACGGTTTCTGATACATTCCCCATTAAAAGATTATCGAGTGAATCGGGTGCGGTTTCCATACAAAAAAATAAGAAAGACGCGCCTATCATACTTGAAAAAAACAGAAAAAAAAGACACTTTTGGTGTCTTTTTTTGTTTTGTTTCTTGAATTGGTGCTTATGCAACAACGTTGACAAACCGACGAGGGTATCGACGACCATCAAACCGAATAATTGCTTTTTCGCTAAACTCTACTTTTCCGTCTGCTAAAGCAAACAAAGTAAAATCTCGTCCTAAACCAACATTTTTTCCAGGACGAAACACGGTTCCTTTTTGTCGTACAAGAACTTCTCCTGCACGTACCATTTGTTCCCCAAACCGTTTCACGCCTCGGCGTTTGGCATTGGAGTCTCTACCGTTTTTGGACGAACCACCTGCTTTCTTGTGAGCCATAAGAGTATTTTCTTAAAAAAATGCTTTCCAACTTTAATAGTTTTTATGACCTTGTCAATTTTTCGTGCTTTTTTTTTGCCGAAACAAGAAAAAGACGCATAATGCGGATGTATCATTTCTTGATTTTGTTTCTATGTCTCTCTATTTATGCGTTTTAGGACGTAACCATGAGCTTTCTCGTTCAGAGCTGCAGTATTTTGGAACAGAGGTGTTTTCTGATTCAGAGAAAGCGTTATCGATTATGGAACTGAATCGGTTTGAAAACCCACGAAATCTTCCAAGACAAAAAGAACAACTTCTTCTTGATCGACTTGGAGGTGTTATTCGTATGGCTGAAATTATTGGGGAGTTTCGGAGCGAAACAGAGCTAAAACAATCAATTATTCGGTCTATCCAAAACCAAAAACCAGAAGGAAAAGTTCATTTAGGCGTTTCTGCGTGGGGGTGTGGACGATCGTTTTTAAAACCATTTTTAAGTACGCTCAAACAAGCACTAAAAGACCAAGATCGAAATTGTCGTATTATAAATATTTATGGAGACAACCTGGATTCAGGAAAAATATTCGGAGAGAGATTGTTACAGAAAGGGTTTGAATTTATTATTTGGAAACGAGGGGATTCGTATTTATTGAGTCAAACTTGTGCGAACCAAAATTTACAAAATTATACTCTGCGTGATCGACATAAAGGGTTTCGTGATGCACAAATGGGAATGTTGCCTCCAAAACTAGCACAAATACTTTTAAATATAGCGAATCCGTCATGGGATGATATTGTTATTGACCCGTTTTGTGGAAGCGGAACGGTGAATATTGAAGCTGCTATCGTAGGATACTCAACGCTCGGGAGTGATATTGTCGAAAAACATGTCGTAGAATCACAAAGAAACTATAATGAAATGGGAGAGAAGTTTCGATATGAGGTAAAGGGCAACGAATTTTTTGTGTCGGATGTACAAAAGTTTCCGTTTTCAAAATATACAAATGCAGTTGTTGTAACAGAAGGAACACTTGGTACAAATTTTCATCATCGTCCGACACTGAATGATATAGAAAAAGAAAAACAGTCTCTTATTCGTCTCTGGAAAAATGTGTTTGGAACAATGAAAGACTCTTCTGTTTCAACTGTTGTATTTTGTTTACCGGCTTGGTTTTTACATGGGAAAACGGTGAGTATTGCCCATCAAGTATTGCAATTAGCGCAAGATCAAGGGTTTGTGTGTGAACCAGTTGTAAGCTCATCAAATACCTATATTTATGCCCGTCCAGGGGCTTTTGTAGGACGTGAAATTTGCAAAGTAGTTCGACGCAGCTAGGGAGTGGAGTTGACTTATTTGTTGTTTTTATTATAAAACACGTGTTCTTTAACACGTAGATATCGGTTCGTTTTTTAAAAACGAGACAGGTATCTCAATACATTTTTAACAGAAAAGTAATACATAATAATTCAAGGAGGTCCGTAATGGATAATTCAATAACAATAAAACAGATAGAAGAAAATCTATCTCAAAGGATTCAGAGTGTAGAATCCTATTTCACAAGGGTACTTGATGCACTAAAGAATCGTCCTCAAACCCAATATATAAGGGTGAGAACGGAAGAAACAAAGGCTGAGCTTATTGTGCGGAGATATGTACATAAAAAGCTTTCACAAGATCCAAGTGCGTTAATTGATCCAATAGCATTTTATGATCGATTAATTCAAAAGATATCAGGAGAACTTCTCAATGAAGGGATTCAGATGTTTGGTGCAGGGATTTTTATTCAAGATGAAATAGCACAATTGTGTTTGAGTGATGTGTATTTGAACACAACTAATACAGAAAACTTATCATCAAGGGTGTCATCTCAGTATATTCAGTTGGAAAAAGAAAACCAGCGTTTATATAAAGATATTCATTCTTTAAAACAAAAGTACGAAGAAGTAACTCTGCGTGCGACACAGAATTCTGCTGAGGTGAGTGCGCTCAAATCGGCTCTTGATAAGGCACATGCTGTTTTATCGGAGAAGATAAAAGAAAAAGAGGCGTCGTTATCTGTTCGCTCTTCAGAAACTCTCGAAAGTGCTCATCGGGAAGAACAAATTCAAGTGTTTAATAATCATTTCCCTTTATCTTTTGATGAGGTTATACACGCTTTATCGGAAAACGGAATAGTTCAACCATCTTTAAAAGGGGTAACTATAAAAATGAGGTATTTGTGTTCGATCGTTATCCCTCATAATGCGGAAGAAATTATTGAAACAATTTTAGAGAATCTTGATACAGAAAAAGAGTCTCGAGAAAAGTTTTGGCAATTTGTTTTAGAAGCAGGACGTAAGAACAAAATTCTTCATGACAAAGATCTCATTCAGGACCAAGATCCTGTCTACTGGAAAGAAGTATTTCGTATTGGAATTGATCCTCATATCTCTCATCAAGAACTTATGAGAGCTGCTTTACGGTTTAAAGTGTAAACCCCCCCTCTTTCTAAGGAAAGAGGGTTTTTTTAATGACTCTTGTGTTGATCGGGTTCTTGCGCGATGCGCCAAGTGTGGCATCTCGACCATTCGGGACTCTACCGCTGAAGCACAAAAAACCCCCATAAAGGGGTTCTTGATTTTCTAACTGGCTCCAAAGATTGGAGTTGATTGCTCGCTATTTCGCTTTTGAGAAAGGGGCTTATTGCCCGAATCTGAGACTTGAGGAGAGGTTGGCGAATGAGACGGATGAGTGGGTGATGTAGAACAAATTTTCAGTTGAATTTTTAGAGCTAATTGGTAAACTAAAAATAACATACTAATACTTTCACACTATGGAGGAAAAAAACTCACAAGAAGAAAGAACTATTGGCAAAAAAATCAAAACTTTGCGGAATGAAAGAGGTCTTACTGCAGAAGCTTTGGCTCGTAAAGCGGATATTCCTTACACTACGCTTTCAAAAATCGAAAGTGACGTGATAAAAAGCCCTACTCTGCCGACTGTGATTAAGATTGCAGAAGGTTTGGAGATTACTTTAGATGAATTAATTAAATAAATTATGGCAATAAAAAAATCAGAATTATATAGCTCGCTTTGGAAAAGTTGCGATGAGCTCCGTGGAGGCATGGATGCATCACAATATAAAGACTACGTTCTTGTACTTTTATTTGTGAAGTATGTCTCGGATAAATACGCAGGAAAAGCTAATGCCCTTATAGAAATCCCAACAGGAGGCGGTTTTAATGACATGGTGAATCTAAAAGGGCAAAAAGATATTGGAGATGGAATAAATAAAATTATTACAAAACTAGCGGAAGAAAATGACTTAAAAGGTGTTATTGATCAAACAGATTTTAATGACGATACAAAGCTCGGAAAAGGTAAGGAAATGGTGGATCGATTAACCAAACTGATCGCTATTTTTGAAAATGAAGCTTTGAATTTTAGTAAAAATAAAGCCGAAGGTGATGATATTTTAGGAGATGCTTATGAGTATCTGATGAGACATTTTGCGACAGAATCAGGGAAAAGTAAGGGGCAATTTTATACTCCTGCAGAAGTTTCTCGGGTAATGGCAAAAGTAATTGAAATTAATAATTCACAAAGACAAGACCAGACGATTTATGATCCAACTTGCGGAAGTGGGTCACTTCTTTTGAAAGCGGCAGATGAATCAAGTGTAGGGGTGACAATTTATGGACAAGAAAATGACAATGCCACAGCGGCACTTGCCAAGATGAATATGATCTTACATGGAAATCCAACAGCAGAAATTTATAAAGATAATACGCTTTCAAAGCCATTTTTTAAGAATAATGACGGGAGCCTGAAAACTTTTGATTATGTGGTGGCTAACCCTCCATTTTCGACCAAGTCATGGAGCAATGGTTTTGATCCTGCAAATGATGAATTTAATCGATTCGAAGACGGTATTCCGCCAGCAAAAAACGGCGATTACGCTTTTTTCTTGCATATCATTCGCTCACTAAAATCCACAGGAAAAGGAGCGGTGATCTTGCCTCATGGTGTGCTTTTCCGAGGCAATGCCGAGGGTGGTATTCGCCGAAATATTATCAAAAAAGGCTATATCAAAGGAATCATCGGACTACCCGCAAACTTGTTTTATGGAACGGGTATTCCCGCCTGCATTATCGTACTGGATAAAGAGCATGCCCAAAGTCGTAAAGGGATTTTTATGATTGATGCGAGCAAAGGATTTGTAAAAGATGGCAACAAGAATCGCCTACGATACCAAGATATTCACAAGATTGTGGATGTGTTTAACAAACAAAGTGAAGTACCAAAATTTTCTCGAGTGGTTTCACTCGCTGAGATTGAAAAAAACGACTACAACCTCAACATTCCTCGCTATATTGATACGCAAGAAGAGGAAGATATTCAGGATATCGAGGCACATTTACAGGGTGGTATCCCAAGCCGAGATATTGATGCACTTGCGAAATACTGGCAAGTGTTCCCAAATCTCCGAAGTGAGCTTTTTATCAATGGAAAACGAGCGAATTATCACGAGGCAAAAGTAGTGCCCGAGCAGGTAAAAACAACGATCGCCGAACATGGCGAATTCCTAAATTATGCCAAAACAGTGCAGACGATTTTTACCAAATGGAGAGAGAAAAACACGCAGAAACTCAAAAATATCGGGGTGGGAGTGAAACCGAAGGAACTGATTGTTGAAATTTCCGAAGATATTTTGCAAAGCTTCGCCAGCTCCGAGCTAATTGATAAATATGATGTGTACCAAAGCCTGATGTTTTATTGGAACGAGGTGATGCAAGATGATCTCTATATGATCGGCATAGATGGCTGGAAAGCGGAAGTGTATCAAGTGGTCGATGCCAAAGGAAAAGCAAAAAAAGATGAGTGGGACTGTGATTTGATTCCAAAAAACCTCGTTATCAATCGCTATTTTGCCGAAGATAAAACTGCAATCGAAAATCTCAATGTGGAACTGGAAGAAATCGCTCGAAAAAAGGAAGAAATGGAAGAAGAACACAGCGGAGATGAAGGAGCTTTCTCCTCTCTCGATAAAATCAACAAAGGAACGGTAAAGGCTCAGATGAAAGAAGTGGAAAAAGATGATGAAGAATACGAGGTTTTGACGAGTTATTTACAGTTTCTGGAAGAAGAATCAGAACTCAAAAGGCAGATTAAAGAAGCGGAAAAGGCTCTTGATAAAAAACTCTTTGGGAAATACAAAACGCTCACCGAAGACGAGATAAAAACGCTCGTGGTGAAGGATAAATGGATGACTGCGGTACACAGTGCCATTGAAGCCGAAATCGAGCGAATTTCGCAAAGTCTGTCGCAAAGAATCAAAGATCTGACCGAGAGATACACTGCCCCTTTGCCACAGCTGGAAGCTGAAACGGCGGATTTGACTAAAAAGGTCGAGGCTCATTTGGAGAAAATGGGGTTTAGAATTTAATAATTAAATTTTTTTATCATGACTAAATCAAACGCAAAAAAGGTTACTAGCAAAAAGGCTGCAACTGCTGCGAGCAAAACCTTAAAAGACGGCAGAACTTCTAAAACTACCAAAAGTGCTGCTGGTAGTGCCCTTGCTCAACGCAAAGCACCGAAAAAAACAACAAGTAATAAAGCTGCAACTGCTGCCAGTAAGACGCTGAGAACTAAATCCACAGCGAAAAAATCAAAGACTGCTGCTGGTAGTGCTTTAGCTCAAAAACCTAAGAAAAGATAATGACCATGGATTTTAAACAATCAACTTTCGGCGAAATTATTGAGAGCGAACGAGAAATGGTACTGAAAGGTGCAGAACTTTATGGTGATTTTTTCGTTAATGCTTTTGAATTCAATAATTTATTAAATAATTTCGTAAAATCAATTGATGATGTTGAAAAATACATTTTTATTGCATTTTTATCTCAAGTAAAAAAACATCATACCCTCGCATTATTTTCCGCGGTGCGACAACATCATGTACAAACAGGTATGAATTTGAGACAGGTGCTGGAAGCAGGTTCATGGGCTGCCTACGCAATGGGAAATAAGGAACAAGAAAAATTTTGTGAACAAGATTTAAATGGGGTTTTACAAGTTCCAGATAAACTTATGAAAGCAAAGAATAAATGGCTTACTGATAAATATAAAAACGGATCTGATGCAATTAGAAGATTGAAAGATTTAATCAATAGCTCTATGGCACACTCAAATATTGTGTACACATTTCAAAACTTTCAAGCAAGACCAACAGATAATCCTGGCTTTGATATTCCGTTTTTTGATTATTCTGATGATTTTAAGACAAAAACAGATTTATGGTTTATAGGAAATATTGCCTTAGGTTTGCTGGATTTGTTTTATGGTGTGAATAAAGATTTCAAAGTTTTTCAATTCATAGATGATTATTTGCCAAGATTTAAAAAGCTCGTTGCTCAGAATGAAGCGCTGAAAGCGGAAATGATGAAGCATGAAAGATTTAAAAGTGTAACTCAACAGAAATAATGACCACAACCACTATAAAAGCAGGCTACAAGATGACCGAGATCGGGGTGATACCCGAGGATTGGGAGGTGTGGAATTTGGGTGTTATTGGGGAAATTAAGATGTGCAGACGCGTTTTTAATGATCAAACGAAAGCAATTGACGCCATCCCGTTTTATAAAATTGGTACTTTTGGAAAAGAAGCTGATGCATATATTTCAAAGAATTTGTATGAAAGTTACAGGAAGAAATTTTCATTTCCTAGAAAAGGAGATATTTTGATCTCTGCTGCTGGTACAATAGGAAGAACAGTTGTCTACGATGGAAAGCCAGCTTATTTTCAAGATTCAAATATTGTATGGATTGATAATAACGAAAATCTGGTTTTTAACACTTATCTTTATTATGTTTATCAGGTTGTAAAATATGATACAGAAGGTGGAACAATTCAGAGACTGTACAATTCCATAATTAAAAATGCAGAATTTGCTAAGCCTTTAAAGCTTGAACAACAAGCCATCGCCACTGTCCTCTCCGACACCGACGAGCTGATCCGCTCGCTCTCTGCTCTCATCGCCAAGAAACGGCAGATAAAAGAAGGAGCAATGCAAGAACTGCTGACAGGGAAAAAGCGACTAGCAGGGTTTAGTGGTGAGTGGGAGGTGAAGAAGTTGGGAGAAATGTGCGGAAATATTACTACTGGAAAACTTGATGCGAATGCAATGGTCGAAAATGGAGAATATCGTTTTTATACCTGTGCAAAAGAACATTATCGGATTAACAATTATGCTTTTGATACAGAAGCTTTGCTCGTTTCAGGGAATGGAGCGAATGTCGGATATGTTCATTACTACAAAGGAAAATTCAATGCTTATCAAAGAACCTATGTTTTATCTAATTTTTTAGAAGAAGTTCACTTTATAAAAGTGTTTATGGATAGAAATTTGCAAGAAAGAATTAGAGTTGAAGTTAATGCTGGAAATACACCATACATCACAATGGGAACTTTAACGGAAATGGAAATAAATATTCCTCCAACCAAAGAAGAACAACAAGCTATCGCTGAGATCCTTTCAGGCATGGACAGTGAGATGACCGCTCTCGAACAGAAGCGAGAGAAATATCGCCTCGTGAAGCAAGGTATGATGCAACAGCTTTTGACTGGCAAGATCAGAATTCCGAATTAGTGTGAACCGTCGACAATTTGTCGATAACTGAATTTATCAGTTTCTAATGCGAAAAATTAGCTTCATTGATAAGTAAGGAGGGTTAGCGATGATAAGTAAGGAATGCAGGAAATGATAAGTAAGGTATTTCTGTTAGTTAAAAATACTTGCATAAAAAAGCCTGTTTAGCTAAACTTATGATAAGTAATAAAAATTTATATTGAAAGTATGAGTAACTCAAATTTGCAAATAACGATTCCCGATCCAACATGGGGTAGTAAGCTCGCCAATATTGTTTTGGATTTGGAAAAATTGCGCTCAAAAAAGCTTCATGGAGAAGTTCCTCCGCATATCTTTTTTCAACTCAAAGACATCTTTCAAATTTTGGAAACTTTGGGTTCGGCGAGAATTGAGGGAAACAATACCACTCTTTCGGAATATGTGGAGAAAATCATAGAAAACAAGGCAAAGAAAGACGAAAGTCAAAAAGAAGTTTCCAATCTTGATGAAGCCATTAAATTTATTGAAGAAAATACAGACGAAGAAACAGTCCTTTCTCGGGCTTTTATTTCAGAGCTACATAAGATAATCACTCGAGACCTCACCCCTCCGCCAAGCGGAGAAGGATCAAACAATCCTGGGAATCTCCGCACGCACAATGTGCAAATCAAAAAGGCAAAACATACGCCCCCTGATTTTGCTGTTTTGCCCGATCATTTTGAAGAGTTTTTAAAATTTATAAACAACACTTTTCCTGAGCAATATCAGCTCCTTATGGTGGCTATTGCTCATCATCGTTTTGCTTACATTCACCCGTTTGATAATGGAAATGGAAGGATGGGAAGGCTTTTGAATTATGTGCTTCTTATCAAGCTTGGGTTTCGGGTGAAAAACGGAAGAATTATCAACCCATCATCAGTTTTTTATACTGATCGAGATAAATATTACGATATGCTCGGAAAAGCAGATTCTTTGGAAAATGCTGATGTTTTAGAGTGGGCGGAGTATTTTCTTTTAGGACTTAAAAATGAAATTGAAAAAATTGATAGTCTACTGAGTCGCGAATATGTGCAGGAGAAAATTCTTTTACCAGCATTGGATTTTGCCCTAGAGCGTGAAAATATTACCGAACAAGAATTTAAGATTTTAAAATATCTTTTGCAAAAAGACGATATGGTTATCAAGTCTGAAGAACTCGATGAGTTTGGTATTGAGAATTCTGTGCAAAAATCCCGTATTATGGCTCGTCTTCGTGAAAAGAAAATAATTCACCCCCTCAAAAAAGGAGGGAGAATTTATACCATTAGTTTTGTGAATAATTACCTTTTGCGTGGAGTTATCAAAAGCCTTACGGATCAAGGTTTTGTTTCTGATTTTTTAAATACGAATTAAATTATGAATTCTCAATCAATCAAAGTCGGCCAAATAGAAAGACTCACACAAGATCGCGTGGTGCAGTTTTTTCAGGACTCTCTCGGCTACGACTACCTCGGAGACTGGCAAGACCGCGATGGTAATTCGTGTATTGAGGAGGAATATTTGCGGAAATTTTTGGTGTCTCAAGGATATAGCGACTCGCTCATTACCAAAGCTTTGTATGAAATAAATAAAGTCGCAGGCGACCAAGTAAAAAGCCTGTATGACATCAATAAAGAAGTGTACAGCCTGCTTCGCTACGGGGTAAAAGTAAAAGAAGGTGTGGGCGAAAACACGCAAGATGTGTGGTTGATTGACTGGAAAAATCCAAGCAAAAATCACTTTGCTATTGCAGAGGAAGTGACCGTGCAAGGACAAAATACCAAACGCCCCGATATTGTGCTGTATGTGAATGGGATCGCCCTCGGCGTGATCGAACTCAAACGCAGTAAAGTGTCTGTCGCCGAAGGAATCCGTCAAAACCTCGACAATCAAAAGAAACTTTTTATTCAGGGCTTTTTTGCTTGCATGCAATATGTAATGGCGGGAAATGACACGGAGGGACTTCGCTACGGAACCATTGAAACCTCGGAGAAGTATTATCTTTCTTGGAAAGAATCAGGCACAGAAAGCAATCTCCTCGACCGTCATATCGGACAAATGTGCCAAAAGGAGCGGTTTCTGGAGCTGATTCATGACTTTATCGTCTATGATAAGGGGGTAAAAAAAGTTTGCCGACACAATCAATATTTTGGAATAAAAGCGGCTCAAGATTCACTCCACCGAAGAGAAGGCGGAATTATTTGGCACACACAAGGAAGCGGAAAAAGCCTCACCATGGTTTGGCTTGCCAAGTGGATAAAGGAAAACATCAATGATTCACGAATTCTTATTATTACCGATCGAGAGGAGCTGGATGATCAAATCAAAAAAGTATTCAAAGGTGTTGGAGAAACAGATATTCATCGAACAAGTAGCGGAAATGATCTCATCAAGCAGCTCAACTTAAAAGAAAAATCACTTCTCTGCTCGCTGGTGCACAAATTTGGCGGAAAAGATGAAGATGGCACAGACGACTACATTGCCGAACTCAAGAAAAATCTGCCAAAAGACTTCAAAGCCAAGGGCGATATTTATGTGTTTGTCGATGAATGTCATCGAACCCAATCGGGAAAATTGCACGAAGCGATGAAGGAGATTTTGCCGAATGCTGTGTTTATCGGTTTCACAGGTACGCCACTACTCAAAAAAGATAAGCAAAAGAGTATCGAGATCTTTGGGAAATACATTCACACTTACAAATTTGATGAAGCGGTGCGAGATGAAGTGGTGCTGGATTTGCGTTATGAAGCTCGGGACATTGACCAAAAAATAACTTCTCAAGATAAAATCGACGCTTGGTTTGACGCCAAGACTCGCGGACTGACGGATTTTGCCAAAGTAGAACTCAAGAAAAAATGGGGAACCATGCAAAAGGTGCTAAGTTCTCTTTCTCGACTCAATAAAATCACTTCCGATATTTTGCTCGATTTTGAGACCAAACCACGGCTTTATGATGGAAGCGGAAACGCCATGCTGGTCGCTGGCAGTATTTACGAAGCGTGTAAGTATTACGAGATTTTCCAAAATCACGGCTTCAAAAAATGTGCGATTATTTCTTCTTACAACCCGACCGTTGCCTCAATCAAAGGTGAAAGCACGGGAGAAGACGAAGAATCAGACAATTTGAAAAAATACGAGGTATACAACCGCATGATCAAGCAATGGTTTAATTATCCCGAAAACAAAGCTCTGACCGATAAAGATACCGAGAAATTTGAGGATGATATTAAAAAGAAATTCATCGAAGAACCTGGCCAAATGAAACTGCTGATCGTAGTGGACAAACTGCTTACGGGCTTTGATGCGCCGTCGGCTTCGTACTTGTATATCGATAAAAATATGCAAGACCACGGGCTATTTCAGGCAATTTGCCGAGTAAATCGACTTGATGGTGAAAGCAAAGAATACGGCTACATCGTGGATTACAAAGATCTTTTCAAAAAACTGGAAAATGCCGTTGGTGATTATACTTCGGAAGCCTTTGATAGTTTTGATGCGGAAGATGTGGAAGGACTTTTGAAAGACCGTTTGGAAAAAGGAAAAGAGCGACTGGATGAGGCCTTGGAAGTGGTGCGCGCACTGTGCGAAGGTGTGGCTGCTCCAAAGCAGTCGCCTGAGTACATTGCCTATTTCTGCGGTGATGATCTCAAAGCAAATGAGCAAAAACGAGTTCATCTTTATAAAAAAACAGCTTCACTAATCCGAGCCTATGCCAACTTGGCAAATGAAATGCAAGAAGCGGGCTACACCGAAGCGGAGATTGCACAAATTAAAAAAGAAGTGGAACACTACAAAGACGTGCGTGAAGAGGTGCAGCTCTCAAGCGGTGATTACATTGATCTCAAGGCCTACGAGCCAGCCATGAGGCATTTGATTGATTCGTATATCAGCGCAGAAGAAAGCGAAAAAATCTCGGCATTTGACGATATGAGCTTGCTTCAGTTGATTGTGGAGCGTGGCATTGATGAAGCAATTAAGGCACTTCCCCGAAGCATTGGCAAACACAAGGAATCCATTGCCGAAACAATCGAAAACAATATTCGCAAACTCATCACCGACGAGCAATCAGTCAATCCGAAGTTTTACGAGCGTATGTCTATCCTGCTCGATGAACTCATCGAAGCTCGCCGAAAATCATCCATCAATTATCAGGAATATTTGAAACGAGTGGTGGAATTGACCAAGTTGGTGCGAGGAGATGAAAAAGAATCAAGTTATCCAAGCACTCTTGATGGCAAAGCCCAAAAAGCCATCTACGATAACCTTGGGCAAGATGAAGATTTGGCAATTGCGATTGATGAAGCTGTGCGCACTACCAAAAAAGACGGCTGGCGTGGAAATCGAATCAAAGAGCGAGAAGTGAAAAATGCTCTTCGTAAATTTATCCAAGATGAACATGCTCTGGAAAAATTATTTGAACTCATAAAAAACCAAGATGAATACTAAAGTCATTCATAGCGAAATGTTGGTCGGCAACCTGCAGGTAAGCGTCTTGAAAAAGGCGGTGAAAAACCTGCATTTAAATGTGCTTCCTCCACATGGTAAGGTGCGTGTGTCTGTACCGCCAAGCATGGATGATGATGCGATCCGAGTATTTATTGCCAGCAAAATACCGTGGATCAATAAGCAAATCGAAAAATTTAAAAACCAACCCCGAGAAAGTAAGCGAGAATTTATGACGGGAGAAAGCCATTATTTTCAAGGGAAACGCTATCTTTTGCATGTTGTAGAGTCAGAAGGTCGGGCGAAGGTGGAAATCAGAAATAAGAAGTATTTGGATTTGCATATTTCCAAAGGTTCCAGCTCAGCGGAGCGAGAAAGAATATTGACCGTGTGGTATCGCAACGAACTCAAAAAACAAGTGCCTACATTGCTCGAGAAATGGGAGAAAATCATGGGCGTAAAAGCCAATGAATGGCGAGTAAAGTATATGAAAACCAAATGGGGAACCTGCAATAGTCAGGCAAAACGAATTTGGCTCAACCTAGAACTCGCAAAAAAGCCCCTACATTGCCTTGAATACATCATTGTGCATGAACTAGCCCACTTGCTCGAAAGAAGCCACAACGAGCGATTTGTGGCCTACATGGACAAGTTTATGCCCGAGTGGAGAGTTCGAAAGGAGGAACTCAACAAATTCATCCTGACTTATGAGGAGTGGGGGGAGTGAAATTAATTCAAAAAATATGAGAATACATAAAATCAACGTCATCAATTACAGGTTGTTAAAAGATTTTTCTATCGATTTGGCAGAAGATTTCTCTTTGGTAATTGGGAAAAATAACACGGGGAAAACATCATTTCTCCAAATTTTACAAAAATTTCTATCTGCAAACTCAAATAATTTTAGTTTTGAGGATTTTCATGTTGATATTCAAAAGGATATTTCCCAAAAAATAGAAGCTACAGATGAATTAGCAGAAGAAAACTATGAGGAGCCCAAAATAAAATTACTGATTGCTATTGAAAGAGATGACAATGATAGTCTTGAGAATATCTCTGATTTGATTATTGACCTAGATCCAAACAACAAAACCTTGCTTTTATCTTTTGAGTACGCTCTTAATTTTGAAAACTTTATAAAAATTAGAAGTGATTTTAAGGATCATCACTTGGAAAGAGTTGCTGATTTTTTGAGTAAACATCATAAAGCTTATTTCAAAATTAAAAAAAGTGTTATTGATAAAAATGATGAAGATAATTTCATAGAAATTGAGGACTCTAAGCTCAAGAGAATTATAAATATTCAGACAATCTCTGCTAAACGAGATGTTTTAAATGAAGATGGTGAGGATTCCAAATCTAACAATGCCTTATCAAAATTATCGTATAAATACTATGAGCCATCCAAAAATTCTAATGCTCCTCATGTAATTGATCTACAAAAAAAATTAATTGAAACAGATAATAACTTAACTCAGTCCTATGAGGGTATTTTTAAGAAAGTAACAGAAGACGTAAAAAAATTCAGTTATAGCGGATCAAAAATTTTCGTTAAATCAAATTTCCAAGAAATAAGCCTTTTAAAAGAAAACACTTCTGTCGTTTATGACGAAAAGGGATGCCACTTACCTGAGGATCATAACGGTTTGGGATATATGAATCTGTTTGCAATGATTTTCAAATTGCACATTATTTTTGATGAGTTCAAAAAGGTTCATTCTGACTCTAAAATGGCAGATATAAACTTACTTTTCATTGAAGAACCTGAAGCGCATACTCATCCACAAATGCAGTATGTCTTTATTAAGAATATTAAAAACTTCTTAAGTGAAAATAAAGAAAGTTTGAATTTGCAAACAGTAATCACAACTCATTCTGCACATATTGGATCTCAGAGTGATTTCAGTGATATAAAATATTTTCTTTGTAGAGATGATCGGGTTGTTGTAAAAAATCTATCCATCTTGGAGGATAAATACGGAAAAGACGATGAAGGTAAGGCAAGTTTTAAATTCCTAAAACAATATCTAACCTTGCATAGGGCGGAACTCTTCTTCTCTGACAAAATTATTTTTATTGAGGGTGATACGGAAAGGATTTTGTTGCCAGCTATGATGAAAAAGCTTGATGACGAAAATAAAGAGACGGAAGGTTTTAGCCCATTATTATCTCAAAAAATATCGATTATTGAGGTTGGTGCGCACTCCAAATTATTTGATAAATTCCTTGAGTTTTTGGAAATTAAAACCTTAATTATTACAGATTTAGATTCTGTAAAAGATAATGGTGCAGGTAGAAAAGAATCGTGCAAAGTCTCAGAAGGAACAGATACTTGTAATTCTTCCATTAAGCATTATTTGCAAGGAAAAAACTGGGATGATTTAAAAAGTATTACGAATGAGCAAAGAGTTGTGACTAGAGAAAATACAGAAATATACATAGCTTATCAGTCAGAGGAAGAAAGTTATCAGGCAAGATCTTTTGAAGATGCTTTTTTGAGCCTTAATCTTGAGTTTATCAAATCAAAAAAGGATGATTTTAATAGCTTGAAAAATATAAATATCATAGATTCAACTACACCTGATTATTTCGAGATTGGAGAAAAATGCATTGATAAAAAGACGGAATTTTCAACGGATATTTTATTTTATTCTGATGAAGGATTTACGAATTGGAAAACACCTGCATATATTAATAATGGATTACTATGGCTGATGAAAAAATAAAACCTATCGAGCAAATAGAACAATGCATTAAGGCAAAAGATAATTTTGTTTTAAATGGAGGCGCAGGAAGTGGAAAAACAAAAACGCTTATTGATGTTTTGGATTTATTATATTCAATTGATTCTGCTTGTAAGATTGCGTGTATCACTTTTACAAATGTAGCTGCAGATGAAATTTCGAATAGGGTTGCTAATAAGAATATTCAACTCAGAGCTTCAACGATCCATGACTTTCTTTGGGATATCGTTAAAAATTATCAAAAAAATCTAAAAATAGCTCTTATTGAGCTGATTGATTCTGGAAAAATTTCATATAAAGGGGAAGAAACCTTAAATAATGATTGGTTCAAAGGAAAAACCATTGATTATCGTGAATGGAAAAAAATTGAAGATGGAATAATTTCACATAATGAGGTTTTGCAATTGGCAAATAAGCTTTTTCAAGAATTTCCGCTTTTGAGAAAGATCTTAAAAGACAAATACGATGTAGTTTTGATTGATGAATATCAGGATACAGAAAAACAAATTATTGAAATTTTCCTCAATTTTTTACAGGAAGATAAAGGAGATTTTATCGTTGGTTTTTTTGGGGATTCAATGCAAGCAATTTATAACAAGGGTATCGGTGATTTATCGGAGTATGTAAATGCTGGCATAGTCAAAGAGGTGCAGAAAGAAGATAATTGGAGATGTTCAAAAAGCGTGATTGATTTAATTAATAAAATTCGAAATGACGGACTTGAGCAAAAATCTGCAGGAGATAATGTAAATGGGAAAATAACCTTTTTATACAGCAATACAAATGAGTTCGATATTCAGGAAATTAAAAAGCATGACGCTTTTAGTGATTTTGATTTTGAAAACGTTGCTGAAAACAAGGAGCTTTACTTGACTCATAAACTAATTGCCACTCAATTTGGTTTTAAGAATCTTTTAGAAAAATATGAATATACGGAGAATTTAATGGGTGATAATCCTGATCGGTTATCAAAACATTTGTTTAGAATACAAGAGATTATTCATCTTTATCAAAATAGACACTTTAATGAATTCATCAAAAAAACCGATTACAAGGTTATTAAAAATAGCGATCTCCAATTACTGAAAGACAGTATTGAACAACTTGTTGATTGTTCCAAGAAGACAATTGAAGAATCTATAAATTTAGCTGACGAACTTAAGCTTGTAATAAAAGATGATAGATTGAACAATTTTATCGTCGAACATGAAGAACAATACAATGCAATTAAAGATCTGTCATATGGCGAGATAGTGAATGTTTTTAATTATAAAAATGAGCACTCTCCATATTCAACACAACACGGCGTAAAAGGAGCGGAATTCGATAATGTTTTTGTCATTCTAGATAATGGAAAGTGGAATCAATACAATTTTACTCATTTATTCAAATTAACTTCAGGAAAAGAAGATATTATAGAAAGAACAAGAAAAATGTTTTATGTTTCATGCTCTAGGGCAAAAAAGAACCTTGTGGTATTTTTTCCAAATCCTGATGTCCATGTTTTGGATCAAGCTCGAATATGGTTTGGCACCAAAAATGTTGTTGAAATAGAATAATTGTTTGATTTTGGCATAGGTTGTGATACCATTTTGGTACGGAATTTCTAATTTTTAGTAGTTGCGCAGAGTCTTAAAGACTAACTCGTTTCCGCTTAGCGGAGGCAAGGAGAGTTGGTATTTTTGCGTTTAAATTTACGCAACTTCTCTCACTTCTCACACGGAGCCCCCCCCATTATTAAGCCAAAATTATGCAAGGAAAAAAGACTACATCTCGGGATAAGAAACGCTTTCTTGATGCCTTCAAGCGAAGACATGGAATTGTCACACTTGCTTGCAACGACGCAGGTATCTCAAATTTTACTTTTTATAAGTGGATGAGAGATGATCCTGAATTCGCAGAACAAGCCGAAGAAGTCCGCGACATTGAGATCGGGATCATTGCCGAAGACCGTCTTGCCGAAGCCGATCATCGTGCATAAAGACATGGCGATGGTTCGGTTTTACCTGCAATCACGAAATCGCAAATATATGCAAAAAATTCAAACAGAAATCCATGATCCAACCAAAGAGCTGGCGGATCTGCTCTGTTTGGATGAGTAGAAATTAACCAACCAATGAAATATAAAGATGTAATCACAAACGAGGCACACGTTCGCCCACAGGCGCGAATGAATCCCTTTGACCTAGTTGTTAGCCAATACTGGGGCAAGCCAAGCACACAGGCCGTATTTCGGGCTTTATTTCAAAAGGTGAAGCAACTTCCCTTTGATACTTTGTACATTACTTGGAATAATGCCGACTTTCGCAGATCTTTCTTGCAATCTGGTGTTGATTTGGAGTATGTCTTTTTTGAGCTTTGCAATCTTTCGGAAGAAGCTTGTTTGGATGAGGAAGAATCTCGCTTTGTAATTCACGATACTGGATTTTTGTGGAAAAATAATCCGAATGGTTCGCTTACCTTTTTCATTTCTGATCGCGAAAAAATGGAGGACTTTTTGGAAAGCAAGCAGGGAGTTAGATTCAAGGTTTATCCACACAAAACACAGAGATACAAAGATATCACTTTTGACCTAACTACAGGAGAGATTTTTAAATCAGGCAAGCAGATAGATAAAATTGAACTAGGTACTGACTACGAAAAATTAATCAAACTTCTGCTTGAAAATCGTGGGTATAATTTCTCATATTTGGAATTAGCCCGAACTTTGGGGATAGAGCAACTTTATACGAGAAATAAATTTGATACAGAAAAATCAATCAGCACCAAATTTTCTCGGCTCAATGCCAAGTGTCGTGAGAAAGTTTTTCAGTGCAATAACGGCTACTTTGTGGCTATTTAAAGCACTTGCGAAAGGATGACGAAACGATGTGGGTGCCTTTTTGTAGTGCTCAAATGACAATGTGTGCGAGTTCAACAAAGTAACCGCACATATGAATCGAGATGTAAAAAGACAAGACGGGCAAGATATGACCTCCTCGCAGAAAGAGAAACTGCGAGAGATTTTTGCATGTCGCTACGAGCGGGAGCTTGATGACCAAGAACTTTTTGAAATCCACTTCAATTTGAAGCGGTTTTTCAGTCTGCTTGATAAGTTCGAGTCAGGCAATGATTTATAGCCTTTAATTTTTTTACACTATGACAAACATTGAAAACCTCTACCAAACTTCCGATTGGTACCTCTGTGTATTTTTAATCGCACGAGAGCATGAACTCATCGACGTCGATCGACGAGATGGTAAGCGATGTAAATTCATTTTTGAAGATGATTTTGACCTCCAAAGTGATGTACGAGGCTTTTGGGGAAATGAGGATATTGGTGTGCAGGATTTTGTGGCTGCGGTAAAAAAAGCAAAATCAATTCTCTATTCCGATAGCTATTAGACGTCTATAAGCCGTCTATTAGTCGTCGCAAACTTTTTAAGATAAAGATATATGGATCACGAAAATTTCACCAGAATCCCCAACGATGTCCTCGAAGAGGCAATTGGCAACAAAGCGATGTGTGCAAGAGCACGCGTTTTTATGGCTATTTTGCGGAAAACTTACGGCTGGAATAAAAAGGAAGACTGGATCGCTTTATCCCAATTTGAGAAGATGACGGGAATCAGTAAAGCGAATATTTGCCGAACTCTCAGGCAGCTGACCGCCCTAAAAATCATTATCAAATCTGACAACAAATACCGCATAAATCCCATTGGTAAGACGTGGGAGTCATTATCAAATATGACAAAGAAAAAGCCCGTTATCAAATCTGATAAACCCCTTTGTCAAAACGGACAATCTCCTTTGTCGGATATGACACCCACAAAAGACACTCTTACAAAAAACACTTTTTTACAAAAGAAAGATAAAACCTTGCAAAATTCTTTTGCAAGGGAGCTCTCAAATAAAATGACTAAAAAACATTTTGATTTGTTTTATAGGCACTTCCCAAAGAAAGGGAAAAAGAAAACTTCAGAAAGAAGATTTATGAAACTCGACCGTTCAAGATTCGGGCTAATCATGACCGCGATGTGTTCCAAAATAAACACTCCAACTTGGAATATAAACAGAAAACAATACACGCCATACGCCAGCGATTGGATTGCGGGCGATATGGAAGAAGATATTGCTGCGCTGGATTTGGAAAATCCTAGATACAAAACATTGTTTGAATGTTATTCCGATGAAAAATATCACGGAATCTTTGAATAACTTGCTATTCCCACCCCTTCGAGCAATGTATACCTAACAACATTTATAAGAATACCCATGCAGAAAACCATACTTTATTGCCGTAAATCTACGGAGTCGGATGAACGCCAAGTGCAGTCGCTCGACGATCAAATTTCCGAGATGAAAGAGTTTGTAACCCGCTTTAACACGGGCTTTGCTCGCACACCCGATGATCAACTCAAGCTCATCAGTACCAAGACGGAAAGCTTTTCCGCCAAGATGTGTGGCAGGCGCAAGGTGTTCAACGAGGTGATGACAGAGGTAGAAAACGGGCAATGTGACTGCATTCTAGTGTGGTCAATCGATCGTTTGTCTCGGAATGTGGGAGATGTGGAGCGAGTTATTGCCTTATTGGAATGCGGACTCCTCAAACAAATCCGTACACCGAGCCAAGAATTCAAAAATGAGCCGTTTCACAAATATATGCTCGTGCAGGCGGTGGCGAATGCCAAACTAGAGAACGATCAAAAAGGTGTAAATGTGGTGCGTGGGCTGAAATCCAAAATCCGAAGCGGAGACTGGATCGGCTGGGCGCGAATCGGCTACGAAAACTTTGGAAACAAAAAGGGGCAAAAATGGGTGGATAAAGACGAGACTCGTTGGGAAGTTGTGAAAAACTGCTGGGATATGTTTGCGACGGGGAGTTATTCCGTTCCGCAAATCAAAGAATATGCCGAGAAAATGGGGCTTCGTGCCAGACCGACTCGCAGACAACCTGAAGGCTCAATGGTCGGGATCAACACTTATTACGGCATGTTTCGCAATCCTTTCTATATGGGCAAAATGCGGATTGGTAATTCACACAGCGGAAAAGGCGTGAAGATTTTTGCCGAAGCCAAAGAGCTGCTTACCCGAGGCGAGATCGAGGGCGAACTCTGCGAAGACTGCGTGGTAGTCGAAGCCAATCATCCGCCGATGATCAGTGAAGAGATGTTTTATAGGGTGCAAGAAGTACTCAAACAGCGCGGCCTTGCCCATCACACGGCGAGGAAACGCATTCACAACTATCTTTTTGCGGGAGCGATCCATTGCAAAAAATGCGGATGTGCGACCGTAACCGAGGAAAAGCGGAAATACAAATGCTCACATTGCCATAAATGGTTTACACGATCTAAAAATCACCCTCTACCTCTTGATTGTCCGAAATGCAAAGAATCCATCACCGAAGAAACAAGAGAAAGTGTTGTAATCCACCGATATGTCCGCTGTACGGGGCATAACAAAAACAAAAAGCCCTGCTCGCAGGGAGAATGCCAAAACGGAAGTTACAAAAGAACCGCTGTAGAAGCCGAGATTTGCCAACAAATCGAGGATTATCTCGATAGCCTATCGATTTCCCCCGAGATTCTCGAATATGCTCAAGAAACTCTCCGTGACGAGCATTTCCAAAAGAAGGTACTGGAAAACAAATCATTACAGAATCTGCAAAAAGATCACCAGCTCATCAAGAATAAGCTCGATAACTTACTCGAGATGAGGCTTGCGGGTGAGATAGAAAGCGACCTGTTTGCGCAGAAAAAGGCGGATCTCACTACAAAGCAAGATGAGATCATGAAACAAATCCAAAAGCTCAACGATAAAAACACCGACTGGGTCGAACAAGCCGATAACTGCCTGAATCTGGCTAACAGAGCCAAAAGAGCATGGAAGAGCGGATCAAAACAGCTAAAACGCGAAATCTTGAAAAGTTTGAGTTCGAACGCGTATTTAGTGGATGGAAAAATCGAACTGGAATTGCGGAAACCTTTTGACACACTGCTTATTCCGCGACTTGACGAAGACAAGAAAAAAGCACAGAAATCTCTTTCTGCGCCTGAATTTTCTAACTGGCTCCCGGGGTCGGGTTCGAACCGACGGCCAAGTGGTTAACAGCCACTTGCTCTACCGCTGAGCTACCCGGGAGTATGTAAGTAGAAAACATATTCTTATTATAGATACTTGAGATGAGATATCTAAGTGGTTCATCCCGACCAGTCGGGACTCTGTGCCTGAACTATCTGAGAGTATGTGAAGATGAAATGTTGAAGAACTGTTTTGTGCTCGAAACAGCTCGCTTATTCTTTTTATTTTTTAAAAAATTGCAAGTTTTTTTTCTGTTTCTGGTGCTAAGACTTCTTCTTTGTAAAAATCATCTTTGTGAAGCATTACGAGTTCTCCAATACGATTACGAACAGATTCTTTATAAACCTTTTTATTGCGTTCAAAATCTTTTTCTAAAATCTCAAGAGGATGTTTGTTGCCATATAATGTGTGCCAACGTGCATGAAACTGCCTGCCAATATCTCGAAAACTATTAATACCTCGTCGTGTTTCAAAACCATCATTTCTGCGTGATCGAGGAATGATGTGGTGTTCATCTCGTTCTCGTTTTCGGGGCTGAGCCCCATTTCCATCAACAAAAATTCGTTTTCCGTTTTGAATGTACTCTACAAACCTCCGAACATCGTGATCTGTGGGGTCTGATAAAACCGTGTCTTCAAAAAATTCATCCGGTGGTAGAATTGATAAATCGCGTATCTCTGATCGGACGTCATGTCGAAGAACACTTTGATTGATTAAATAAAATAATGCGAGTTGTTCGAGCGGTGTTTTTTGTTTGTATAAATCATCAACCCTGTGAGACATTTTACTTGATAAAAGAATAATGTTTTCTGGTGCAGTCGTGTTGTAACCATGCTTCTCTCTAGCGCTTGGTATTATCTCATGTGCGGTTTCGTCTTCATGAATATACATGATTCTTTTTTATATTATAAAATTTTTAAAAACATTGGGTCAAGACAAAAACTGAACCTTATTTGTGTTCATTTTCCCCATTGTGAACACAAAAAAAATACATAAAGTATATTTCCTTAGTGAGAGAAAGGGGAAATGATTTGTAAAAACAAAAAATGTGTTCTACTATGGCAATGAAACGAGCTTTATTCCTTTTTGATAGCGGTTTTAGCGAGTTTCTGTTTTTCAACACTTTGTGCACAACTTTTGCACATTTATAAAAAAAAAGAACAAGCATGAATAGTCATACACTCTCACATTCGCCAGTACTTCAGAAAGAAGTTTTGGCGTTTTTATTTTTTGATGGTGTGCAGACCGTTTTTGATGGAACGTTGGGATTGGGGGGGCATGCAGAAAGTATTTTGCAACAGTTTCCGTTAGTTTCACAGTATATTGCTTGTGATTTAGATATGCAGCATCTTCTGTTTGCAAAAAAACGACTTCATGCTTGGGAGCAGAAACTTGAATTACATCATGCTAATTTTTCAGAAATCGCGTCTCTTTTAGCGAAATCAAAGAGAGTTCATCCATTAGTTATTTTGCTTGATTTAGGCTTGTGTTCAAACCATGTAGATGATGCTCAAAAAGGGTTTAGTCTGCAGCAAGATGGACCTTTGTCTATGGCATTTGATGTTGAAAATGCAGAAAAAACAGCAGAAACAGTTTTAAACTCATATTCTCTTGATGAATTGACACATTTATTGCGTCATTATGGAGAGGAACCATCGGCACGAAAGATTGCACAAGCACTCGTTGATGCTCGTCAAGAAGTGCCTCTAAAAACAACGTTTGATTTGCGAGCGGTTATTGAACGTTGTATTCATCCAAAAGACAGGAATAAGACACTTATGCGTGTTTTTCAGGCAGTTCGTATTGAAGTAAACGATGAACTCGTGCATTTGAAAAAAACACTAGAATCTGTGTTATCGGTTATGCAGTCGGGTGATCGACTTGGTGTTATTTCTTATCACGCTTTAGAAGATCGGATGGTAAAACAATATTTTGCTTTGTATTCACAACCAAAAACAGCTCCCACTGAGTTTTCGTTGCATACCGTTATTGCCGAGGCGCAAGCAAAAACCCAAACGAAAAAACCAATAGTGCCTTCTTCGCAGGAGATAGAATCAAATCCTCGTGCGAGAAGTGCGAAGTTTCGTATCCTTCAGAAAATATAAATTTTTATGACAAAAACACGTATCCACACTCATACTGAAACTGAAAAAAATAAATCTGAATCAATAGCAGTGTATGATAGTTATCGTCATTTTCAAAAATTAGTAATGGGGGGGAGTCTCCTTGTTTTGGTTCTTGGATTTACGTATCTCATTGCGCTGAATTCTATTGCAACCCGTGGATTTGCGTTAGAACAAATAAAAGCCGATCGAATTACAATTGTAAAACGATTAGAGCAAGTGGAGATTCAGTCAGCCATTCCGTTGAGTCTTTATGCTTTACAAAGTTCTTCTCAAATACAAAATATGGAGATGGTCGAAAAAAAACAATATCTTCATATTGAAAACGGACGAGTCGCAATTCGGTAATAGTTTGAATACATGTTTTCTTTTCTTCGTCGGTTCCATCTTCATCCTCATTTTTTAGATATCGATCACGCGCTTGTTCGATTACTCAAAACCAAACTATGGCTTCAAATTCTTATAGGGCTTTTTTGTGGGGTTGGTGTGGGTGTATGGTTGCATAGTGTATATGCGGACTCTCAAGCTGATACATTACATTTGTGGACACAATGGCTTTCATTTCCTGGGCAAATATTTCTGACGATGATTCAAATGATCATTGTTCCTTTGATAATTGCTTCTGTTATTCTCGGTGTTGGCGCAAGTGAAAATCTTCAACAGTTGCGACGTATGGGAGGACGAATTGTGTTTTATTTTTTAATGACAACATCGATTGCTATTGTGATTGGCGTCGGAACGGCATCGGTTATTCGTCCGGGAAGTTATATAGACCAATCGTTTGTTCGTATGCATGTTTCAGAGGTCGATTTTGCTACAGCAGATACCTCGGCACAAGGGGTTAGCTGGGCCTCTATACCCACAGCTATTGTGAATATATTACCGCAAAATCCAACAGAATCGATTGTAAAAAAAGATATGCTTCAGATTGTTTTGTTTTCTCTTATTTTTGGAGTAGCACTGGTTTCAATTTCAAGTACCCAATCAAAACCGTTGTATGCTTTTTTTGAAGGAGTACAAGCGGTTACTCTAAAAATTGTTCATTGGGTTATGATGATAGCTCCTTTGGCAGTTTTTGGGCTTATGGCACAAATTATCGCACAAACAGGAGTTCAAGCATTCGCTGGTATTGGGCTCTATATGGCGACCGTTATCATCGGTCTTCTTTTGCTTTTAATCGTCTATATGCTTTTGGTATTTTTTGTAGGAAAACGAAATCCATTGACGGTACTTGGTCATATTCGAGAAGCACAATTACTGGCTTTTTCTACCTCAAGTTCGGCAGCTGTTATGCCTGTATCACTCAAAATAGCGATTGAGAAACTCAAAATAAAACCATCAATTGCTGAGTTTTTAATTCCGTTAGGAGCGACCATTAACATGGATGGAACAGCACTCTATCAAGGAGTGGCAGCTGTTTTTTTGTCACAAGTGTTTCAGATGGATTTATCCCTTTTGGAAATGGGAATTATTCTTATCACCTCCATTGGCGCCTCTATTGGAACACCCGCGACCCCTGGAGTCGGTATTGTTATTCTTTCGACGGTTCTCTCGAGTGTTGGAATCCCTCCATCAGGAATAGCTCTTATTATTGGTGTTGATCGAATCCTCGATATGTGTCGAACAACAATTAATACAACAGGTGATTTGGTTGCGTGTATTGTTATTGATAAAATTATGCAACAGAGAACGAAAGCTCAACGAGTATGGAGTAAATTGACATCATCTTTATCGTGAGCACATATTCTGTATAGCATTACTTATATACGAAGCACTTATACCAGCGGAATGATATAACTCTTTTGGAGTTCCTGAAAGTTGATAGGATTGTACACCAAGAGATTCTGACTGAATAATGTTTTGAAGATTGTTCTTTTGTATGTATCGCAAAACACCAGCCCCAAGTCCGTTATATGGATTATGGTCTTCAACGGTTATGACTTTTTTTGTTTTCTGAATAGATCTGAGTAGCGTTTCGTCAAAATCTTTTGGAGAACTGGCGATAATAACTTCTATTGAATAAGAACTTTTTTCCAGTGCTTCAAGTACTTCTTGTACAATCGATCCACTACAAACAATCGTTATATCAGTGCCTTCTCGGTATATATCAGTTTTCCCGTATGTGAAAACATAGTCAGTATCATAAAAAGGAGTACCGTCTTTTTTCGTGAGAATAGGGAGCGGATGTCTCCCCATACGAACATAAAAGTTTCCGTAATGAGATGCCACATATCGAATAATACGATCGCAATGGTTTGCATCAGCTGGTTCACAAATATAGGTATGGAAAAACCCCATAAATGATCCCATATCATCAATCGCTTGATGAGTTGGACCATCAGTTCCAACAGAAAGTCCACAATGGGTAGATACCATTTTTACGTTTGTTTGGTTTATATCGTTTACTCGTGCTTGGTCTTTTGCTCTGCTCGTCATAAACGCACCAAACGTAGAACAAAATGGAATAATACCTGAAAAAGAGAGACCGCCTGAGCAAGAAACCATGTTTTGCTCAGCAATACCGTATTCAATATGCTGTTGTGGAAGATCTTTTTCGATAACATTTGTCTTTACTGATCCTCCTAGGTCGGCTGTTTCTGCAAGAAGGTTTTTGTTTTTTTGAGCGAGATCAAGTAACGCGTTTCCATACGCTTTTCGACATGCAACTGGTTTTTCCGGTGTGTAAAGTCGAGGATCAGAATGTTCGATATCATATGGAGCAAGTCCTTTTGGTGACTCGAAAGCAACTGGATGAAACGATCGAGATTGTCTGAATGATTCCAAAACTTCTTGTTCTTCTAATGATATTTGAAACTGAGGAAGTGTTTGGTGTATCTGTTCGGAAGAAGGTGCTTTTCCATGCCATGTTGATTCAAGTTTTCGTCCATCGTTTTCCATAAATGGAACACCATGTCCCATGATAGTGTGTCCAATAATCAATGTTGGGGCAGATGTTGTGTGTGATTCTTGAATGGCTTGCCATATTTTTTCTGGGTCGTGACCATCAATACGCACTACGTGCCATTGACCAGCTTCAAACATTTCTTGGATATGAATAGGAAGAATGTCTTCCAGAGACGATGAGAGTTGCACTCGATTATAGTCAACGAATACCGTCAGGTTATTAAGTTTGTATTTTGCTGCAAAAAGCATCATTTCATGAACTTGACCTTCTTGGCATTCGCCATCACCGATAAGCGCAAACACTTGGTCTTGTTTACCAGTTTTTTTATACCCAAGCGCTATACCTGCAGCTGCAGAAACGCCAACTCCGAGTGGTCCGGTTCCGTACCATATTCCTGGTACATGACGGGTAACATGTCCTTCAAATATCGATCCAAATTGTCTGTATTGGCGAATAAGATTGTGATGTTCGAACGCACCGCATTCGGCAAGTACACTGTAGACCCCTGGAGATATATGCCCGTTAGAGATTACAACCGGTTCGTTTGTGTGTGAAATACGAAATGCATACAGCACACTTAAAAAATCGAGTGAAGAAAGTGATCCTCCGGGGTGTCCGGCTTGTGATGTTTCAAGCATTCTGAGAATCGTTGAAATACATGATTTTTTAAATATGTTCAGAAATTGAATACGGCTTGATCCGAGTTTGAAATTTGATTGTGGAAGAGAAAAATCCATAAAAGATAAATATACAAAAATGTACTTGTATTGTATTCTGAATACAGAGAAAAGAAAAATTCGTTTTTCTTTTTACAAATCTATATACTCCACATTGTTTATGAAATACGTTTTTTATTCTCTCGTTTTTAGTTTCGTGACATTCTCGTCACTTGTTTTTGCGCAGAGCACATCTTTTGCGCCTCTTGTTATTCAAGATACTGGCAAAATTGAAAACTGTGGTATGAATAGGGAAGGAAAGATGGGCGTTCAGGATTTGCAATGTGACGTAGCGGAACTGAAGAAATGTGATGATGAACCAGGGTATACAAAACAAGCGTGTCGTATGCAGGTATGTGAAGACGCTGCAAAAAAGTTAGTGCAAGAAGCGTTTGAATTACCTCGGAATATATTATCAGAAGGTTTTTCACAAAACTTTAATACTGCTCGAGAATACAAAGACGCTTCTGATACAGGCAGTGTTTCGTATACAGGTATCGAAAAACGTATACAAGACAAAAAAAATAATATTCCTTCAGGGGCAGATATATATATGCAAACGGCTTGGAGTAACATTTCTGCAGAAGAATTTTATATACTTACACCAATCAATGAAACACGAACAACGTTTGATACCAGTACGAGACAATATAACTTAATAATGACCGATGTGCTTGATAATACAAAACAGATTATCAAACCGGTAGACATGAAGTTTTCAAACGGGACAAAAAACATGTTTTTAAGTAATGATGTCAGTAAACCTCTAGAAGAGCGTGCTATTGTTGCTAATGCCAGACGTGTACGAGAAAAACTGAATGAAAATATAAAAATTGCAGCTGAGTTTGCCAAAACGGCTTCTGACTCTGCCGCAACATATGATTTGGGGAGTGCGGAATATGAAAAATATAGGCAAGAATCAGCTGAATGGAAAGTTCGAGAAGAAGGCTGGCATATTGCAACCGCAGCACTTGACGCAGCTATCAATACTATTAATCAGCTTATTGCAGAGAAAGAAGGAGCGTGTTTGCGTGCGGTTCAAGAAGAGTTAGGGCATTTAACACTCAAAGCTCTCGGAGAACGAACTCGATCGTTTAATATTGCTCAAAAATTAAGTGTGGGGCAAGAAGGAAAACTCACACTCCTTGATACGGATCCCATAACAGGGGAGCGGAGTGTGTTTGATAAAGTTATTCGATTTATGGCTCAAATAACAGGAACACTAGCGGTCCTTTTAATTATTGTAGGTGCATTTTTGATGATTGTCGCTCGTGGAAGTGATGCATTACTGACGAAAGGAAAAAATATAGTTCTGTATACACTTGGGGGAGTGGTTTTAGTGTTTGTGAGTTATATTTTGGTGCAGTTTGTAATTTCATTCCTCTTTAGTATTGGATAATATGAAACTTTTTTTTCGAAATATCGTTGTCATATCTCTTATGGTTTGGGCGTCATTCGTCTTTGCACAACAAGGAGGTGTGGTTAACGTCGTTCTTTCAACAATTGATACCAACCCCGTAACAACCACCCCACTTAAAGTAAATATTAATTTTTCAGAACCCGTCAAAGGGTTTAATCCTGCTCTCAATAAACCCCATATTATTATTTCACATCCTACTTATTCACAAGATAACCTTTCTCTCAAATGGAGTTGGGCGGTGCCCGATGTCAGTGGAGTTTTGGAAATCACGTTTAGTTCAGATCCCAATATTCAGGATTCTCGTTTCGGAGAATACAAAATCGTCATACCTGCCGATATTACAAGTTCCGTATATCTCGATAAACCCAATGCACAATCAAATGAGCTCAAGATTGATTACCAACCCAATTGTGATAACGAGAATATGAGTGAATCAGAATTCTGTATCGAGTTTTCTGAAAGCATTGGGCAAAACAAAGTTATTCGAAGTGATACCGGACTTGGGCTTTTTGGAGACTATGTAGTCATGATTTACCAATATGCCGCTTCTATTATTGGTGTTATATCGGTTCTCGTTCTTGTTGTTGGTGGGGTTATGATTATTATGGGAGGAGCAAGTACAGAAACGGTGAATACCGCCAAAGGAATTATAGGGAAAGCTTTAGTGAGCTTAGTTCTTTTGTTTCTCGTGGGGCTGATTTTAAAAACGATTAACCCTGCGTTTTATACGACTCACGAATGTGAAGACGGCATTGATAATGATGAAGACGGACTTTCCGATGAACGAGACGAAGGATGTAAGGGATATGTTCC
The DNA here is from genome assembly GCA_965660445.1 of Patescibacteria group bacterium. Classification (GTDB taxonomy): domain Bacteria; phylum Patescibacteriota; class Gracilibacteria; order UBA4473; family UBA4473; genus CBFIAK01. The sequence goes on from CBFIAK010000001.1 coordinate 395,531, forward strand.
TGGGAGTGCTGATTTTACGTATTATGAAGCAAAGGCGGACGGGTTTGAATGTAGTAATAATAAAGATGATGATGGTGATGGGCTTGTTGATGCTGATGATCCGGGGTGTTATTACCCAGCGACAAGTTTTAATCCGCGACAAGGTTCAGAATCTCGGTGTACACAAGAACAACAATTATTCCAAGCTGCAGAACAAGATAAAGCCGCTGCACAAGATGCATTAGATGTTTGTATTGCCTCTACTGTTGCGGGGTATGCAAGAGGGAAATGTCCATTTGAAGAAGCTCGTGTTGCTCAAACAAATCAATTCTTCATAGGTGCAAAAGGTGAGTTAGAAGATTGTCAGGATCAGTCGTAGCTTTCAGTTGCATTTCTTTCTCAAAACCCGTATGAACAAAAGGTATGAGTCTTGTTGAAACAGTTCGTTCGTTTCTTGTATCTGAATCATTAGAGCAGAAGCCTTTGTGTGTAGCGGTATCGGGAGGAATTGATTCTTCTGTGTTATTTGATGTGTTGTTGCAGTGCGTCGATGTACGTTTGATTTCGGTGTTTCATGTGCATCATGGAGTGAGAGCACAATCAGATATAGAATACGAGTTTCTCAAAACTCAGTGTGAAAAAAAAGGAGTTCCGTTTTATGGGTATATGGTAAAAAATGTGCCCAATGCTAATAAAGAATCGTTTTGGCGTGACCAAAGGCGTTTGTATGCTCAAGAGGTATTGCAACACACTGGTGCCGATAGAGTTTTAACAGCTCATCATGCAACAGATTTAGTAGAAACTATGCTTTTTCGTATGACAAAAGGGTGTGGTGTTGATGGGTTAAGTCCGTTTGATATATCAACTAAACCTTTGTGGAGTGTTCCAAAATCAGAGATTAAAGAATATGCTCAACGGCATAATGTTTTATATCAAGAAGATGAATCAAATCAAGATACGCAGTATGCGAGAAATAGGATTCGTCATAACGTTATACCTGAACTTCGTATTATTACTCCGAATATAGAAAAAGTTATGGTCCATGAATCGCTTCTTTTTCAAGAAGTGTCAGACTATATAAATATTCAGGTGCGTGATTTTTTAAAAAAGTATGCCAATGGCATACCTCTCAATATATTTACAAACCAACCAAAGCTTCTTCAGCGAGAAGTGTTTCGGCAAGAAGCATCTTCTTCTATGAGTTTTTCAGAAACAGAAGATGCTCTGCGTTGGATTAATGGGAATGTACGTGGGAATTCTAAAAAACAGATAGGCGGAAAATTATGGACCGTTAAAAAAGGAATTCTTTTCAAAGGAAAGGGGGACGAAAGCCCCCCCTCTTAAATACCTTTTTTAGAGACAAAAGTTTCGAACTGCTTGTACGGCACATGTATACTCATAACCATCAACAAGACGTTTTTCACATACTTGCGCGGTAATGACTCCGTCTTTGATGTAATAACTATTGCGTTGTGTAACATCTGAGATGTAATCGAGCCCCGAGAATTTTTGGTTGTAGTCGTATTCTACACAGATAACTTCACTGTGAAAATCGGCATCAAGATCAGTTTCCCATATCTTTATGTTTTTGTATCCACCAAATAACGGTTTTCGTTTCGAAAGTTCACTCATCATGTATTCGTTTCCAGATGTACATTTTTTATCAGAAACGAGATTACAAGCGGTTTCAAAATCGTTTTTTGAAAACGAATCAAAATAAGACTCAACAATACCTACTCCTGATGAGATGTTTTCTTGAGTGTCTTGAGTTTCCTCTTCTTTTGGGGCGGTTCCAAAGAATTCTTCTTCATTTATTTCGTCTTCAAGTACGGTATTATCTTCATCAATCGGTTCTTGTGTTGTTGCGATTGGGGTTTGAGGGACTGTTTTTTCTTGTACTATTTGTTGATTTGATTGTTGTTGAATGGTGAGATAGATAATAATATCGGGAACAAGACTCAAAAGAAATACAAAAATAATCAGTGCATACTGAAGTTTGTCTGTCGACAAGCTCAGTTTCGAAGATGTTTTTTCTGCGTTTTTTGGAATACTTGCTGAAACTTTTTGAGACGTTTTTTCTTGTTTTCCGTCTTCTTTTTTCTCTTCAGTTTGTTGAGGCGCTTCGGTTTCTTTTGTAGATGGCGTTTCCTCTTCTTCAAGAGATAATGACGTTTCAGGTGTTTTGTTTTGAGTGGTTTCCGTCTGAGCCTCTATTGCTTTATTATCTTCAGTTTTTTCAAGAGTATCTTGTGTTTTTTCAACCGTTTTTTTGTGTTTCTTTTTTTGAAAAAGTGACTGAATAAACGAAATAGCCATAATCTTTGATTTGAGTTTTTCAAACGCTGACGGCTCTTTTTTAACACCTCGCTGAATTGGATCTGGTCTTTTCATGGGAACAAATAGATTAATAAATCTCATCATTGTATCATATTTCTTTTAAAAAAACAAGAGCAATCTATAGCGCTTCTGTCTTATCTTTGGAATACAAAAAAAATATATTTTTAAGAATACAAAAATAGGATATAATGGGAGGTATGAAACATCAGAAATTTATTTTCGTCACTGGTGGTGTGTGTTCAAGCTTAGGAAAAGGGATTGTTGCCTCTTCTACCGCATCAATTCTTAAATCTGCTGGTGTGCAGGTGGGAATGATGAAACTCGATCCGTATTTAAATGTTGATCCGGGAACAATGAGTCCGTTTCAGCACGGAGAAGTGTTTGTATTAGACGATGGAGGGGAAACAGATCTTGATTTAGGGCACTACGAACGGTTTACAGACATTCCATTGCAGAAATTCTGTTCTATTACAACTGGAAAAATTTATTCTGAAGTGCTCAAAGAAGAACGAGACGGGAAATATTTGGGCGGAACGATTCAAATTGTTCCTCATATAACGACGAAAATTATTTCTAAAATTGAGAAAGCAGCGCAAAAACTAAAAACAGATGTACTGGTGCTCGAAATTGGAGGAACGGTTGGGGATATTGAGGGCGAACCGTTTATAGAGGTCGTCCGTCAGATGCAACGAAAATATGGGAAGAATGTATTAACCATGCATTTGACGTTATTACCCTTTTTAGCAGCATCAAATGAACTGAAAACAAAACCAACACAACTTTCCGTAAGGGAATTGCGTCGTTTAGGAGTTTCTCCAGATATTATCTTTACCCGTGCTGATGTAAGAATCCCAAAAGAGTTATTAAAAAAAGTATCTTATTTCTGTGATGTTGATGAAAAAGCAGTTATTCCTGCTCAAACAGTCAGTTCTATTTACGAAGTACCTTTACGGTTTCAGAAACACGGTTTAGGATCCATTATTGCTGAGAAATTAGATTTGGGAAATCTTGAGTTTGATATGTCAATGTGGGAAGAAGGTATCACGCATATAAAAAATGCAAAAGAAGAAATTTCTATTGGGCTTGCTGGTAAATACAATGATTTAGATGATGCGTATATATCAGTTATTGAAGCATTGAAGGCTGCCGGATTTTTTTATACGAAAAAGGTGTCTATTGTGTGGATTGATACAGAGAAAATAGAGAATAATGACCCAGATGAGTTTCAAAAACTTCAAGATGTGAGTGGAATTGTTGTTCCTGGTGGGTTTGGAAACCGTGGAATAGAAGGAAAAATAAAAGTTGCACAGTTTTGCAGAGAACACAAAAAACCATATTTAGGGTTATGTTTGGGGTCTCAAATTATGGCTATTGAGTTCGCTCGAAATGTATTAGGCATTACTGATGCAACAAGTGAAGAATTTGATGAAGAAGGAAAGTCTCAACATCATATTATTCATTTTATTCCAGAACAACGAGATGTTCAGCAAAAAGGAGCGAGTATGCGGTTAGGAGCATATCCATGTCTTATTCAAAAAGGAACAAAAGCATATGACATATATCAATCAGAAAAAATATCAGAACGACATCGTCATCGGTTTGAGTTTAATAATCAATACCGAACACAGTTTGAATCACATGGGTTTTGTATATCAGGGGAATCACCTGATAAAAAACTTGTAGAAATCGTTGAAATTTCAGATCATCCTTTTATGGTTGCGTGTCAGTTCCATCCTGAATTTACAAGTAGACCGTTTCGTCCACATCCTTTGTTTCGATCTTTTATGGACTCTGTATTAAAGAAGAAGTCTTGAAAAGTATTGATTTATATGGTATAATTGTACGATGATTATTCCTCAAACACCCACTCCTGCGATTCAAAAGTTTTATTTTGAGTCTATGAGTGAATCTGGTAAACAAGTAACCGGATATATTTTTGCTGAGAATCAAACAATTGCTCGTGAAAAGCTCAATGATAATGGGATGGTTGTTATGACTTTGCAGTTATATAAAGAAAAACCTCTTCCTGATGGTGTAAAGAAGTATGAGTTTGAGGCAATGGATAAAAATGGAAAAATGTTTCATGGGGAAATTGAGAGTGAAGACGATTATCAAGCTTATAAGAAACTTGTTTCTGATTATAAATTTACTGTTAATTTTATTGTGAATACTTCTTGGGATGATGCAAAAAAAGAAGAATGGAAAAAGAAAGGTGTTAATCCTTCATGGGCTATTCAGGTTCAAGAAGAGAAATCAAAAGAAAAAGATACGCCTTCGTTTGCTTCTGTTGTGCAGCATGAAGATGATGATCAGAACAAAAAAATACAAACCATTCTTCAAGAAAAACAAGAACGAATGGAGTTTTTGCAGAAACAAATTGATGAAATAATAGCGAAAGTTCAATTATTGATTAAGAAACACGAACAAATATTACAACCTGAAAAAAGACGATATATTCAAGGAACGCTTGATAGAATGTCTCGTTTAAAACGTTCTAATTCGGTAGAACATTTAAAGAATATTATGTTAGAATTGTTTGAATTATTATCAAGTGATGATATTTTTGTGAACTTGCAGGGGGAAATGCTTGAAGAAATGGACGCTATTAAAGGAGAATTTAAAACTTTTTCTCTTGGGTTTTCTAATAAAATTAATAGAGGGCTTTCTTCTATTAAAATTGATACAAAAGAAATACAAGAAACTTTTTCAAAACTGATGAATATGTCACATGTTTTCGATGAGGTGTTGAGTATATTCCTTTGGCTGTGTATAGGAGGTGTTGGGGGGAGTTTTCTATTTCTTGTAGGACAATATATCAGATCTTTGGTTATTGGTGATTCTACGATTATTTTGTTTTATCTGAGTTCGTGGTTTATTTGGTTTTTCGTATGGGTGTCTTCTCTTTTAGGAACAGGACTCTGGGCTGAAAGAAAATATGGTCTTTCTCTACCGTTGTCTCAGAATCTATTAGCCGTTTTTGTAGGACTTATTCTTTTTATTGTGGCTCTTATTCAGTTTCCAGTCCTCTTTTTCTGGGTTCGGTTTTAATCACAAATAATAAAAAAACACTGATGCATTGATCGGTGTTTTTTTGAATGATTTCTTTTAGAAAGTCTTGTGTTTATACACTTACCTTTTTTGATTTTCGAGCAACATCGACGACTTTTTCAAATACTTGTGGATACTGAACGGCTAGTTCAGATAAGTTTTTTCGATCAACATTCATTTGAGCATGAAGCCATTGATTTTTAACTTCAGAATATCGAAGCCCAATAGCACGAAGTGCAGAAGAAATACGAGTAATCCAAAGTCGTCGGAAATCTCGTTTCTTTTGTTTTCGTCCTACATAGGCATGCATTCCGGCTTTCATGAAAGCTTGATGTGCTAATCGAAATGTAGAATGATTTTTACCACGATATCCCTTTGTGGCTTTACGAACTTTTCGATGTCGTTCTCGTGTAGCTGGACCGCTTGTAACTCGTACCATTATTGTGAAATATTAAGAAGTCGTGAAAGTGTTTTCATGTGTCCTGCTGGAGCAGCAAGCCCGAGAACACCTGATTTTTTTTGTCGTTTTGATTTAGAACTCAAAAGATGATTTTTGCATGATTTCTGAAACAAGAGTTTCCCAGAACCTGTGCGTTTGATTCGTTTTTTGAGACCGGAATGTACTTTTATTTTAGGCATATGAATGAATTACTTTAATGATTTACACGGCTTAACGACAGCAATAATTTGATGAGAGGAAAGCTTTGGTTCGGACTCAAGTTGACCTTCTCCTGATAAAAGATGAATGAAGGCGTTTGTTTTTTCAAGTGCTAAGTCTTTATGAGCTTTTTCCCGTCCTTTCATGAGCAGTTGAATCTTTACAGAATGACCTTCTGATAAAAATTCTTGTGCCTTTTCTGCTTGACGATGCATATCCCCGTCTCCCATACGGAAGGTAAGGCGGATACCTTTCATTTCAAGTGGTTTATTGGCAAGTTTCTTTTTTTGCTCTTTCTTTTGGAGAGAATAAAGCATTTTTCCGTAGTCGCATAATCGACATACAGGTGGCACTGCCTTTGATGATATTTCAATAAGATCAACCCCTTTTTCTTTTGCCATCGAAAGTGCATCTTCAAGAGATACAACCCCCAATGGTTCTTCATTTACGTCAAGTAAACGCACTTCTTGCGCACGAATCTCTTCGTTTGTCCGATGCTGTTTTTTAGGCTTCGGATTGAAGTTTTGTTTTTTGTGTCGACCCCTGCGAAATGAAATACCTATGAGATAAAAACTTAAAAAGCGTATGAATGGTAATGTAGAGCTTTATTTTGTCAAATTTTTTTAAGGTAAAAAAGACTCTTTCTAAAGAGATGTCAAAAAAAGAATTGTACAAAATATAAGAAACGGTTATAAAACAAGAGGTTTGTGATTTTTATTTTTTGTGGATGACCTACTACAAAGCAAGACAATATCGATATAATAAAAAACGAGTGACTCAGCGGTATAGGAGTCGTCGAGGACGATCACGATGGAATACGTCCCTATTGAGAAGTCAAACACTCAAACGATTAGTGGTTTTTGGAGTGGTGTTTTTTGTTGTTATTCGACTTATTGGGGGGTTATTTGCATCTCATAGTTTTGAACAAGTAAGTGCAACACTTACTATCGGTGAAGGAAGTACGGAATATTATTTTCCTGAGCAGTCAGAATGGCAACGTGCAGCATCTGGGTTAGAGTTTCGAGAAGGTGACCATATTCGAACCAGAAGTGTCTCTCAATCATCATTAGAAATTTTTCCCGGAACGGTTCTATTTTTAAATCAAGACACAGAGCTAAAGATACAAACAATGCAAGAATCCTCTTCAGGAATAAAACAAGTTGCGCTCTCTTTAGAGAAAGGACAAATATGGATCAAAACTTCGTCTGAAGATTTCGGTGTAGAACCTGATTCGTATTTCACTGTTCGTGTTCCACGTGGAGAAATTTCGATTAAAGGAACCATTGTCGACATTGCTTCATCAGAAGTACGAGATGTTATTCGTTTAGTGCGTGGAAGTGTTGATGTTGATATCTTCAATCCAGAAACTGATTCTGCTCAGTGGACGAAAAGTGTTGACGTTGGTCAACAAATTACACTTGATGAAACAACCATTGGAAAACTCGAATCAGATTTGGATATCAAAGATATTATAGATTCTAGTTTTGTAGAATCAGAATGGCATATATCAAACCTTCAGAGATTTTCTCCAGAAGAGGCAGCAGAGTTGCGACGACAAGTTGAATCAAGAGTTTCTGCTCGAACAGCACCATCAACCCCTCCAACAGAAGAGCCAGTAGAAGATAAAAATACGTCTTTTCCGTCTCCTTCAGTTACATCTCATCAGGATGGGGGTGTTATTCCAGCTTCCCAAACAAGTATAACACTTGAAGGAACCGCTCCTGAAAACACTCGGCAAATTATTGTGAATGGGTATACACTGAACCGATTTAATGCGGGGGATCGGATATGGCGATATATTGCGAGTACTGAATTCGGAACGCTTCTTTCTGGAAATAATGTTTATGAGGTTGTCGCTGTTTCTCGAGCAGGTGTTCGATCACAACCGTTTTCTATTACGCTTCAATACGAGGGAAGTCCTGTGGAATCGAGTAGTAATACAGGGATGGAAACATCTGTAATCAGATCTGATATTCAAGAATATAAATCTCCTGTTGTTACCGATCCTGTTGCGATTCCTGATGGAGGTGTCTATGAGACATCATCACCATCGTTTACTATTTCTGGATTGGTAGACCCGAAAACAAATGGAATTATGGTGAATGATTATCGATTGCGTCAGTTTCTACCAGGGAATACAAATTTTCGATATACTGTAAACGCAAAGGCGTCATCGCCAAACATGGTCCCCGGAGAGAACACTTATTCAATTACTTCTTTTGGTCCTGATGGAAAAGAAGCAAACACCCTTATTAAAGTGATTTATACACCTATTGATTTATAGGAATTGATTGGCACGTATACAGAATGAATTTTTCAATAGCAAACTCAAGTGATGAATTATTCCCTTGTGATGTTTGTATTTTTCCTGTCTTTATTTGACTGTCGAGTATAAAAAGTTGGTCGTAAAGAAATAAAAGAAACGGGAGTGAAAACTTCTTACTGCTTGGCATTGTCTTTTGTACTACGAATGGGTGAAGCCCCGCTTCTTGAGCTATTTCTTTTGATGATAAGTTTTGCATGAGTCCATCTTTGATTTGGGTATGAATTCGAATTTCTCGAATAATCATGGGCAGTATTTCGTGAGGAGATACTTTGCTTTCGAGGAGTGATTGAAAATGGTGGAGTGCTTTTGCTTGGTTTTGGTCACTTAAGGCACTTAAAAAATCCCATATAACAGCATTTGGATGAGTAAAACACAACTCATCAATATGATGAGTTGAAATCGGTTTTTTGTCTGTATAAAGACAGAGTTTTTTAATTTCTTGAGAAACATGCCACAAATTCGTGCCACATTTCTCAATTAAATAAGAGCTGGTTTTATAATCGAGAACTCCTTCTTGTGTTTCAGCATATTTCTGAGCCCATGTTATGGTTTGTGACTCATCGAGTGGATCAAATGTTTTTATTTTTCCGAGAGGAGTTCTCCCTTTTGAGCCTAAGAAAAACTGAGTACTCTTGAGGCGTTTATCAAACTTGGGTTCTTGAATAAAAAGGGTGCAGGTTTCGCTCATCTGTTGTAGATGTGTGAAAAAATCTGTTTTCTGTGCTGTTTCAAAAATTTCAGGAGTCCAAAAATTTTCCGTGCAAATAAGACGTTTTTCTCCAAAAAGATTCGGTGTGTACACACTATTTCTTAAATCAAGGAATGTGTTTTCATTATTGAGTGTTTGAATATCTCCTTGAGGATATTTTTGCAGAAACAATGATTTATAGGTTCGTATTTCTTCTTGCATACGAAAATCATCTTCTCCGGTAAAGATTACCACATTATTCATCATTGCGAATGAGATAAGACTTCAAGTGTGCGCATACTCACCCCTATTCCATGTTTTAAGAGAATGACAAAATGAGTCCCTGAAAATAATTGTTTCATCTCAGGGGTTATTTTTTCTGGCCATTCAACAAACTTTATACCATCTTGTTCTGCGATATCTTGAAATCCTCTTTCCATAAATTCTTGGGGGGATTTGAGTCGGTATAAATCAAAATGTGAAAAATGTTGTGTTGGGGTATTGTATTCTTGAATAAGTGTATAAGTGGGCGATGTGACGGGATCAGTAACTCCTGCTTCTTTGAGCATGCACTGCACGAAAAATGTTTTTCCAGCGCCAAGTCCTCCTTCTAAAAAAAGAGTTGCTTGTGTTTCTTTGCTTAAGAAGTCACGATAAAATTTTTGGGCTTGTTTCTCTGTGTCCTGAAGATTGCTGATATTTTTCTTAAAAATTGATTTCATTTTTTTCGAGATTTGAATAGTATACAAAGCGTACCCATTATACAAAGAAGAAATGAAAGTTCAATTTTATGGCGATGATTGTTTTTCTGTGAAGACGAAAGCGAATATGTGTGTGTTTTATCCAACAGACGCATGGAAAACAAAAGTTGATATTGCTTTTTTCCCACGGAACGAAAAAAAAATAAAGGTTGAATACGCAAAAAAAACAATTGATTTGCCCGGAGAGTTTGAAACATCTGGAGTGTTGGTACGAGGTTTTTTAGCTGATGATAGAGCGAATGTGATTTATAAAGTGGTTATGGATGATATCTCAAGTGTGTATTTTGGAAACCTTCAAACCATGCCATCGAAAGAGATAATGAAAAAAATAGGAGAAAATATTGATATTGTGTTTATCAATCTTAATAGCGAGTTTCATGGAAAAAAAGTGAGAGAGTTTCTTGAAACGCTTGATCCTCGATTTGCTTTTTTAGGAGGTGATACGCAATATTTTCCCAAGATGGTAGAGTTGGGCGCTAAAAATGAATCAGAATTACCAGCCCTTACAAAATCAATGATGCAAGAAGAAAAGTTGGATATAGTTATTCTTCCAACAGTTTAAATTATTCTTGTGCAAGGAGCGTTTCGGTTTGAAAAGAATCAATTTTCGGAAGCACAACTATGAGTACATCATTACTTGCTTCTCCTACAAGATCACGGGTAACATATGATACTGAGTCTTGAAGGATATGAATACATCCAAGGCTAGTTCCTTGTGTTTTAGAAAGAATTCGGTTTTCTTGTGTTTGGTAATATTTTTTAAGTGGGGAATGAACCATGATTCCATTTCCAGCAGAGACTTTTAGTTCTTGAGCTTGTTTTTGGTGTGCAGGGAGTGGATAATTGAGATGGAGTGACGATTTTACTTTTTCTCCATAAGACTGCCGAGCATTAAAAATACCTAAAGGGGTAGTTCTATCACCTTCTTTGACTTTATCAAAAAAGACGCTTCCCCATTGCCCTTGCCCGCTGATTATTTTTTTATCGAGTTTTCCGTTTTTAAAAACATAGGTTTGGTAGTTTTCTTTATCAACAATAAGAACATTCCCAGATTTACTTTTTTGAGTGAGTTGTTGAATATGTGTCTGTGTGACAGAGACTTTTCCTTCTGGAGTGGTAAAATTTATATTTTGATACACCTTTGGGTATATACCTTCAAAATTATAAAAATCTGATTCTTGTTGTATTCGCAGTATTTTTTCTGCAGGACTCATTGCCTGAATAAATGGAGTGAGTTTTGTGTCTCTGTGTGAAACAGGGTTTTCTTTTGCTTTATCAATGAAGTATTGATTGAGTTGAAGTATGTCTTTTTGGTCAAGATTTTCTTTTTTTGAGAGTGTGTGAAGAACTTTTCTTTTCTTTGATTTTTCTTTCTGAATAAATGTACGAATAGATTCAGAAGTCCAGTCAATTTTTTCTTCTGGATTTTCTGCTGAAATAAGAGAGATATAGTCTTTATCAATATTGAATAAATAGTCATTATCCATAAAGAATGAAATATCTTGAATAGAAAAATTATGTTTTAATATGTTTGTATAAAGAGATTTTCCTTGTTCTGCACGATGGAAACATTGTTCGATATTATGAAGTGTCTGTAAATCTTGAATTTTGTTTCCGAGTGAGGTGATGGAACTTTTAAAATTTTGAATGTAGAGAGGAGAGAGGTTTGTGTTTTTAAGTGTATCGTATTTTTGAATGAGTTTTTGTATTCCTTGTTGGAACTCTTTTTCTGTTATTTCTGGGTCAATATCGGTTATCTTGTCTTCTTCGTTTTCGGATTCTAATGTTCCGTCCATATCTTCTTCTATTCCGTTTAAGTTTAAGAATTCAATTATTTTTGCAAGAATCGATAAAAACGTATTACTTGATTCGTTTACTTCGTTTGATTCAATCATCTTTGATGGAAAGAGTGCGTTTTGAGTGTTGAGGTTTTCTCGAATACTTTTTTCTTCTTCTGGAGAAAGCGGACGACCTTTTTCAAGACTTCTTTTATCAATACTATGAGCGAGTGCAATGTCATACAGGAAAGATTTTTGTTTTGCAATACTGTGTTTTGTATCAGGGGCGAGAGAATAGTGAATAAGGTTGGTGAGTTCAGATCCGATCATTTTTTGGGTTTCAGATTCTATGTTTTTTATTTCCGATTGTATACGAGGAGAGTCTTTGTATTTCTCGAGTATTTTTGATTCTTTTTCCTGAAGAATATTATCATTTTCTTTTGGGTCTAATGTGTTTATTTCTTCAAAAAAGGAATAATATCGAAACTCTTCTTGCACTCTCTCTGGACTCCATGTGTTGAGTTGTTGTGCAAAATATGTTTTATCTTCAGGTACTGTAAAATTTTGTTTTTGAAGAATGTATTCTTTTTGTTGTTTCAGTACAGCCTCATTGAGATGTGTTAATTTTTCTCGTGTTTGGGTTGTGTTTTCTTGAATTTCTTGTGTGAGAGTTTGTAGACATTCTCCGATAGCGTGCAAATCGTTTCCTGTATAGTCTTTGAGTGCTTTTGCAAGGTCTTTTTGGGAAAGATTGAGAAGGTTTTGAGCTATTGCTTGAGGATCAAACGATGATTGAGATTCAAATGACATGTTTTTTTATTGAGTAAGTGTTTTTTGTACGTTTTCTTTAATGCGGATAATTCTATCAATACTGCTATCAGAGCTTCCAAACTGATTAAATGGCACTTCGTATACTCCTTCACGAGATCCAGAAGAATCCATGACGGTCAGGGGAAGTCCTTTGTCATCAACACCAGTAACTATCCCGATATGACGAACGCTTTTGTTTTTATTGATAGTGATAATATCGCCCACTTCAAATATGTATTCTTTTTTGTGTACGTTTTGGCGAGTTGTTGATACGAGTTTCTGTGTATAAAAGATATCGGTTTCTTTTTCAGCCCATAGTTCCAACGCCCATGTTCGGTCTTGGTTATTCGGGTCTTCTTTTGTTCCCGTGATAGTGAGGAGTCCAGATGTATCTATTCCAAGTGTTTTGAGTGTTTCTGTGACAAAACGAGCACAGACCATTGGCATTTTATCACTTTGTACGTTTCGTTTTAGTTTTTTATTGTATGTAGTGTAGTATCCTTCATTGTTTGTGCGGAGTGAGTCTGCGTTGGCAAGGGCTGGTCCATTCTTTGTGTATATACGGGCATATGGATGACCTTTGTAGTTCGATGCAGAATCAAGTATTGCTTTTTTAAACTCGGCTTCATAGGAAAGCGATTCGGGTTCAAGCGTTTGTATAATACTTTCAGAAGTTAAATCGATAACAGTTTTTTGGTGAAGATATATTTTTTCGTTTGGCGTAATGGTGAGCGATTCTCGGTTTATATTGAGGAGGGTAAGTGCTTTGAGAGAAAGATTTTTTTCAATAGCTTTTTGTGCTAAAATGTCTCCGGCAAGAGCTTTTACAAAAAAACTTTCAATATTATTGATTGTGTTTTCAGATTCTGTGTTTGCCGGTAGATTCTTGATGCTTTTTTCAAAGTCATTCAATCGGATAGTAATATCAGGATGTCTTTGTATTTGAGTGTATATTTTTAGTATGTGTTCTTTTTTGGCATCGATTTCCTTTTTTTCAATCGGTTTTACAACGTCTGGGATTGGTTTTTGTAATTCTTGTATAGCGTTCGTTTTTGTTTCTCGTGAGTCAGTTTCTGGTTTTTCATTGAGGTTTAGATACCCAATAACTTGTTCTAAAATACCAAGAAACATGTTTTGTCTATTGGTGTTGATTGATGCTGGTGCTTTTGGGTCTGTTTCGCTGACTAATCGGTAGAGCGGAATTCTTGATAAATCTTTTTGATTCTCGTTTGTTTTATCTTTGTTTGATTCTTTATATTTTTGCTCGATAACTGTTTTTATCGTATATAAGCTTGGCAAGTCTCCGCTCTGATTTGGGGTAAGTCGTTTATATTGGTTTTGAAGTCTGTTGATAGATTCCTCAATAAGTGGGTTTGGTGTTTGTGTATGACCAATGGTGTCAAGAAGTGTTTTTTCTTTCTTTTTTATTTCAGCGTCATTGGGAATTGGTTGTGTTTCCGCATGAATTTCTTCAAGTTTTTCAAAAAACTTATAAAACCCAAACTCCGTACTTATACTCTCAGGGCTTCGTTTTCTGAGGTTTTCTTTGATATGGTTTTGTGTTTTTTCATCAAAATGAGAACACCGAGAGAGAAGATATTCTCTTTGAGTGTTGGTAATAATTTCTTTCAGATTATTCAGGTTTTCTTTTGTTTGCGTGAGTGTTTCTTTTTTTTCAAGTGATAGAGTTTGAAGATGAGACTGGAGAATTATAATTTCTTTTGGAGAATAAGACTGTAGAGCAATCTTTTGTTCTTCTGGTGTCATAAATATGAGTTGACTACAGACTGATTCTTTATTGAAAGAATCAGCTTGTGTTTCAGGGGACTTATTTTCAGATTGCATTTATAAGAGAGTGGCAAGAATCTTATTATAATATCACAAACTCATATTTTTATCAATATTTTTTTACGAAAAAGAGATAAAAAACAATTGTAATCTGCTGAGTTTAGACTACTATTTTTTTAGTTTTTATCTTTTTAATTCTTTTTACTTTTTAATTTTTATTACAGATGAACTCATTGAACCGAGCAGAAATAATTGGGAACCTTACACGAGATCCGGAACTAAAAACAACACAAAACGGGAAAAGTGTATCAACGGTGGGGGTAGCAACGAATAGGACATGGAAGGACTCTTCAGGACAAAAACACGAAGAAGCTGAGTTTCATAACGTGGTTTGTTGGGGAAAACTCGCAGAAATTGTAAGCGAATATTTAAATAAAGGCATGAAGGCTTATTTTGCTGGTCGGCTTTCTACTCGTATGTGGGAAGATGAAGCAGGTATGAAACATTACAGAACAGAAATTATTGCTGACGATATGATTATTTTATCTCCTAAGCATGGTGGTGGAGGTGAGAGTTATAGTTCACGAGACGAGGATGATAATGACTCTTCTTTTTCGGGTTCTGATGAGATTTCAGCTGAAGATTTGCCATTTTAGTTTTGGTTCCGTTTTTTTTTAAACACTTTTTATTATGACAACTGTTGAACGAACACTCGTACTCATTAAACCTGATGCCATTCAGCGAGGATTGTGTGGTCGTATTTTACAGCGGTTTGAAGACGCGGGTTTAAAATTTGTAGCTATGAAAATGATATGGGCAGATCCGGCTTTATCAAAAAAACATTACAGTGAACACGTCCAAAAGCATTTTTATCCGGGACTTGAAACGATGATTACGGAAGGGCCTGTTTTATCACTCGTGATCGAGGGTATTCATGCGGTGGAAATTGTACGAAAGATTGTTGGAGCAACGGAACCAAAGTCATCTGTTCCGGGAACTATTCGTGGTGACTTTGCTCATCATTCGTATCAACATACTGATCAAAGTGGACGAGCTATTAAGAATCTTATTCATGCTTCGTCCGATGTAAAAGAAGCCCAGAAAGAAGTTTCTCTTTGGTTTACTGATAAAGAGATTCATTCGTATAAAACCGTACATGAAATGCACGTGTTTTAATATGAAGATTCTTTGGTGTTTTTGACACTTCTCTTTGCTGTTTATGAAATATTTTCAATACGTTCTCTGTGGATTTTTATTTCTTTCGACAAATGGGTTTGCCGCATTTGTAGATATTGATGTAACTCATCCTTATTTTTACGGTATTGAGTATTTGCACCAAAACGATATTATAGAAGGGTATCAATCAGAAAGAGGGGCTGAGTTTCGGTCTTTTTTGCCAGTTTTGCGTTCAGAGGCTTTAAAAATGATACTTTTGTCAAGTGGAACACCTCTTGTCCCTCATGCGCGAGGAGGTGTTTTTACTGATATTACAGATGATCAATGGCATACCCCTTATATTGTCTCGGCGTATAATGAAGGCATTGTAAGCGGATTTCCTGATGGAACGTTTCAGCCGGGATACACGGTGAGTCGAGCTGAGTTTTTAAAGATGTTATTTTTATCATTTAAGGCTCCTGTTGTTGAAGGGAGTGGATCAGGGTGGTACGAACCGTTTTTTGAAAAAGCAATTGAATGGAATATTTTAGAAGAATCACAAACAGATCCAACGCATAAGATGACTCGTGGAGAAGTTGCAGAATCGATTTATCGACTTTCCATTATTGCTTCTGAAGGGTTTGAATCTCCATATTCTTTTCGAGGATTCGGAGAATCGAGTTATTATGGGTTTGAGTTTGCAAACAGATCCACAGCGAATGGAGAAGTATATGACCCACTTCTTTTAACGGCGGCACACAGAACTTTGCCATTTGGAACATATCTTCGAGTGACTCATGATGGGAAATCAGTTGTCGTTCGGGTCAATGACAGAGGTCCATATCATAATAAACGAGTGCTTGATTTATCACAGAGAGCGTTTGAAACACTGGCTCCTTTATCTCGAGGCGTTATTGATATTACTTTTGAGGTTGTTTCTGGTCCAGATGTGCCAAAACCTGAAATTCCAGACAATGTTCTCTCGGTTTTAGATACGGAGTCTCAACAGATATTAGTGCCGGATTCAGTGAGTGCTGCTCGTGAAAACAATGGGGATAGGTCTGGACGACAAGTGCTTTTCGATGAAACAATCGCTCATATTCCTACTGATTTTTTTCCGGGGTTACAATTACGTCGTACATTTCCACGAATAATACCAAGAGGAATACATAAAATTGTAAGTGGTCGAGCGGATCGGTATGGGTATAGAACTATAAAAATTTTCTTACAGCCTGAAGACAAAAAGAAAGATCAAATTCATTTCGAATCAATATTGTCAGGGAGAAATTTTGAAATTCCGGTTTCGTTTTTAGAAGAAGGCAAATATTCTATGGGAATTGTTTTTGATGACCAGACTCGTTCACGAGTAGAAACTATTGAAGTACGGACTTTAGAAAAGAAACGATGGTTTTCTTCTGCTGATATGTCGATTCATCCTCATGTCAGTGTTGGAGTTTTGCCGGAAGATCAAGCGGTTAGTTTTTCGTGGAAAAATGAAGAACGTTCGGTGGTAACGCGTATTGATATCGAACAAGGGCAAAAAAAGGAAACATTATATATTGAAGATAATCAAGAATCAATATCAGTCCCATATTCGTTTTTTGAGTTTTTTAACGAAAATCAGGATATTACAATATCATTTGTTCAGGCACTGTCTTCTGATGGGACATTACAAAGCCAGACATCGAATTGGAAAGAAGTTCGTCGAGATTCGTTTGTGTTATGGCAGGGGTTTGAAGATTTAGAGAAAGAGAGTATTGCTCTTACTCGGTTCCAGCGATATTATCGACCCAATTCTTTGATTCGTTGGGAAGGGAGACGAACAAATGAAGATGTTCAAATAAGCGATACTGCATATGTACAACGTCCATCAGGAATCGTGGAAGAAATACCATTGCAAACTGATAATACTGACGGTTTTGTATTAGAATGGAACGCAACTGAAGAAGGAGTGTATGTATTTCAAGTGAATGCTACAAATGCTGATACGTTATTAAAACGAGCCGTGTATGTATCAGCTAATCAGGTTTTGCCAGTGAAACCGTGGATCCATACTCCGTTATCAAATAATGCATTAGTGGGGGTTCGTGATTGGATTAATACGGTTCGTTATCAGTACAATAGACCTGCATTGATGATGGATGAGTCTTTGCAGGTACTTGCACAAGAATACGCTGATCATTTAGCTGAGCATCGATTTTTATCACATACCGATATTAAGGGGCGCACATTTAGAACTCGGTTAGAAGGGAAGAATATGGTGGGGGAGTTTGGAGAAAATTTAAGTATGGCTGATACTCTTGAAAGGGCTTTGTGGGGGTTAGAGACATCGTTATCGCATAGATATAATTTGTTATTACGTCGTTGGAAAAAAGTAGGTATAGGGGTTGCTACTATTGATGGGGAAGTGTATGTCGTACAGCTTTTTGGTGAATAATGGTCTTTTGTGTTTGGGAAAAGTAATTTGCATTTTCGGGTAAGGGTTCTTACAATAGGAGGTGTTTATAAGCATTATTGTGCGATATGAAAAAAATAATTCACTGGAGTACGGTTTGTCTATTTATTTTCGGATTGGTGTGTACAACTATGGCACAATATGTGCCTCTACCACCTTATCCGGTTGAAAACGTTCAAGCAGAAGTTATTGGAAATACTGTTCGATTAACATGGGACGAAGCAGAAGACCAAGACGGTGGAGTGGTGATTGGCTACCGTATTTATTATGGAACACAGTCTGTAACGGCTGAAAATGGAAACCAGTATGAAGACGATGTTGTGGTGCATTCAGCACAAACGGAATATGAGTTCACAGATTTAGATTCGGGGACTTATTATTTTGCGGTAACAGCTCGTGATGACGAAGAATGGGAATCAGATAATTATTCTCATGAAGTTTCAGCTACTCTTGAGGGGACACCATCAGGTACAAATGTGTCAGATGATCGGTTTCCAAAGGTGTTGAATGCACAGAGGGTTTCTGCTGGGACTATTCAGGTTGAGATGTCAGAACCTGTGCAGATAGAATCGCCTTTAGATGGATTTTTTGTGCAAAATAGAGGAACGTATGACGATGTTGTTATACAGAGAGTTGATATTGATGGGGCATATGTGTTTTTAACGGTTGACGAGTCTCATTTAGTGGAAGGAGAGTATTATGATGTTGTGGCAACATCTTTTGTAGAGGATTTAGACAGCAACCCTGTTGCATCAGGTATTACCGATACCGCTACTTTTCAAGCACAGGCTATCAATCAGCCAGTGATAGAAGAACCTATTGAGGAAGACGAATTATTTATAGAAGAAGAGCCAGTGGATACTTCAGAAACAGAAGATACCGTGCAAGTGACACCACCTATGCCAGACGAAGTAATGACTTCACCTCAAGAACCATTACGAGAGTCAGCGCCAGTGCGTGACACGACACCACCCTATGATGCAACAGACATGGAAGTTGATAGTGATTCTGTATTTGAGGACTTATACGTTACTCTTTCTTGGGATCCGTCTCGTGATGTTGATGGGGATGTTGTGGATCAGGTGTTGTTTATTCGGTTGAAAGGGGATGAATGGGATACTGGGTATTCTTTAGGAAAAGATTTAGATGTTATTGAGTTGGATGTTGAGTTAGAGCGTGATTATGAAGTAAAGTTAGTGACTATTGATAATACAGGAAACGAGTCTGACGGATTGGAGTTTTCGTTTGATACGTATATGCCGTTAGCAGAAAGTGGAGCTGGTGCTTATGCGGTTGGGGTCTTGGTTGCTGGGTTTGTGATTTTTTATAGTTTCATGACGGTTCGAAAACGAAACCGATTATATTAGCACTGTGAATAATCAAGAAGGTATCCGATTACAAAAATTTTTAGCGCAACGGGGCGTTGGGTCTCGTCGGTTTATAGAAGATTGTATTCGTGATGGACGTATTCGTATCAATGGAAAAAGAGCAGAACTTGGAAATCGAGTAACTGATGTTGATTGTATTGAGTTTGATGGATCTGTAATAAAAAAAGAAAAAGAAGAGCCAGTATGGATTGTGTTTTATAAACCTATAGGAGTTGAGTGTACGTGTAGTGTGCCGAGAGAAGGAGAACTTACGCTGTCTTCTTATAATTTTACGGATGTTCGGGTTTTTCCAGTCGGAAGACTTGATAAAGAATCGGAAGGGTTATTGCTTTTGACCAATGATGGAGAGATGGCAAATCAGTATATGCATCCGCGGTATGAACACGAAAAAGAGTATGAAGTCGTGTTACAATCACGTATTTCTGATGCTGATTTAGATCAATTAGCGTCGGGTATTGAGATTGAAGAAAAGTTAACAGCCCCTGCTCGGGTAGATCGTATAGATGAGTTTTCGTTTCGTATTATTTTAAAAGAAGGGCGAAATCGACAAATTCGTCGTATGTGTGGAATATTGGGATATACAGTATTAGGGCTCAAAAGAGTACGCATGAACGATTTATACTTAGAAGACTTACGTCCTGGTGAATGGAAAATATTAGAAAACTACACGATAAAAATTTGACCCTATTTCTGTTTTTTGTACAATCTTTTGGCATTTTACATTTCTGTATTTCTGTGTTCACTTCCAAAAATTTTCCCCGCGAAATTTTTGAGAGGAGGAGGTTCGGGAATAGTGAAAGTTGATTTTGAAAAAATCTACTGGAAGTGTAAAATTACCAACGACGACGGCGCGGTAGCTCAGTGGTAGAGCAAAGGACTGAAAATCCTTGTGTCGGTAGTTCAATTCTACCTCGCGCCACCAGTCTTCGCTTTGCGACAAGCGAAGCGAGTCGGAAATGGAAGACTGCGCGGCGAAGCTCTCTGAGCGAAGACGGGCTTCTTAAATGAATTATGAAGTATGAATTAAGGAGAAGCGCCGGAGCTACATGGAATCTTGAATCTAGAATCTTGAATTTTGGTAAAATCACAGGAATCACAAAAAAATCACAAGGCTTTGCACAGCCTTGTGATTTTTTCCATAATTTATAAATAGCATTTCTTGATTTTTTATTTATTTATATTATTTTAAGATTAGTTCTTTGACATTATTTTGGAAAAATAGTTATTCATAATTTAAAAGGAGTTTTCTTATGAAAACGCATATTATTCGTTCAATACGATTTATCGTATTTTTTCTGTTTCCCTTTGGGTTTCTCTCTATTGTTGATTGGCCAGTTACCTTGTTTAGTAATTTCTTTTCGAGTTACGGGCTACTCTATTTTATATTATTTTTTGTATGGGCAATATCGCTCTATACAACAAAAGAAAAGATAGAGAATGGGCAATTTTCACCATTTCTGTTTGCTCTTAATGGATTTGGGTTTTTGGTTGTTCTATATTGTTTTTTTCGGATTATTCCCTATTTAACTCCCCATGTGAACGAATTTTTCGTGATAGTGTTTGCTTTTTTGTTTATTGATGCCATTTTCTTTGTATACAAAGAATGGGCGTATGTGACCCATGAGCAGAGTTGGAATCTTTTTATTCAAAAACCTGAAATATGGCAGAAAATGGTATATGCGAAATATTCCCATTATGCAGTGTTGTTTGGTATTTTGATTTTTTTATTTATAGTTTTTACTATTTTTGTATTTAAAGATGTTATGTGGGTATCCTCCTTAGATGATATTAGTTATACAGGAACTCTTTTAAGATTTATCAGTATATTTTTTTTAATTTTTTTATATTCCTACTCTTTGGAGTTATTTATATCTGAAAAATATCAGAAACGTTTGCATTTATCAGCCTCTATTACTCAAAAATTGTTTGGAGGCTTTGTTCTGATTATAGCTTTTATAACAATAGATGCATTTTTGTTTACGAGCTTGATGATACTTTTTGGATTATTTGTTAATTTTTTAAAGTATGATTATAATGCTTCATCAAGAATTTTAAAGAATGAATGTTTTTTTCTTTTGAGATATAAAATATTTCTCGATCAAGAAAAAGCAATATATCTCTATGAAGGAGAAAAATGGAGACATAGAGAATTCTTTTTTGAAGAGATTAAATCTCTTACTCAATTATTCACGAATGAACTTCGTATAAGAAATTATACGTTTGAAGACTCTATTCCTCAGGATGAGCTCCGTGAGATGGTTTATAATATTTACATAAAATGTAGGTTCTATAGAGATTCGCACGATTATTATCTCCCAATAGTGAATGATTTGATTGATGCTTTATGGCATCACTACGAATCACTCCATATAGAAGAATTAGCTATCGATACTGAAATAAAAAATCATATCTAATTCTTTACAAAAACCTTTCTGCACTTTGTGCGGAAAGGTTTTTTTATAGATATTTTATTTTTTTCTTTTATACTCGCTATTGTTCTTTCATATTATAAAACAAAAAGGGGGGCATGAAATGCTATTTCTTCTCATATTTTGCCTTACAGGTATATCACTTTTTTCTTCTGAAAATGAGTTTCATTCGTTTTCGATAAAACCAATTTCTGATGTAGGAGACCAAGAAATCAGTCCATTTCTTGATCAAGAACATCAAAACTTATTCTTTCTTGGAGGGTGGAATGCTCAATATGAGTTTTCTAACTCTCCAGCAAAACGAATGATAGAAGCACGTGTGTATTCGCCGAGACTACAATTACAGTCTTTTGATAATGCCTATGTGCGAGAAACATACGCATTCAGTATTGGAACGGTCTTTGATTCTCTCTATACAATACCTCTCTTTGGAGGTATTGATTTTCAGCTTTCTTCGGAGTATCAACACATTGATGACTATGATTTCCAATTTGGTGTTTTGAATACCGAAATATACTTCTATTCGGCTTTGGCGTTTGGAGTAACCAATATTTGGACATTTCCGAACGTAGAACAACTTTCATACCACTATATTGCCTTTGTTCTCCCTTTTAACGACGATTATGATGTTTCTCATTTTTTTCGTGTCTGGAGACTTCAATATCGGTTCGAGGCATTACGCACTCGAAAAGAAGACGGTATGCGACTTATGGGGTATCGACAAGAATTGTCTTCCCATTATCGATTTTCTGACTATTTCCAAATATATGGAATGGCTCAGTTTATTATTTCTTTTGGGGATAATCCATTATCGTTTGCTCAATACGAAGTAAACCGATACCAGTATCAATTTGGTATTCAATATGCCTTATAAATCTGAAAGACCTATTATGAATGCTTCTTATAAATTTTTTATAAGAAGCATTTTTTTTTGAGTCATTTTATTTTTTGGGTGTCCACCGAACTTCAAACTCGAACGATACTTCTCCGTTTGTTTTTTGAAATGTGAGTTGTGGCGCAATGGTAAGATTTTCAATTGTATATCCAGCACCTCCTCGGATACGAGAAAGTCCGGTTTCAAAATTTCCATCAAGTCCTCCTTGGAGCTTGAATGGACCTCCAAACGATGGTGTTTGCATACGCACTTTCCAATGCCAATCATCTAGTTTTGTGACTGATCCCATAAGAGCAAATCCTTCGTTGCGACCATAAAAATCATACAGATCTCCATATTGAGCTATGAATTCTGTAATAACTTGATTTGTTCCGAGAAGGATATCGTTATTCATTTCTACACGATACGAGTAATCTTTATCGTGAAGAGTAAGAGAAAGAGGTATAGAAGTACTCACCATGTTTTGTTCTCCATTTTGGCTTGGTAAAGCAGCGTAGAGGAGTGTTGTTGTATTTGGGTCTGAATCCCGAGAAAGAAATGTTTTGTCTAAGCTGAGATAGGTTGCTCTCATTCCAGCACTTCGAGTCATAAATAAATCTTTATAAAGTTTCATATCAGCACCGAGTGTCATTTGTACCGAAAGCATGTTTCGGTTATGGATATGGAGTTTGTCATATACATCTTCGCCAACTTGTATATTTGTATCAGAGCTAAGATTTCGATGTGTTTCACCTCCACCCCAAGCAAAAGCAACACCTACTTCTGCAAACGGATTATCCACACGCATCTTATCAGTTATATCAAACCCTTTTCCAAGATTAAACCGTCCGAGCATAACTCCATTAAGATTCGCCGAATAGGATGTTTGTGGCGAAAGTGGAACCGATACAGGACTATTTTGCAGTGATTGTTGAGTGTTCCATGAAGTCATAATATTTGTCACGAGTGAATTTTTTGCGTCTCGCTTTAAGAAATCATATCCAACACGAAACGCTTGGTGTCCTACTTGGTCTGCGAGTCCTGTTATTTTATCTTTCAGAACTTCGTTTTCAAGAATAAGTACATCCTCTTGTGCTTTTAAGATAGTTTTTGATTCATCCAGCAAAGGATCAGATTCATTCGATAATTCTACTCCAACGAGTGTTCTGGAGCTGTTTTTGTTTTGGAATAAATATTTTCCACAAACTTCTGGTTGAAAACGATGATCAATAATCATAAGAGAATATATAAAAATCTTTCTATTATACCTGAAAAACAGGAAAAAAACAAGAAGCCTTATTTTTTTAAAAATTGTGCTATACTTTCTATTGTATGAAAACACGAGTTTTATTTTTTGGTACTCCTGATATCGCAGTCCCTTCTCTTGAGGCTTTGCACGCTGATAACGATCTAGAAATTGTTGGTATTGGGGTGTTTCCTGATAAAAAAATAGGTCGTAAACAGGTTCTGATGCCTTGTCCAGTAAAAGAAGCGGCTCTCTCTTTTGGACTTCCGTTGTATGAGCTGGCATCAAAGAAAGATCTTGAATCATTATTTCATACCGTTGAGTGTGACGTTGCGATTGTTATTGCTTTTGGGATGATTTTTCCAGAATCAGTGTTATCAATTCCTCCATTGGGAGTGATGAATGTTCATTTTTCATTATTGCCTTTATATCGTGGGGCTTCTCCTGTGCAATCAGCTCTATTACACGGTGATAAGATATCAGGAATTACATTTCAAAAAATGGTAAAGGCTCTTGATGAAGGCGATATTCTTTATCAAGAATCATTTCTTATTGAAGGGTTAGCGACAAGTGAAGTTTTTGATCTTTCAGCGACAAAAACAGCGCATGTATTACCAAATTTTATAACACAAAAATTGCAGGATGTTGTGCCTTTGTCGCAGGATTCAACCAAAGCAACGTATTGTACAAAAATTCAAAAAAAAGACGGATTCGTTTCTCCTCAAGCAGAAACAGCACAATCTATCTATCGAAAATATCGAGCATATGACTTGTTTCCCGGAATATATATGCAGACAAAGAAAGGGATTTTAAAACTTAAGAAAGTATCAGATGTATATGTTGAGGGGGCGTATAAAATGGAATGTAAAGAAAACACTTTTTTATGGATTTTACGTGCACAATTAGAAGGAAAAAAAGAAATGCCTATTGTTGATATTTTACGAGGGGCTCCGGATGTTTTTGAGGGGTAAAACAATTGACAAATACGTAAAAATTCCCATAATGTCACCCGCTTCAAGCGTTTTTTAACATCCACAAATTCAGTATAGGGGGACTATGCAGAAAGAAATAAAAAGGCAAAAGTACACACTGCCTTTTCGCTACTCATATCTTTTTCGGTATTCGCTGTTTCAGCTTGCAATTATTGCAGAATATGCACCCGATGAGAAAGATCGATTTTGGGCTTTATATTGTATGCGGCAACAAATAAATCCTCTTAATGATTTTGATCATATTTATTATTTGCTTGTGTCTTCTACAGATGAACGCATTGAAATTTTTCGGAAAGAATATCCGAAAATAAAAAAACGAGAGCAACAGTATAATGCTATTGCATATCGAGTTTTAAAATTTCAGCGATGGATAGGTATAAAGCCACAAAAACAGATAAATATACGGCAGAAGCTCTATGAAAAACGAAGGGAGCGACGTAGAGTACATAGAATGTAAATATTCATATGAACTCTCAATATATAAAAAGGCGAATACAAATTTTTTTTGTATTCGCCTTTTTCTGAGTGCTGAAACAGGTTTTACATTTCTTCTGAAATTCGTACTATATTTGTGAATTTATGAGCGGTTTCCTATGAATCATTATAACCATAAAGACGTTGAATTACGTTGGCAGAACTATTGGAATCGGGAGAAACCGTTTCGTGCAAACGATTTTTCAAAAAAACCAAAATTTTATTGTTTAGATATGTTTCCGTATCCGTCTGGAGCGGGGCTTCATGTGGGACATCCTTTGGGGTATACCGCAACTGATATTGTGTGTCGAAAAAAAAGACATGAAGGGTATGAAGTATTACATCCTATCGGTTGGGATGCGTTTGGATTACCGGCTGAAAATTATGCGATTAAAACAGGAACAAATCCTCGAATAACAACACAAAAAAATATTGAAACGTTTAAGAGACAAATTCAGTCTTTGGGGTTTAGTTATGACTGGGATCGTGAAATAAATACGACAGATCCTGAGTATTATCGCTGGACACAATGGTTGTTTTTGCAAATGCATAAAAAAGGACTTTTGTATGAAAAGGAAATGGCAATGGCTTGGTGTGATACCTGTAAAATAGTAGCTGCCAATGAAGAGGTTGAGCAGGGAACCCATGAGCGATGTGGCAACCCCGTTACTCGAAAAAAACTCAAACAATGGATGTTTCGTATTACCGATTACGCAGAGCGATTATTGCGTGATTTAGATTCTCCCACTGTGTTTTTGCTCCATGGCTGGGGAGGTGATGGTGAAAACCATTGGTTTGGAGAAATGAAATCATTTTTTGAGTCTCGAGGGTCGCAAGTAATTGCTCCTGATTTTCCAGATACACAAACACCAGATTACCAGACATGGAAATCGTTTTTTAAAGAGCATTATGGATCACTCATTCATGAAAATACAGTCTTCATTACTCATTCTTTAGGAGGGGTGTTTGCGAGTCGTTATATCGCAGAAGAAAAGGTTTGTATTGATAAGTTGGTGCTTACCGCACCTCCGTTACATGATTGCGGAGTGCAAGAGATATCAAACTTTTTTCAAGAACAAACTTGGTCTCAATCAGTTATTCATTATACGAAAAGACGCGTTCTATTTGGGAGTTCAAATGATCATTTTATTGAAGAATCAGAATTTCATACACTTGCCAAAAAGCTCGATGCAGAGCTTGTTATTGTGCCACATGCAGGGCATTTTAATACGATATTAGAACCAGAATTAAAATCGTATAGAGAATATATTGATGCATCGCGGTTACGATGGCCTGAAAAAATTCGGTCTATGCAAAAACACTGGATTGGTAAATCGGAAGGTGCTGAAATTCAGTTTGATATCGAAGGGGAATCAATAACGGTGTTTACAACTCGCCCCGATACGATTTATGGAGTAACTTATATGGTGTTGGCTCCAGAACACCCTTTGGTGTCTCGTATTACAACCAAACAACAAAAAGAAGAAGTTGAATCCTATCAGGTATTGTGTGCATCAAAATCAGACTTAGAGAGAACAGAATTAAATAAAAACAAAACAGGTGTTTTTACGGGAGCATATGCAATCCATCCATTAACGGATGAAAAAATTCCTGTGTGGATCGCTGATTATGTGCTTTTATCGTATGGCACAGGAGCGGTTATGGCAGTTCCCGCTCATGATGAGCGAGACTACGAATTTGCAAAAACGTATGATTTGGGAATAAAACAGGTTGTTCAGTCAGAAGAAAATAATGAATTGCCTTTTTGTGAGAATGGGATTGCGTGTAATTCTGAATTCTTAGATGGATTAGAAACAACAAAAGCAAAAACCGTTCTGGTTGATTATCTTCAAACCCACAATAAAGGAAAACGAAGAGTGAATTATCGTTTACGAGACTGGATTTTTACACGTCAACGATATTGGGGAGAACCGATTCCGTTTGTGAGAGACGAAAAAGGAAATCTCTATCCATTAGATGAAAAAGAGTTGCCAGTGAAACTTCCTGATGTGCAGGCCTATGAACCAAGTAGTGATGGCACATCACCACTCGCTTCACAGAAAGACTGGGTCGAAATACAAGGATGGATAACACCAGAAAATACAGTTTCTACAACTGAAGTTATTGGAAGCAAACCACAAAAATTCTTTCGAGAAACCTCCACTATGCCAAATTGGGCTGGAAGTTCTTGGTATTGGATCCGATATATGGATTCACGGAATGAGCAAGAATTTTGTTCAAAAGAAAAAGAATCTTATTGGGGGCCTGTTGATTTATATGTAGGGGGAACGGAGCATGCGGTATTACATTTACTCTATGCTCGGTTTTGGCAGAAGGTTTTGTATGATATGGAGTTGGTACATCACAAAGAACCGTTTCAAAAACTGATTAATCAAGGACTTATTTTAGGAGAAGACGGAAACAAGATGTCGAAGTCGCTGGGGAATGTTGTGAATCCTGATGATATCGTGTCTCAATATGGAGCGGATACATTAAGAATGTATGAAATGTTTATGGGACCGTTTGATCAATCAAAACCGTGGAACACAGAAAGTGTTTCCGGGATGAGAAAATTTATAGATCGTATTTGGCGATTGGCGCATAAGCCCATAAGTGAAAAAAACGAACCAGACTCTTTAATTGCTTTGCGACATAAAACAATCGCTCTTGTAGGGGAACATATTGATGATTTTCGGTTTAATACCGCGTTGTCACAATTAATGATTTATGTGAATGAATATACCAAACAAGACTCAATAAGTCGTGAAGCATTAGAAGTATTTTGTGTTTTATTATCGCCTTTTGCTCCTCATATAGCTGAGGAATTATGGCAGACTGTGTTAGGGCATAGTAATAGCATTGCTTATGCCTCGTGGCCTTCATATACAGAATCCTATTTAGTTGATGATTCAGTAATATATGCTGTTCAGGTAAACGGAAAAGTGCGAGATACGATTGAAGTAGGGCGTGATACTCCGCGTGAAACAGTGATAGATATGGCAAAATCAAGTGAAAAAATTCGTAAATATATTGAAGGGAAGACTCTAAAAAAAGAAGTATTTGTTCCTGAAAAAATAGTTGGATTTGTTGTAGCATAAAAAGACCTGAATACAATTTGTATTCAGGTCTAGAAAGAAACGCAATATTTTAAGAATTCCACCAGTCTCGGATTTTATCCCAGACTCCTTTCTTCTTTTCTTTTCGTAAATCGGCTTTAGTACGCCAATAAGCCGATGCATATTTTTCTTTTTGCTTGGCAATACTATCAGTTGTACTGACGCATATACCAAGCTCATTTTCAAGATTTTGAATTTTATATTCCAGCTTATCATTTGTGTTTGATAACTGACTTATATCATTCTTGTAATCTCTTAATATTTCATCTTGAGCTATTAATTTCCCTTTCAGAAATATCACTGAGTCTTGTAGCTCTTTATTTTGATCTGCAAATTTGTTATTGATGGGATACATCAATTGCCAAACTGCAAAAATAAAGAGAATAAGCGTTGAGATTTTCCAAAAGTTTTCTTTTACGAAACCTTTGAATGTCATCTTTTCGCTGTTCATTCCGATCATAAACTCTCCTTTTTTTTGATTTAAAATAGTTTTTTTATTGCGTTTTCAAAGATCTTGTTTTGACAGACTTATTTTCCAAGGAAAAAGAGTCTGTACGAAATAAAATTACAATATTTATTATTTAAGTCAAATTATTCTGTAGGGATTGGCGGAAAAAGAAGATTGTCAACAGGGTATATAAGTGCATTTTTACTTTCTATTGTCGGAAGAAGTACATTTGTGTGATCATTGAGTATTAAGGACTCTCCCGTAAAAGAGGTCAACATTGGAAGGTTTGAAAATGGGGTTATCGCATCGATTTCGACTAATTCTTCTGGTAAAAGAACACCATCAATAAAATGTGAAAGAAGTACAAATGTAAGGAGTTCTTCTTGCCCTTTAAATGGATCTTGTTCTATGAAATGAAGAATAGATTCATCAAGTGGAGCAAAAAGGGTTATACCTTCTTCTTGTAATGCAGGAAGGAGTTGAGCTTCTGTAAGTAAACTTAAAAATATATAAAATCGACCATCATTCTCAAGTGTTGTTATGGCATCAGGTATATCTGATGTGTTTAATTCTTGTGATTGTTCGTTTTGAGGTTCTTCAATCTCATTTATTTGTGGTTGATCAGAAGCAGGATTTTCTTCAATTTTTGGTTCTTGTGGAGGTATAACAGGAGATATATCTTCAGTTTTTTCTTCTTCTGTATGGGGTGCTTGAGGAGGGGTTTCAGTTTCTATTTTTGTTTCTAAATCATCTTTTTGGTCGTTTCCTTCAAAAGGTTCATATAAATCAAGTGATGGGGTTTGTGCTGTTTCTGTGTTTTTCTCTGTGTTTTGAGGAATGGGTGGTTGTGGTATGGTTGTGCATCCACTCAAAAACAAAAGGAACACAGGAAGAATCAAAAATTTCATAAAAATATATAAATAATGTAGGACTACAGCTATCATTTTTTGAATGAAAGGGCAAATTATTTTTTGGGTTGTTTTTTCGGAATGAGACTTTTATGATAGAGATACTTTTTGAAAATTATTATGGTGTTTTTGTCTGAAAATGTATTCGAAAAAATTATAAAGAAAGAAATTCCTGCCGATATTGTGTATGAAACTGAGACTGTTCTGTGTTTTTGGGATATTAAACCACAAGCAAAAGTGCATATCCTTATTATTCCGAAACAATACATCAAAACCGCAAAAGAGGTAACCGTTGAAAATAAAGAGGTATTTGCAGATTTATTTTTAGCGGCAAAAGAAGTAGCATCACAATTCCGTCTTGAAGGGTATAAGCTTATTATGAATGTTGATGAAGCGGGGGGGCAAGTTGTGCCACATGTTCATTTTCATTTATTAAGCCCCGACTATACGCATAACTTGTAACTTAACGAAGCCAATCAGGGAGTGTTGGATTCGATGTGTCTGAAGGTTTATTTGTTTTGAGTGATTGCACTATTGGTTCAGTTTTTTCTCGTTGAGTATCAGTAGAGGATTCTTTTTGTGCGGGTAGTACTTCAAAAGGAATAGATACGGGAGCTTTTGGAGTGGTTGGTTGAGGTATTTCAGGTGTTTTATTCTTTGGCATTGTGGGTACCTTCTTTTCTTCTACAACGGCAGGAGTGAGTGGAATAGCTTTATCAATATTATGTCTTTGTTTTTGGTATTCTGTGATAAGACGAAGAAATTGGTCATGGATATCGTTTATTTTTTTGTTCTCAATGATAAACATGAGTCCATTTTTTTGAGATATACCTTTTCCACCTAAAAACATATTGAGTTTTTGTGTATCAAGAGATGGGCTTTGTGATTGGAGTGATATATGAGTTGTATTTTTAGTCTCTAAAAAAAGAATTGATATCTCGATATCACGGATATAAGGAAGAAGTATTTGGTTTATCTCGTCAATACTTTCTCTGTTTCCGTTATAGTTTTGAATAGTATTGTGTGATAGTGTGCTCCATGCGATTTTATGAATGGGGTCCGTATTGAGTGTTTCAAGTATATCTCCCCAAGACCGAAGTGTAGAGAATTTCTTTGTTTTAAAGAGTCGATTGATAACATCAGTGTGATCAGCTCCTTTGTTATAGAGTTTACTCGCAATATGAAACGTGTGAGATTTTGTTTTTGAATCTAAAAAACTTTCGGTTTGTTCGATGATTCCCGTGAGGAGAAATGTTGCTATTTCAGGGGTTATAAGATTCTCAGTTTCTTTATGTGATAAAAGTATATCGCAGATCATTTCTCCAAGTGATGATTTCTGAATATCAACATAATTCAGTGTTCCAAAAAACTCATTTTCAGATGACGTGCTGATATTCAGCACGGGCGTTGTTTGAAAAAGTTGAGTATTTTCTTCAAAGAAAACTCCCAGATCTTCTTTTGTGTGAGCACCAAGAGTGATAATTAAATCAATATCAAATAACCCTTTTCGAAAAGAAATATCAGTTTCATTTAGAGAACCGGACTCAGGAACAATAAGAATTTCAACACAGTCATCAAGTGTTCTATATTGTAATTTCTTAACTCGATTTTGAGTCGTATTGAGTGAAATAATAAGATTATTTTTATCCGGTACTGAATGCAGAATAGAATCCGTATTTAGGTATGAAAACTGAAATGGTTTGGTTTCGGGGCCAAATGAAAAAACTTCTTTTTTCATTGATTGTATTACTGATTGAAGCGCAAGCATTGATGTTAAGATATCTCCATTCCAATGGGTTGGAGCGATGATTGCTATTTTTTGAGATTCCTCAATGAGGCGAACGCATTCAGAAACAGGAGTCTTCTTTTGGGGCATAAAAATAAATGATTAAATCTTATTTTAAAATATTTTACTAAATATGTCAATAAAAACACAAGGATTAAAATGATTTACTTTTATTTTATAAAATAAATTTGCATAAAGGTCAAATATATTATAATAAGTATTATGAAGAATGAAAAAGTTTTCCTTAATTCGTTTATTTGCACTTTGGGTGTTGAGTGTTGGAATATTTGTTTCTGCACAAGCGAGTGGTATTCGAGTACAAGAATTTCTTGCTAATCCTCAAGCGGTTTCAGATGCATCTGGTGAGTGGATTGAGTTGGTAAATACGACCAATCAATCTATTGATTTGCAAGGTTGGACAATTGATGATGGAGGCGTGGAGCATTCCGTCTCATCATCAGTTCTCATTCCGCCATTGGGAGAGATTGTTGTGTGTAGAAATGCAGATAAAATGACGAATGGAGGCGTTCGATGTGCCTATGAATGGTCGAGTATGAGTCTTACTAATACAGGAGATGTTATTACTATTCGAAATACCGAAGATATAATTTCTCATACAGTTACTTTTGATGGATCTGATGTGGAGAGTGGAAGGTCGACTATTGTTGATGCGCAAAATAATCGAACAATTTCTGAAAACAATCCTGCTTCTGCACGATTCGGATTTGATGCTCAGGGGGATTATGCAACGCCAGCACAAAATCCGCGAAATGGAAACTCGTATTATCCAACGATTCAGAACGCAATTGATAATGCTCAGGCATCACAAACGGTATCCGTTCCATTTGATGTATTTGAAGAACAAATCATTATTCAAAAACCAATTATTATAGAAGGTGATATTGCGGGTGAAAATCAGGTTGGAGTTGGTGATAATGCTCCCATATTAGATGGAAGTTTCCTTATGGGATCAGTTCAAAATGTAGCAGCTATAACGATTGCAGATTCTATTGATCAGGTTGAGATAAAAGGGTTTCGCATACGCGACTATAATTCGGTATCTCTTGCGAGTGAGGGACGCGGAATTTCCACAAAAGGAAATACTCAGAATACAGATATTATTATTGCTCATAATGTGTTTGAAAACATAAAAACAGACGCTGTTTTGATAGAAAGTACACTGAGTGATTCACAAGCTATAATTGAATATAATGAGTTTCAAGACGTAAATAGAGCTCTTCATTTGGTATCGGTTTATGCCACTGATATTGCCCATAATGTTTTTTCTGATTTAAAAACTGATAGTGATGGAATTGCTCTTGCTCTTATTTGTGAAAATGATGGAATTCCAGAGAGAGAATGTAATGGAAACTATGTTTTCGAAAACACGTTTGAAGGGGATATGCATATTGGATTTCTTATTGTTGCTGAAGGAAACATCCATTCAGCGTCTTTTATCGATACACTTGTTATTGAAGACAATACGTTTCAAGGTGATTTCGTTGGTATTTCTGTTGAGTCTGTACAAAGCGAGGACAAAATTGATATTTTAAATATAAAAGGAAATGTTTTTGATATACATGATCACTATGCAATTGAGTTTCACGAATCACAAGGTCAATTATCGAATGTGTTGATACAAGAAAACAAATTTATAGGGAACCAAAATCAAGGCATTTTATCCTCTGCAAATACTTCTCTTGATGCCCGTTTTAATTGGTGGGGCACGAGTAATGGACCTTCATTATTTTCTGATGGAATAGAGTATGCACCATGGTTTTTTAATGAAACAATGACGACCGTTACGGGTATGATAAAAAATATTACTTCTTCAACAGCAAATGGACTTTATAGCCAAGGCGATAGTATTTCGGTTGATATTGAGTTTGTTCATGCGGTGAGCATAAGCGGATCAGGAATTTCAGGAACTCTTAATAGTGGAAATACGGTTTCTATTGATTCAGTGAGTAACAAAAACACAATATCGTCTTCATTTATTGTTTCAGTAAATCAAAGTACAGATGATCTTCAGTTAACCGATATATCACTGAATACAGGATCTTCAATAACAGAAGATGAAAACGGGTATCCTGTTGAGTTTCGTATTCCCAATGGCGCTAATATAGCTGATAATAAAGATATACAAATCGATTCAGTGAATCCTCGTTTTGATTCTCTATCATTAACTTCAAACAATATTGCGAGTCCAAGTTATGCGGGATCAAATAGTGTTTTGACGTTTTCTCTTGTTCTTGAGACTCCAGATTCTTTTTCTCAAGGGAATATTTTATTTACTATTGGCGAAGGGGAAGAACAATCTCTCTCTTTTCAAGAACCTGCATCACAGCAGAAAAAAACAACGTATACGGCGGTGCTTGATATGAGCAATTATAATGGGACTTCTGATGGAGATACTTTGCTTATCACTGGGATTGAGTTTCAAGATAGTGCGAGAAACCTTATTCAGTCTCTTCCTGTGCTCCCATCAGAGCCTTCACCAACAGTTCTTATTGATAATACAAAACCAGTTTTACATCAGGTGTCCTATTCGACCACAAATTCAAACCCAAACTGGGCAAAAGAAGGCGACACAATTGTGTATACACTCAGTTTTTCAGAAGATGTAATTCTTGAAAATCTTTCTCATCCAACGGTATCACACAATGCTTCTGTGCGTCTCAAAGATATAACAATTCCATCGTATGCAATACAAGACACTCTTGAGTTTTCTGTAAGCAATATGGACAACGGAGACATAGATTTTTCAGATATTGAATTTACGATTACCGATAGAGCCGGTAATGTCTCAGATGTACTCACTGAAGTTGATGTGAATACCGCACTTTCTCTTTGGATACAAGAAGGTGGGAACCGTATTCAAGCAGACACAATTATGCCAACAATAACAGATATGACGATCTATTCGAATAATGCGCTTAATACGAATCTTGCCAAAACAAATGACACCATAACGATTGATATGACAACCAACGATAACCGAAGTCCTACAGTTTCTCTCGTTTCAGAACAATCACACATACTCAATCGTTCAATTACTTCACAAAACCTAGGGTCTATAGGCAGTAACCGTACGGTTCATCGTATGACTGACGGTACAGAAGATTCACAAGTGATTGTCCCTTTTGCAGTTCAGATTCAAGATGAAGCAGGAAATCAATCATTGGTTCAAACAACAACAAATGACGGTTCAATGGTTCAGTTTGATAGAACCGATCCTGTTTTTAGAAATGTATCAATTTCTTCAGTGAGTCATGACGATTCAGCGTATATGGGTGATGTTCCTGTATATTATGCAAAAAGGGGAGATACTATAACACTTTCCTTTGAAGCTCGTGATTACGTAGGTGTTTTTCATCCTCCCATAGGGACTATTCTCGGCATAAACGCTGTTTTTACTCAAGAATCGGATTTAGGCGATGGGTGGTATGAATGGAAAGGTGTGGTCTCATCAATTGACGGTGATGAAGGTCTTGTTGATATTGATGTTTCTGTTCCTGATAACGCAGGAAATGAAGTTTTTATAACGGGTACTTCTGATGAAAGTGCTGTTATTTATGATCGTACGCGTCCAATGCTTCCAACACAGGTATTCGATGAAGAAGGTGTTCAAACTCAATCATTAAAAGAGAGATCAAAAGCGCTACTTCATTGGAATGGTGATATAGATCCACAAGAAAATGGGGTCGATAGCATTTCCGATATATGGAAATATTTACTATTATGGACGAATCCATATCCAGTTTCCATTCCTCTTTCGAATAATCTTCCAATTGATATGGATAACGAAATTCATCAAGGATCTGAGAATGAACCGGTGGAAGTAATACGAGAGAATGGTCGTACTTTTGATGGACGGAGAACGCAACTTTCGCCATGGTCGGAATCGAATGAGCTCATTCCACCACGAGAAAATAGTTATCAAAATAATCGATATCATCCGTATAGAATGCGTATGGTTGTTGTTGATAAAGCTGGAAATTACTCATGTGATGAGACTCATACTTATTGTAGTGAAAAAGGAAACCTTGATTGGCGTGGTGAAACTCTTTATGAACAACCCTATAGTATTGGTATTTCAGGAACAGTTGTCGATGAAAAAAATGAACCATTATCGGGTGCCATTGTTCAAATTATTGCTCGTTATGGAGAATATTGTGACGGTGAGCGTGAGATATGCACAGGGATAACAGACGAAAATGGGGAATATCAGGTTTTGGTGAACAAAGACCAAGATTATACACTTATCGTTTATCGTGATGGATATTATAGTGGAAAAAAAGATGTTCGTATTCAAAATACAAATGGTGTCTATGCAGAAGGACTTGGAAACATGACACTTCAGATGATAAAAAACTTAAAAGAACGCCAGACACAAGATCGCAGTGTTATTGTGTGGTTAAGTTCAGTGTTTGAAGAACCAACATCTCAACAAAAAATACAAACATATGTTCAGGTATGGAGTTTGTCAGGAGATATTGAAACACAAAATATTCAAGGAGGTATTCGAATCACAAGTCAGTCTCGAATAACAGGGGTTGCGAGTAATAATCCTGATGTTTTGATTCAGGAGAACAATGATAATACGTTTGATATTTTCGGAGGTGGAAATGTGAAAAATATAAAAAGTGGAACAGGTGACGGCAGTAAAAAAACGTTTTCATCAGGAGAGAGTCGATTGGGGGTTGAGATAGTACCGGCTTCTGGAAAAGCTGGAAATAGAATATCGGGACAGACACGAAAATCAAATAATCCAAACGAGGAATGGACTATGGAAGATTCTTATAAAGAAATAGAAGAACATAACAAAGGAGTGAAAGGACAAACTCTTTCGTATATCAACAGAAATGGGTATCGGATTTTTGGAGGGTATCGATCAGGACGTATTCCAGCGGATGGGTATAAAACAAAAGAAGATTTGCAAAAAACAAAGGAGAAAATACAAACACAGAGAACAGATGGACGAAAACCTATTGGATTTCGGCGTGCTCAACCAGAGAGTGCTTATAAAACAGTTCTTACTCGAAAAACATATGAAGCATCACAAAAAGAAAGAGAAGATGTTTTTGCACGACGGGCCGAAGAACGAACGATTGCTCAGTCGAGACTGAAGAAAAATAATGATGAGGTTATGATTAGAGGAACAAATGGGAAGAAGGTTTCTATGGATGTTTTTACTGATCCTTATATGCATCGTGACCGTCCGAAGCCTTCTCATATTGTTTCGAGATAAAGAGTGTATACCTTGTAGAAGAATGGGTTTTTCACTCCGTAAATAAGAATTCTTCTTTTGGGATAGTGAGTAGTTGTTAACTACTTAAGATTGAGATTGAGAAGAAGCCGAAGGACGTCTTTGGCTTCTTTTCATCATTTGACATATCTGCTTTTTTTTCTTTACAATGAGCGCCTCTTGTATTTATGAATATATGAAACCTTTTGAGATTTTATCACGTAAAATAGTGCTTGATTCCTTGTATATGCCGATAGAACAACAAAGAGTTCGACTTCCCAATGGAGAAGAAGCAGATTGGTTTGTAAGTTTGGCTTCTGATGCGGTAGTGGTTTTACCAATTACAAAGGATGGGTCTTTTCTGCTACAAAGAGCCTATAAACATGGATGCGAATCAGTGGTCGTTGAGTTTTGTATTGGGATGGTTGAGAAAGGAGAGTTGGTTGATCTTACGGCTATGAGAGAACTTCAAGAAGAAACAGGGTATAAGGCATCGAGAGTGGAAAAGATAGGAGAATTGTTTGTAAATCCAACAGGGTCACAACAGCGATACCACTTTTTTATAGCGTATGATTGCGAAGAAGCAGGAGACCAAAAGCTGGATAATGCAGAACAGATTGAGGTTATTCGATGCAAAAACTTGCAAGAAGTTGAATCTCTTTTATTTGCTTCGGATACAAAAACATCTTGCGTCAATATGGCGGGGCTTGTATATTTGAAACAGAAGCATTCTTAGTCATTTTTTTTAACTAGTTTTATCATGTCAGGACACTCGAAATGGCATTCTATACGGCATAAGAAAGGAGCAAATGATGCAAAACGTGGGAAAATACTCACAAAACATTCGAAGCTATTAACCATTGCAGGGCGTTCAGACCCAAACCCTGAAACAAACCCAACATTGCGAGTGGCTATTGCGAATGCGAAAGCCGATAATGTACCAAATGATAATGTACAGCGAGTACTCAAAAAACTAGCAGGTGACGATAAAAATGCGTCGCAGTTTGAACAAATGGTCTATGAAGGGTTTGGACCTGATGGAGTACCTTTTGTAGTGACAGCCCTTACTGATAATGGAAATCGAACAACCCCAGCGGTTAAGAGTGCGTTTGGAAAAAATGGAGGGACTATGGGGAGTTCTGGTACGGTTATGTATATGTTTGATCATGTTGGTGTTATTGAGATACACAATGGAAATCATGCAGAGGATGTTTTATTTGAGATAGCTATTGAGGCAGGAGCACAAGATTTTCATTACGATGAGAATACTTCGGAAGTGGTAACAGCATTTGCGGATTTAGCGCGAGTAAGTAATGTATTAGAATCGAAAGGGATTGTTATTCAGAAATCAGAACCACAATATCGAGCCAAGGAACCTAAAATAGTTTCGGAATCAGAAATAGATCGACTCGAGAAGTTTATGAGTGCACTCGAAGAAATTGATGACGTCGATGATGTGTTTGGAGGATTTGATGTTGAAGAATAAAAAGATTGTGGTGATGTTATAAAATCGGAAAATGTGAAAACTGTGAAAAAGTATTGACTTTCTTGCTGTTTTTATGAAAATGCACGAGAAATTAATTAATTCTATTTTTATTACCTATGAACGCAAAATCTCCTGTTATTGTCAAAGTATCCGGACCATTAGTGGTTGCGGAGAATATGCATACAGCCAAAATGTACGAGGTAGTCCATGTAGGGGAAGAAAACCTTGTTGGTGAAGTTATTCGATTAGAAAACGGAATGGGATCCATTCAAGTATACGAAGAAACAGCTGGTATTGGACCAGGTGAACCAGTGAAACTTACGGGAGAAACAATGGTAGTTGAGCTTGGACCTGGACTTTTAGAGACTATTTATGATGGAGTGCAACGACCGTTGCAAATACTTGAAGAAAAAACAGGAGCATTCTTAGATCGAGGAGTGAGAGCTGATGGGCTTGATCGTGCTCGAAAATGGGATTTTGTGCCGGTTGTAAAGGTAGGGCAAACTGTAAGTGAGGGTGATGTGTTGGGAACGGTGCAAGAAACCACACTGATCAATCATAAAGTTATGGTGCCACTCGGTATAGAAAAAGCAAAAGTACTTCGTATTGAGTCTGGAAAATATAATGTAACGGAAACGATTGCTGTATTAGATGTACAAGGAGAACAACGAAATATAGAAATGAGACAGTTTTGTTCGATTCGACGTCCACGAAAAATTAAACAAAAACGACAACCAGACGAACTTTTAATGACAGGAGGGCGTTCTATTGATACGTTTTTCCCATTGGTGAAAGGAGGGGCGGGGTGTATTCCTGGACCTTTTGGAGCTGGAAAAACAGTGACACAACAAACTTTGGCAAAATATTGTGATGCACAGGTGATTGTGTATATCGGATGTGGAGAACGAGGAAACGAAATGACAGAGGTTTTGAATGAGTTTCCACATTTGTTGGATCCAAACACAGGTGAGCCATTGATGAAACGAACCGTTATGATTGCCAATACTTCAAATATGCCGGTTGCAGCGCGAGAAGCGTCGGTGTATACGGGAATTACTATTGCTGAATACTATCGAGATATGGGGTACGATGTAGCACTTATGGCAGATTCTACGTCTCGATGGGCAGAAGCTATGCGAGAAATGTCAGGACGGTTAGAAGAAATGCCGGGTGAGGAAGGGTATCCAGCATATCTTGGGTCTCGAACAGCAGAATTTTATGAGCGAGCAGGGGCGGTAGATTGTTTAGGGGCTGATGATCGAAAAGGGTCATTAACCGTTATTGGAGCAGTTTCTCCTCCGGGAGGGGATTTGTCTGAACCAGTGACACAAAACACGCTTCGGGTCACAAAAACGTTTTGGGGGTTGGATTCAAAATTGGCATATCAACGGCATTTTCCATCGATTAACTGGTTGAAAAGTTATTCTTTGTATTTGCCAAACTTAGAAAAATTCATGAAGGATAATGTAGCCGCTGATTACTGGGATGTGCGAACAATGGGATTATCATTATTGAATGAAGAAGCAAAGCTTGAAGAAATTGTGCGTCTTGTTGGTCCAGAGGCTTTATCCACAAAAGAAAAATTAGTGCTTTTAACAGCGAAATCGATTCGAGAAGATTTCTTATATCAAGACTCATTTGATAAAAATGATGCTTATACGCCAACAAAAAAACAGTATCAAATGTTAAAAACAATTGTAGCTTTATACACAGAAGGATTAAAACTTGAAAATCGTGAAGATTTTGATTTCTCAAAACTAGAATCCCTTCCTTGCGTGCAGAAAGTAGCACGAGTAAAAGATTTAAGTGTTGGAGAAAATGATGATGTTTCTGCTTTTGAGGCTGTTCGTGCTGAGATTGCAAAAGAAATTGCCGGGT
Organism: Patescibacteria group bacterium; assembly: GCA_965660445.1. Taxonomy (GTDB): domain Bacteria; phylum Patescibacteriota; class Gracilibacteria; order UBA4473; family UBA4473; genus CBFIAK01. The sequence continues at coordinate 435,587 of CBFIAK010000001.1, forward strand.
TATAAGATATGAATCAAAACACAAAAAAGCTCTTGCTTATTACAAGAGCTTTTTTTTATTTAAAAATATTTATCTGTTTTAAGCAATAAAAAAAGAAAACTTGTTTGAGCGAAGAATGGTATACTTTTTTTGATTTTTTAAGATTTATTTTTCATGGAACATGTATATGACTGGGACAATGATGGGGTTTGTGCTCGACCAAAAGGAGAGCCTCCTTACCCTGAAGTGTTTGATACGATTATTATGGGTGCTGGGCCTGCGGGTATGACGGCAGCCATTTATGCGGCACGTCGAAAAATGAAAATATTACTTGTTACTGGAAAAATAGGAGGACAAATGATGTCTTCTTCTGATATTGAGAACTGGACAGGTGTTGCACAAGCGACAGGTCCAGAGTTAACAAATCAGTTTTTTAAGCATGTAAAGAAAGTTGATGATGATAATGCTCATTTTGATTTATGGGTCAGAGAAGGTGAGACAATTCAGTCAGTGGGGGGAAATTTTCAAGAAAAATTTTGGGTGAAGACGAGTACAGGAAAAATGTTTCGATCAAAAACACTTATTGCAACAACAGGGAAAGTGCCATTAACATTAAATGTACCAGGGGAATCGGTAGCGATGAAAGGGAATGGGTTATCATTTTGTGCAACATGTGATGCACCATTATACAAAGACAAAAAAATGATTGTTATCGGAGGAGGAAATTCTGCTATGGATGTTGCTTTGCAACTTGAGAAGTTTACGAATGATATTACTATTTGTGTCTATGGAGGGGAGTTGAAAGGTGAAATCTGTATGCGTGAGAAAATTGAGAGATCATCCTCTATTCGTGTTGAATGCGGAGTCGATACAAAAGAGATATTACTTCATGAGAATAACGCTGTTCGAGGAATTCGAGTGTTACAAAATGGAACAGAGAGAGTCTTTGATTGTGAAGGTATTTTTGAAGAAATTGGACAAGCGCCTGCAACTGAGTTTTTATCAGGTTTCGTAACACTGAATGATCGTCGAGAAATACCAACCGATAGACGATGTTGTACAAAAGTACAAGGGTTTTTTGCAGGAGGGGATTGTTCTGATCAAGCACATAAACAGGTAGTAGTGGCAGCGAGTGAAGGAGCTATTTGTGCCCTTGAAGCTCATGAGTTGTTGCTCCGTACTGAGTAAATTATGACATTTCTTGTATAAGCGCGAGTAAGACTTCGCAGAAATAATCGATATCACTTTCTTGAATACCACTATGAAGTCCAATACGGATAGGGTATTGGTAAGCTGAGTCAGACTCGAATTTCCCAATAACAGGGTTGACTGATAAAAGATCGGAACTACACGCCGATCCGGTGGATACGCATATATGTTCTTCATCTGATAAGCGTGCCATAAGGTGAGACCCTCGAATATGTGGAAACGAGACGCTTACGATTCCAGCTCCTTTTTCTTTTTCAGAATGAAGAATACGAGCTTGTGGAAAATTTTGAACAATAAAGTTGCTCAATTTTTGAGTGAGTTGTGTGAGTGTTTCTTGATGGGTTTTATCAATAAGGGTAAATGCCTGTGCCATACCAGCGATGAGTTGTGGGTTTTTGGTATGGGTATCACGCATAATGTCAGGGTAGAGTTCGGGTGAACGTGCATAGAGGATACCCACTGTTTTTGGTCCGTATATTTTATGGGCAGAGAATGATGCGAAATCAATTCCTGCGAGGTTCAGGTTTGTTTTTCCAAACGCTTGAACCCAGTCACTCAAGACAATACTGTGAGGATGGGTATTTTTTATTGTATCTGCTTCAAACAAAGCTCCTGTTTCGTTGTTCATACGCATAAGGCTTATCATTCGTGCCGTTGGAGGAATTGATGATATATCAAATGGGTTAAACTGTTGTATTTCTGGAAAAAAATCTCGTATAGAGCTATGTTCAGCCCATGAACAATAGAGTTCATTTGAGGAAAACCGTTTGTGAAACGCCCACAAAACTTTTCTATTGGCATCGGTTCCCCCATAAGTAGGGATAAGTTGTTGTGGAGCCACATTTAAAACATCGGCAATGGTTTGCAGTGATTGTTGAATAATTTCTTGGGCTTTATATCCAGCGACATGTTTTGAGTTGCTATTCCCAAACACACCATTGAGTTCGTCCATTCGTGCTTGCACATCAGGATGAATAGGGGTTGTTGATGCCGAATCAAGGTAGAGACTCATGCGATGTTGAGCATACCAATTTTTGCATGAGAATCAAATGATCAGTGTTTTTGTTTTTGAGCTAGTACAACAAAATTTTTGTTGTTTACGCAGTGGGACTCAAGACATTGAAACCCATTTTTTTGGGTCAGATTTCGTAGTTCTCTATCACTTACTCGTCTATATGTTCGAGGATATTTTTGAGTACCAAATGGGACGTTCCAGTTTTTAAAGCGACCTCGAAGGATATTGGGCCAGAAATGTTTTTTTGGTATTTTCCAAGTGGTAAGAAAAAGGATTCCATTCGGTTTGAGCACTCGAAAACATTCGGAGAGAAACTGGTTTTGTTCATGGCGTGACAAAAGATGATGGAATGAAGCAATACCAATAATCATATCAAATGTATCGGACCCAAAAACGAGAGGTTCTTTCATATCCTGAAGAAAAAAGTGATCATGCGGGTATTGAGACCTTGCTATATCTAGAAACTCTTGTGAGTTATCGAACCCAAAATAACACCCTTCTTGGTGACGATGTTCAGACAAAAATGATCGCAATCGTCCATTTCCGCATCCCGCATCGAGAATCCGAGCATGAGGGGATATAAATGGGGCGCACATTTCAAACTCTTCCCAATGAAAATGGCGAGTACGAGAAAAATCGTGAGCAAAAGAGTCGTATTGTGCCATGCCTTATAAAAGGGATACAAAGGGATGATACTCGTATTTGTAAGGAGTGCAAATGAAGGATATTTAGGGGAAAACTATTTTTTATTTGCAAAAAATTTTTTTCTGTGGTACAATATCTAGATTTGTTCATTGAAAGTTCGAAAAAAACGGAGAGTGTGGAGAAGAGGAGTCCTCTCTTCCCATAAACTATATAATTTTTATTTTCCTATTTTATTATATTGGGCATAAGAGTCGGTATTGCTCTTTTCCACTCTCTCCGCTTTGCGATGTCGTTCTAGCGCCTATAGACTACGCTTAGAATGCACCACAAAACGCGAGAGGCACGATTTTCAAAAAGACGACTTGTTCTTCGAAAGAAAAGAAGCCGCCTTCTCGAAAACCGTTTTGAGGTATTTTACCAAAATACAGTCTGTACAATACTTATTTTATAATAACTTGTCAAATAAGATTCTACACCCAAAGACTCTGATCGGTAACGCAGGAATCCCGATTTATCGGGAAGAGAAGATTACCCAAGCAAGGCAAGAGAACAGATTCCTAGTCAGAATCATAAAAGACCGATACTTTATTTTACTCGATAATTATGAGTTTTCAAAATAAAGGACATTATCGGTCTTTTTTTATTTCCCGAGAATATGTTGGTAATCAGTTTTGTAGATATGGAGGAATGCGATAGTAAGGGTGAGAATAATCGGTCCAAGGATAATTCCTTTGAGTCCAAACATTAAAGCTCCTCCTAAAATCATAATCATAACAGCGAGTGGATGCAGTGTTGCTTTTGATCCAATAATGTATGGTTTGAGTACATTATCAATATTGGCAACGAGGAGCACAGCCCAAAGGATAAGAAACACTGCTGATACAATTTCTCCGGATATGAGGAAGTAGACACTTAAAGGAATCCATATAATGGCAGATCCTACATAAGGAATGGGGGAAAGGAGTGCTCCGAGAGCAGCCCAAAAGATACTGTTTTGGATACCTAAAATACCAAATCCAATTCCAAGGACTATTCCTTGTGCTAGAGCACCGCCGAACATACCAAAGACAATAGAGTTCATTGCATTTTCTATTCGTACAAATAATGCATTTTTATGGGACATATCAAGAGGGATGAGGGTTTTGATATATTTGATGAAGTTCTGTCCATCACGAATAAAATAAAAAAGAGCGACGAGGAATATAATCAAATGGATAATAACGATGGATATTTGTTTGATGATATTGGCGGTATGTTCGATTAAAAATGCGCTTATAGAACGAACGATATCGGTAGCAGTGTTGGCTATATTTTCAACGGAGAACGGGTTATTTTTTAAGAAACTTTCTGCCCATGCGTGAAGATAGGGGAATCGGTCAAAGACACTGATATCAAATGATGGTTCGGCATCGAGGTTTTGCAAGGCAATACGCATATGATCGTAGGCGCTATAGGCTTGACCAATAATTGAGAGAATAAAAAACGTAAGAGGAATAAGGAAGAGTATTATGATGAGCATAAATGTCACGAACGACGCCACTGAATTAGAAAACTTGATCCATTGCTGAATAATTTTGTGGAGTGGATATATAGACACCGCTGTCATTCCAGCAGCAAAAAGCGTTGCGAGAAATGGCAAAGCGAAAAAGAATGAGAGAACGACAAAAAAAAGTGCTGCTCCGAGGAGGAAATTTTCTTGAAACCGATAATTCTGGAATTTTATAGGTGGCATTTCGGTTATTACGATGTGTAGTATGAGAAAAGATTTTTATTTTTCAAGGTTGGGCATGGTTTTTCAGTGGAATCGTTCTTAAAAGTGTTTTAAAAAAATATTTGAAAAACAATACAAGTTATTTTTTCCCGAAAATTTGATTTGTGAAGATGAAGCTCTTATTATGCTTGTGTTTACACATACACATAACACACATATACATATGAAAAAAACACATGCTGGTTTTTCGCTCATTGAGCTCTTAGTTGTGATTGTTATCATGGGGATCTTAGCAACGATTTCTTTGGGAACCTTCCAAGGATTTTTTGCCAAATCTCGTGACTCTGATCGACAAGCTATTTTCGCAACTCTAAAAACAGCTATTGTAGCTGATAGAACAGGAAGCTCGGAGGGATATGATATTACTCAAGATTCTGATTATAGCGATGTGGAGACATATATTGCCACTTTAATGGATGATAATGAGTTAGATCTTTCGTATGATGATGGATGTTATTATGCTGGGTTTGGTACGGATACAGCGAATACAAAGCGAAATTTCTTCTTGGCTTTCTTAAAAGAAGATACTGGTGAGATGGAATATTTTGGTACAAAAGATGGTATAGCAGCTGCAGCCGCTGTTTATGATTCAAATGTTGTGAATGTCTTTGAGGATGGAGGAAACTGTGCGGCAGCAAGTGTTTCTGATTATACAGTAGAGCAGTTGTTTGATTCGTGATTTATTCTTATCTTTTTTAAAAATAAAAATACAAAAATCGCCTTTCGGGGCGATTTTTTAAATGCAGAAGTATGAATCTAAATTGGAATCTTGAATCTGGAATCTTGAATGAATCACAGGAAACACAGGAATGACAAAATCAAAAAACATAAAAATTTAAGTTGGCTGCCTTGGCTGGTGCTGAGGTATTCGAATCTTGAATCCTGAATTTGGAATCTTGAATAAATCACAGGAAACACAGAAGCGCAGTGAATCTTTGATTTCAGAATCATGAATTATGAATTAGGAATTATGGAAAAAATCACAAGGTTTTGCACAACCTTGTGATTTTTGTGATGGGAACAAGATTCCAGATTCTAGAATAAATCGCAGAAAATACATAAAAATAGTAAATCTTGTTTTGTGTTATTTTGTGATTCTTTATAATTTACACTTCTAAATTCACTTTGGCTGCCTTGGCTGGTGCTGAGATATTTGAATCTTGAATCCTGAATCTGGAATCTTGAATGAATCACAGGAAACACAGGAATGACAAAATCAAAAAACATAAAAATTTAAGTTGGCTGCCTTGGCTGGTGCTAAAGTGAATTTAGTCTATATAAAAGGAAAAGATGGGTACTGGGAAGAAAAACCATTTGGTTTGTCTTCTCAGAAAGTCTAAATATCCAAATCCTTCACATCTCCTGCATGGGTTTGTATAAACTTTTTTCGAGGTGGTACATCGCTTCCCATAAGGACTTTAAAAATATGATCAGCATGTTCAGCATCGTTTACCGTCACCAGAGCGAGTGAACGAGTAGCGGGGTTCATAGTAGTTTCCCAGAGTTGGTCAGGATTCATTTCCCCTAACCCTTTGTATCGTTGAATATTATCGCCTTTTACATCATGTTCTTGAACGAGTGTATCTTTTTCGGCATCGCTCATGGCATACCAATTTTGTTTTCCTTTTGAGAGTTTATAGAGTGGTGGTTGAGCAATATAAATATTTCCGCCCATAACTAAATCAGGGAAATGTCGATAAAAAAGTGTCAAAAGAAGTGTTCGAATATGCGCTCCGTCAACATCGGCATCCGTCATGATTACTACTTTGTGATACCGAAGTTTATCATGATCAAACGAATCACCAATAGATGTTCCAAGTGCTTGAACTAAACTTTTTACTTCTCCGCTATTCAGCATTTTATCGAGTCGAGCTTCTTCAGTGTTGAGAATCTTTCCTTTTAGTGGGAGAATAGCTTGCGTGTGACGATCTCGGCCTTGCTTGGCAGACCCTCCTGCGGAATCTCCCTCTACAATAAAAATTTCTGAAGTAGCGGGATCTTTTGATGAACAATCGGCGAGTTTTCCTGGTAAATTTGAACCTTCAAGTGCTCCTTTACGAATCACGGTATCTCTTGCAGCACGGGCAGCAAGTCGAGCTCGAGTGGCGAGTGTACATTTACTGACAATGTTTCGAGCTTCAGTTGGGTTTTCCGCTAAGAAATCCCATAAGTGTTGAGACGTTACTTTGTCGACAGCACCTCTCACATGAGAGTTCCCGAGTTTTGATTTTGTTTGCCCTTCAAACTGAGGATCGGGTACTTTGACTGAAATAATAGCCGTTAACCCCTCACGAACATCTTCATTGGTAAAATTTTGGTCTTTGTCTTTGAGGTATCCATTATCACGAGCATATTTGTTCATGGTTCGGGTTAGGGCGGTAGTAAACCCTGTTAAGTGTGTTCCTCCTTCAATTGTTTGAATATTGTTTGCAAAACTCAGTATGTGTTCTCGAAACTCATGAGTGTACTGAATCGCTACTTCTACCGATACATCATCTTTTGTGTCTTCAAACATAACAACCGGTCCTATTGTTTCTCGGTCTTCGTTTACATGGTGTACAAACGAACCGATACCACCTTCGAAATAAAACTGAGCGGCGTCTTCACGACCTTCTCGTTCATCAAAAAGAGTAATCGTCACTCCTTTTGTGAGGTACGCTTGTTGTCGAATCCGTTTTAAAGCGATTGGAAACTGAAAATCAATTGTTTCAAATATTTTTGCGTCTGGCCAAAACCGAACACATGTTCCACGAGCTTTTGATTCGCCGATAGCTTTGAGTGGATCTGCGGGTTCTCCCATTTCGAATGCTACAAAATATTTTTTCCCATCTCGCTCAACAGTTACTTCTGTTCGGCTGGAAAGTGCGTTTACAACGGAAACCCCAACTCCATGAAGTCCTCCTGAAACTTTGTATCCTCCGCCACCAAATTTACCCCCTGCGTGAAGTACCGTGAGTACCGTTTCTACCGTTGAAATACCAGTTTGAGGATGTTTTTCTACGGGGATTCCTCGTCCGTTATCTTGTACAGAAAGAGATCCATCTTTGTGAATAGTGACGGTTATTGTATCGCACATTCCTGCCATAGCTTCATCAATGGCATTGTCGAGTACTTCCCAAATCAAATGATGCAACCCTCGTTCATCTGTTGATCCGATATACATTCCGGGGCGTTTTCGCACCGGATCAAGACCTTCTAAGACTTGAATGTGTTCTGCTTTGTAATCCTGACTCATGATTTTTTTCCTATTAATATCATATATATTCTAGGGAAAAAGACTGAAAGCGCAAATATTTACACAAGAAAAAGAGAAGGTCTTTCCGTTGCATTACCGATTACATTCCAATGGGCATGTTTGCAATTCAATACGTTGTTTTTGCTGGCAAATCTCGCATGCAAGATCAAGTGCAGATTCAAGTTCTTGGTGGATTTCAGAAAGAGTCTCGTAGCTTGTATGGAGTTGGTTTTGATAAGTGTCATAAAAATATCCTGATTGTGGGAATATACCAGCTTTTCCTCGAATCATAGGGATGCGTGGAGGAGAATGAATATGGAGCTGAAACTCTTTTTGCCATGCATTATGAAGAATTTCAAGTTCTGTTATGGTTCGTGAAGTTGATTCGAAATCACTAAATCGAGTACTTTGTGTGGCGTCGGGTATATATGTGTTAATAAGAGAATGGAGTCGTATACTTGAAGCAAATAATGATGGCATTTTTTGCCAAGAAATCCCAATTACAATGAGCAAAAGAAGAATTAGAAGCCATGAGAATGGATGTTTCATTTTTGTGGTTTACTCATAAGAAGATTTTTAAATATCGCATGAATACCTCTGGCTCCACTGTATGGTGGAGTTTGAGAACCTAAGAAGCTTTCGAGATCTTTATTCCATTGTTGAAACGCTGAGTGGTTACGGCTTGTACCATTTTCTCCAAAATGTTGACTCTGAATATCCCATTCGCTCATTTCATGGGTGGTGCGTAATTCTTGAAAAAACTGAAGTCGTCGATTTTGTTCAGACTCTCTGAGTATTTCTTGTGTTTTTCCAGCACTTCTATTTTGAGTTGGCATATGTATTTCAGGCGCTTTGTTTTCTTGAAGAAACCGATCAATAATACCATCAAATATATGTAACACTCGGAACGATCGAACACTTTCAGATTCAGGAATACTTTTATCGGGTGGGGTTGTTTCGATGACCATCGGGTCGGCACCAATGGCTTTTCCAGTACTTCCTTTGTAGAGTGGTGATTCAAAGACTTGATTTGTTGCGACGCCTGTCATAAGTGATTGTTGTGAAAGAAGATTCAGTGCGGGCATAATTCCTGCTATATTTCCAGTGATAGAGTCTTCAAATCGAGCATATTCTTTTTGTTGGAGCACGTTTCCTAGTTCGTCTTCTATACCCTTTTGTGTTTGATACTGCCAGAATTCAGGATTGGTTATTGCCGTTGTAAAAAACTGGTATATTGCAAAAGATGGACGTGGTGGTTTTTGTTCGTCAAACTTTTCACCGTAAAAGATGGTATCAATCGTATGAAGGTCTTGGATGATATCAAACGGAGAATCATGGAGTGATTCGTTTGCAAAAAGAGTTCGAAACGTATTTTTGCGAATCAGGTTTTGTTCGAGAATAAGGAGTTCCTGTTCGTAGGCACATAAGTTTTGTATTTGTTCAGATATACGAATAAATTCATTGAGAGGTACACGAGGAAATAAAACTCTATCGGGCGGATTTCCATTACAAAAACTATCAATTTGTGACTCAAGTTGTTTTGTGGTATCTGCTGTCTGTGGATCAAGTGCGTTTTCGATAAGGGTGAGGTGTTGGTAGACTCGTTGAGAAAGTTCTTCTCTCGATTCATTATGAGTGTCATGATAAATCTTTGTGTAGACATCTTTAAATCCTTGAAAATCAAGTGACGAAAAATCGGCAATACGTTGCGGATATGACTCTGCGTGAGCCATTCCAAGAAACCAAAAAAGGAGTGTTCCAAAAAAGAAGTATCGCATAATCTAAGGGGAGGGGATAGTGGCGTTAATGAATTTTAAAGGATAGGTATCTATTGTCTCTCGAAGAACAGAGAGCGTTTCTCGAATGAGTTTTAGTTTCTCGATAATCATATTATACCACGCATGAATTCTGTAGTTTTGTTCAAATTTTTGATACAGGAAAAGAGTATCGAGTATCGTTCTTTTTGCTCGTTTCATTTCTTGAAAGTATGTATTTTGAGTTTCTGTTTTTACTTGGTTCCAGCGTTGAGGTGTGTGGTTATTTTTATTAGGAAATTGTTTTTCAAGTTCTTTTTGAAATGTGTCATCGTCTTTCATTTTTCCCCAGAGATAGGTTTGGTATCCGCAGTATTCTATAAGCGCTACTTCTGCTACTCGGCATACTGAATAGGGCGTCATAACGCTTGGATATGTTCCATTTTCGCTACACTGTGTTCGAAACTCTTTTCGTTCGATATGTCCTTGATAATTTTCGACTGTAATGGGTGTTTGTGTGAAGTTCCCTTTTTCGTCTCGAAAAAAGCATTGGTCTTTATGAAACGAGTCTGGGGGAGTTAACACAGCAAATGGGTCTTCTTTTATAAGATCTTGTACTTGTGTAAGTGTTGCTGTTGGGCTTTGAGAAAAAGCATCATTAAAGAGACAATTCATATGAGTATGAAACTCACTGTGTACATCTTTAAAATCTCGATCGAGGCTATAGTTAATAACCGATTGGCAGAGTTCTTGAACAGCTCCTTCAAACGATACGTCAAGGCTATTTGGAAGTTCGGAAAATCGTATTCCTTGCTTTTGGAGTTCTTCAAAACTTGTTAAATCGTCATCAAAAAGAGTATAGGCAAAGCTTGTTTGTCCCCAGAAAAGAAAAGGAAAAATGAAAAAAAGAAGTATATATTTCACAATTCTATTGTAGAGTTTCTGCATAAATCTTCAATATTTCCTGTGTAGTTTTATCCCATGAAAAACTATGCAATCGTTTGATTCCTTTTTCTATAAGGCTTTTTCGCAGTTCTTCTTGGGTAAGAACTTGAAGAATAACTCGGGCCATATCTTTTTCATCATGTGGGTCGAAGTAAGCCACCGCATCACCGCATATTTCAGGGATACAAGAGATGCGAGACGCACATACTGGAGTGTGAGATTGCATGGCCTCAAGAGGAGGAATGCCAAACCCTTCATATAAACTCGGAAACACAAAAACATCTGCTGCAGAATACAAATATTGTAAATCTTCAGCTGGTACGAGCCCTGGTGTGATAACACGATTTTGAAGCTTGAGCCGGTGTATTGTTTGAGGAATCTCTTGGTAATAGAAATCAGGTTTCCCCGTGAGTACAAGTTTTATGTTTTTTAAATACCTTGGACCTGTGGGAGCTTCAATAATATCAACCAGACGTCGAAACGCGTGTAAAAGTTTTACAAGGTTTTTGTGTTCTCTCCATACGCCTGCATAAAACAGGAATGTATCGGGGATCCCATATTTTTGTTTTACTGCTTCATGGAGCAGTGGAGATGCTGGTTTGAAATCATGACTAATGCCGTTATAAATGGTTTGGATACGCTGAGAAGGAATATGAAAAAGATTCTCCACATCGTTCTGGGTATTGCGTGAAACCGTGATGACTTTCTTTGCGTTTGTAACAGAAGATTGAATAACTTTTTTATACGCTAATTTATGAAACCATTTATTCATTTTTTTCCCCGGATAGAAGGAAATCGTAGTATCATGAATAGTGACGATAAAGGGTTTTCTATACAGTAATGGTCTATTAAAGTGTGTAAAATGAAGCAGATCGCATTTTGCTTTATACAGATGAAAGAGAAATGAAGTTTGTTCTGATATCGAGTAATGTTTTGCGTTTACACATACCGCTCGTACATGTGGTGGGAAAGTGTCTTTAAAACGTGAATATTCAGGGTCATTCATAAAAATAACCCATTTATAGGGGAGATCTGTTTGTTGAAAAAATCTTTGTGTTATTTCAAAATTACAACGTCCAATACCAGTAAAGGTGTCAGAAAACATTCGTGCATCGATACCGATAGTAAATGAACGCATAAAAAACAGTTTTATTATGCAGGAATCATTCGCAATACACAATAAAAATAAAAGACTTTTGGTATGTATAAATATGGGGCGGACGATGGGGATTGAACCCACGACCAACGGAACCACAACCCGTTGCTCTACCACTGAGCTACGTCCGCCGTAAGGACGTGTAGAATGTATTTATTTTTCAATGTTTTGCAAGTTTTTTTTGTTGAAAGGATTCGTATTCTGCTATAGGGACAATGTTATGCATATCACAAAAAGATTGAACTTTGTGCGAGTAAGGAGATCGGAGTGTAAAAACATTTTGAGGTCCACAGAGATTTCTTCCGAGTAAAACACAATGAAATCGTTCAGCAATAATAATATCGGCATCGAGAAATATATTCAGTGCTTCTTCTTGTGTGCGTGGGAGCTTAACCCATGAATAGAGATGTTTTTCTTTTTCTGCATGCAAGAAATCACTGGTATGGAATGCAAGAAAATGAAGCTTATAATCGATATCAGGAAAGAGTGTTTTTAAGTGTTCGTCGAGTCGTGTTATAGAAAACGGAGCTCGAGCATTGATGAGGATATGCCGTACTGATTCTTTGGAGTGAGGAACCGTATTGTATTTCTGAAACTGAACTCGATCGCCAACGTTTTGAACCACTTGATCTGTGCATAAAAGTATTGTTTCTTTTGAATATCGGTCTCTTACACTAAATGAATCACTGTGTTGTACTACGTATCGAACAAAAAATTTGCTCAAAAAATGAGTGGGTTCATCTACACCTTGGTGTTCAAAGTGAATAGGAACGTTGGGAAAGAGTTTTTTCATCCAGAGAAAGACAATGAACCATAAGAGATAGGCTCGAAACTTAATAGCAAAAAGCCCGCCTCCGGGAAAGATGATAGTATCAATATGTTCTTGTACATCTTTTATTTGTTGGCGATAGATTGGGTTTCTGAGGAATGCATAAAAACTTCGAATACCTGTTGGAACAAAAGGAATGCTTTCTATTTTTTGTTGGCAAAAGGTTTCAGAATTCTTGTGGTTGTGCGTCATAACGACACTATTGGGATGTTTTAAAAGCGCATGAGCGAGAATAAGCTCATCTCCTACATTCATATCTCCAAAGTTTCCCACTAAAAGTGTTTTCTTCATAGATATATCATACTTATATTTATGAATCAGAAAAGAGTGACCGGCTTATTTTAAGACTGAAATTCTTTATTTTTTGGTTCTGGATGAAATCGGAGTTCTGTTTCAGAAAGGATTATTTTTGAGTTTGATTTATAGTAATCAGGATTAATATGAATTTTTATTTTCTGAATTGTTTTGAGTATCCATTCTAAAAAAAGTATGAGTTTTTGTCTGTTCTGTGAGTATTGTATTGGTTTTGGTTTTTTTTGTAATACCGTTTTTGGAAAACTTTGTCCAAAACATTGTATCCATTGTTGGTTGGTCTGTGCAAATTGAGGGAAAATATTATCGGGGTCATACAGAGGAATATTGTGTGAAAACAGGTGTGCGGCATACGCATCTTTTTCTTGTATTTCAAGGTTGTCTTCGGATATAAAATGATTAGGACATATTTTTTCAGCGTGATGAGTAGGGGTCGCTATTTCTTTTTTCCATTTTAAATACAGAAATACAAAAAATCGAGCCGTCCAGATTTGGTTTTTTTGGGCAATGAAAAAAAAGTCGATATCCGACTTTTTAGTAGCTCTTCCTTGAGCAATTGATCCAGAAAGAAATATTGCCTTCACACCCATAAAACGACCGAGTTTTTCTGCCATTCTTTCAGCTTTTTGATTCAGTTTCTTTAGATGACGAGGGTGTTTTTTTATCATCTATTTGTATCATAACAAAAAAAGTAAAAAAAAGTATATTCTTTTTAAAGGAGTGGGAGGAGCGTTGTATCCCAAGGGAATGCCTGTATTTCTGGTTCAGGTTTGTGTGTTTGAAACTCTTCACTATCGAATACTATATTTTTCATGTAGGCATATTTTTGTTGCAGGATAAAAGAATGTTTCATCTGACTTCTGAATTTTTCACCATGGAATCGATAGAAAAGATATGTTTCAGCAAAATCTTCAAAAGGGTTTGTTTGGGCGTATCCAGAAACAAAATGAGTCGTATCATTATTTTTCTTTTCAGTGCTTGATTTCCATGAAATTCTATAAAATCCAAGACTTGGATCATCTTGAGCAATGAATGATGTTCGTGTTGAGAACTCAGAATCTTTATTTGATGTGCCTTTTAGGAGTCCAAGGTCAACAATATGTCCCATTTCATGAGTTATAACTGAAATAAGCTCATGGTTGTCATCAATAGATTGCGTATGGAGAATCATTTTTTTATCATTGGCAAGTCCTCGTGATTGATGTTTGAAATTTCGAACCTCTATTTCTTCTAATGCATTTATATGAGATTGTGGAAGTGTCTCAAGAAGCCATCGAATATGTCTTTTTATATGGAGTATTTCTGTTCGGTCTTCTTGGGTATTTTTAAATTTAGAAGCAGAAAAATGTCCATTCCAAATTGGTTTTTGTTGTAAAGAAGGGATGAAATTTGTTTTATCTGTATTTATTGGTTGTGGCTTTGTGTTGTGAATAATACGTGCTGACGATGCAGAAGAATGCATCACATCACTGTGTGATGGGAAAAAAGAAAATACAAATAAAAGAAAAAATACAAACATGAATAAACCTATAAAAAAAGGAATTGGTTTGGTGTTTGTGTTTTTTTGTCTTTATTTTAATAAAATATTAAGAATAAAAAGTCAAGCACTCTTTGCGTGTTTTTGAGTCTTTCTTTTGATTGAAAAAATATTTTTTTTGTGCTATAATGCACTGAATTACTTTTTTAATTTTTCCTTCCATGTCAACAATTCAAGACCATATGCCCAAATCTGAGAAAGCCCGTATTTTGCATGAAAATCAGATGCAAAACGTCAGTTCGCATAGAGAATTTCAAAAAGATCGTTTTCGAGTTGCTATTTTTGGTTCTGCTCGTATTCGTCCGAATGATGCGATTTTTGAAGAGGTTATGCATTTAGCAAGAGATATTGCAAAAAAAGATATTGATGTTGTTACTGGTGGAGGTCCTGGAATTATGGAAGCGGCAAATATTGGTCATCAGATGGGAAGTAATGGAAAATCAGAATCAATAGGATTAACCATTCAGTTACCATGGGAAAACGAGGGAAATCATCATCTTGATAAGCAACAGCATTTTCAAAAATTTTCAAACAGACTCGAGACATTTATGGATTTATCAAATGTTATTGTGGTTATGCCCGGAGGAATTGGAACGTGTTTGGAATTATTTTATGCATGGCAATTGATGCAAGTGCGTCATATTTGTTCGGTTCCTATTATTGTATACGGAAAAATGTGGCATGAGCTTGTAGAATGGGTAAAAAAGTATCCTTTGAAGGATAAATTGATAAGTCCAGAAGATATGTACAATATTTTCTGTGTTGAGAGTGAAGAAGAAATTATGAAAATTGTAAACTATCAATTTGATACGTATCAAAACAATGGACCAGAATATTGTTTAGATAATAAGGCCTATAAAGATATTCATATTCTCTAATGCTTCTGCATCGCATTTCTGTTTTTCAAAATCAAAGAGATTCTCGGTTTTTGTACCGAGAATCTTTTGATAATCATGAACAATTTCCATCTGAACCAGAAAAAGACGAAAAGAAAGAACAAAAAGAATATAATGCTGAGGATATTCACGAACATATCGATCGTATTCGTACACAAGAAGAACAAGAGAAACAAAAAGAATCCACTCTAAACGAAGACGATGTATTTGATGGATTGTATAAAAAAATTGAACAAAAAGAATCACATCAATTGTTTGAATATATCTCACAAGGAAGGATAGAAGATTTGTCACAGCATTTAGAAGCTATTTTTCAAACGAGAGAGACAACACTTGATATTCATCAATACGATGCATTGTGTCAATCTCTGCAACAGCGATATGCACTTGATTTTCAAAAGGTGCGAGATGTTGTACCTATGGGGAAAGAAAAGGCCATTCGTTTAGTGCTTGAGGTATCAGATGAATCGATTGAAAAAGGATACCGCGAAGAGTCTCTTGTGGTCTATGAGGGCTCTGAAAAAGCCATACGAGAGATATTAGAGAGTAATGCAAAAACGTATCGTGAAGGAAGTGAAAGAGGCGAAGATATGTTATATGAAGGAGAAGACGATCGATATTTTATTGTTTAACTATTGTTTTTAAATCTTGAGAGCAGAAGGTCTCGCAGTGAAAGCCCGGTTCGTCGTACTCGAGTTCTTCCAAAAACTCTACGTCGATCATCTTTATCCTCTGCATATATAACGAGTTTATTGAGGTCAAATGGAAGAAGTGTTGTATCAGATATGATTTTGGGGTAGTTGAATGCTGAATAAAAATCAAAGATCATGTCTTGAAATAATCGTGATTTTATAAAATTATATTTTGCCATGAGTACAGGGTTTTCTGTAGCGTATTCAAAAAATCGATTTCCATGGAGCACGAAGAAGTTATACGTTTCTGCAAAGTCTTCAAATGGGTTTGATTGAGCGTATTCAGAAACAAAATGAATATGAGGAAATGATTTACTGTTATTGCTGTTATGCCAAGAGAGATTATAAAACTCAATACTTGGATCATGCGATTCAATCATTGATCGGTTTGGGTAGTAAAATTCGGTTGTTTTATTTTGCGGTAGGTGCGGGGAATGGGTGAGATACCCAAGATCTGTGACATGCCCAATTTCATGAATAAATACCGAAACAAATTCTTCATCGGAATCTATATTGTCGGTATTTATAATAAGATGATCTTGTTTTGCCATACCTCGAGGAAGGGTCGTTGAGTAAGGATTATAATCTATTTTGAGTAAGTTTTGGTAGTGCTCTCTTGGGATTATATCGAGCACTTGTGCCATGAGTTTTATTCGTGGGTTTTCATGATCTTCTTTAAATATATCTTGGAGTTGCAATCGAAGCATTTTTTGTCGATGTGTTGCGGCTAATGTATCAAGGTGAGGAAAAAAACACTGGGCAAGAAAAAACAAAATTAACCACAGACTACAGAGTCGGTAAAGTGTGTGAAGAAATCCTGTTTTCCACGAAAAAATATACATCGTGTTATTATACCATAAATATATAAAAAAACCAAGGTTGAGTCCTTGGTTTTTTTTGTTTGTATAACGTGTGTGATATGTATTTTTACATCATACCTCCCATACCGCCCATTCCACCCATACCAGGGTGTGCATGAGCAGAATCTGCTTCTTCTTTTTTTGGAATTTCTGAAATAGCAGCTTCTGTGGTCAGGAATACTCCTGCGATTGAAGCAGCGTTTTCAAGAGCTGATCGAGTTACTTTCTTCGGATCAATGATACCCGCTTTGAGCATGTCCATATATTCTCCAGTAGCGGCATTGAATCCAAAATGAATATCTTTTTGAGCAAGAATTGTATTCACTACAACAGATCCCTCATAGCCTGCATTTTCTGCGATTTGTCGTACGGGTGATTCAAGTGCTTTTTGGACAATACGCACCCCAACCATTTCTTCTTCGTTTTTAAGCGTAATAGCTTTGAGTTTTTCGGCGAGTCGTAAAAGAGCAACTCCACCACCAGATACTATCCCTTCAAGTGATGCAGCTTTTGTTGCCAAAACAGCATCTTCTATACGGTGTTTTTTCTCGTGAAGTTCTACTTCTGTAGCAGCTCCTACTTTAATAACAGCGACTCCGCCACCAAGTTTGGCTCTGCGTTCAGCAAGTTTTTCTCGATCATAGTCAGATTTTGAGTTATCGATTTCTCGTTCAATTTCGACAATTCGTCGTTTAATGTCTTCAGAGGATCCACCTCCATCAACGACCGTTGTTGAATCTTTCGTAGAAATAACTTTTTTTGCTTTTCCTAAATCATCAAGTGTTGCATTTTCAAGTTTGAGTCCGATATCTTCACTAATAACAGTTCCACCAGTAAGGATAGCAATATCTTGAAGCATTGCTTTTCGACGTTCTCCAAACCCAGGGGCTTTTACTCCTAATACATTGAAAGTTCCTCGAAGTTTATTCACAATAAGGGTTGCAAGTGCTTCAGATTCAATATCTTCAGCAATAATAACCAGGTTTTTTTGTCCTGATTGAGCCACTTGTTCAAGGAGTGGGAGAATGTTTTGGATAGACGATATTTTTTTATCAGTGATAAGAATCTTTGCATCCTCAACAATTGATGACATGTTTTCAGGGTTACTAACCATGTAAGGCGAAAGATACCCATTATCAAACTGCATTCCTTCAACAATATCTTTTTCGAGTCCGAGGGTTTGACCTTCTTCAACGGTGACGACTCCGTCGGCACCTACCTGTGCGAATACTTCCGCAATAATTTTCCCAACTTCTTCACTTTGTGCGGAAATAGTAGCGACTTGTTCCATTTTTTCATTTGAATCAATTGGTTCAGCAATATTTGCAAGTTCATTGGTAATAAACTCAGTTGCTATTCGGATTCCTTTTTGTATTGCGATAGGATTCGCTCCTGCAGCTACGTTTTTAAGTCCTTCTTGGATAATAGCATCAGCAAGGACTGTTGCTGTTGTGGTTCCGTCTCCCGCGAGATCGTTTGTTTTTGTAGCCACTTCTTTTGCGAGTTGTGCTCCCATATTTTCATATCGGTCTTCAAACTCTATTTCTTTTGCAATAGTAACTCCATCGTTGACAACCGTTGGAGCTCCATAGCTTTTTTCGAGAATTACATTGCGTCCTTTTGGCCCCATAGTAACGCGTACAGCCTGTGCGAGCTTGTGGACTCCGTCAGCAATGCGTGATCGGGCTTCGTTTCCGTAAATTATGTTTTTTGCAGTCATGTTAAATATAAGAGGTTAAAAAATACGAACAAAAAAATTATTCAATAATGGCGAGTACACTATCAGATCCCATAACATACATATCTTCTCCATCAATTTTAATTTCTGTTGGAGCATATCGAGAAAAAATCACCGTATCCCCAACGTTCATATCCATTGGAGATCTTTTTCCGTCTTTATCGATTTTACCGGGGCCAATCGCCACGACTTCTCCTTTCATAGGTTTTTCTTTAGAAGCGGTATCAGGGATTATGATACCCGATTGTGTTTTTTGTTCTTCTTCAAGTGGACGAACGATAACATTATCTTGAAGTGGTTTGAGCTTTTGTTTCATGATATTTTTGAGAATTAAGAAATAAATCGTCCCCGATATTAGCACTCAAGCGGTCAGAGTGTCAAGTCTTTTTAAAGAAACACTGGTTGTATTTTTTATGTTTTGTTGTATACAATCCTTGAAAAATTTTTCGATATATTTTTTATGAGACGATTTGAACAAAAAGAAAAACAGGAATTACTCAAGACCGCAGTGGTGAGTTTTTTATATGAGATAAAAGAAAAGAGTCCTTATCTAGCTACTCGGGCTTTATTGAATATTCGTGAAGAAAACGAAAAAGGAGAACAATTAATACAAGACCATGTTCAAAAAACAAAAGATAGGGTTCGGCGTCTTGTTGGGGAGTGTGATGTTGACGAATGGTTAACTCCTCAAGCGTATAAAGTGTTTATAAAGAATAATAAACGATTCTTTTAGTGAAGAATCCTCCAGCGATCGAGTTTGTTTTTGATTGATTGGTTGATGCGTTTTCCAAAACCAAGGCAGTGATCTTGTGTTCGAATAAGAACCTGTTCAGGATGTGTTATGTTGTTTTGTGAATGAGCTTCGACTGTGTATCCATAGAGAAATCGGGTTCCTTCTTCGGGAGAAACGATGATTGTGTTTTTCTGGCTTTGTTTTCCAAAATGAATGGCAAAGTGATTGGTTATGATCCCTTTTTCGAGAAGAGGAAGGCCGACAAATTCTGCTTTTATACGTTTTAGAAGCCATGAAATATCTGGTGCAGCAAGAATAAACGTTTCGTTGTATTCCAATATGCTCTGTGAGCCAAAAAGTGTTCGATCAATTCCAAATGTTTTTGAGAGAAAAGATATAATTTCTGCTCGTTGATTTTTTTTGAGTTTTTGGTATGGAGAAGAAGGGATATCGGGTGGTGTAAATGAACGTTGTGTTAGTTCTTTTTTGCGAATTCGAGCAATAAAAAAGAATTCAGAATCCCATTCTGTATTGCGTAAATGGGGATAGAATCTATACGTGAGAGATGCTGTTTTATTTGTACAAATTTCTTGTTCTTCAAAGGTGTGTATCCCATTCGTATGTGGTATATTGGCAAGTGTTATAGGAATGAGTTCAGCTTCTGGGTAGGTATCGAGAAGAAATTGTACAATCATTTCGTTTTCTTCGGGGGCTCCTGTGCAGGTTGAGTAGATCATTTCTCCTCCAAGGTTGAGCATTTCAAAGGCACTTGTGATAAGTTTTTTTTGTAGTTGTGCACAGAATGTGATGTTTTTTTCTTTCCAGAGGGTGCGATAGAAATTTTTATCTTTCCGTCCAAATCCATCTCCACTACACGGCGCATCAAGAAGGATTCGGTCAAATTCTTCACCAAAAAAATCTGGAAGTTGTGTCGCATCATATTGTGTAATAATGGTATTGTGCACCCCCATTCGTAGAATGTTTTGTTGAAGTGCGGGAATACGAGCTCTTTTTATTTCATTTGCAATGAGAACTCCAGTATTTTCCATTTTATCAGCAATAAAAGTGGTCTTTGATCCTGGTGAAGCGCACATATCAAGAATTTTTTCATTGGGTTTTGGGTCAAGGCACTCAACCGCCAAAAGAGAGCTCAAGCTTGAAGAATACCATTCGCCACAAAAATGAGGAATGGTTTTTCCGATGGGAGTGGGGCTATTGTAGAAGAATGCGTTTTGAATACTGGTTTTTTTGAGTTCAAAATTATTGTTCTTGGTTATATTTATTATTCTTATTGTTTTTGGGAGGGGGTCGGTGCAGTGTTCTAAAAAGGTATCCCATTCGGTATGAGGGATTATAGATTTCATTCGTTCAATCCATCGAGGGGGGAATTTTTCTGTTGATTTTTTATAAGAATTCTTCATTGTGTTGTGGTTAAAATAAGTGTTTCTTTCTTTTTTGCAATAGGTACTCATGTCATCTGATACACATTCACGCAGTTCATCGATTGTTTCCATTGAAAAAATGGTTTTTGAGGGGAAGGGGTTGGCTCATAATGATCAAGGGCAGGTTGTTTTTACGCCAAAAGTTTTACCAGGGGAGAAAGTACAGTATCAAGAGTTGTCTCGTAAAAGAGGGGTTATACAGGGATGGCCTTTGGAAATTTCTGATAAAAGTGAAAAACGAATTGAACCGATATGCCCTTATTTTTCGGTGTGTGGTGGGTGTGTGTTTCAGCATACGAGTTATGAAAATCAGATACATTACAAAATGGAGAGTGTTCGAGAATCGTTTCATAGGATTGCAAAGTTGTCTTATGAAGAGATAGTAAAAAAAGAAAAACCAGTTTATCAAGCACAAAAAAAAGAACATTATCGAAACAAAACAGAGTTTTCTTTTTCTCAAGATGAAGAAGGGGTGCATGTTGGGTTTCATGATCCGGTGTGTCGATCGAAAGTATTAGACCATGAAAGTTGTTTGCTTCATTCTCCAAATGCTCAAAAGGCGTTTGAATGTGTTCAAACGCTTGTGAAAGATACAGTGCTTGATGTATATGATTTATACAGAAATCGAAATGGGTTTTTGTTTTCTATTACGTTTCGAACAAATATCGATGATCATGTTTTAGTAGTTGTGAATACGAATAATGAAGATTTTCATGAAAAAGAAAAAGAACGGTGGGTTGCATCGTTTCAATCTGCACTAGGTGAGGCTCTTCATGGAATAGTTCAGGTCAAGAAAGATCGTCAATATACAGCCTCTGAATCGGTTGTGGTTGTGCTTTTTGGGGAATCATTCTTAATTGATAGGGTTTGTGATTTATCGTTTGAAATTGGGGCTTTGAGTTTTTTTCAAGTGAATCGAGATATGGCGACTGTTTTAGCGCGAGAAGTCCAATTACTGGCTTCTTCATTAGGATGGAAAAAGACTGTGTTGGATTTGTGTTGTGGAAATGGGTTTCTAGGTATGGTGTTTGCTCATCAAGTAGAAAATGTTATCGGTATTGAGATAAATCCTCATTCTGTGGAAGAAGGGGCTCGAAATGCTATTCGAAACGGAATATCAAACTATACGTTTTATGCTGGTGATGCTCGGAAAGTATTATTTGATTTAAAAGAAGAAGGGGTTGCGTTTCAAGGACTCGTTATTGATCCTCCCAGAGGCGGGTTAGGGCGAAAAACGGCAAAAATGGTAGCGAAAGTGCAAGCGGATTCTTTTGTATATGTATCATGTAACCCAACAACATTGGCTCGTGATATTGAGTATTTTTCAATTTGTGGATACCGATTGAAAAGTTTTCAGTGTTTTGACTTGTTTCCTCATACCTACCATATTGAAACAATTGCTGTTTTCGAGCGAGAATATGAGTATGAAGATGCAAAAGCACGATGGATTGCATCTGGAAATGAGTGGAAATAAGTGATTATTTTTCGCTCAGTACATTGTGTACTTTTCTGTTTATAGTTTCACATATTTCCGATAGACGATGGATCATATGGGGGTACCCAGCTTCTAAGTTTTTGAGCACGTTATTGAGTTTGTCAAAATGAATAACTGGTGTGTGAGGATTAAACGTAATATCATTGCTATGAATGATATACAAGAGGTGTTCAATATCACAAAATTCATTTGTACTAACATTGATATGGTTGTTGCGATGAAACCAGTTCATTTTTTTTAAAAAATCTTCCATGTGAGAAGTAATTTCAGGATCTTTTAAATAAGTGTTCTGAAAATCAGCGTCTGAAAAGGTAAAGAATTCGTTCTGCGGGGTGTTCATAAAAAGAGTATTTAAGAATCAAGAAGTGTTCCATCAGTATTAAACCGAGGGAGTGTATTGTTTGGGTGTGTGTTGTTATAGAGAATAGATGCGTCTTCTTTGAGGTATATGCGGCGAACTCCAAGAGAGAGTAAAGCACTTAAACATGATTGACAGATCCACCAGTGCCCATCAAGAAGAAGGTTGAATCCTTCTTCTTCTGGGTCAAGAACAGACTGCACGTGTTGAAGTATTTGGTTTCTTTTTTTATAGAGTTCTGGTAGTTCTTCGTTTGATTGTGTGATATGTTTGTTAATGGTTTCGATAACCTCAAGAAATAATGGGGCACTGGATGGGGCGTGTTTTTCAAGGGTGTCGTATATTGCCATTATTTCGGCATGTTCTATCTGGTTGCATCCGTTTTTATCACGGCAGTAATGGTAGCCTTCACCAGTGCGACAATTGTTTTTGACACGTGGGCAGTGATCGAGTTTTTTTCCGGCATTCGATCCAACGCCTAAAATAATATCGTTTTTGAGAAGTAGACTTCTTGTTTCTTGTTTGAGGCATCCAACATTGCGAGTGAGTGAATGAAGTATTTCAAATGCGCTATGGTCTTTTGGGAGATAAAAGAGATTTATTTCTTCGTCTAAGAACGGTTCTTGGGTGTGTCCTTCTCGGTCGAGAAAATTTTCATAGGGCATATCAAGAATCTCTTCTCGTTCGGCGGGTCGAGACTCAAAGGTCCATTGTAAATCAAGTGTCTTCATCTATTTGTGTATCGCAAAAGTTTCAAGAAATGTCAATAGAAAAAAGAAAGACGATTCGGTAAAGAGAATCGTCTTTTATTGAAAAGAAAAAGGTTTCATAAGAAAAATATTATCGTAGAGACTGAAAATTTCTTCTTATAGATTGTTCGAGTGGGATACCCCAACGAAACATGATTATGAGTAATAAATACATAAGAGATACTCCTTTAAAAATTGTGCAATAAACGAGAATTATAAGTTGATTGTAGAGAAAAAACTTGATATTTCAATATATATAATATAATAAAAGTGTATTTGTTTCAAAAAATGAAGTTCAAAAATGCGTTTGCGGTTGGTTTGTTAAGTTTTGGAAGCTTGAGTGGTTCAGAGAAATCTCTCAACCAAGACCAGTCTTCTGCAGTGGTTAAAAACCGTATACAGATCACAAAAAACAATGTAGATAATACATTGAAAGAAAAAACACTTGAAGATTTTATTGAGCAATTAGAAGATCAAAAAAATAATGAATCGTATTTGCAGTCATTGTTTCAAAAATTTGAAGAAAATGATAAAATACAAAAACAAAAAGAGTTTTATGTTTTGTTTTATATGGCTCGACTATCTCGTGGAAAAAATGATTTTTCAGGGTCTCGTACATATCTAAAACGAGCTCTTTCTATTGTTGATGAATATCATTTAGATCCTGAATATAAGGTGAAGGCTTTGGTGTCGCTTGGAATGACTGAATATCATGATCAAAAATATCAGACGGCGTATGATATATATCAATCTGTGCTTGATACATATGAAGAGACCTCTATTGCGAATAAAAAACACAAAGCAGATGCGTTAAATAATATTGGAGGTTTATTTTTGGATATTCAAGCTATTATTGATCGAGATGATGCGATTACTTCATTTCAAGAAGCTATTGCTATTGGAGAAAAAGCACAACAAGAAAATCCTGATGATACAGGAATAGTAGAGTCGTTATTACTTTTCAAGACAAATCTCGGGAGAGTGTATCTTGATTATTACTCAGAGGAAGAAAAAGATAAATCATTACAAAAGGCGTCTGATATATTTTCTTCAATACTCGCATTATCGAAGAATTATGCAGGGAATGAGTTTCGTCGAATAGAAGGAGATGTGTATAACAATTTGGGAGTAGTTTCGTTTCGACAAGGAAAATTCAAGGAATCGGAGTTGTCTTTGCAAGAATCTTTTCGGTTATGGGATTTATTAGGAAACCAAGAGGGAAAAGCTTTAGTGTATGTAAACCAATCTGAGTTATACGCCACTATGGCACAACAAAGTGATCGTTTGCACGGAGAAGGAAATAAAGAATCGGATAGTTTGTACCAAAAATCTCGAGAACAATTAGAATTAGTTGTCTCTTTAGAGGAAGTGCCTTCTTATATTCTCTCGTATGCGTTGCAATCATTAGAACGAAAGTATTTTGCAATGGGTGAGTTCTCAAAAGCGTATGAGTATGTGAAAAAACGAGAGTCGATAGAAAACACTATTGGTCGTGATGAAATCCAAAAAATGTATATTCAACAAAAAGAAAAAGAGCGTCGATTAACACTTGAAAAAGATAAAGAAATTGCAGAACAAAGATCACAATATCTTTTGGCTTTAGGGGGGCTATTATTAGTGATTTTGATTGTTGGTGGATACTCGTATCGGAAAACAAAAAAACAGTCTCGTATTATTCAAGAGAAAGATAAAGACTTAGAACAGAAAAACGATTTACTGAATAATGCAAACATGAACCTAGAAGTATTAAATACGCAATTAAGTGCTGCAAATGCTGATTTAGAGGTCATGAATAAGGAGATCATCGAGAAGAACAAAACTTTAGAGGACTATATGGAAGATTTAGAATCGTTCTTTAAGATTGTAGGACATGATTTGCGAAACCAAATAACGGGAATGTCGATGAGTTTTGAAGTAATGAAGGCTTTTGTTGATCAAATACTCCACTTAAGAACAAAGAACGATCTTGATGTAATTGCCTCTCAATTAAAAGATGTTCGACAGCGGTATAGAGAAGGAAAAGAATTAACATTCGCAGATAAGGAAGTTCTTTTTTCTAGTATTCAACTATTGTCTACTTGTTTAGAAGATATTATGGGAAAATCTCAGAAAATCTCTTCTTCAAACGAAAAAAAAATACAACAAGTAAATCATACGATTCAATACCTCTTAGAGCTTCAAAAACGATCACAAGATAAAGATAGAAAATTGTATTTTGAAAAAATGAACCTGAGTGAGTTTTTAGGAAGATCTGTAAATAGAATGTATTGGAATGATACTGCCGCATCAAAAGATATTACACTTTTGGTAACCAAAGAAGCAGGTGCCGATGATGCATTGTCTATGGATGCACATATACTCAAAACAATAGTTGATAATCTTATTGGAAATGCAGTAAAGTTTACGCATAAGGGAGGACATATTGATATTTTTGTGGAGGATAGGAGTGATTTTGTTCAGTTAAGAATAAAAGATAATGGGGTTGGAATGACTGAAGACCAGAAACAAAAAGTCTTTAGTATAAAAGAACGCACCAGTACTCTTGGGACACAAGGAGAAGTTGGAACGGGGTTTGGATTGCCTCAGGTATACCAGTATATACAGAAACTTGGAGGGACGATTCATATTAAAAGTGAGGGGAAAGATACAGGGACTGAATTTGTGATTAATTTCCCAAAAGAGAGGAGGGTTTAGAAATTGTATTGATTTAATATGCGTCTTGGCGGTACAATAAAGACATATTCTATTTTTTAACTTTTTTTTCTCATGATAAAATCCATGAACAATTTGTTGTTGTGGTGTGTGAGTATTTTGGCGTTGCTCA
Source organism: Patescibacteria group bacterium (assembly GCA_965660445.1). Classification (GTDB taxonomy): domain Bacteria; phylum Patescibacteriota; class Gracilibacteria; order UBA4473; family UBA4473; genus CBFIAK01. Next base: position 461,761 of record CBFIAK010000001.1, read on the forward strand.
TTGGTGGTATCGCTTTGTACACAACACAAAATATGGCGGGGAGTATGCAGGCGAGTTTATTAGATGTACCGAGTCAGGGTATGTCCACGATGATGATCAGTAAAGGTGGTCAAAGTGGAGGTGGGGGAGGAGGTCCTTATGGAGGATCAATGATGCGTGGAAGTGGTGGAACGTTCGATTATGTAGATATTAACGACGGAAGCCCTGTTTTTAGTGGAAAAATCTTTTCTGCAGATCCTGTAACAGGAGATTACAATGCTATTTTGCATCATGTAAGTCATGATCCTTTGATTTTGGATTTACCCGTTATTGTAAAAGATAATAGTGGTAATTTATGGGCACCAATGCAAACACCAACACAATAGTTTTGGATTTGTTTTGTTTAAAAACCACTTTTTCGAGAGAGAAAGTGGTTTTTTTTGACAATCAAGAAGTTTGTTCCGATACTACAAGAGGTTAAAAAAACGATATGAAAGATATATGGCAGAATTTTGTTGTGCGAGGTCAATTAGTGCCGAGTTCTCGGTATTTAGTTCAGAAAATGATTCGCAATATTGATTTTTCAAGAGACATGACGGTGCTTCAGCTTGGGTTTGGAAACGGGGTCTTTACGAAAGCCCTACTCGAACGAATGACTGAAAAAAGTCGTCTTATTGTTTTTGAGATTCGACCAGAATGCCAAGAACACTCTCAAGATATAAACGATAAGAGACTCCGTTATATTTGTGATTCAGCAGAATATATACATAAATATTTTTTGAATAAAAATTTTGATCATATTATCTCAACACTTCCGTTGGCAAATATGAAAGAATCGGTTCGGTTATGTATTTGTCAGGAAATCAGAAACCATTTAAAAGAAGGGGGGGTGTTTTTGCAGTACCAGTATTCATTGCATTCTCGGTCTGATATTTGCAGAGTGTTCAAACGATCACCACGTATTGGGTTTGAGGTACGTAATTTTCCACCAGCGTTTATTTATGAGATCAGCAATGATGTATAAGAAAATATTGTTCTTTATTTGGTTATTAGGTTTATTGTGTTTTGGGGTGTTTTATTGGTTTCATCAAGATTTATTTACTCCTGAGAGTATGCAACACCTTTTCTCTCAGAATTTGTATTGGGGGCTTGGTTTGTATTTTTTATTAGGGACGATACGTGGGTTTACATTGTTTCCATCAACGCCTATGGTGCTTGCGGGGGCGCTCGTTTTTCCACCACTACCGCTGTATATAGTGAATTTATTCTGTGTGATAACATCATCTACGATCGTGTATTTTTGGGGGCAATTTCTCGGTTTCGATACGTATTTTGAACGCAAGTATCCTCATCAAGTACATGCTTTGCAAAAAGCACTTGAGAAACGAGAGCTTCCTATTTTGGTGGGGTGGAGTTTTTTTCCGCTTGTGCCAACGGATATGATTTGCTATGCAGGAGAAATTATGCGTATAAAACTTTGGAAATGTCTTGTTGGTGTTTTGATTGGTGAAGGTATTATCTGTGCTCTTTATATCTGGGGGGTTGATGCGGTATGGTAGGGAGGATGTAGTGCGGTACTTGACTTTTTTGTTTATTTATTTTAAAATATAAATATGTTTACAAAAGAGAATTTTAAATGCATTTCTGGAATTAAGGATATTCGTAATCTTCCTTGGCATGATTTTGAGTGGTTTTGTAAGTTTTTTCTTGAATATTTAGGGTTTGAGCGTATTCGTGTGACGAAGCCTAAATATGACGGCGGAGTTGATTTAATAGTATGGAAAAATAATCAAAAATATTTAGTTCAAGCAAAAAATTGGAGAGAGGATTGGTTTCCTGTCAGTGTAGTAAGAGAGCTAGGTGGAGTTATGAAAAGATGGGAAATGACACGAAAAGAGTCTGTAAAAGGTATAATAATTACTACTGCTCCAAGTTTTCAGACTGCAGAAAAAGAAGCAAAGGATTTAGGAATTATTATTTTAAATAAGGAAAAAATAGATCGATATATGTCCAATATATTTCAAAAAGAAAACATTGTATATTTCAAGAAGAAATCAATACGCAGCAGTGGTGTTTTTCAAAAAAAGACAATTTCGAAAGCGTTTTAACATTCTTGTTCTGCTCTAAGGTGAGGCAAGATTATTGTCTCATTACAGAAAATACTATATAGCCTATATAGATCAGAATAAATACAATTCCTTGCCATCGTTCGACGGTGTGTTTTTTTCCTATAAACATGATACAAAAAAGGATAAAACTCGCACTAATGGTCATGAGTATATCAGAGCTTGAGGTTTGATTAAATGGAAGCGGGTTGATTATCGAGCTGATTCCGAGTATCCAGAAGATATTAAAAATGTTTGATCCAATAACATTTCCAATCGCAATATCGGTTTGTTTTTTGGATGCCGCAATAGCAGAGGTTGCGAGTTCAGGTAATGAAGTTCCTATTGCAACAATTGTAAGACCAATTAAAGACTGGCTCAAATGAAAAGATTCAGCGATGTGTACAGCTCCATCTACAATCCATTTTCCTCCTACTGATAATCCCACTAACCCGAGAACAATGTACAAAAATGATTGTGGATAACTAAAAAGTTTTATATCTGTGTCGGTAATATCCCCTGTAGCTTGAGAGATACCAAATGTGTAGTACAGAAAAATAATAAAAAATGATATGAGGATCATACCGTCGGTTCTGGTTAATCCCGAAAAGTTGCTTCCGTCTATAAGTGTGTCATGCGCCATAATTCCTAATATTAAAGCAGCTAATAAACTCAAAGGGATTTCTTTCCAAACAGTATTTTTTTTCGTTACAAGTGGGCAAATAATAGATGAAACTCCAAGGATAAGGAATATATTCGCAATATTACTTCCGAGTATGTTTCCAATCGCAATATCGGTGTTTCCACTGAGACTCGAAAATATATTCACGATGAGTTCTGGTGCAGAGGTACCAAAAGAAACAATGGTGAGTCCAATAACAATGGCTGAAATATTAAGTTTTTTGGCAATTGATGCTGACCCATCAACCAGTAAATCAGCTCCTTTAATTAAAAGGATAAACCCAAGTATGAATAAAATGTACGTAAGCATGGTTTTTTAGTTTATATCGAAAAAAAGTGTAGGATATTTGAGATAAAAAGGGAAGAAGGGGAGAGGGCTTATTCTTTTAATTATTTTTTCGGTAGGTTTTCTTCACTTTCTCATAGGCTTCGTGTCCTCCATGCTTTATATCATTGGCGGGATACTTTTTTGAGTTATACTCGATTTTTGATTGAGTCGCTTCAAGCAAATCAATATCGTTTTCTTGGCAAAACTCAAGTATATAGATGAAAATATCCGCTACTTCTGCAGAAATTTCCGGTTTATCCTTCTTTTTAGTACTCCCATGTCTTTTGATATCAGTATCATCCCATTGATAATGCTCCAAGAGTTCAGCTGCCTCCAAGACGATTGATTTTACTAAATCCACTGGAGCAAGACCCAGCCAACCACGTTCTTCTCTAAAAACATGCAGTTGTTGAACTATTTCTTCGAAAGTAACGTTTTTGTGAGTCATAGATAAATAAATTATATTTTGTTTCCAATAACTCCACGATACCCCCCAATAATAGAACTGTCAAAGAGGATGTGTCTTGTGTGGGACTATTACTCAGTTTTGATAAATAAGTATCGATGAGTGGAAGTAATCAAAAATTTTAGTAATCACTCTAAAAAATCCTACACACAGCAAACACCCGAGGGGGTCCCGATATATCGGGACACAGTATCTCTCCTTTTCATTGCCTCGTTTCACTCGTTATTCAAAGCACATTCAACTGTGGCGGAGAGAGAGGGATTCGAACCCTCGGTGCGGTTACCCGCACAACACCTTAGCAGGGTGCCGCTTTCGACCACTCAGCCATCTCTCCTTATGATATAATATTGGTCTTTGGGAAAAAACGATGTCGGAAAAACCAAAACAAAATTAAGTAACTCAAAGATCCAATTGCAGCAGCGAGTGTAAAGTTTTCTTGTAATGGGGTCAAATAAATTTGAATAAAAATAATCAAGTTTCCAAACGCAATAATACCCATGTTTTTCCAGCATTGTATACCGTCAAAATATTTGCCAATCGTCTTCGATAAACTGACAAAAACAACAATCTCACAAATAAGTGTGGAAATGGCCGCTGCTATAACACCGTAAGGAAGTAAAAAATAGAAATTTAAAACCGCATTTAATGCCAAAGCCCCCGCATTAATCCATAGTAAATAAAATTGTCGATTTTTTGCCACTAACGCAAACGAAAATAATTGGTTTAAGTATGCGAAAAATATAGTGAAAATAAGCACCGTCAATAATGTGTCCGATCCAGTAATACCATCATGAGTTAAAAACTCAGGAGAACTGATTATCAATATAATCTCCGATGAAAACCGTGTTGCATATAAAATAATAGGAAACGCAAAAAATGAAAGTATCTCAATGCCCCATTGTACTGTTTGAGTAAATTTTGTGTTCGTGCTTTCTCCTTCTTCTGTAGAAAGTTTTGGTAAAATAGCTTGTCCGAAAAATACACCGAGTATTAAAAAACTTTCTAAAATTCGTGTAGAAGCCCCATAAATCCCAACCGCACTTGAACCCAAAAGAAGCGAAATAATAAGAATGTCTATCCGTAAATAAAGTGTTTGTAATACCAATGCGAGTCCATAAGGAAGAGAAATGCGAAGCGTGTGTTTCCACCATTCAAAATCAAACCCAAGTCGTATACGTACCTCTTTCGATACAAAAAACAGAACTAAACTACAAAACACAAGGTTTGAAACAACCCCAGCCCATAAAAGGGCATAAAACTTATGAGGAAAAAGGTTTGTCTCTTGGGCAATGAAAAAAATAAGTCCCGCCAAAAGAAGTTTCCCTAACACCAAAGATCCAGAAAAATACTGAATCTTCATACGTGATTGAAGTACCGAACTGAGTGTTCCAGCAATAATAGTAAGCCCCATAGAAAGCCCCGTAATCCAGATTCCGTGTTTAACCAGCGGAGAATAAGTAGGCACCAATTGTGCAGAAATTCCAGCAATAAGAATCACTCCTAATATCAAAATGAGCCGCATTGAAAGAATATTGCTCAAGAAAAATTCAGTTTTCTCTTTTGCTCGAGACATCTCTCGTACTGCAATATTAAATAACCCAGCATCCGCCATGATCCCAAAAAATGCCAAAAATTCATACGCTGTCACATAGTCACCGTAAAAATCACGACCAAAACTGGTAATGATTTTTACAATCACCAAACTCGAGAAAATTGATAAAAATTTCCCAATCGTTTGGGCAGTCATATTGAGTAAGACTTTTTGCTGAGTGGCCATCGAGTCGTATTATTCCAAAAATGATGAAATACGCAATAAAAAAACAGTCTTGTTTTTTGTATGAGCCTTCCATACAATAGAAATGTATGCGAAAAATCTGCTTTATCGTTCTTGTGTCGGCGACAAATGTTGTGTTAGCACTCGGTACACAAATATTTTCTGATGTAGCGAAAAGCCAATATAAAGAAGCTATATATCATCTTCAAGAAAAAGGTATATTGCAAGGGTATGCAGATGGCACCTTTCAGCCTCAAAAAAATATAAACCGTGCAGAGTTTCTTAAAATTGTTATCGAAACGTTTTATCCTAACACCGTCTACGACGATTATCGTCAGAAATGTTTTGATGATGTCAACGATACCTCATTGTGGTATGTGCCTTATGCCTGTAAAGCAAAAGAACTCTATCTTATTGATGGATACGATAATCGGTATTTAAAACCAGAAAATACAATCTCTTTCGTAGAGAGTGCGAAAATAATCGCCAATATGTCAGGAACCCAGTTTTCAGAAACAGAAAATCCATGGTACGAACCGTACGTTCGATTTATGCTTCAAAAAAAATTAGTATCACCTTCTATTGATGCATTTAATCATGAAATGACCAGAGCAGATATATCAGAAATGATAAGTCGATATATTCGATTACAAGAACAAAGACTCGATTCATACCTTTCGTTCCGAAACGAAAACTATGGAGAAACCGAAACCCCTCAATGGGAAGACCTTTCAACCGTTGCATACGGACAAACATCTCCAGAAGCACTAATGCAGGCTTATAATATCGAACGAACACATCGGGCTGTAATCGATACGCCTCACCCCGGTGAATTTGTGGAAGGATCATATCTTTCAACCTATAACCAATGGACAAAAACTTCTTATGAACCATCAGTAGAGAATCATTCATTATCTCTTGAAAAAGAAGCTCTCTTTCGAGAATCGTTATTTAAGCTCCTGAACGAAAAACGGTATTATGCCAATAGAAATACGTTTGTGATTGATCCTGTTTTAAATACCGTTGCTCAAAACTTCGCAGAACATATCGTTATTAACGGGTTTTATAGCCATATGGATAAATGGGGAAAAAAACCACAACAAAGAGTGAAAGATGCTGGATATGAAGGAACTATTTCTGAAAGTATGGTCTGGCGAAAACGAGATGTTTCACAAGTAGTAAACTGGTGGGAAGAATCAGATCTGCATTGGAACAATATCATGACCCCAGAATATAAAAATGTAGGTATCGGTGTCAGCGAAGAACCCGGAGGAGGGTATTTGGTTATTCTTATTACAGGATCATAATGGAATATATTTTTATATCGTTTATCGCTGGAATACTAACTATACTTGCTCCTTGCGTGTTGCCAGTGCTTCCCATTATTATCGGTGGTTCGTTACAAAGCAAGAGTGCGATGCGTCCTCTTGTAATAACACTCAGTCTTGGTGTTTCTATTGTTGTTTTTACACTGCTCTTGAGGGTGTTCTTTGTAAATGCAATACCACGTCAAATGATCCAATTTGTTTCAGGAGGAATCATCCTTTTTTTTGGAATTGTGCTTCTTTTTCCACAACTGTGGGTTCGAATAGGAAACGTTCTGAAAATAGAAAATGTTTCTTCTCAATGGCTTCAGAACTCTGGAAAAAAAGATGGTATCTGGGGTATGATTCTTATAGGAGCAGCCCTCGGCCCTGTGTTTGCGAGTTGCTCACCAACCTATTTTGTAATACTGGGAACCGTTTTGCCTCAAAGTTTTTGGGAAGGAGTTGTAAACCTTTTTGTCTATGGACTTGGACTTTCAAGTATACTTTTTGTTATTGCTGTTCTTGGGCAAAAATCTCTTCGGTACCTGCGAGGGCTTGCCGATCCAAAAGGATGGTTTAAACGAGGTTTGGGAATTCTTTTCGTCTTTGTGGGGATATCTATTATCTTTGGATGGGATAAAAAAATAGAAGCCTATGTACTGAGTAATTCAGAGTTTGTTTTTTCTGTGCTTGAGTTTGAAGAACGTCTCATCGATTCAGTGCAAGAATAAATAAAATGATAAAAAACTTTGAAGATGCCTCTGTGTAAGAAAGAATTGACCAATTCTGCTTTTTGTTTACAATTTTTCGGTGCTGTTTTCCAATAGGAAGGATCGATAGCTCAGCTGGTAGAGCAGTTGACTCTTAATCAATTGGTCGTGGGTTCGAGTCCCACTCGGTCCACCATAATAGCCACCATAGCTCAGGGGTAGAGCACATCCATGGTAAGGATGGGGTCTCGAGTTCAAATCTCGATGGTGGCTCCATGTCGTCAGATATGACTCCAATATTTCATAATCCGTATACACGGATTATTTCATATGTTTCGTCATATCTTCCTCTCGAATGAAGAGAGGTCTTTGTTTTCATAACGGTGGTTTTTTGCTACACGCAAAACCACCTACTCAAACAAAGCTACCCTCATCATTCGGTAAATCGCAATAATCGCAGGGGTAACTCCAATATTCCATAATCTGTATGCACAGATTATTTCATATATTTCAGAATCACTCCTCTCCGACTCAATTCTTCATGAGGAATGGGAAGTATGAAGTAGAAAATGAAGTTATTGAGTATGTTTCGTTTGGTGTACTTTTGTCGTAAAGTATTCCTCATTTCTGGAATATCGTCGGGTGAAATCGCAAGAATCGCAGGGGTGACTCCACTATTCCAGAATCCGTATACACAGATTATTTCATATATTCCGTCATATCTTCCTCTCCCTCAAAAAGCCGTTCATATACATTCACTTATTTTTCGGGGTGAATCACAAAAGAATCACAAAAATCACTCAAGTATTTCAAAATCACTCCTCTCCGACTCAATTCTTCATGAGGAATGGGAAGTATGAAGTAAAAAATGAAGTTATTGAGTATGTTTCGTTTGGTGTACTTTTGTCGTAAAGTATTCCTCATTTCTGGAATATCGTCGGGTGAAATCGCAATAGTCGCAGGGGTAACTCCACTATTCCAGAATCCGTATACACGGATTATTTCATATATTCCGTCATATCTTCCTCTCGAATGAAGAAGGGATTTTCTTTTCATAAAAAAAAGAGGCATAGAAGGCCTCTTTTATTGGTGTCTTTCTTGGATTAGATTTTCTCGTAATCCATAAACTATATTTTTTGCGTTTTCAAACCCATAAGGATCTTTAAAGAGATTTGCATCCGTTTCTATATACGCATCAAGGTATCTTTTATCATGATATACATACACCATAGTTTTGGTTATGATTATATCAATGGAAGCATTCTGATCGTATATTCGATATGCATCGGATCCGAAAATTTGTATCTTTACCTCTATTTCTTGAGTCTCCCAATGGTCTTCAAAACTATCAATGTCAATAGTTTTCTTGGGAAAATTGATTTTTGAAATAGGGCTTTTGTACACATTTTCTGATATTGCAGCAAATGATTTTTCCCATTTTATAGATTCTTCCGTTGGAATAGAAAATGCCCAATAAGGAAAACTATTTATAAAAACAAGAGAATCTTCATTATAGAAGAATTTCTCTACGTGATTTGGATACACGTAGTGTGGTCGTTTTTTTATTTGAGAAAAAGAAACATCGGAAAGAAATGTATTCCTTTTTTCTGCAAGATACACAACCGACGAGAGAGCAATAATCCAAAACAATAAAAATGCAATTTTCATGCAAAACTCCTTTGTATTTTTAAAACATGTATTGAGAAAGAACGTCGTAGTTTGTATTCTCTCTTACCGAAGAAGTCAAATTTTTATCTCTTTTTTTATATTCAATTATTGAGTTCGTTTGTTTTCCAGTGTGCCTAAAAAATATCCCTGAAACGCTGCCCAAAAAAGAATTTGTTCCGCTTGAGCAAATATTTTATACGGGAAATCAAGAAACTCAGGATAGAGAGTCAGTAATCGATTACTGTAATCATCTCTCATTTGTGATAAAAAACTCATCAGTACAGGAGATATTTTTGTCTTTTCTATGAGGGATTCAGTATCACTATCGGTGTAAGCAATCCATTCTTGTGCCAGATTTGTAGTAGATTTTCTTGTTTTAAGTGTTCCTTCGTATGGATTTATCTCCTTTTCAATAAGATATAAGAAGTATCCTGCGTATACGAAAAGAGAAAGTGTAAAATGAATATCCGTTTTTAAATCTTCTGATTGATCTTTAAAAATGTCATATTTATCACTGATATCATCAAGAGCGACTTGTGTTATGAGATCAAATCCGTTTTGTGTTTCTTCGTGTAAACACGCAAGAACCTCGGATCTCTCTTCTGCAGATCGGCTTAAAAACGTGACCCATTTTTCGTATATGTCATTGTAGTCAATCATGTGTATAAATAGTTATAAATTTTTCTGACGGTCTTCTTCAAACGTGGTGTGTTTGTGTGACTTAAAAAACCAATTCTTGTCTTTTCCTTTTAATCGAGAAGTAATATGTCCAACAGCAATACCAATAGGCCCTCCAATATAACTTCCAAATGCAGGTTCGAGCACCTTTGATGCTTTTTGGCGTTCTTCGGGAGTGCTGAGTGCTTTCATTGCATAATGACTCGCTCTCCATTCTTTTGGAAGAACAAAAAGCCCTGATAATTCATCGAGCATCGTATACGCTCCAGAATACCGACGATCAAAATCAAGAGCATGTCCAGTTTCATGGAGTGCAACCGCTTTATTTGGATGAAAGACCGTCGCCGTTTTTGTAAACGGGTTATAAAGATCACTTCTCATTATTTTTCCCATAAGCCATGCTCCAAAAACAGAAGGAATACCAAAAAGAGTCCGTAATACAATATTAGGACGCCCTTTTATGTGTGGATCATATAAACGCTTCAGTTCTCCGAAAAGTGAAGAATGTCCAAGACGTACAGCAATTTCGTTTTTGAATGGAGCGTCTTTGAACCCTTCTGTAATAGCTTCTTTTATTTCTTCTTTTGGAGTGTTTTGAAATACATTTCGAAATGTTCCTAAAAAAAGATGTGTGGGAATAGCCCCTATGTGCCCTAGTGTGTCTGCAAACCAGTCTTTTTTTGTGATAAATCGAATTTTTCCACGAACTTCTTCAGTTATATCTTGGGCTTTTTGCGCCCCTTTAGATATGTTTTTTTGTTCCTGAGAACGAGGAGTATTATTGCTTTCGGGTTTTCGCATCCTTTTATTATAACAGAAAAATAAGAGGAGCGCAATGAAGTGGAAGTAGGAATCTAAATTAGAATCCAGAATCTTGAATCTGGAATCTTGTTCCCATCACAGAAGCACAATAAAGCGAAAAAGGTTTTTCACTTCAGAATTATGAATTATGAATTATGGAAAAATCACAAGGTTGTGCACAGCCTTGTGATTTTTTTTGTTATTCCTGTGATTCCTTCTAGATTCAAGATTCCGGATTCTAGATTCTTATTTCAGGTCTTTTTGGTATCGCCAGGGGGAATACCTACCTTTCATCCCAATAAATCGGGATTCAGTCGGTGAAACGAATCAAAATCTTTTATTCGTTATCACTCATAAGATTTTGTTCTTATTTTCGAACCCTTTGGTTTGATCCCTTCACAGGGACAACCCCGTAAAAGTCCTCAAATAGAGGTTATTCTGAGGAACCTAGGTTTGAGACGCAGTGAATGTACCTTAATGGTACATGAGCAAGCGAAAAGCGTAGTGACAAAAAAATAACCCTATTTCAGGGCTTTTTGGCATCGCCAGGGGGAATCGAACCCCCGTTACCAGAATGAGAATCTGGCGTCCTAACCACTAGACGATGGCGACGTAGCGAGATTATAGAGAAAATAAAAAAGAGGTCAAAAAATCAAAATGCTTAAAAAAACTCACGATGCAAATCGTGAGTTTTTTTGAAAATAAAAGAGAGTATACAAGAAACTCTATTGAGTTGTATCTTCTGTGTCTTCCGTTACTTCGTTTGTATCTTCCATTGTCGTTTCTTCCGTATTCATATCGTCTTCAGTTGTTGCTTCTGTCGTTACTTCATCTTCATTCATTTCTGTTTCTGTTGTATCTTCTGTGTTTTCCATTACTTCTTCTGTAGTTGTTTCTGTCGTTTCTTCGGTATTCATGTCGTCTTCTGTAGTTGTTTCTGTCGTTTCAGCTTCACCGTCTTCTGGTGTTTGAAGGAAGTCTCGAGGAATAAGAACACTGTTGATAAGGTATGCGATACCATTTGAACCAATAAGCGGTTCTCCAATAACAAGTGCTCCATTATTAATAGTCAGTACGCCTTCTTCATCTTTATTAATCAAGATACCGTTATCGGGAAGGAGTGATTGAATGATAATACCATCCGTAAAATCTTCTGCTTCACCTCGACCTTTTACTAAATGGTAGGCAATAAGCATATCTAAGTTTCGTTTTTGTTCTGGTTGAAAGAGTTGTGTTCGAATGTTTTCAGGAATTTGATTGAATGCTTCATCCGTTGGAATAAAAACAGTCACTTGATGATTGTTTTCTAAAATAGCTTGTGCTTCAAGTGTTTCAATAGCTTGCATAAACATTCCGACATTTGTTTGTTCTGCAACAATATCTTTTAAAAGAGGGAATTCTGCATATTCGGAATTCGTTTGTGCATCAGCAGAAATACGCACATTATCAGCTGTTTCAGATTCAGTTTCTGTTGAGCCGCACCCAACAACAAGAAGGGCAAATAAAGAGAGGATAAATATTTTTTTCATTGATAAAGAGGATTAAAACTACCCGCATCATACAAGCATCTTTGTTTTTTTCAAATTTTTTTATGGTCTTTTCGAAAAGGAGCTTGTTTTTTTCAGAACAAAAGTCTACCATAAAGCTGTTATTGGGTCTTTTTTTATTCAGAAAACAATGAAAAAAATATATACAACAGGCTTCCTATTCCTCTTTGTTCTCTTTGGATACGCGATGAATATTTCGGCTCAAGAATTGCAGCCGACTCTTCGAGTGAGTCTCAGTGGATCAAATCCTCCAACGCAAAGAGTGTATGTTGGATCAGAAGGAGTTGAAGTCTTCCGTGTTTGGCTTACTCCACACCATCATGAACAAGGAAGTATCACGTTGAAGACATTTCGAATAGAGCATGAGGGAGATAAAAGTCATTTCCTACGCTATAACCTTGTGCAGGATAACCGAGTGCTTTCAACTGTTTCTTTGCCAAGTGGTAATTTTATAGAATTTCGAAATCTCAATATTGTTCTTTCTGACGATATGACAACAGAACTTCGTGTTTTTGCTGATGTATCTCAGCGTACTATAGAAGGTGATCACGTGTTTTTTATCGGTCATCCAAACGATGTTCCGTTGGAAAAAAATGATATTCGAGACCTCGAAACAAAAGTTATCGGAAATTTTCCTGTAGAATCAAATAGAATTGTTATAGGGGAATCATTTGAAACGCCTTCTGCGGAATGCAATATGCGAGAAGAGCCAGTGTGTGGAGTTGATGGAAAAACCTATTATAATATGTGTATTCCGTTTCAAAAAAATATTGCGCTTGATTATATGGGAGTATGTTATGAATCTGATAATCGAAAACAAACTCAGTGCGGAAGTCTTGTTGAACCAATATGTGGAAGCGACGGACGTACATATGCCAATACGTGTTTTTTAGAACAGAAAGAAGGTATTTTTAAAAGATATGATGGAGAGTGTTTTCCTCAGGATTTTGAGTTTCCTCGTCTTTTTTCTCAAGCGGTAGAGTTGTTGAGTCGAAAATCAAAAGAACTTCAGCAAGTAAGACCACGTTTATCAGATACCGCTCAAAATCGGTTGCAAGATGTGGTTTCCGTACTTCAGTCTTATAACTTTACATCTGAAAACACAGAAGATTTACTTCAGCGTATTGGTGAGTTTTTAGAGTTCTCAACAATCTCATCAAAGGGATTGATGCTCGAACAAGAAATTGAAAAACTTAATGCTGCTGTTATACAAGCACGAGCAAGATCAGCACAAAAAAAATATGAATCAGGAATTATTCCTTTTCGAGACGTTGATGAAAACGCTTGGTTTCTATCATCAGTAAATTTCATGAAGAACAATAATTTTATACAAGATTTAGTTTCTATTGATGACATGATCTATGGAACGTTTCGACCCGAGGAATTTGTGACAAAAGCAGAAGCAACCCATTTACTTCTTTTAGTACAAGGAAAAGATATGTTTGAGGTTTTACCTCCACGTAATAGATTAGGAAGATCTCATCGATTTCATAACGCAATTTCTGTTGCTGAAACCATGAATGCGTCTTTATGGGCTCGTGATGCGAATCCAGATCAAAAAATAAATCGGTTTGAAATGATTCAGCTTATCACAGAGCTTTATGATTTAGAGGTGCCTGATTATCCAAGAACTGTTTTTCGAGATGTAGAAAATCAAGAATTTGTATCTGTGCTGGAATTCGCTCGTGATAAAGGGCTTATTGCTGGTTATGCTGATGGGAGTGTTCGCCCAAAACGACTCCTCACTCGAGCAGAAGCAGTACATTTAATTTGGAAAGCACATTCTCTCTTTGGTGACCTTTAATGGTGTTATGAAATCAAAAATAACGTATTTATGTACTGAGTGTGGTGATACTTTCTCAAAATGGATGGGGAAATGTGCTACCTGTGGATCATGGAATACAATTCAGGAGTATAAAGAAAGTATCGCAGGGTCTCAGAAAACAAAATCAAAAACAGGGAACGATCTTCAGGTACAGAAAAAGACAGATAAACCATTGTCTCCATTATTTGCTGATCGATTATCTACGGGTATTCAAGAATTAGACAGAGTTTTGGGTGGTGGATTTTTTCCTGGTTCACTCACTTTGTTTGGAGGTGCTCCAGGGGTAGGGAAGTCAACGTTATCACTACAAATATTTTTGTCTTTTAAAGAGAAATCCTCGAAAAAAGCGTTTTATTTTTCAGGAGAAGAGAGTGTCGAACAAGTGTGTCATAGAGCTGACCGTATTTGTGGAGAAGGTATTGATTATTCATTTCGAGATAGTTTATTTTCTACGTATTCATTAGAAGACATTGTGAAAACTATTGAAGTTCAAAAACCAGAATTTGCAGTTATCGATTCCATTCAAATGGTAGGACTCGAAAATGCTCAACTCGGAAGCATCGCACAAATGAGAGTGAATGCAGAGATTTTGTTGAAAGTGGCAAAACAAACGGGTACCGCCTTACTTGTTATTGGGCATATGACGAAATCAGATGAACTTGCGGGTCCTCGTTTGTTAGAACATATCGTGGATACTGTCTTGCAACTAGAAGGCGATCGAAACTCAGAAATTCGTATTTTGCGATCACCTAAAAATCGGTTTGGTTCAACACTTGATATAGGTGTTTTTGAAATGCAGTCGCAGGGACTTCGAGATCTTCTCAATCCTTCGGAATTTTTCTTGTCAGAACGAGTCGCTGGAGGGTTTGGATCCGTTATAACCGTTATGCGGGAAGGGGCTCGTAATTTTTTAATAGAAATACAAGCGTTGACTGTTCGTACAAATTTTGGACTTCCTCGTCGAACAAGTCATGGGGTTGATATGGCAAAACTTCATTTGCTTTTAGCGGTCATTTCAAAATTCACCCCATTTTCATGTGATGCGCATGATGCTTATGTGAATATTACTAGTGGCATGAAATTATCAGAACCATCGTGTGATTTAGCAATCATTGCGGCTTTGGTGAGTTCCCGAGCAGAAAAAGAAGTTCCCGCTGATACGATTGTATTAGGAGAGGTTGGACTTTCAGGGGAAGTAAGAAGTGTGTCTTCGTTACAATCACGTATACAGGAAGCGGAAAAACTTGGATTTAAACGAGCTATTATTCCTCATATGAGAGGCTCCTTATCATCAGGTATGCAGTTGCATGAAGTAAAAACCGTTCAAGAAAGTCTTCGAATACTCTTTGGGGCGTAGTCTTATTCGTCGGGATAGAGATTTTCTTCAGGTCCTTGAGATACCGAAAGATTGTCGATGTTGGACAATTTTTGTGTTCGAGAAGAGTCAGGGTTATAGGTCTGATAGAGCAGTTCTATAATTTCTTGAGTGTTTAGCATTCTGACGCTCAATCCACAGTTTTCGATAGCTGTTCGTACTACATTTACACGTGCTTGGAGTGTTTTTTGTAGATCAGAAAACTCTTTTCGGCGTTTAATGATATCAAGGACCGTATCATCCGTTTTGATATAGGCAATAAACTTTGCAAATAATGATTTTGGTTGTGCTCGTAATGGGTCAACGGGAATCACAATAAAGAATCGTTTTTGCATGATATCAGCACGTTCGACAATTCGTTGAATATACTCTATATATTCATTCATTTGGTCTTGCAAAAGTTGATTTTGCAGACGTTTACTTTGATTGTGTAATTTATGAATATAACTATCAATATCGAGTTTTTTTGATTTAACACATATTTGTATAGGAAAATCGAGTGCGTTTAAGAACTTTTGATACGAAAGAATAATAGCTTCTTGTTCTTCTGGTGATTTAAGATTGAAGTTCATAGATGTCACTTCCAACACAGCTCGAACACCTCCTTTTTTCAGAATGAGTACAGAATTATGAGCCGCTGCAAATTCTAAATAGCGTTGAGTAGAAAGAATCTTATTTTTTGGTTTCAATGGACTCTCCACAAGCGCACTTGCAGTTTGTTCAAACGTTGAAGGATCTTTTTGTGTGTTTTTATTACTCATGAGTGTGCGAATAATACGTTTTATGATCAAGGAAATCAGCTAATTCTTTTGCTTTTTCTTTATCGTACTGTTTTGTTTCTGTCTGTTCAACCTTCTTTTGAAGTGGATCTACTTTTGTGGTTATTGAAACAAATGGTTCGCCTGCCCCAGCTATCCAATACCGTTTTGGATACCGGAAAAATCCATGTTCCATAAGCAGGAGGAATAGATGAGAGATACTCACACCTTTTATTCTTATAAAGGCAATAATAATGGCGAGTACAGCAGGAGTCCAAATAAGAACCATAAGGAGAGCAGAGACTTCAGATGAATCTTTTCCTTCTGCGAGATTTATGAAAAGAAGGTACGATATTCCACCACCCACTAAAAGAATTATCAGTTGTCTGAAGGTTATAAACCATAACACCTGATCTTCTCTTTCGACATTTTGAGGAACTTTGAAACGCATATCGGTTCATTATATCACAAAAAACCCAGAAAATCAATACAGAACAAGAAATATTTTATGTTTTTAGATGAGTTTGTTTTATCTTTTTTTAAAATTTTGTATTATGCGCCTGTATTTTAAATAATTAGTATTGATGCAAGAAGATCATAAGCTCATTCAGCAGCGAAAACAGAAATGGCAGTTATGGCAAGAAAAAGGCTATGATTATGCAGAAAAATTTGATCGAACTCATACGACTCAAGAAGCCCAAGAGCATGCAGGCAATATAACTCTACGATCAGCAGAATCGGTTCTGGAAAATCCTAGTAGTAGTGTGCGTATGTGTGGGCGGATACTCAATATGCGTCATATGGGAAAGTTGTCGTTTGTGCGTATTCGCGATGGATATGGTGATTTTCAGATTTGTCTATCAAAAAATGTATTGGATGATGCGTATACGGATTTTATAAAAATATTAGATTTAGGAGATTTTTGTGGGTTTGCAGGAGAATTTTTTATCACAAAACATGGAGAACCAACACTTCTTGCACAATCGGTTCTTCCTTTGTCAAAATCACTGCGTCCTTTGCCTGAAAAATTTCATGGTATTCATGATAAAGAATTGTGTTATAGAAAACGATATCTTGATATTCTTATGAATCAAGAAACATTTCAACGATTTCAAGTCAGAAGCCGAGTGATACAGTTTATTCGACAATTTTTGATGGAGAAAGGGTTTTTAGAAATAGAAACACGCACACTCGTGCCGCAAGCTGGAGGGGCGATGGCAAAAGTGTTTGAAACTCATCATGAAGCACTTGATACTGATTTTTCATTGCGCATTGCGTTAGAACTTGATTTGAAAATGGCTGTGGTTGGGGGTTATGAGCGTGTTTTTGAAATAGGAAAATGTTTTCGGAATGAAGGAATGGATCCTTCTCATTTACAAGAATTTACAATGCTTGAATGGTATGCAGCCTATAAAGATTTAGAAGAGAATATGGCATGGACTCAAGAAATGATTCTCATGGTTCTTGAAAATGTATTGGGGACAAAAAAAGTAAATATTCAAACAAAAAACAAAGATATGCTTGAGATTGATTTTTCAAAAACATGGAAACGAAAGAATTTTGCTGATTTATTATTGGAATATGCAGGACTCAATATGTTTGAAGCTTCCGATAGTGATATTCGTACAAAAGCTCGTGAAGTTGGGATAGATGCCAAAGATATTGAAAAAACAGGGCGTGCGAACTTACTCGATGATATTTATAAGAAAACAGCTCGTCCTCATTTATTAGAACCAACATTTGTGATGAATTATCCTTCTGAGCTCAAGCCACTTGCTCGTCCCAATGGAGATGGAACGGCTAGTTGTGCGCAATTACTGGTTGCTGGATGGGAAATTACAAATGCTTACGGGGAATTAGTCGATCCACAGTTACAACGTTCTCTTTTAGAAGACCAAGCGAAAGCAAAATCAGCAGGTGACGAAGAAGCAATGGATGTGAATGAAGAGTTTCTACAAGCCATGGAATACGGCATGCCTCCTATGACTGGTTTTGGAATGGGAATTGATCGATTTGTAACGCTTATTACCCAGCAAGACAATTTGCGTGACACGGTTTTATTTCCGTTAATGAAGCGAGAATAATATTTTTATGAACACATAAATGATACAGAAATTGTCGTTGCAAGATTTTCGGAATTACGAGCATCGAGAGTTTGTATTTGAATCGAAAAATATTGTTTTTTGTGGACCAAATGGTATAGGAAAAACGAATATTTTAGAATCAATTGCATTACTCAGTGTTGGGAAATCGTGGAGAGAATCTTCTCCATCTGATCTTATTCGAGATGGGGCGTCTTCAGCACTTCTTTCAGCAACATTATCTAATAATGACTTGTACACAATAAGTGTTCAAGAGAGGTCTCGTCAGTTTTATAAAAATGAAAAAAAAATTCCGCTCCATCGTTATTTTGGAGGGATTGCAACCTTATTGTTTGTGCCTGAGTACTTACATTTATTAACAGGAAGTCGAAGTAATAGAGTTCGTTTTTTTGATCGGTTTTGTTTACAGTTGTCATCAGAGTTTCGTGATGTTATGGCCCGTTTTAATAAAGCTATTCGTCAAAAGAATGCCGTATTAAAAGACGAACGTTTTATGGGAGATTCAGAAGAATTACGTCATTTGTTGCACCCATGGAATGTTATTTTGAGTGAGACCATCCCAGAAATTATTCGTTATAGGAAAGATATGCTTGAGTCTCTTAATCCGTTTATGTCGGCACAAATGAAAAATATATCTGGTAATAATGAAGAAGTTTTTATTCATCTCACGCACAAAGAGGTTTACGAACCAACAAAAGAAGGGGTTGCTTCTTTTTTTGAAGAACAACATTATAAAGAAGTATCTGCACGTCGAGCTTTAATTGGGGCACACTTAGATGATTTTTCATTTTTTTTACGAGATAAACCATTATCGAGTAGTGCGAGTCGTGGTGAAGAACGTTCTGTTTTGTTATCGCTTCTTTCGGCACAAAAAACAATGATGCAATCGCAATATGACAAAGAAATTATTTTATTATTAGATGATGTCTTTTCAGAGCTCGATCAGTCTCGTCAGGATTATTTAGAACATTTGTGTCAAGAATCTCAAATATTTTTTACGACAACCCATACAGATCATTTTAAGAATTTTCGAGCTCCAACAGAAATGTATGAAATAGTGTAAAGACATGATAAATCAAGATGATTTCGTTGACGAAAGAAAAGGAAGTCCTTATAAAGGGCATGTCTCTTTAAATATTTATATATTATGATTAAAAACATATTTTCACGTTCAGAATCGTGTTCGAAACTTCATTGGTTTTTTGTTGTCTGGAGTATTATTGGATTGGCTTATATCGTTACGGATATAAAGATGACGCTTGAGGATAAACAGACATGGACGCAACAAGCGTATAATGAAGGAATCCGTGCGGGAGTGCTCGACCTTGTAACTCAAGCAATGGATTTAGCTGACCAATGTGAAATTGTGCCTCTTGTGATGCAAGAAAAACAAGTAAATCTTATGAATGTTGATTGTTTAAATGACGATTCAGCAGAAATAGAAACAAGCGAAGTTCTTCCTCAAGAATAATATAAAAATATAAAATATCACATTGTCACTATAAAAAGACAATAAAAATTCGCGCATATATTGTTCACTCACTACAATAAAAAATGAAAAATAAATTATTTTTCATTTTTTATTATTTATGCTTTCCTATGCGTATTGTGCTGCAAAACGAAATCTTACGAAAAGCAAGTAAACGAGGACTTATGGCTGCCTTTTTATTGCTTATCGCACAGGTGGTGCCGTATATTGAAAAATTTCAACTGCTTTCGTACTTACAGGTGCCGATAACTGAAGATGTACAAAATGTATTACTCTATGGTCCAGATATTTTACGAATGGTTGGTTATTTACTCCTCTTGTATTGTTTTAGTGCTTTTATGTATAGTTTTAAGGTGTATGACGATGAAGATACTCGGGTTCCGCAATTAGCCCATAAAGCACGGAATCCCAATAAAGATATTAAGCAAGCTTTTGTTCAAGCACAGACGCCACAGGAGCTATCACTTGATGATGAGGAAGAGAAAGATGCCCCAGGTGAAAAAAAGAAATAGTGTTGTGATGGGGGAGTACTGCAAAAACTGACTGGAGAATAATCCGAAACCAAATAGTGTATTGATCGGGGTTTTGGGTGATATCTTGTATCAGTGTTTCAAGTGAGACCCATCGATAATCTTCTACCTCTTGCGGATGAGGAGTGAATTTTGGTTGTGTATTGTACCCCACAAAAACATGATCAAACTCATATTCAGTAAGTCCATTCTCAAATTCTGATTTATAGATAAATGAAAAAAGAGGTTTTAATGAAGCCTGTATCCCCATTTCTTCTTGCAGTCTTTTTTCAGCAGAGGTGGTCATATTTTCATATGGTTGGGGATGTGAACAACAAGTGTTGGTCCACAGTCCTCCACAGTGGTATTTTTCAGATGCTCGTTTATGAATTAAGAGTTCATTTTTTTCATTCAACAAAAAAACAGAAAAACATCGATGAAGGAGTCCTTTTTGATGGGCTTCAAGTTTCTCCATAGTTCCTATTTGTGTGTCGTGGGTATCTACTAAGATAACGTGTGGACGCAGGGTAGAAGCAAGAAGTGTCATGTGGTCTTAGATATGTTTTATATCAGGAATAGTATGAAACTGAGAAAGAAGTGTCTTTATTTCAAATGTTAAGAGTGATAACTCATTTTCTTGTATTGGATTATCAGATTCTTCTACCATTTGTAGTGCGATAAGTCGAGCAACGATTTGCCCAAGGATTTGTCGTTTTCTTTGAGAAAGGTTTCCATCGATATGAAAGTTGAGATCATCATAAAAATTGGTTATTCCCTGTTGAGTTTCTTTCAAGGTTGCTAAATAATCACTTAAAGGTGCTTGTTCTCGACGCATATTGCGAATTAATGCTTCTGTTATCTGAGAATATAAAATATCATTTGGACCTTCAAATATCTGAAATGGTCGTGAATCAGCAGTTGCTTTGCTTGCTCGGCTGTGTTTTTCGTATCCATGACTTCCCATGAGTTGTTGAAACGATTGTGCAGATTCTTGCATATAATCAGTCATAAGCGCTTTCATGCTATTGGCAAGAATAAGAGAATCGGATAAGTCTTGAGAGAGATCAATATTTTTTCCTAAAAATGTACAAATATCATCACATAGAGCACTCCATGTTTGCAGTTGTGCTACTCGGAATTCAGCTTGATCATAAGAAAGCAATGGTTTGTCTTGTATCATTCTTTTTTGCGTGTGTGCCAAGGCTTCTTCATAGTTTCGTTGCAAAAATCCTTGAGCCATCCCTGGAAATTGTAATCGACTTGTACAGAGCATATTAAGCAGCATTCGTAACCCTTTTCGGTCTTCAGTTTCGAGTTTGTTTTCAGCGGGAACAGTAATATCAATTTCATTTTTTCCGTATGGAATCATCCAAAGTCCTTGTGTTTCATATGGAGTTGTGCGTATGTTTTTATCTTCGTTTTTATGTAAGAAAAAATGAAGAGAACTTCCAAGTGATGCGTCATCTCTTTTTTCTCGAGCTGCAATAATCCACCAATCGGTATCTTCACTTGAAAGTCCTTGCCAGTGTTTTGTTCCTTGAATATTGACCCCTTCGGGAGTATTTTCAAATGATGTTTGCATATGAAATGCATCAGATCCAAAATCAGGTTCAGTAATTGCAAAAGCACTTGTTTTCCCTTGGGCAATATCATCAAGAAATTCTTTTTTTATGTCTTCTTGTGCATATTTTTTTACAGGATCAATGCATAAGCCTCCCACAATACCAACCATAAGAGAAAGGGGAAGTGAGTGATATGATGCTTTTGACAACAATTTTAAGTTTTCTTCCATATTGGAAGGTCTTCCTCCATGAGATTCTGGAAGATAGGTTAAAAGAGCTCCATTACGAACCAAATGTTCCCATGTTTCGCGAGAGAGAGGGGATTTGTGAATATCACTTTTTTCATCCGAAAAGAGTTTTTCAACGGTTTCAGAGAAATGATTAAGATAGGTTTCTTGGTCACATGTCTGAAGATTTGGAACCACTGATTCAACAGACGATTGTGTTTCTTTTTGAATTTCAGCGATCGATTTATCATGAGAGTTTTCAAACTCAAATTGGTTTTTATCACTTTGTGCGTCATATGCTATTTGTAGTTTTCGTTCGTCTCCAAACTCTAAATCGCTCTTATCGTTTTGTGCTTCAAAACTCTTATGCATCATAGTAAAAACCAATCATAAAAATAAGCTTGCTTATGGTATAACAAAATAAAAAAAGTGCAAGTGATTCTTTTTCTTTATTGATTCTCTATCGATGAAATACTTATACGGCTATTTTCTCCGGGGGTCAGTGAATATATGTGTGTTGGAATGAATACAAGAAGACCTTTTAAGTATCTATCTGGGTGGAGTTCTTTTACTATTTGGGTGGCTTCTTCGAAATCTTTGCCTGTTGTGCAATATTCGATAGTGCCTTTGAGCTGATAGCCTTCTAGATCATGCCAACACGACAAACTCACTTCATTGTTGTGAAGTATGTTATCAGTTGTTTTTTCCATAAAATAATCAAATAACCATATACAGGTTTCAAATACTTTAATAGTGGAGACAGGAGCCACATTGATACCATGTGGCCCGTATGTCCCAAGTGCTTTAGCATCACACTGTCGAATGAATTCACAGAGTAAATCGTTCATATGTTTTTTAGAATAAGTTTATGCTTGGCAAGCTGTACATTCGTTGAACGGATTTTTCTTTCGTCCAAACTGTTGAGCGGCATTAACACTGTGTTGGTAATAAAGTGTTTTTATACCCATATTCCATGCATGTAAATAAAGCTCGTTTATGAATTTTACAGGAATATCTGGATTTATAGCGAGATTTAAAGATTGCCCTTGATCAATGTATTTCTGACGAATAGCTGCCTGATCAATAAGCATTTTCTGGTTGATTTCTTGGAATGTCTTGAAAACATTCTTTTCTTCTTCTGAGAGGAAATCAAGTTGTTGCACAGACCCATCATGGTCTCGAATATTTTTCCATACTTCTTTTGTATCATGTCCTTTTTCTTGAAGGAGTTTTTGAAGATATTTATTTTTAATCGTTACTTTTATTTTATCAATATCTTTC
This sequence comes from Patescibacteria group bacterium, assembly GCA_965660445.1. Lineage (GTDB taxonomy): Bacteria > Patescibacteriota > Gracilibacteria > UBA4473 > UBA4473 > CBFIAK01. The sequence continues at coordinate 484,933 of CBFIAK010000001.1, forward strand.
ACATAACAGTTCGACCAAACGGGTTCAATACTTTGTGATACTTGTCCTAAAATAAAAGCGGATGATGTTGTTGGAGCAACAGCCATAAGGGTTGCATTTCGTCGGCCATACCCTTTGAGTACTTCGGGTTCTCCGTATTCTTTTGCCATTTTTTCAGATGCTTTATACGCTTCTTTTTGAATGTATTGAAAAATTTCTACATTCAGTTTTGAAGCGTCTTTTGATTCAATCGGAATCATTCGACTTTGCAGTAATGAGTGCCACCCCAGAACACCGATTCCAAGAGCTCGGTTGGCAAGAGCAAAGTTATACGCTCGTCGCATAAAATCAAATGATCGTTGTTTTCGTGGATCATCACTGTCTCGCATAGCTTCAAGTCGTAGAATAAAATCACTCATAACCGCATCGAGGAAATACGCGAGTGTTTCAACCGCATCGGTATCTTTCCATTCTTCGTAGTGTAGAAGATTGAGTGATGATAAATCACAGACGAATGACCAGTTTTCGTTTGTCGGAAGGAGTACTTCTGAACACAAGTTACTCGCATGAATTTTAAGATTTTTATCTTTATATACATCAACGGTATTATTGTTTACATTATCAGTAAACATAATATAGGGATACCCCATTTGGCTTCTTCGTTGAAGTACTTTTGCCCATATAGCTCGTTTCTTTTCGTCTCCATTGACCATGTCTTGGAGCCATTGGTCTGTAACAGTTACCGCATAGGTCATTTCTTGGATGGGGTTTCCTTCCGTTCCAATTTCGAGGAATTCATCAATATCAGCATGATCAAGTGGAAGATAAGGCGAAAAATGTCCTCGTCTTACAGATCCTTGACTCACTACATTTAAGAGCCCTTCAAAGAGTTGCATGAAGTGCACAGCCCCTGATGAGTGCCCATTATTTTTTATTTCGGCTCCTCGTGGTCGAAGATCTCCAAAGTATCCTGCTGTTCCTCCACCATATTTGCTCATCATTCCAACTTCTGCTTGTGTATAGAGGATTTGTCCCATGTCGTCTCCTAGGTACGTTGAAAAGCAACTTATAGGAAGTCCTTTATCAAGACCAAAGTTAGACCATACAGGAGAAGCCAGTGAATAATAACCTCGTGACATATAGTCATAAAATTTCTTCGCAAACCCTTTTTTATTTAAGAGTTTTTCGGCGTATTCAGCAATTTCTTGAATTCTCTCTTCGGGAGAGACACCTTTGTTAAGATATCCTTTTTCGAGAAATTTTCTCGAATGTTCGTTGAGCCATTCCATGGGGATTAAAGAGTTAAAAAATATAAAAATAAAAGAGGGTTAAAACAAGTCATCACCAGTAATGCTTTGACTTCGTTTATTATAGTTGATAGACCGTTTGACAAAGAAGTCTCCGTGTTTAGTGGCTACAATTTCTTCGTCGAACCATTCTGTTTGTTCAATAAGACTGTGGTCTATATCAAAAACTGGCTTAATACCGATACTTTGAAGTGAGTTATTGAGTCGATTTTTTATAAATTCAAGGATTACTTTTTTTGGAAGGAATGAAAGTTCTCCTTTTTCGAGTATCCAGTCGAGAACGAGTTTTTCTCCTTCATAAGCTGCCTTGCAAGCCGTAATGATGCTTTGATTGTAGTCGTCATCAAACCATGCAGGATTTTCTTTTTTAATAATATTGATAAGCTCAATACCAAAAAGTCCGTGGATTTCTTCTTCTTTCGATGTTGCTTCAACCGCATTAGAAATTCCTTTGAAAAGATTTTTATGTTTATTAAATGCCATCATAATAAGAAACTGTGAAAACAGTGATACATGTTCAATAAACAATGAGAAAAGAAGAACCGATTTTGCGTATTCTTGGTTACTCTCACTATTTGATGTTTCAATGGCCGCTTCAAGGTATTTTACACGTTCAGAAAGTGCAGGAATTGTGTTTATTTTGCTGAACTCTTCATTCAGTCCGAGTATTTCTAAAAGGTGAGAATAGGCGTCCATATGTCGAACTTCACTTTCTGCAAAAGTGAACCCAACAGCTGCAATTTCTGGTTTCGGCATTTTTTTATAAATATTTCCCCAGAATGTTTTAACCGCTACTTCAATTTGAGCGATGGCAATCATGGAATGCTTGATAGCACTTCGTTCTACTTCATTTACGTTGACTTTGAAGTCTTGTATGTCACTTGTGTAGTTAAATTCTGTGTGCACCCAGTAAGAATGACGAATCGCATTCACATATTCATAGAGCTCTGGATATTCATACGGTTTTAGATTTCTTCGTTTTCGAAACAAGTTACGAACTCGAAGTTCTTTGTGTTTTTCTCGGTAGAGAATATAGGCTTTTGCAACGGTATGAAATTTTGTTGCCATAAGAGCTTCTTCTACCAAATCTTGAATTTCTTCAACGGACAGTCCTTTTGATCCATTTTTAAGAATCCGAGCATTTTTCTTGTAAAGGGTTAGTGCTTTTTGGGCTACTTTTTCGGCATCTTCTTTAGAACCTTCCCCAGTAGCATTCATGGCTTTTAAAATCGCATGAGTTATTTTATCGAGAGTGAAAGACTGTACGTTTCCATCTCGTTTTTCTACGAACATGTTGTGTGTTTCAGACATATGAACGAAAATAAGTGTTAAAAAATAAAGGAAAAAACAACGTGCATTGAGTATACGATAAAAAATATTAAAGGTACAATATATTGGTGTAAAAAATGTTGAGGTAATACTACATATAGTGTTTTTTAGTATTTTTGGTATTTTTATAGAGGTGTAAAAAAGAAAGATATAGAATGAAAAAAAAATATCTTTGAGCAATATTTTTGTTCTAAAAGGAGAATGTTTTTTTATGTAAAATCGTCTATTGAGTATGTGGTCTTATTTTTTTATTTCTCTCTATTGATTTGGTTTTGTGTTTTGCGTATGAAAGACAGAAGAAACTGTATTTTTCGGTTTTGGGATAATCGTCAGTGGGGGGAAGAAACCAAAAGATATGCAATAAAGGAGTGGGTTGACTGATTTTAAAGGTGTTGTTATAAGTGAATTAGTTCTTTGAATGTTCGGTATTTAAGTTTTTTTCAACCAAAAAAAGGAAGTCGTATGAAACGATTTAAAGCATTAAAATCAGTATCAGGATTAGTAGATTTGGGTTGTTCAGGTATTACAATACCAGTTCCTTCATTAGTCGAAGGGAAGATTTATCCACAAGTTGAATCCGATTATTTTCTGGATGACGATCGGGTTCGTCGAGATATAAAAAATTACCTTGAAAGAGGTTTTATTGAAGAAATGCCTTTGACGCCAGATAATGGAAAAATAATTGACAAATTGTAAAAATATTGTTAAACTGGAATCAGTTCTTTGAATGTTCGGTATTTAAAAATTTTTTTTCATATATAAAAAAAGGAGATTGCGATGAAAATCAAAGTCATAACTCTTGCGATATTCTTATTCGCAGCGTTTTCTCAAGTGTTGGTATCGAAAGATGTACAACAAATAAAAGTAGAGGATCTAAGTCAAGAAGATCAACGTATTATTCTTGATCGTTATCATTACATCACTGATGTGTTGTCACTTCATTTAAAAATGAAAAATAAAGGAGATGATTTAGAAAAACTAAATAATCTAAAACTAGAGGATCCAGAAAAAGCAACTTTGAAAGAGATGAGTGATTATTTTTATGTATTCACAAATCGTTATTTCGAAAACTATTATTCTGTAAAACCAGAAATGATAGTTGTCCAAATTAAGGATGTAGAAGTTGAATCATCAATTCAGGATTATGATTTCAACGATCCTATTGGTAAATCTGCATCGTTTTCGGGTCATCATATACAAACGATTATTCGTATATTAAGCAAATCATAAATACCAGAACCAAAGACATTTCAAAAGCCACTCATAACACAGTGGCTTTTTTTATGGAGAAGGATATTACTCGATTCTAGAATCGAGTTTTTGTCTTCGTCACAATCGCTTCATGTTTTCATTTTGAAAAACTATTAATAAGTCCAGAAAGAAGTTTAGAAACTTCTTCTAGATCAGATTTAAGGTGATTTAGGGTTTGGGAGTCAATAATATTTTCGTCGTGTACAATTTCTAAAAGAGAGGCACATTCAAATACTGAACCACGAGATATAACATAAAAATTTTTACGATCATTTTTAGAAAGTTTTCCTGTTCCTTCTGCAATATTAATAACCATGCTTATAGAGGCACGATAAAGTTGATCGCGAAGAAAAGTGTGGATTTTCTTTTCTTGTACAATTTTTTGAATTTTTTTGTGAACTATTCTTGCTTTTTGGTAAGCAATGAGTTTCTCAAAATCAAACATAAAGAGAATATTACTAGATTCTAGAATCGAGAATCTCGTAACGAGAATCGAGTCCCGCCTTTGGCGGGCTGGTCGGGGTGAAAGGACTCGAACCTTCGACCCCATGGTCCCAAACCATGTACTCTAGCCAACTGAGCTACACCCCGTTTTTCCGACCAATATTCTCAAAAAAGAGCTTCAAGATTCTATGTTGAACCGGAAAAAAGTCAACTTGATTTTTTTACCTAAATCCGCAAAAATCCTCGGTGAATGAGTTATCGGAAACGGAAATTATGGCTAAGGAAGCAACAAGCTGTTTTACGAAACAGCTTGTTTTTTCTTCTTCTCTTTTTCGTGATAACTATTATTTGGTGGGGTGGAACAATGCTTTTTCAGATTATTTTTACCCATGAAACATGGGAAGACGTTTTTCCAGATACGGCGATTGATGTGGTGAGTTTTTCTTTTTCGTCACAAAAATCCCTATCACAACAAGAGGCATCATTACAGAAAGATTTACAAGACAGTGTTCTGCAAAAAATACAGTCTCATTTGCAGTATTCAGATATTGAAATTCCTGTATCAACACACCCAGAACGTATAGTATGGGCAACATTGCCGAATGCACATTGGGTTTTTGCTCTTGAATATGATGAAACAATACCATTAGAATCTTTGCAATCAGATACGGTTTTTGATTTTTCTCAATCACAACCCCTCTTTTTTATGCGTCAAAAAGATTGGTTCTTTTTTTCTTCTACGGAAGATATATTTGATTCTCGTAATTCTCTTGCCCATTTCTTCTTGTATAAGCAATGGAAAAAGAACGTATCAAAAGGGGATTTTACATGGTATCGAAACATAAAAGCATGGGTGTCGAACCAAAACTATAACCAACACGAATTGTATGAACCACTTCGTCAAACACTGGCCGATATTTTTCCTGTGTTTGGTCTATCAGGGCATGTAAAAGAATCGGGTATGGATATGAATTTCTTTGTGTCTTCGTCATTCGATATCGATATACCAACGCGAGTGTACCAAAATTATCATACAGCCGTTGGAAAAAATGCATTATTCTTTTGGCATGGAGCTGGATTGGGAAATGTTTTGGAAACAATAAAAGAACAGGTGGAAAAAACGAATATCCATGCGGCACAATTACTTGATTTTTATTGGAATACGAAGAAAAATCAGTTTGGTATTGATATCGAATCAATAGTGACTTCTTTTTTAAAGAACGAATATGCCGTTTGGTTGGATATTGATCATGCTTCAAACGATTTTATGGCGATGTTTTTTAATGCGGATCCTCAATTTTTTGAATCACGTTCGGTGTTATGGCATGAATGGCAATCGTTTTTATCGCCTGAACTGGAAATTGTAGATTTGCCCAATGGTGATGTTCGGCAAAGTTTAGTAAAATCATCCCTCGATGATATTCTATTCGAAACACAGATATTTCAGAACCAAACCTATACACAGGCTCCAGAAACGATTATCCAAAAAGGGCAAATTGGGTGGTTTTCAAACTCTTATTTTTCAGGACTCTCAACGCACGCTTCATTGCTTTCTCAATCACTTCATTCTTTGTCTTCGCCTCAAGATCAACTCTCATCTCACACCGATGTACAAGACTCTATACAAGGGTTTTGGTTGAAGAATTGGGGCGTTACCCATGTATCGCATTGGTCGTTTATTCCAGACCATTATCGGGAAAAAGTGTTTCAAACCAGTTTCCAAAAACAAATAGAATCACACATAAAAACTCATTTTAGGTCAGTGCTTTTTCGGTTTGTTCCTAAATCAAAGGTGTTTCAATTAAGAACAAAATTTGTATTCAGGTAGAAGTAACTCCTTTTTTCTTGCATACTGATTGCAGTGGACATTGTTTGCATTTTGGTGAACGAGCAGTGCATGTATCTCGTCCGAATTGAACCATGCGGTGTGAAAAAATGCCCCATTGTTTTTTCGGAATGAGTTTCATAATATCTTGTTCTATGCGAATAGGATCTGTATGTGTGGTAAGCCCAAGCCGATAGGTGATTCTTTTCATATGAGTATCAACAACAACCCCTTCGTTTTTTTGAAATACATTCCATAAAATAACATTTGCTGTTTTTCGTCCGACTCCTGATAATTGGAGGAGGTCTTTCATGTTATCAGGAAGTACCCCATTGTGATGTATTAATAATTTATGAGCGGATTGAGATAAACTCTCTGCTTTTTGGCGATAAAATCCTGTAGAATGAATAATACGTTCTAATTCTTCTCGCGGACGAGCAACATAACTTTCTAAATCAGAGAATATCTTAAATAATTCAGGCGTTACCATATTTACTCGTTTGTCAGTGCATTGTGCTGATAAAATAACTGCAAAAAGAAGTGTCCAGGGTCTTTCTTTATCCCAAAACAAATGACACTCATTGTCATACGGATACAATTCTTCAAAGGTGCTTAACAGTGTTTTTATAATTTTCATATTCTCGAAAAAGTATACGAGTATTTTTATTTTTTTCAAAATAGAACAATTTTTTTGTTCATTTTACAACTTAAGAAAAAGAAAGTACTATGAAGAAAATATGAGAAACAGTGTTTTGTTATTGATGCTCTTTATTCCCATGATGGCATGGGCCAATATTGCCAATGAAATTAATACGTTTATTGATCGTTTTTTTCAAACACCTTCTTCATCTCAGGAAATAAATACATCGAATGTGTCAGAAGTAATTGGTGATTTTCAGTTTGACGATGAGCGTTCTCAACAATATGCAGAAGATCGTATTACATACCTCCTTCAAGAACTCGAAGTATTTGAATCATCTATTCGAGAGAAAGAGCAATCGTTATGGTCACAAGACCAAAAAAAAAGGACCATTCGTGAGAATATAAACCTTTTAGATCAACAATTGAATATTCAAAACCAGAAATTACAGCAAATTCAAGCACAGAAAAAAAAGTGGAATGATGAATTACAGCGTATTGCTTCACAGAAATCATCTATCGTTCTCCAAAAAGAGGCCTATAAAAAAGATATTGAAAAGCAGGCGATTCGTAGGAAACTCCGTGAGAATTTTTTAGGAAACTCGCCAGAAATTCAGAAAATGAGGTGGTTATTTTCTTCTCAGAAAGTGAGTGACTTACTCGCCTCAAGACGGAAAGAAAGAGAAGCTGAACAAAGAAAAAAACAACGATTAGCGTCGTTATATACATCACAAAACTTTATAGAAAACCAAGAGCGACATGCATTTTTAGTGCAAAGAACTATTCAGGATCTAGAAGCAAAAACTATTCGAGAAAAAAATGTCTATGAAAATTTACTTCAGGCAAAGGCATCACTTGAACAGCAATTGCAGTCTGATACTCAAAATACGAATCAAGAATTAGAATCAATATATACAGCTCGGAGTCAACTTATACAAGATCTTCAGACCATGCAATCGGTATTACACACAGAAGAAGGTTTACCACAAACCGAACCCATTTCACCAGATGTTCAGTTTTCAACTCCATTGTCTATACCACTTCAAATAACAGCATCTTTTGAAGATCCTCAGTACGAAAAAACTTTTGGTATTCCTCATGACGGAGTTGATTTTTTTGCTCCACCTCAAACGCCTATCTTGGCAGTTGCTGATGGAATTGTTCAAAAAGTTGATTTTGAAGAGTATGACTATGCTTCACTTATTCTTTTTCATCCAGATTTAAATCTCTATACCATTTATGGACATATATCTCAAGCATTGGCCTCAGAAGGTGATTTGATTTCAGTCGGAGATACTATTGCATTAAGTGGTGGAGTTCCTGGTGAAAAAGGATCAGGGTTTTTAACAACCGGACCACATCTTCATTTTTCAGTCTTTAAAAATGGGGTCTTTGTAGACCCCATGCAGTATTTATCAATAGAATAAACAGTTTTTATGCTGCGTTTTTTCTGAATCGTGAAAAGATAGATTTTTTCTCAGGCTCCGGTTGTGTATCAGTTTCCTCATTTGACTGTGATTGATTATCATTTCCAGTATTTTCCTTTGTATCGTTTGAACTATTTTCTTGTTCGCCAAGTTTCTGGATAATAATAGCTTGCAGTGTTTCGATTCGTTCATTCATTTCTTTCATACCTTTCGTATAAATATCTTCTTTTTCTTGTTCGAGTGTTATTCTTTGTTTTTCTCTAACACCCCCCGCAACCGATCCAATAGCTCCACCAGCCATTCCACCTCCTAAAAGAGATGTCATACCAAGTGAGGGAATACTACTGGCAATAAGTGGAGAAGATGCTCCCAGTAATGCAGCACCTCCAACGGCTAACACACCACCACTTAAAGCACCAATACCAATCCCGACGCCAGCTGCTTTGAGTACTCGAGCTATTTTTTTTCGTGATTCTGCTTTTATTTTATTGCGTTCAAGTTCATAGATTTCTTTTCGATTTTCATCAGAAAGAATAGGAACTTCTTTGTGAACCGTTGTATTAAGCGTATATTGTGTATTCATGAAATGAAAATAAATTATATTTACAAATATTCTTATATAATATTATTTATATATTGTCAAATAAAAAAACCTCACTTCGCAGAAAGTGAGGTTTTGAATATTTATTCGAGAAGGATTGTTTGTGAATGATTATAGTTATGACTTATAACACGCACAAAATACACGCCTTTCAAATTTTGCATTGAGAAATTTTTATTTCCTTTGAATGTTGATCTAAAAACTTCTCGTCCATTAATATCATATACAGAAAGAGCACTCTGGTCGAGTTCTGATTGAACATATATTGACTGATGGGCTGTATAGATATGTATATTTTCTTGTTTCTCGTTTACCGAGGAAATATTTCCAATAGGAAAAGAGAGGGATTCATCAGGGCGAACGAGTACACCATTATGCACAAGTGTAACAGTTGCCATTCCTTCTGATGTAATAATAAAGCGTGCTTGCTTTTTATTATAATCAAGAAGTGTTCCGGTAACACCTGAAAGTGAAAATGCAGGTTCCCATGAAGTCATATCATCATGGTTTCCTTTTATATACACAGTAATCGTATCACCGATTTGTGTATTTTGAGGAATGCGTTCTGTGTCTAAGGATGGAAATATGAATCCATCAAGAACACGGACAATAATATAGTCTAGATGAAAATAATCATCTGTGAGTGCTGTATATCCACCAACATGTGGAAATGTAGCATATTGACTCTGATAATACGTACCATATTTTTCATCTGATACGATTGCTTTATTTCGTTCAAATTGTTCTCCAGCAATAAATCCAAGACTCATATTGAAATCGTTCCACAAGGGATTTATCTCCCATAAACACGATAACCCTTTTGGGAGTGTCAGTGTGTCTGGGAGAGTGTGGGATACTATATCACTACATCCATCCATTTCTTTGTATTTATTGAATGTAGAGTACGTATTTGGTGCATCTTTGTTATACGCATCAGATGCGGAAAATAACACCATGTGTTGATCTTGTCGTAGTAACTTTGAGTTGTAACTCAAAATATACCGATTTGTGTTTGATATATCATATCGCTGTACAATACTATCTGTGTATTGCTTTATGCGGTTATGATTTTGTATATCATTTTTTGTTTTTTGGTCACTGATTTCTTGGTATCCAAGATTTTCAGCACCAAAATAAACCCATTGCGTTGTGTCATTTGTACTCATTTTTTGAAATGACTCATTGAGAATCAAATCATTGAGCAGTTTTTCACTTGTTTTTTCATTCCCCCAACGATCATTTAATACGTCCCATTGAGTTTGTGTGTAAAACAAGGTGTGAGGAGTAACACTGTGTTTCGAATGAGCATAAAGCCCATTTATGTTTATTGCTACAAAGCAAAGAATAATAAGAGCATTCATAATGAATTCCTTTTTTTTGTGATTTAAAAGAGCTAAAAATATATTAAAATATATTTTAATATTGTCAAGTTTCTGTGTTTTGTCCAAGAAGAGTTCTTATGCGTTTTTGTGATATGTTTTATATTCAGCACTGCATTCTTCTAAAAACTCAATTGCTTTTTTTGCATTTTTTGTCCCGAGAAGCGTTATTTTCTTTCCTTTATTGCGGTCTTTGTAATGTGATAAAAACCATTCAATATTTGCAATTGTTTCGCTTTCAATGTCAGTTAAATCTTTACAATGATTGTAGAATGGGTCGTCTTTTGGTATGGCTAATATTTTATGGTCAAGTTCCCCAGTGTCTTCCATTTCAATAATTCCCACAAGTCGTACTGGCACAATAACTCCCGGATGGAATGTTTGAGAACTGATAACAATAACATCCATAGGATCATTATCGAATTTATTCCATGTTTGTGGAAAAAATCCGTAATTTTGAGGATAGAGTACTGGAGTTTTGAAAATTCTATCGACAAACATCGCTCCGTGTTTTTCATTGTATTCATATTTTACACAGCTGTGTTTTGGAATTTCAATAATGGCATGAAATACAGCATCGTGTCCTGATTGAAGCGGAATGTCAGTAAAAAGATTCATTGATCTAAAAAGATAAAAATACTCATTTCGAATTATACGAAGAAAAATGTTTTTGAAAAGAAAAAAGAGTGAAGTTTTTGCTTCACTCTTTTTTTAAATTTATTTTGTTTTTTTGTTTCCTTACTTGCTTTCAGGAGTGAAGACTGGTTTTGTGTAGGGCGATGTAAAGTTTCGGCTTGAATCTCCGTTATGAACAGCTCGTTGTCGTTGTTGTCCTGCCCCAATGGGATCGGAAGATTTCATTTGTCGTTGCATGTCTCGAAGCTCATTGATTACTTGTATGTCACGAGTCCAAAATGTTGTTGGAATTGTATTAACGGTGTGTTGAGATCCGTAAATTACGCCTTCTTGAAGTTCTTGTGTTGAACAATTTCCGCCTTCGAAATAATAGTTAATGATACATCGTCGGAATACTGATTTTGAATTGGCTCTTTCTATTGATGGTTGTGCAAATCGTTGAGTATTACTCCAATCAGTAAGTGCTCCGGTTCGTGGAACTGAGTATCGATGACTCCCTACGTGCCCTGCACGTCGTGCTTGAGCAGCTCGTAGCTGTGTGTAGTAGAGATTCTTATCTGCCAATGTTTCTTCTTTCTGTTGGTGGTATCGTTTTTGATAGAGATAAATAGAATTATTGAGTGCTTTTTTGTTTCGTGATTGTTGGATAATGCTTGTTGGTGATAGTTGTGGGGTTTTGTTTTGTGCTTCAACAAGATATACATTTGTGCTGAGTCCAAGGAGAATGAGCGTTAGAAATGCTGTTTTTTTCATAGTACAAAGAGAATAATAAGAAATGAAATAGAAAATGAATTAGGGTGTGTAGTCGTTATTATCTTTTTTTGAAGAAGTAGATGTACACTTTCAGGTGGAATTCTAACAACTTTCAAAAAGAGTGCAAAACTTTTTCGTGTTTTTTTTGTGTTTTAGAAATTCAAGTTTATTAAACCTTGAATATGTTATCAAACTCTGTGTTTTCATCGAATTGATTTGGTTTTGGACTGACTCCATAATCAGATCCAAAAGTGGTTTCAATATGTAAAAAATCACTACCAGTTTGGGTGTATAAAAATGCATAGATCAGTTCTGTTGCTCTGTGTCCCATTCCCATACATCCCATGAAGAGTGGGAATGCAAGGAAAAATCCAATAAAGTTATTTATAGAACCCCAAAAAAGAGTTCCAAGAAAAAGAAAGAGCAGTATTCCGAGTAAATTTCCGTATATATGAATGAGTATATACTGTGTTTTGTGTAATGACTGAAGCACAAAGAGTGAGAAAAGACAGGTAAAGAGCAAGTGCAAGAGTGCGACATATAAAATACCATACGTGTTAAACACTGAGTTGACTAAAAGATAAATCGGAAAAAAAGAAACCAGAAAAAATACATTTCCATAAAATATATGAGTAAAGGTTGTTGTTTTTTTTGTATAGCTTTCTTCGATAAGGATACTTAAGAAAGCAAACGCTAAATTATTCACCAGACTTGAAATAAAAACAGCCATCATAATAAAAATGAGAAACAATGTGTGTGTTTCTACTTTTCCAATACTTGAACCAAGTACGTCTTTTAAGTCTTCTGTGTTTTGGAGGTATTCTCCCACGACACCCCAGCTGAAAAAAAGCACAATCCCGAGTGCAATAACGGCGATAAATCCTGATCCAAAGCCAATAATGAATCGAGTGAGGAGCGATGATATAGGGTGATGTTTTTGTGTTGAGATGTCCATGAGCTTATTATAGTATGGAAGAAATAAGGATTCAATGTTTTTCTTCTTGAAAATAAGAAGAAGGGCGTGTGTGTGCTTTTCTCCATTGTTCAATATGCGCATGGTGTCCAGAAAGAAGTATGTCGGGAACGGCCATATCTTTAAATATTGCTGGCCGTGTATAGTGTGGATATTCAAGATTTCGATCTAGTTTTACAGAGAAACTTTCTTCTTGATGACTTTCTTCTTTTCCGAGTACACCTGGAATAAGACGAGAAAGCGCGTCAATAAAAATTTGTGCTGGAAGTTCGCCTCCTGTAAGTACAAATTGTCCAATAGAAATTTCTCCATCAATAAGTGTGTCTCGAATACGTTGGTCTATGCCTTCATAGTGACCACATAAAAGAATAATGCGCGTATATTTTTGAGTATACATTTCAGCGTGCTCTTGTTTAAAGATTTTTCCTTGTGGGGTGAGAAAGAGTACAGGGGCGTCATCGTTCGTGAGTTTTTTTACATATGTTATAGCATCGAAAAGCGGTTGCGGTGTCATTACCATTCCAGCCCCACCACCATATGGTACGTCATCAACTTTTTTGTGTTTATCATCAGAGAAGTCTCGAATGTTATGACATCGGATAGAAATGAGATTGTTTTCGCACGCTCTTCCAATGATGGATGTACGGCAAAAACTATCAAAAAATTCGGGAAAAAGAGTGAGAATATCGAATATCATGGGATGTAACAAAAGTAAGTGTAATAAGAACTATAAAAAAACTCAATGATTTTAAAAAAGAAAGGAAAAATTGAGGGAGAGTTGTTGACAATGGGGTTGAAAATTATACAAATAAAGAGGGTATTGATACTTTTTTTAATGATTTTCTTATGCGTTTAAAATTTTATGTTTCGGGTGTGTTATTTGTGTTAGGAATTAGCTTTCTCGCTCTTGATATTCAAAGTCTTCAGAATGAAGATTTTTTTACATGGAATTATCATTCCTATACGACGAATCAGTCGCCAACAATTTTTCTTCAGGCTTTAGCAGAAGAAATGGAGTCCGATCTTATAACTGCACAAGTTGATGAAGCGGGTAATGAATCAGAAAATGATGTTGATGTAGATGAAACGAATGCTTTAACTATTTACAACCAAAATATGGCGTTAGTGAAACAAGTGAGAGATATGTCTTTCGAAGAAGGTCGCAATGAAGTTTCATATCGTGATGTTCCAAAACAAATTCAGTCAAATACAGTCTTTTTTGAAGACTTAACTGATTCTTCAACTCGTATATTAGAGCAAAGTTATGAATATGATTTAGTGTCAGGAGATAAATTGTTTGAAAAATTTATTGATAAAGAAATTACGGTAACCGTACAACAAGGAGACGAAACACAATCCGTAAAGGGTATACTGTTGAGTACCGCATGGGGAGATGTAGTGCTTCAAACAGATTCAGGTATTAAAACAATTCAAAAAGGTCATATTATTGATACTGAATTTGATACACTTCCAGAAGGGTTTTCTACTCGACCGACATTAGTATGGACTTTATGGGCAGAAAAAGCTGGTATGCGAAAAGTGCGAACGAGTTACTTAACACGAGGGTTGTCTTGGAATGCCGACTATGTAGTTGTAGTAGATGATTCTGATACACAGTTATCACTTCAAGGATGGACAACGATTACAAACCATTCAGGGGCATCGTTTCCAGATACAAAGTTGCAACTTGTTGCAGGTGATGTGAATGTTGTTTCTCATCAGCGATATCAAGATGATCTGGTTCGTCCAGTTCTTATGAATGCAAAACAAGAGAGTATGGATATGGGAGGATTTGCAGAAGAAAGTTTTTTTGAGTATCACCTCTATAGTCTTGATCGAGTAACAGACATAAAAGAAAATGCTCAAAAACAAATCGAGCTTTTTCATGCGCATGGTATTGAAGCAAAAAAAGAATTCGTATACGATCCACAAAAAAACCATTCTGCAGTTCGGTCTCACTTATCATTTCAAAACGAAGAAGAAAATAATTTAGGAGTGCCTATTCCAAAAGGGACACTCCGTGTCTATAAAAGAGACTCAAAAGGATCTCTGCAATTTATTGGAGAAGATATGGTAAACCATACGCCTCGTGATGAAGAAATAGAAGTGTTTTTAGGAAATGTTTTTGATATTGCAGTAGAGAAAAAACAGTTAAAATATGAAACAACAAAGAATTGGATCGGGTTTCGGGAATGTAGTTTTGCAACCCATGAAGTAGAATTGAGAAATCAGAAAGATGATGATGTGGTGGTGCAAGTATATGAAAATGTATGGGGAGCAAACATAGAAATTCAGAAAGCAACGGTTTCGGTATTTGCTTCTAATAAACAAGAAGATAGTGAAGATGAACCTCAATCGACTGATAATGTTGAGTTTGAACTTGAAGGAGATGGACGATTTATTGCTGAAATTTCAGTGCCTTCCCGAGGAAAGAGTCTTTTGCATTATATGGTGCAGAGTTGTCGATAAAGCACTACAATCCTAAGTTTGATAGAGGATTGAGTGATCCAAGAGTATTTATAAGGAACGGAATAGCAATCGCCAGTATTAAGATCGGAATAACAAGTGTTATCAGTGAAAGGGTGAGCATCCATTGAAAATATTGTTTGAGCTTTCGAACGTTTGTATGTATTGATTGAAGAAGTTGTTGTTCTTCTGGAGTGAGTGATGACATAAGAAGAGGATAAAAAAACAAGCATATAATATGATTTCAAAAGAAAAAAGAAAATGACATTGAGTTGTTTTCTTTTTTTATTAGAATTCATATTGTGATTTCTCTTTATGAAGAAACTTATATCGAATCAAATATCGCCTAATTTTACATATACAGATAGTCTGTATGTATTTTTTCAGTTTTTTCGTTTATGGAGTAAATCATCTCTTGATTTTCGATCATTTTTTAAAACAGAAAACTACCTCTTAACGAATGCTGCTCGAACAGCACTCTCAAAAATCATAGAAACGGCTCATTTTTCAAAAGAAAAAAAAATTGGGATTCCTGCGTTTTGTTGTGTTGTTATGGCGACTCCTTTTTTAGAAAAAGGGTATGCAATTCAATGGATTGATACAGATGAAAATGGGGTTATTGATGTTGAAGACTTTCTACAAAAATCTGATAACATGTCTTGTGTTTTGGTGCCTCATGTTTTTGGACAAATGGCTCCTTTGGGGCGTATTTGGGAGATTGCAAAACGAAAGAATATCATGGTTATAGAAGATTGTGCTCATGCATTTCACTTTGATCAATCATATTGTGATGTTCAGATTTGGAGTTTTGGTCGTGAAAAAGTGATTTCTTGTGTGAGTGGTGGAGCTTTAGTATGGTCAGAGTCTTCTCGCATGGGGGGGTTTCAATTTTCATTATTTCCATTAGAGAAACGAGAGATTCTTCGACTTTTGTTGCAACCCGTTATTTTTGCTTTAGTTTTGCCTGTTTGGCATTTAGGGAGTCTTGGAAAAATAGTGGCATATATAATGCGTCGATTGCGTATATTGCCTCGAGCTGTCACAGAAAAAGAAAAGCAAGGGAGAGAGGATTTCCCTCAGGCACAATTAGCGACGCCTCTTCAGTATATTTTGAAATACAAAATGCGTCGTTATGCACAACGGCAAAAACATCGTGTTCGTATAGCGAAAAAATGGAAATTTGTCTTGTCCGATATATTGCCCGATGCAGAAATTATTATTCCAGAAAACGCTTTTCGTGTTATTGTGAAAACAGAAAAAGCTGCTGATATAAAAACACAAGCACGTCGATGGGGATACGATTTATATGAATGGGAGGGAGTCCCCATTTCACCAGCAGATGTTCATTTATCGTCTATTGGATATGAGGAGGGGAGTTGTGTAAATGCAGAATATTTTGCGCGCCATTATGTAACATTTCCTACGAATATACGAACAACTGAAAAAGATGTGGAAAACTTTCGTCATCAGTGGAAACTATTTTATGCTTGAGTGGTATGATTTCTATACAAACAATATCGGATGTCGATTATGATCAATTTTTTTATTCATATGAATTAGAAAAAACGTTTCTTCAATCACGTCTTTATGGATATTTGCAAGATTCTATAGGAAAAAAAAGTATTCGTTGGGGGATTTATGATGGAGGAAACTTATGTGGAATTGCGCAGTTTCAGATTATACATGCTCGTCGAGGACGGTATATACATTGTCCACATGGTCCTTTGGTGGGAGAGACTGCGATAGAAGATCTATGGCGAGTTTTTTTTGAGTATTTTACTGCCTATGCTCAGAAAGAAAAATGTGATTTTGTGCGTATATCTCCGTTGCAAGATGTTTCGTTTTCAAAGGTATTTGCTCGTTATTCTTTTCGTCCAGCTCCGGTACACATGGTAAATCCGGAACGAACATGGGTTCTGGATATTCAGAAAAGTGAAGAAGAAATACTTTCACATATGAAAAAAACGACTCGTTATGAAGTGCGTCGAATTGAAAAACAAGATATACAAGTTCGGATTGGTCGTGTGGCAGATGATTTTCGTATTTTTTGGGATTTGCATCTACAAACCGCAAAAAGACAAGGGTTTACCCCTTTTTCAGAGACTTTTACGAAGAACGCACTTGATATCTTTGGTGATCAAATTTGTATTTGTTCTGCATATAAAGATGGGAAATATTTTTCGAGTTCGATTTTTATTTTTGATGATCGTGCTGGATATTACCATCAAGGGGCATCTATTCCTCATTCACTTCCTTTTTCATATGCGACTCTTTGGGCAGGAATACGTGAGGCTCGTCGAAGGGGGTGTCAGGAATTTAATTTTTGGGGAGTGGTTCAAAAAGATGATAAAAAACACCCGTGGTATGGATTATCTCAATTCAAACGTGGCTTTGGCGGTGAAGAGCGGGTTTATGCCCATGCTCATGATCGTGTGATTACATTTCGCTACTGGTTTCAATATGTATTAGAACGATACGAACGATGGAAGAAAGGATATGGTTCTTTTTTTGAATAAAAAAATTATTCTCGATCAATATTTTTTTATACAAATCAATAAAAGAGAATTCATTCAATACTCTTTTGCATGCATTATTTGCGAAAAATTTTTTTGTTCATCATAATAAGAATGAATGATTGTTTTTTCTCAAAAAACCATTCGAATGATTATTTCGCAAATCCGAAAAAAAAGCATTCTTTTTTCGGTTCTTTTGGGTGTGTTGTTGTGTTTTGTGTCTTCGGTTGAAGCTCGTTTAATTTTCGTAAATGAAGATGATGGAACAAATACTGATCGGTTTTATATAGATAAAGATGACACATCTCCCGATTATATTGATTTGGAGTTCGGATTAACACTTGATTCTCGTATTCGGTTTGATATATCGGCAGATGAGTTTTTATTGAATCGCGATTTAAATTTTGGGGGGAATGAGTTGAAAAATATAGCCATTGAGCGTTTGGCTTCTGCACCTACGTGTGATGGAACTTCAAATGGTCGGCTCTATCATAATACGGTTGATGGGTTTTCATATATCTGTAATGGAACTAATTGGAGAGCAATAGACGAAGACATCACACAGACTTTATCAGAATTAAGTACGAATATTGTTATTCTTGATGAAGATGATTCTGGTGGGGATGTTTCTTTGCAGTTTGGATCCTCTTTAAGTGAGTATCTTCGTTGGGATGATACAAACCAATGGTTTGTGCTGAGTGATGATTTGTATATTGAAGGAAATGAATTTATTGACTTTCGTGTTGAGAATCGTGATGGGAGTGTTAGTATTCCTGCCTGTGATAATGCGGGTGATTTGGGGAAACAGTATTATGACCAGAATGATGGAAATGCATATGTATGTATTGAACCAAATCCAGCTGGATCTCCGGGAGTGTATGAATGGTTTGATTTTACGGCAACGTTTACAACCACCGCTACAAAAGTTGTGACCGTTGGAACAGGTGGAAATTACGCCACGATTGAATCAGCAGCTGGATATCTTACAACGCTCACAGGAGGGATTATTTTGTTAACAGCCGAGACACATAATGTTACAAATGTAGTTGATCTTGAAAACATTACCTTAATTGGTGCGAATACTGGAGATACAGTTGTAAACGTAACCGGAAATGGGTTTTTAGAAGTAAAAGAAACACAATTTAAATCATTAACCCTTAATATTGATGCTGGGATAACCGCCAATACTGGTTTAGGGGCAAAGTATAATGCAGGGACAACCTCTTCCGTTATTTTTGAATGGGTAGATTTTCATATTGGTGGCACAAAGTATTTATTAGATAGTTTATCGGGTACACCTCCAATGGTTCGAACTCGATTTATTAGTGCGGCAGCTACTGCGGGAAATCAACAAATATTGTTGTCAACGGCTTCGGCAAATTTAAATGCAGCATCAACTCATTTTGTGGAGTCTCAGAGTGGAAGTGGAGGACTTGATTTTTCTGATTGGGATGTAACCATTTCTGGTTCTGGAAATGTGGTGAGCAGTGGAACCATTTCAACAATTCCTGAAAATACTATGTTTGTGTATCCGGGGATGAATATTCAAGGGGCAATTGATAGTTTAGCGAGTGGGGGGTTTATTACACTTCTTCCCGGAATTCATAATATTTCGAGTCCGATTTCTATTCTTACTGATGGAATTGAGATTGCTGGGTATGGAGATTCGACGATTATCCGAGCGAGTGGGTTTTCTGTTACGAATGATACGGCTGCTGCTATTCACATAGGTGCCACCGATGGAACAAATCCAAGTAACGATGTATCGTTAAGAAGTTTTAAACTGGAGGTTGAAAACTCAAATATTCATGGGGTTCGTGTAGCAGGGGGGGAAGATATTCAGTTATATAATTTGACGATTGAAAAAACGCAAGGAGTTTCAGGGACAGGAACAACAGCTCGTATGGGAATTCATATGCTTGATGGAACAACAGATATCTTATTACGTCCAGTTATTTCTAATTGTCGTATTTTCGGAGATGAAGGAGCGGGCAGTTATTTTACTGATGGAATTCATATGACGGGTGGAGATAGTTATGGTTATAACGGTATTTGGACAAATGGATCTGCTCCGCGGGGTATTCGAAATGCACTAGTGGAAGGGAATAATATTGATTATGTACGAGAAACAGTGGCGGTCTTTTTGGGAGTTGAAGATAGTTCTCTTTTTAATAATCGGTTTTCTCGAATGGGTGCTGGAGGTGGAAACTCATTTGGTCTTTTTATGGGGAATTCGTATCGAGCCAATATGAATGCGAATGTAGTGAGTCGTTCTCTTTCAACAGGATCATCAGGGTTTGTAATTGAAGTTTTAAATACCGCCAGTCTTAAAAAAGTAGAAGACTCTTTATTTAGTAACAATACGGTTGATGGAACGGCTGATGGAGGAGTGGGGTTTCAGTATGCGTTTTATATTGGAGGAACAACAACAAATACAGAAGTTAATAGAAATATTTTTCAAGGAAATGTTGTTCGGGGAGCGTCTGCAGGAACAAATCGTCGAGCATTCTTTATTCAGCAACGAGTCGATAAAAATATTTTCACAAATAACTTGATTGTAGGAGGGACTGATGAATGGGATGTTGGGTTTGATATTTCAAGTACGACGAGTGACCAAAATGTTATTATTGGAAACACGTTTGATAATGTAACGACGGACATTAACGATGGAGGAACGGCGACTCGTGAAACGGTAGAACATCACAGAAGTACAAGCAATCCAACAGCTTCAGATGATAGATCCGATGGATTTAATATAGGAGTTATCTGGATCAATACAAACACAGATACAGCGTATATTTTAGTTGATAGCAGTGTTGGATCGGCAGTCTGGAATCAAATTGATGGCGGTGGAGGTGGCGGAGGAGTCACTGCTGTATCTTCAGCCTCAGATCCAACAGTAAATGATGATGCAAATGATGGATATACTATTGGAACATTGTGGGTGAATACAACAACGGATAACAGTTTTATCTTAACTGATGCTACTATTGGGGCGGCGAACTGGGAGCAAACGAATGGTGGCGGAGGAGGTGGAGGAGTTACGGCTGTATCTTCAGCCTCAGATCCAACAGTGAATGATGACGCAAATGACGGATATGCCGTTGGAACGTTGTGGGTGAATACAACGACTGACGAAAGTTTTATTTTAACTGATTCAACGGTTGGGGCGGCGAACTGGAATCAAATTGATTCCCTCGGAGGTGGAGGAGGTGATTTGCCAGTGGTTCAAGCACGACGTACTACGAATTTCACTATTCCTGCTGTGACCAACTGGTATGATATTCCTTTGGATACAACCGATGTGGAAAATGATACAGCGGTGCTGGAACATAACGCGGTTAATACAGAGCGAATTGATGTAAAAACAAATGGACTCTATCGTATTACTTACAGTGTAAGAGCGAATGATACGGGGACAACTCATACCGTTAATACCAGAATGCAGCTCAATGGAGCAACGGTACTTCCCGGATCACTTCTTGGTGAAACAAACTATCAGGGAGAATTCGGAACCATTACAGGAAGTTTTTTAGCGAATTTATCCGCGAATGATTATGTGGCATTGCAAGTACAAAGAACAACCGCAAACCAAGTAGTTGGAGAAACGGTTGTAACCGTTACGAAGCTTGAAAGTGGTTCTGGAGGGGGTGGTGGTTCTGGAACTGCGAGTAACACCTTTGTTCTTGATGATGATGATACAGGGGGTGATGTCGTTCTTCAATTTGGATCTACTCTTTCAGAAACTTTGAGCTGGGATAGTGCGAATTCAGAATTTAGTCTTACTGATAATCTCGACATTGATATTTCTGGCAAATTCTTAGAAGGGGGTGACGGAACGGCCAATGATATAATTTTAAATTTTGATGATGGAACTGATCGAAATTTTGGATGGGATGATGATTATTCAGCAACTCATACGGGTGGAACTTTTTCAACATTTAATGAAGAACTCGCATTTCGAACACTTCAAAGTGGAGCGATTCCAGTTGCTTGTTCAGGAGCAGTTGCTGGAATGTTGTGGATGGATGTGGATACAGGATTGCTATACATATGTGATACGAGTAATGGACGAAATAAATGGTTAGGTGTGACAGAAATGAGTCTTTTTGGAGATGAAAGTGGGAACTGTACTGCTGGTAACGATCCTGGGAGTAATGAAGGTTGTAATGTTGATTGGGGAAACGGATTAGGACCTGATACAGGAAGTGATCTTGGTTTATATATACCTCATCCTATTACGATAACTGGATATGGGTTTTCTGCTGATGATGATGCCTGTTCAAGCGGTTCATTTGATGTGGAAGTGTGGAGTACGGGGAATAATACTAATGATAATAATTATACGCTTGAACAAACTATTGCGGCAGGGTTGAATAATCAAGCTCATAATGCGAATAATCTTAATATCGATATTGCGGGAGACCAGTATATTTTATGGGGCATTGATAATAATTGTGGTCAGAATATAGATGATTGGAATGTAATTCTCTATTTTCGATACCGAGAATAAAATTTAGTCTATATAACAGATTTTTCTCTTTGGGAGATGTTATTCTTGCAAAAAAAATATTTTAGTGCATAGTGTTTTTAATATGAGTAAAGATTTAAAACTGGTTTCACAATACAAACCAACAGGAGATCAGCCATTTGCCATTACTAATATCACAAAAGGGGTTCAAGATGGACTTCGTGATCAGTTGCTTTTAGGAGCAACAGGAACGGGAAAAACTTTTACTATGGCGAATATTATTCAGAATGTTCAAAAACCAACATTAATATTAGCCCATAATAAAACGTTGGCGGCACAGTTATGTGCTGAATTTCAGTCGTTTTTTCCAGATAATGCAGTGGGCTATTTTGTGAGTTATTATGATTATTATCAACCAGAGGCATATATGCCGCGGAGCGATACATTTATTGAAAAAGAATCAACTATCAATGACGAGATTCAAAAATTTCGTCATGCAGCGACGGTGAATTTGCTTACACGCAGAGATGTTATTATTGTTTCCTCTGTTTCGTGTATTTACGGGCTTGGAGATGTCGAAACCTATCAAGAACTGGGGTTTGGTTTGCAAGCAGGAAAAGAGTATGTGCGGAATGATTTATTACGAAAACTCGTTAGTATTCAATATGAACGAACGCGATCTGATTTAGTGCGGGGGACTTTTGAGGTTATGGGTGATGTTGTTACTATTTTTCCGCCACATGGCGACATTGGATATCAATTGGAGTTTTGGGGTGATTTGCTCGATTCTATTAAGGAAATAGATGCTTTTACGGGTGAAGTGTTTGAAGAAAAAGAAACCATATTTTTGTTTCCTGCAAAACATCAAGTCACAACGCCCGAACGGATAGAAAAAGCTATTGGACTTATAGAATCAGATTTAGAAGCTCGTATTGTAGAGTTTGAAAAACTCGGAAAAAAATTAGAAGCCCATCGTATAAAACAACGAACTCGATATGATATAGAAATGTTAAGGGAAACCGGATATGTCAATGGAATAGAGAATTATACTCGATATTTGACACATCAAAAACCCGGAGAGCCACCAGCAACTTTAATTGATTATTTTCCGAAAGATTTTTTGTGTTTTATTGATGAGTCTCATATTACGGTTCCTCAAATAGGAGGTATGTTTAATGGGAATTTATCTCGAAAAAACACACTGGTTGAATATGGTTTTCGATTACCAAGTGCATTCGATAATAGACCATTACGGTTTAAAGAATTTGAATCAAAAATATCTCAAGTGGTGTATGTTTCTGCTACTCCCAGAGAATACGAAAGGGAATTAGCAAAAGAAGCTACGTTTGAGCAGATTATTCGACCAACGGGACTTCTTGATCCACAAATTCAGATTCAACCGAAAAAACATCAGATTGATGTTTTATTGGAAGAAGCTCAAAAAGAAATTCAGAAAGGAAATCGTGTGCTTATGACAACCGTTACCAAAAAATCAGCAGAAGATTTATCAGAATATCTTATTGAACAGGGGATAAAGGCAAAGTATTTACATTCAGAAATTGATACACTCGAACGTATTGAAATTTTAACAGAATTGAGAAACGGAAAAATTGATATTGTTGTGGGGATTAATTTACTCAGAGAAGGACTGGATTTACCAGAGGTATCACTTATTTGTATACTTGATGCTGATAAACAAGGATTCTTGCGTTCTCGAGATGCATTATTACAGGTTATTGGACGAGCTGCACGGAATGCATCAGGAAGAGTGATTATGTTTGCTGATACGACAACAAAAGCGATGCAAGAAGCGATTGACGAAACAAATCGTCGTCGAGTTATTCAAGAAGCGTATAATACGAAACACGGTATCACTCCGACAACTATCATCAAAAAAATAACAGATATTTCAAAAGATTTGACTGGTGGGGTTACTCGTAATTTTGAGAAGATAACAAAACGAGATGCATTACAAAAGATGATACGAGAGTTAGAGAAAGAAATGGATTTAGCGACCAAAAATTGGGATTTTGAAAGGGCTGCTCTCTTGCGTGATGAAATACAGATTTTAGAGGGAAGAATGAAGTAGAATTTGTCTTGCCAAAATGGGTACATTCCTGTAGAAAGAGAAAGCAAAATTTGACCCTTTTGGAATGGATATAGAAAAAGATGCCCTATGGGAGGCGGTGCTTGTGCGTATGAGTGAAAAAATATCACGCATGGAGTTTTTTACGTGGTTTCAGAAAGTGATTGTGCGAGAAGTTTCGGGGCGTGCCGTCTTGGTTTCTTGTCCAACGGAGATGAATAAGAATTGGCTTGAAAATAAGTACTACACAGTGCTTTTAAGTAATGTAAAAGCTGTCTGTCCTGAAATTGAGTCTTTATATTTTGATGTCGATTTATCGTTAGCCGATAAAGAGGCCTTGTATCCTCATATTTTCTTAAAGAAAGACAAACTTCCTCGAAAACTGCCCAATAGACCCGATATTCGTATTGATGAAGGTTTAGAGTCTCGTATTACTCAGCAAAAATTTACGTTAAAAAACTTTATTGTCGGGCCTGAAAATCAATTTGCTCATGCTGCCTGTATTGCTGTTGCACAAACACCAGTCAATGAACCAAAAAAATATAACCCATTATTTATTTATAGTGGGGTTGGGCTTGGAAAAACGCATTTATTACAAGGGACAGCAAATGAAATAAAACACCGTAATTCAAACGCACGTGTTATTTATAATACTGCCGAACGGTTTATGAATGAGATTATTAAGTCGATACGAGAAAAAAAGACAGATGAGTTACGAAAACGGTATCGCTCAGTTGATGTTTTGATTCTTGATGATGTTCAATTCTTTGAAGGAAAAGAACGAACACAAGAAGAACTCTTTAATACGTTTAATGATTTGTTTGAGTTTCAAAAACAGATTATTTTTGCTTCTGATAGACCTCCTTCTGAACTGCTTGGTATTTCTGATCGATTGCGTTCTCGTATGGGCTGGGGATTATCGGCAGATATTCAGACTCCAAACTATGAAACTCGACTGGCGATTATTCAAGAGAAATCAAAAGAAATGAGTTTATTTTTGCCGCCTGATGTACAAGAATTTATTGCTGCCAATATTCGAAGTAATTTAAGAGAACTCGAAAATATTCTCAACCAAATTCGTGCAGAGATAGATCTGGGAGAAGTTTCGCCAACCGTTCAATCTGTTGGAAAAATATTTCGAAAAATACATCCGAATGAGAATTTTATTGCGTCTCGTGATGCAGAAAAAATGGGAATTGTTAAGAATCCTGATGATATCATAACCGCTATTAGTGACTATTTTCAGATTCCAGCAACAGAAATACTTGGGATAAGTCGAAAAAAAGAGACTGTTTTTGCACGACAAGTTTGTTGGATGTTGTGTAAAGACATATTGCGTATGAGCTATGAAGCCATTGGTAATGATTTTGGAGGTAAAAACCATACAACTATTATGCATGGCATTCGAAAAATACAAGACTTAAGCCGAAGAGACTCTGCTACGGCTCGTCATATTCACGCACTAAAAAAAGATCTCGGTGTGAAATAGGATTAATTTATATTGTATAATATTTGTATACAAAACAAAGAGTCTATGAGATTGATTTTTGGATGTCGTCAATCAGTGATTGAGCTTTTTTTGAGAGACTTTCGAGTGATTTCTTCGTCTGTTTTTGGGTATCGGCTGTCATATTTTTTAACTGTTCGTGAATAGTTTGTAACTGAGATTGACTTGATTGAATAAGATGATCGAGTTCGTCTGAGTTTTGTGCCCATGTTTTAATGGTATTAATCGCTTCCATATCAACTGCTTTGAGTTCTTGGTAGAGCATATTGTATGGTTTTTCAGATTTTTTAAGTTCGGATCGTAGTTTTTTCCCTGGTTTTTGAGCAAAAAGAACGCCATATACAGCACCAAGGGAAAGAACGAAGAGAAAACGAAGAAAAGATTTCATAGGAAACGAAAGAATAAAAAATAAAACCATTACTATTGTACCAAAAAAAAGGGTCTCTGTAAATCAAAGAATGGGAAGAAACAGGAAAATAAATTGACACGAGTGCTTTTTCTGTTATATCTTGTATTTATGCCAAAATATTTTAAGTCGCCGATTGGAACGCTTGATTTTCTTCCAGACGACTATGAATATTTCTCGTTTATAGAAGAAATTGTTCAGAAAAAATTCCATAAATGTGGATATCATCGTATTTCTACGCCTGCCTTTGAAGATTTAGAGTGTTTTGAACGGAGTTTTGGGGCGACTTCTAAAATTATACAAAAAGAGTTATATACTTTCGAAGATAAATTAGGTCGAACTTTAGCGTTGCGTCCAGATGTCACAACGGGAATTGTTCGATCTTTTATTGAAAATAAGTTGTATGAAGAAAATTTACCATTAGAAGTGTATTATATAGAAAACTGTTTTCGATTTGAGCGCGTGAAATCAACGACTCAGCGTTCGTTTCGACAATTAGGAGCGGAAGTGCTAGGAGATACCGATCCAGCTATTGATGCTCAGTTGGTACTTTTGGCATCACAATTATTATCACAATTGAAAGTTGGGAAGCTGTGTGAATTGCGTATTAATAATATTGGAACACCCGAGGATCGACAGAAATTTTTTGAAGCTTTAGAGAATTTCTATAAAGGAAAAGAACGAAGTTTGTCAGTGGAAGCCCGAGAACGGCTCCATCAAGGAAACTTATTAGAATTGCTGAAACCTCGAACTGAAGACGAACATATTTTAGCTGAAATGGCACCAAAAGTAACTGATTTTTTATCAAAGAAGTCGAGGAAGTTTTTTGAAGAAACATTAGCCTATTTAGATACACTTGAAATTCCTTATACCGTTGATACGAAACTATTTCGTCCGTTTCGATATTATTCGTATACGGTGTTTGAGTTTTTCGAAAAAAACACCCTCAATAAGGTATTAGCCGGTGGTCGATATGATGGGTTACTCACAACTATGGGGTGTCCATTAGATCTTGGTGGGGCTGGTTTTTCTGCAGGAGTGGAACGTGTGATTGAACTCATGCATCGACACGATATTGTTTTATCACAAAAAGCGAATATTCATGTATTTGTTGCTGCTACTGGAGAACTTGGGAAAAAAACATCGCTTCCGCTTTTAACTCAATTACGCAATAAAGGGTTTAATGCCGTTGGGAATTTAGGGAAAACATCTATTGAAAACACACTGAAACGAGCTCAAAAAACAAAAACACCATTAGTATTATTACTTGGTGATCAAGAAGTACGGCAAAATAAGCTTGTAGTGCGTCATTTAGAAACGGGGCGAAAAAAAGAAATTGCAATGGATCAAGCTTTATCGTATGTGAAAGATTTTTTTGCGGAACGAAAATAGTTTTTTTTCTGAAGAAAAAAACATACAATACGCCTACATGAATGTTTTACCTTCGCCAATTCAAGACGCTATAGAAAGTTTGTCGTGTTTACCGGGTATCGGAAAACGGAGTGCTGAACGGCTTGTGTTAGCATTGCTTCAGAATAAGTCATCACTCGATCAGAAAATAGCACAGAGTATTGGAAGTTTAAAATCTTCTATTCGGGAATGTGATTTCTGTGCTCATTATGCAGAAGATCATATATGTGGTATTTGTAGTGATAGTCGTCGGCGATCGGATCAAATATGTATTGTTGAGTCACCTTTAGATGTTGTAGCGCTCGAACGATGCCATGAATACAAAGGGCGATATGTTGTGCTTCATGGGGT
Source organism: Patescibacteria group bacterium (assembly GCA_965660445.1). Lineage (GTDB taxonomy): Bacteria > Patescibacteriota > Gracilibacteria > UBA4473 > UBA4473 > CBFIAK01. The sequence goes on from CBFIAK010000001.1 coordinate 512,686, forward strand.
TCTTTCTCCACTCAATAAAATACGTCCTGATGATTTAAGAATTGATGTACTATTGAACCGATTGCAAACAGATCCTCCACAAGAAATTATTTTTGCGCTTCCCTCCACAACAGAAGGGGAGGCAACATCCTTATTTTTAATGGAACGCATTGAGTCTTTATTCTCTGGAACTATCACGCGATTGTCTCGAGGTATTCCATCGGGAGGAGATCTTGATTATTTAGATATTGGAACTATTGGACGAGCTTTGCTTGATAGACGACCTTTTGTGTAAAAATGGCGAATAATTGACTTAATATATTTTGCATTGTATAATATAAGAGAAATGGTGCGTCATAATCACGATTCTGAAAAACAAGAATATCGAGAAGGAATGGAGAATCAGTCTCCAGAAAATCTCAGTGTTTTTGATGAAGCATTATCGACTCCGAGTGAACGTGTGTCGCAAGTTGTAGGAACGAACCCTGCGGAAGAGAGTCGTGGGAACGCTTCTTCGAATGGGATGGCTAAAGATCTGTCTTTTTTTGATTCTGTTTCTCATCGTATAAACCGATTATTAACGAGTTCTGATTCGAAAGCGAGTTTTGAAAAAATGACTCGAAAAGAGCAAGAGCAGGTGGTCTATTCTTATCTAAAAAAAGAACAGGATGAACTGATTCAAGAGTCACGAAAAATAGAAAATAGCCGTTATTTCTCTGCGAGTAAATTTGAAAAAGTATTACAGCGTATACGAATACTACAACAAACAATGTCTGAGCTTATAGATATGACATTTGATCAATTGCAATCTCTGTATAACCGATATATATTAAAACGCTAAGAGAGGGTTGCTTGTTCGGCAGCAAGAATTGTATTTTCTAGCAAGCTTATAACCGTCATTGGTCCGACGCCTTTTGGAACAGGTGTTATTGCTGATACCAAAGGTTTAACTGATTCAAAATCAATGTCTCCCACGAGTTTATTATCTATTCGATTGATACCCACATCAATAAGAATACTTTTTGGTTTTATAAAAGATGCATCTACAAATTTAGGTTTTCCAATAGCTGATATGAGTATATCGGCAGATAGTGTTTCGGTTTTTATATGTTGAGTATAGCTATGACAAATCGTTACGGTTGCATTTTTTTGTAGGAGCAGGAGTGCGAGTGGAAGTCCAACAATATGAGATCGTCCCAGAATAACTATTTTTTTCCCTTCCACTGAAATATCATAGGCGTCAAGGAGTCGGAGTATCCCTTTTGGAGTACAAGGAGTAACACGATGATGAGAAAGAGTGAGTGTCCCAGTGTTTATAACGCCAAATCCATCAATATCCTTTTCAGGGGTTATAGAATTTAATAAATCAAAAGAAGAGAGATGCGATGGAATAGGCAGTTGTAAGAGTATGCCGTGTACGTACGGATCTTTATTGAGTGTTTGAATATGGTCTTGTAATTGTGACCATGAGATAGAAGTGGGAAACTCATGAATATCAATCTTTATACCCGCTTTTTCTCCCCATAATGCTTTTTGTCGGACATACGTAGAAGAAGCACTATTATTCCCAATCAGAAGCACAACACATTTTGGTTGTATATTTTTTTTGTTCAATAAAAGAACGCGAGGGATAAGTTCGTTGTGCAGAATTGATTCCGCAACAGGAGTTCCAGAAAGAAGAGTATAGGTCATAAAATAGTACAATAAACGATTTCTATTCTATTCTCTTTTTAGAAACTCACAAGTTGATGTTTTCTTTTTTTTGTAGATGTGTTGGAAGAAGTGAGATAATGGTATGAATACGTGTTGTTCGAAATTCAAATGAATTATTGTTTTTATCGATGACAAGTAGTGTGTGATAGGGAAGAAATGAACGAATATCTTTTGCTTTTGAAACATAAAGAGATTGTATATGAGTAAATGGAAGAAGAATGTCTTTGTGTGTGTTTTGTTGAAAAAGGATTGATGAGTTGCTTATAACTAACGTTTGTTGCGGGTACATATTGAGTATTACGAGAAGGAGGAGTATGAGCGTGATATTTTGAAACCAAAATGGAAGAGAAAACAATCCATTATAAAAATAAAACAAATTCATCCAAAAAAAGTACAAGCTTAAAAGCATAAGTGGTACAAAACACAGCCTCGTTATAATAAAATCATAAAAAGGATGTGTTCTATTGTGAGCATCTCTATATTCGTAGTTATGCTCACGAAACCAAAGTGGATGCTCTTGAGTCATCGGTTCATTATACACCTTTTTTATGTTTTATACAATGCCTCTTTTTTTCTTTTAATAAAAAGAAAAGAGTTTTCGAGAAATACATCATAGTTCTTGTATAATCATTTCGTGTTCAAACCGTACTTTTTTTCGTTTCTGTGTAGAATCTTCTTCCGATCGATAGCCTATAGCACATACAACACATGGTGCAAGGTTTTGGGGGTGTAGGTCGAGCACTTTCTTATATCCTTCGGGATCAAATCCTCCAATCGAACAGGTATCAATATGCAGTGTGCTACAAGCGGTTAAAAAGTTTCCTAAAGCGATAAACACCTGATCTCGAGCCCATGTGTCAACATGTGCTGCTCGAGGACCATGAAGGAGTACATTTTCAATCATATTTTTGTACGCATCAAGTGTTGATATGTCTTGATTTCGTGTATGAGCGGTGTGTTGAATAAGCGTGTCAATATCTGATTGAGAAAGAGATGTTTTTCGGCAAAAAACAATTAAGTGAGAGCAATCAGTGATTTGTGGTTGGTCAAAACTGTGTTTTTTGAGCTCTTCTTTTAATGCTTTATTTTCAATAATAAGAAACTTCCATGGTTGCATATTCAGTGATGATGGAGTAAGCCGCAAGACCTCCTTGAGTATCTGAATATTTTCCGGTGATATTTTTTTGTCGGTATTAAATTTTTTTGTTGCGTATCGCCATTGTAAATCAGAAAGAATGGAAGACATGAATGTTTGTATAAAAAACAGTTGTAGAGTACACCAAAAGAAATCAAAAACAATCTTTTTTTGTTCGTGCAATGAGTTTTCATTGAAAGAAATAGCTTATTTCTGCATAATAATGGTGCATAAAAAAACAAACACTCATGACCAAACATTCTTCAGCTTCAGCTTTACATGTTGCGTATTTTTCAATGGAGTTTGCGGTTGACCATCGCATACCCAATTATGCAGGAGGATTAGGAGTTTTGGCAGCGGACTATATGTTTTCTATTGCTGATATGCAGTATAATGCCGCAGGAGTATCACTTATTTATCATCAAGATTCAAACCCAGATATGGCATTTTATCCAGAATCGTTTATGAAACGATTACCGCAAACGGTTCTTGTGGACATTGAAGGGCGAGGGGTGCATGTCGGGGTATATCAATACGATGTTGTATCTCCTTTACACGGAAAAACAAAACCTATTTATTTTTTAACAACCAATATTCCTGAAAATAAGGAGTGGGATCGTGATATTACAAAAAATCTCTATCCGTCCGATGGATATACACGACTGGCACAAGAAGCTATTTTAGGTATTGGTGGAGTCCGAATACTTCGCGCTCTTGGGTACGAAACTATTGATACATTTCATCTCAATGAAGGGCATGCAGCGTTATTAACACTGGAGGTATTAAGAGAAAACCATTATCAAGATGCACAAGTAAAAGAGCAGTGTTGTTTTACAACTCATACTCCAGTAGCGGCGGGGCATGATTATTTTGATTACTCTGAGGCGTATCGAGTCATTGGCAATATGATGCCGTGGCATATTCGAGATATTGCTACTCACGATCGGTTGAGTATGACCCATTTAGCTTTAAACTTAAGTCGAAAAACAAATAGTGTATCAGAGAAACACAGGCGAGTATGTGAGGAAATGTTTGGGGGATATTCATTTAAAAATGTAACCAACGGAGTTCATCATATTCGATGGGCATCGATATGGATGCAAAAACTTTTTGATTCATATCTTCCTGGGTGGAGAGAAGACCCAAGTATGTTCCGATTGGCTGCAGAAAATTTACCTGATGAAGATTTATGGACAGCGCATCAAAAATCAAAAAAAGAATGTATCGATTGGATTAATGCTTTTCCGGGATGTTTACAATACGAAGGAGAGGGAGATGATGATGATTATTTTGATACTCATACTCTTACTATTGGGTTCGCAAGACGATTTGTGCCTTACAAGCGTCCAGCACTTATTTTTCGAGATTTAGATCGGTTACGAAAATTAGGATACCGAAAATTACAGTTGGTGTTTGCTGGAAACTGTCACCCAAGTGATGAGTTTTGTGTGATGAAACGAGACGCTATTCGACATTTTGCACAAGAAATGCGTGGTCAAGTGCGTATCGCGGTATTACCAGAATACAATACTTTTATTAGTAAAAAAATGGTTACGGGATGTGATATATGGCTTAATAATCCTATTATTCCTCGTGAAGCAAGTGGAACGAGTGGTATGAAAGTAGCGCTTAATGGAGGGATAAATCTTTCAATTCGTGATGGTTGGTGGGAAGAGGCGATTGGGATGAAACCAAATTCAGGTTGGGGATTTGGAAGTGATAGTCGCGTGGATATGAGTGATTTCGAACGGAATCGACTCGACTCTTTGGAACTCTATGATGCCTTGCAAGAAGCTCTCTCGTGTTATGGGCAACAAGATAAAACACAATGGATATCAAAAATGAAAGAAAGTATTAGCCTTCTTGCATTTTTTAATAGTAATCGTGCCATTGAAGAATACGATTTAAAGATGTGGAAACGCTAAATTTATTTCTTTGTTTTTAGGTAAGACTCAACCATGTTGGATATTTCTTGTACCGACGCATTGGGTTTGTTTATATAGTCATTTGCTCCCATTTTTTTTGCTTTATCAACATCGGTATCTTGGTTAAGGCTTGTAAGCATAATAATAGGAACTCCATCAAACTTTTTATCTTGTCGTATAATTTCAAGTACTTCAAACCCATTTTTCAGTGGCATAATAACATCGAGCAGTATAATATCAGGATTTTCCGATAACTTATCAACCGCTTCTTGTCCGTTTTCCGCAGGGATAACAGTATACCCATCTTTTTCAAGTCTGGCTTTGCTAATTTTTCGAAGAAATGTATCGTCTTCTGCAAGAAGTACTTTGCTCATATAAAAAGATATATCAATCGCCTCATTATAGCGTATTTTTAAGAAAAAATCAATGAAAGTAGAATCTCTTAAAAAAAAGAACCTGATACGGTAATCGTATCAGGTTCTCTGGTTGTGTTTGTGTGATAAACCAATTATCGCATTACACTGATTTCAGGAATTGGTGCTCCTCCCCCTGGTCCTTCTCCTTCAACTTGACAAGAAAGTAATTGAAGTGATCCATTTGCAAGCCGTGCAAAACCATATCGACTTACATCATCAGTTCCTGTTGATGGGTCTCGTGGTACTTGTGCAATATATCCTGACGTCGCAATTTCTGAAATATCAAGACAAAAAGCATCAGTGGTATCATCCGTTGCATTTGCATCATGGAATGCACTTTGATTATCTCCTCCTACATCGACATTTAAAGCAACACCAAGTGCGTCACAGTTATCAAGGGTATGATCAACTTCTCCAGCAGCTGGGGCATTTACTGCTCCTGTGTGTCCTGCTGGTGTTGCATCTCCTGCTGGATCTGTAGTATCGTAAGTTGAGTTGATGTCTCCATCTTCACAAGTTCCGATCATATAATAAGCTGTATCTGAAAGCGGAAGAGCATTGATAGTCGCGATATGATCCCCACTGTTATCCACTTGGTATTGGATAATAGCCTGAAGCATGGTCGCAATATCGGTCGACCGTCGAGAGTTACGAGATTGATTTAACCGTCTTGCCGGATCAACCGCTACGAAAATCGCAGCTGCTAAGATCGCGATAATGGCAATCACGATAATCAACTCAATAAGCGTAAACGCTGATTGTTTGTGTGTATTTTTCATGGTGAAAAAAATATTAAAAAATAAGACACATTCACTCTACAAAAAGAGTTCTTAAAAATCAAATTATTTATAAAAAACGCCTTGCTAAAAAGAAAAAAGTGTATAAAAAATATAAACAATAAAAAAAACTCTCCACGAATAGAGAGTTTTTTTATTCTGCCTCTTTTATATTTTTATCGTAATACTTCTATTACAGGAGGAGTTCCTGTTCCTCCATCGCCTTCGCCTTCTGCATCACACGATCCAAAAGTGATGGCGTTATTTGTATTTTTTCGAATATAGTATCCCGTTCCCGTGTTGAGTGCATCAGCCACGGTTCGGCTTGGATCAATAGGAATGAGTCCAATGTATCCAGAATCAACGAGTTCTTGCACTTCAATACAATCAGGGTTTATCCCCGGAGAATCAGTACCTGGATTGTATCCTACATCATTTGTGTATTCTCGCCCAAGAGTGACTGATAAATAAGGACATACGGCTGTTTGAGCTGGAATTGTTCCGTCACAGGCATTAACTCCAGTGTTTGTGTCTGCTGCAATAACGTAGTAATCGGTATCATCAGCGGTGACTAAAGCCGAAACGGCAGGAACGTGTGTTCCGAGTCCATCTACTTGGTATTGAAGCAGTGCATTCAGCATTGCCGTTACATCTGTATTTCGGCGAGAATTTCGCGATTGGTTTAATCGTCTTGCCGGATCCACTGCTACAAAAATAGAAGCCGCTAAAATCGCGATAATAGCAATCACGATAATGAGCTCGATAAGTGTAAACCCAAGTGTTTTTTGTGTGTGTTTCATGATGAAAGAATTACAAAGATTATAATCACTTATCACTATAAATGTCAAAATACAGAAAAGCAAAAAAAAACACTATGTTTCTTATTTTTTTGTGTTTTTATAAAAAAAATATACACTCATGAAAGTATAGATATTTCTTCTTTATTTGTATGCATTCTTTTTCTGATATGTCATCGGCAGAATTACTTTCTTTGTTAGAAGTTCTTCCTTTTGCCCTTTTGTTGTTTGACGATGAGGGGCGTATTGTTATGGCCAATACTCATATTCAAAATACAATTCATCTTGATTTAGGAGCCTCTGATATGCATGATGTATTTTGGTTTTTTCATGTAGCACTTGAAGGAAGTCAAGAAAAACAATCGTTTTTTGATATGCCTCATATAGACAAAGAAGTGTTTCAAAAAAAAGAAAGCGTTGCCTACCATTCATTGCCTATAGAGGGGCGTTATTTTGATATACAAATATTTCCATTCCATGATTCTGGAAAAGCAGTGCTTCTTCTCACCGATGTGACACGACTCAAGGAAATTGATGATTTTAAAACGGAGTTTTTATCGATGACATTTCATCAACTCAAAACACCACTGGCGGGTATAAATTGGACACTTGATTTATTTTTAAATGGAGAGGTTGGCAATGTCTCTCTCGAACAAAAAGAGTATTTACAAGAACTTAAAATCAGAAATAAACGAATGATGAAACTTGTAAACCAATTACTGCATGTCTCACACATTGAATCCGCTCCATTTGTGGCTCGTCCAGAACATATAGTACTTGAAGATATAGTATCAGAAGCTATTGACGATTTACTGCCGTTGCTTAAGGAAAAGAAAACAACACTTCATTTCACACCTTCACATCAAAAACACAGTGTATTTTTAGATCAAAACTTACTCTATCAGGTAATTCATAATTTACTCACGAATGCTATTCGATATTCTTCGGGAAATGAAAATGCACTCGTGTCAGTTGATATTCAAGAACAAAACGATATGTATACAATACAAGTAAAAGATAACGGTATTGGTATTCCTGAACAAGCTCAAAAAGATGTATTTAAGAAATTTTTTCGTGCCGATAATGCTCAAAAAAAAGAAACCGATGGAACGGGTTTGGACTCTATATTGTTGAAAAAATAGTTCAGTTTTGTGGAGGATCTATTTGGCTTGAATCTCAAGAAAAAAAGGGTACTTCGTTTTTTGTGTCTTTTCCAAAGACATCAGAAATGGACCTTTAGTGAAGTTTTATAGGCGTGTTTTTTTCCATAAAATTCATAGTAAAACTCTGCGGTTCAAATGTTTGCAGAGCCCCTCCTAAACAGATATTAAAATCACTTGGTGCATATCGCTTTGTTTCTGGAACCATTTTAAATCGGTCTATTGTTTTCACAGGAATGCTGTGTTTTTTCCCGATAGATTCAACTGCTTGTGATACATCATCGGGTATTTTTTTTGTTTTACTACATATGTAAATAGTGGAGACTTTCTTGGTGTTCTGTTTTTCAAAATTATCAAACGATTCTATAGATTGATCTAAATCAGATTCTAGTATTTGCCCTGGACTGCGCACATGTTTTATTTTTCGGTCAATAATACTGCTATCCACTAAATGATCATTCACCAGACCAAACCAAGAAATACGTTCTGGTAGAACATGAATGACAATACACCCTTTTATTTGACCTTCTTTGATGTACATATTGCGCAACAAACTACAGTATTCTGGTTCAATCGCAACAGGTTTTAGTTTGCATTGTTTTAAGAAATCATAATATTCTTCCACTATTTCAGAAGCAACAGCAGAAATAGAACAAACTGTTTGGTTTCCATGAGTAGTAACCAAATATTTATAGTTTAGGTCTTCGAACGGAATCGGGACATTTGACCGTATTTTTTGTTCAATCATATCATCCATAGAAACATACTTCTTTTTTGCTCCTTTTTTAGGTGGCGGTGGTGGAGTCTCAACTCGAAAAAAGAACTCAAAAGTTTGATCCGCGGGTAAGATAAGAATGCAATTTTTCGCTTCTATTTTTTTAACTCGCAACTGCATCTTTCGAGCTACTGCTGCTGGATTTACCAATATATTGTTTTTAAACTGGTTTTCGGGAAGGGTTATGTTTTCTGTGTATACTACTTCTCGAGCGCCGACTTCATTAATCATAACACCTGCGACCTGAATGGAATTTTCATTCGGGTAGACGCTAAAAATATCTTTTCCAAAAATTTTATGTATAATTTTCATTTTTTTAATCAGCAGTCCAAGAAATAATTTCTATAGCAGAAGATATATCAACATCGGCAACAATTTGTTTTGCATACATTCCTTGTGTATGAGCAAATGTGCGTATTCGTTTTTGGTCAACATCAAGATCCGTTACTTCTATGATACAAAAAACATCATTAAAATAAAAACTTTCTCCTGTATAATCATGGTTTCCATTGAGTTTGAGGAGTGCCTCTTCCATACAAGCTTCTACCGTATGGCGAACTTCCATAAGCATCGTTTCATGAAGGAGTGTTTGCTCTCTTTCTATGTTTTGCAATGCCAAATTAATACTCATGGTGGTTATGAATGTAGAGAGAATGAGGACGATAGCGAGTGTTGAAATACCGTGACGTTGAGAATACATGTATTATTTGTTACGAATAGAGATAGATCGTTCAAGCGATACAGGAGACACGCCTAATGATTCTCCAGCAGTTCCAATATACTGAATTTCAAGAAATACATTAATATTATGAGAGTTCTGATCGCGTGATAAGTCTGTGAGTGCAAATGAACTAATACTCATGTTGTCTTTTGAGAGGTCTGATGTTTGCCCTCCCTCTGTACGTCTGAGTTTTCGAATCGTAATATTCACACCATCAATATTCATTTGTTTCAGATACGACTCAATAAGGATTTCATTCACACCTTTCTGAAGACTTAAACTCCCCGGATCATTGAAAATTGAAAACCCTTCATTTAAGTCATCAGCTTCTTGGATATCAGTGGTGATTTTTTGCATAAGGGTATGCACACTATACATCATTTCTTGTTTGATTCGTGTTTGTTTTTGATTTTTCATAATATCCCATGTGATCGTCATTATGAGTATGAGAACAATCGCGGAAATACCCACGTAGAGAATCATCTCTAGAATCGTAAATCCTTTATTTTTCATATTCAATGCTCATATCTTTGAGAATCGGTATTTGAGTCCCATCTCCACGAAACACACATCGATATTGAACCCATCGGGTTCCTGTAGCACTTCCGTATTCAGTGATAGGGTCTTCAGAACTAAAATAAGCATCAACTACACCGTTCAGTCCAAACCAAAGTGCTGTATCGAGATTCTCTTCAGTATCCGCGGTTCGCAGTTGACATTCAATAATACCGTCTCCGTCTTGGTTCCAAGTGATAAATTCATAATCAGTAGCCCCTGATTTCGTATCAAGGGTGCTTGAAGTAAAAATTCCCCATTGGCTCTGAGCGAGTTCTTCTTCATCGGCTTGTCCAACGACAAGAATTTCTTGAGAATTATTGTCCGTAAGGAAATAAATATATTCATCTTTAATAAAAATACCTTTTACATTAAATCCGGAATACGAAAATGTTCCTAATAGTTGTGGATTACTTAAATTCGTAATATCTAGAATCATCAGTTCTCGAGATTCATCTTCAGAACTTAAGTACGCAAAGTTATCTTGAATAAAGACAGTATTAAAAGTTCCAACATTGAGTTTTCCAATCTCATAAAGATTCGTAGCATCGAAAACGTCCCAAATAGCAAAATCAGCATTTGATTCTTCGTCTTCAACTTCAGATCCTTCATCTGCAGCTGATGTATAAATTTTTTGATCACGATAAAATATACTAAAGATACCGGCCCCTGGAATATCTTCTTGATTAACGATTTGGAGATTATCAGGGTTTGATATACGAATAATCACAATATTTTCATTACTTTCTTCTCCAATAGTTCCAATAAAAACATGTTCTCCTCCCAGTACCATAGTTTCAATAGCCATTTCATCTAAATACAGAGATCCTAACATTGATGTTGAATCTTGTGGCGCTGAAACATCAAATACATATAGACTTGCACTTCCAAGTGATTCCCGATTGCAAACATCTTCTTCATATTCATTACAAATCCAGCCTCCTAAACACCATCCCCAAAACCACCATGCACATGATTCTGATACACAAATATAGGTACATATCCAATTCCAAAACCAATTCCAAAACCAGCTCCATCCCCATGTCACGACTTGTGTTCGAGTAGAAAGGTATACCCGACCATCTCCAGAATCAATATGAGTTCCATCTGAACTTCCAGAAATATTATACGATCGGAGTTCGAATGGACTTTCCGGATCTGAAATATCGACAATCACAAATTCTTTTGAGTTGTCTGTTGTGGCTAAATATGCGTAATCACCACTCTCATCAATAGAAAAATCATTGATTGTAGAAGAAAAATAAAAACTACCAACCAAGAAATCACTCCCCCCTGAAGAATACTCATATCGGTTAATAATATAGAGGTAATTATTACGCAGAACATAAAGATACTCATCATCTACAAAAATATCTTTTGGATCCTCGTTTCCTGATAAGTCAATCGTGTCTAAAATATCTAAATCACTCCAAGTACTAATAGGTCCCGTTAAAATACGTAATGAATTTGCTTCATCAGTTCCTGTGTAAACATACGCTCCTAAGTGAGAAAGTGTATTAATAGTGATATCACCCAGATCAATATAAAGCTGTGCGGCTAAGGTTTCTGGATCAGAAAGATCTTTTCCAACGGTAAAAATATCAACCGTTGAATTATGAAGCGATACATAAATCCAACTATCACCTACAAATATATCAGAAACTGTTGGGTTTCCTGAGAGGGAAATCGATTCCTCGTTATCGTATGTTGGGCTAGATACATTGGATATATCAATATTATATATTTCAGGATATGATCCTCCAACTCTTCCAACGAGTGCCATATCACCATACACATGTACACTTGTTGCATCTTCATTTCCAGGAAGAGCAATATATCCTGTTCGAGAGAGGCTGAAATTTCGAATCTCAAATTCTGCTCCGTTTTTACTCGTAGCGGTAATTAAAGAACTATTATAAACCTCCATATCATTGATATCTCCGTTTACTTCTTGATCATCAACCAGTGACGGGCTTGCGGGATTACTCACATCATATTCCCATAATTCCTCGTATTCTACCCAAACGGTATTATCCGGTGGATCAGCCCAGTACCCATCCATTTCATCGTCCGTTCCAACGAATAGATCATTGTTAGTTACCACAAGTGTATTCACTCTCGCGGTTCCGGGTATATCGATTGTTTCGACAAGAGTCATATCACTCATATCTACTATTTGAACTTCTCCATCGCTATCGCCAACCGCTAAATAAGCATACCCATCTTCAATCGCAATATCGTGTACGTCAAACCCAACTTCAAAATTCTTTTTGAGAATAATATCTTTATTACTCACGTTTGATATATCAAAAATTAAGAACTCTGCCCCAGTAGCACTTTGATTTGTTCCTACATAAAGGAGGTTTTCATTTCTATCAATAAAAAGTTCTGCAATTTCTTCCATATCTTCAAACACAGGGTTGTCAAAAGTAACGAGTTCAGGCAGACCACCTTTATCAATTAATTGTACTTCTCCGTCTTCGAGTGACGATATTTTTACACTGTTTTCTTTTCCATACGAAAACTCGCGAGCGGTACTTTGCGCCCAAATGAAACGTTTCCAATTCGTCAGTTGAGTATTCGCAGTGACGGTATTTGTTTGTTGGGTTAGGTTTTGCCAAGCAACTTGCACTTGAATAGATTTTGCATATGTTTTTGTATCAACAATCAAAATAGTTCTCGTAAAGTCATCATTAATGACTTCTGAAGTTCCAGGAACCAATTCCCAGTATCCATTTGTATCGCTGAGGATGTATTCACCTTCTGGAAGATCTTCCCAGTCATAATCTTTAATGGACTTAATCGCTTCTGTTGCTTGTTCGACTAAGCTAGTGGCTTCTATTCGATTTTGTTCTCGATAGACAGCGGTGTGATTTGAGAGTATAAGAGCAATAATATTTGGGATAAGCAACATAAAGAGCCCAACGGCGACGATAACTTCTACAAGGGAGAACCCCTTCCATTGTAACCGAGATAAAAAAGTTTTCATAGAATAAATGTTTATTTACTAAACTCGATAATTCCAAGCTGATTTACAGAGAGTGTATAGGGATTATCAGGTCTATTGATATTGTAGATCTGGAAACTTCCAAAGTCGAGTGTATTTCCAGTATTAGGTTCGAAGATAACTTGAGGATTCCCTCGGTCAAGTGATATATTCTGAAACTGTATTTTGCTTGGGAGAGGAAACTCTATGTGAGAAGAAGGAGATTGGTTCCATGTATCTCCTCGAAAAAAAACAAATCGTTGGTTTTCGTTATCGAGATACACTCCCCACCGACTTGCCTGAAGATTCATTAAGGCATAGCTTTGTGCTTTTTTGAGTTGTGCCATGAGTTCTTGAGATGCGTTGTTGAGACTTGATTGTTCTAGAAAATTAACGACTGGGAATGAAAGTCCAGCTATAACGAAAACAATAAGAGCCAGAACAACAATCATCTCCATAAGCGTAAATCCTCGTTTTCGTAGACTATATATATTCATCATTAAATACTTGAATTACCCGTTACAGCATAAATTGGAGAAAGAATAGACATTGCTACCACTCCAACGACTATCCCAATAAAAATAAGCATTACGGGTTCGAGTATTGTTGAAAGATTCTTCATGGTATCATCAACTTCTTCCTCGTAGTATTCTGCTAAGAACTGGAGTGATGTTCCGAGTGTTCCAGTTTCTTCCCCAACGCCAATCATTTTTGTAGTAATGGGGGGAAACAGTTCAGGGTGTTTTTCGAGTGCTTGTTTGAGCGTTTGTCCAGTCAGTATTGAAGGAATGAGTGATGCAACATGACGACGATAAATAAGGTTTGATGTGCTCGTGCTCGTGGTTTCTAATGCTTTATCAATAGTCAGTCCGCTTTCAAGAAGTGATCCAAGGGTATAGGTGAATTTTTCAAGATTCATATTCTGTGCAATTCGACCTGAAATAGGAAGTTTTAATATGAGGTTATGAGTGTATGGTTTGATCCATTTTTGACGTAAAATCCAAAAGAAAAGCCACATACCAAAAATCGACAAGGGGGTAATAATAAGACCGTGCTTCTCGAATATATTTGCCACAATAATAAGGATTTGAGTAGTGATGGGGAGTTCAATATCCATACTTTCAAAAAGAGGAAGTATTTTTGGTAATACAAACATGGCAATTGCTAACCCTAAACAGAAAATAGCAACAAAGATCATCGTTGGGTAGATCATAGCGGCTTTCACTTTTTTCTTGAGATCTTGTATTTTTTTGAGTTGTTCAGCAAGCCGTTCGAGTTTGTCTTCTAATGTCCCTGATTCTTCTCCTGTTTTGATCATATTAATATAGATCTCAGAGAAAGCATCGGGGAATCGTTCAAGGGCAGTATGAAAATCGTCACCATGATTAATATCAGTGGCAAGTTCTCGGACAATGTTTTTCATATTTCCTCTCACTTGCTCTTGCATAATACGAAGCCCTTCAGGAAGTGGAATTCCACTTCGCAGTGTTAAAGAGAGGTGCTTGGTAAAAAGCACTACATCCATAATTTTTACTTTATAGGGGTTTCCAAATTGTATTTGAATATCGAGTCCACTCTTTTTTTTGTTTGGATCAACAGGTTTTTTGGAAGGCAGATGCGTAACCATGGTGTGTGTATATTTATATTCATGCAGAAGTATAAAACAGAAGTCTAAAAAAAGAAAAAGAAAATAAAGACTTCAAAAATGCTCTTTCATTATAACCTGTTTTAGGGTCAAGTCGTTTCACTTGAAAAAACGATTTATTTTCATAGAATTTCGATTGATGTCATTTGTCTCTCTTATTTGAAAACATGAAAAAAACGATTTCTTTCTTCTTTTTCTGTTTCTTTTCTTTTTTTGGGACTCTTGTTTTTGCTAATGAAGAGAGTCAGTTACAGGCAGTTCTTTCTCTTTCATCAGAGGAGGTTGCTGTTGGGGAACCTGTGAAACTTATACTCAATTTAAAAAGTTCTCATCAATCGGCTGTTTTTGGTATGGGGCAATTTGAGATACCAGGGGTGGAATCTTTTGCGCACATTTCTACCACTCAAAGCACGAGTATTCAAAAAGTGAATAACATAACCCTTTCATCAGCAGAAATTACAAAGACAATTATGCCATTACAGCAAGGTTCTTTTGATATTGGACCTGTGCGTGTTCCTGTGCAGATAAAAGAAGGCGTTTCTGAATTTGTGGAGAGTAATATTGTGCGTGTACGTGTTCTTCCTGAAAAAAAAAAGGCTTCGTCTTCCCTACCACCGCAACAAATGGGTGATTTAACCTACACGCCTCCTTCTCCAGAAGAAAAAATATCAGTGGCTCTTTTCCCAGAAGGGAACTGGATTTTCTGGTTACAGATTTTGAGTGTTTTTCTTATTGGTTGGGGCATTGTATTATGGGTATCCTATGCACGGAAATCAAAAAAAAGTGGAGATATAAAAAATATTCAGAAAGAAAATGTCGATTTTGTGCGTATTATAAAACAGATTCCTGATGGAAATGATCCTGAGTTCTTTCTAAAAATACAAAAAGTATTTGAGTCACTGGCTTCTCATTTATGGAGTATAAAGCCATCTCAATTAACAACACAAGAATTAAAAGATCGTCTTCAATCAACATTTTCAGTTGATGAATCGTTGACTTTTTTTTCTCTTTGGAATGAGTATCGCGAAGCTCGGTTTGCTGGAAAGTCACTTGATAAACCTATTTTTCGTGATCGATTAGAATTATTTTGTCGAAAACACATTGAATCATTATTTCATTAATCTTTTTTTTCATGCACCAAAATCAAATACCATCGCCTTCACTCGATATACTGACGCAGGATATTCTTCAACTTCATCCAAAAATAGAAGGGATGGAAAAAGAAATGTCTCGTGTTATCGTTGGACAAAAAGAGTTGATACATCGATTACTAGTTGCGCTTTTATCGCAAGGTCATATTTTGCTCGAAGGTGTTCCGGGGTTAGCAAAAACAACGGCAATTGTGACTCTTTCGCGTATCTGTGATGCTTCATTTCACCGTATACAGTTTACACCAGATTTATTGCCATCTGATTTGATTGGAAACCGAGTATTCGACATGAAAAAACAAGATTTCTTTGTTCGAAAAGGACCACTCTTTGCTCAATTTATATTAGCTGACGAAATTAATAGAAGTCCTGCGAAGGTGCAAAGTGCATTATTAGAGGCTATGCAAGAATATCAGGTGACCATTGGAGACGAAACATTTCAACTGCCGCGGCCATTTTTTGTTTTAGCGACTCAAAATCCGATTGAACAAGAAGGAACTTTTCCGTTACCAGAAGCACAAGTTGATCGGTTTTTCTTAAAAACAGTGCTTGCTTATCCGTCTTTAGAAGAAGAATCAGAAATTTTAAGCCGTATTCATGGACTTTCCGATGTCTTGATTGAACCAGTTTTGACTGTTGAAGACATAGGGCGTATGCAGAATCTGACTCGGCAAGTATTTGTTGATGAGAGTATTAAAACCTATATTACACATATTATTCAGGCAACACGTGATCCACAGAAATGGAATATTGATACATTAAAGGATATGATTAGTTATGGAGCATCACCAAGAGGAACTATTAATCTTATGAAGGCTGCACAAGCGGTTGCGTTTTTAGAAGGGCGAGCTTATGTCGTTCCAGAAGATATAAAAACAATTGCTTTAGATGTGTTGCGACATAGAGTTGTGCCTCATTATGAAGCACAAGCAGAAGGCGTTACATCTGAGCATATTATTCGCACAATCCTTGATTATATTCCCGTTCCATAAAGACTGATTCAATATGAATGTACAAGACCTCGTTCGAAAAATTCAACATTTAGAGTTTTCAACGAATCGAAAAGTCAATGATATTTTTGTTGGTAATTATAAATCAGCATTTCGAGGGAAAGGAATGGAATTTGCTGATATCCGGGCTTATGATGAAGGTGATGATTTTCGTGATATTGATTGGATCACAACGGCTAAACAACAAAAATTATTTGTAAAAACGTATCATGAATCAAGAGAACTTACAACACTGCTGCTTATTGATGTTTCGGGATCAATGCATGTGTCTTCTACTCAAAGAACAAAAAAAGAAATAGCCTTAGAGCTTATTGCAACACTTTGCTTTTCATCTTTAAAAAACAATGATAGAGTGGGCGCTGTTTTTTTTACTGACAAAGTGCTTGAATTCGTGTACCCTCGAAAAGGATGGGCTCATGTGTGGAAGATATTGAGAAGCACTATTTTGCACTTTGAGCAAAATATGTATTCATCATCAGATATAACGGTTCCTTTGCATTTTGTGACAAAAGCTTTTCCTCGTCGTGCATTGGCATTTATTGTGAGTGATGAATGTGATGGAGAGAATCAGTCTGTAAAGAAAGCATTTTCAACACTTTCTCATGTGCATGATTGTGTTTTTGCACGTGTATTTGATCCACTTGAGAAAGGAGTTCATGTTCATGGTGTGTTTCGGTTTCAAGATCCAGAAACAGGGGATGTAGGATATGTTGATTTAACAAATCCTCATAAAAAGAAACAATTTGCAGCATTAAGAGAAAAAAAAGAATTATCAATGAAACGAATGCTGCAGTCCACTGCTGTTGATATGGTCGAAATTGGGCCAAAAGATTCTTTATATAAACAATTATTTGTATTTTTTAAGCTCCGACAGCAAAGATACTAAAATATGATACAAGATATTCATCCTCTCAAGCCTTTGTATGATTTACCATTTTTATCGGTATGGGAATGGGCTATTGTGTTATTTTTGCTGAGTTTTGTAGTTGTGAAAATTATAATTTTTATGTGGCATATCTGGACACAGAAACGCCATAAAGGAGATCATCCATTACCTTTATCATTTGATACGTCTTCGCTTGAGGAAGAAATTCAGGATCTGCGTCGTTATATTGAAATTGGTGATTTTAAGCGACTTGCTCATGAAGCCACCAATAAAACAAAAGACTTTTTATCTCAGTCTCATGAAAGAAATATGAGAGAATGGACAACAACAGAAATACTCGAGTGGTATCATGATAAAGACGACAATGAGTCATATTTATCAGATATTTTTCAATTACTTGATTTGGTGAAATTCGCAAAAAAAAATGTTGATGAGGTTCAGGCTCATAAAGTTATTGATCGTATACTTCTTTTTATTCGTGAACAATGATTTTTCCTTTTGTATTTCAAGATATATACTGGTTTTGGATTGGACTACTTCTGCTTATTGGATATGGGGGATGGGTGTATACGCAATATCAAAAACCGAAAACAATTTTAACATCGGTGTTTTCGGATTTACAGATATTTCGAAAAAAATCATGGAAACGGTATTTGCCAATCATAAGGCATATCCTTTTTGTTGTTGTTTTATTTTTCTTGGTTATCGCTCTTGCTCGTCCACAAATGCTTCATAATACAGAAAGAGTAAAAAAAACAGGAGTTGATATTTTTATCGTACTGGATATTTCAGAATCAATGCTTGCTGAAGATTTAACCCCTAATAGAATCGAGGCTGCAAAAGGGTATATACGAGAATTCATTCAGCAGTTACAAACAGATCGTGTTGGAGTGATTGTGTTTGCTGGAAAACCATTTACTCACGCTCCCTTAACGTTTGATTATGGTGTAGTTGATGCCTATGTTCGTGATATTTCTACTCAATCAATCAATCAAAGAGTTCGAGGACTTAATGGAACGGCTGTTGGAGACGCTCTGTTATTAGGACTTGATCGATTAAAAGACACAGAAGCCCGTACTCGAGTAATGGTGCTTTTAACAGATGGAGATGCAAATGTTGGTATAGAGCCTTTGATTGCTGCTCAGAAAGCAAGTTCTGAAGGTGTAAAAGTGTATGCAATTGGTATTGGTGATGAAGAAGGAGCATTGATTCCTATTGCAACTCAGAACGGAGAAAAGGTATATGCCCGAAACCAAGACGGGAGTTTTGTGCGTACGAGTCTCAACAAAGACGCTTTAAAAAATGTAGCGGAAAAAACGGGTGGTTCATTTTTTCACGTACAAACAAATCAAGCATTGCGAGAGAGTTTTGAAATGATTCAAAGTCTTGAAAAAACAGAAATAGAATCAGAAATTTCTATTCAATACGAAGAAAAATTTCAGGTTTTCTTGTGGATGGGGATTGTTTTTTTAGTTTTTTATATAGGGTTTGTATTTTTTATTCCATTATACGAATGATAGGGGTGAGCATGTGGGCGTTCTGGAGTATTGTTTTTGCACTTATGCTTTGTGTGTGGGTTCTCATATGGGCCCATCGATTACAAGAAAAAAATAATTGGTATTTTACGCGAAATTGGAGATATACACCAAAGGTTGATCGTATCCGAAAACAGTGTTTGATTGCGGCTTTGTTTTTTGCACTTGTGGGAGCACTACAATTGCAGTGGGGGATGAGTGAAGAATCTATTGAATATAAAGGACTTGATATTTTATGGGCTTTAGATGTTTCAAAAAGCATGCGTGCTTTAGATTTTTCGAATGATGAACAATCAGTCGATCGTTTATCGGTGGCAAAAGAATTTATTGATGCATTTGTAGAGAAACGATCAACAGATCGATTTGGATTAGTGCTGTTTGCAGGAAACTCATTTGTATCAGTACCACTTACTTTTGATCGGTCATTATTTCGACAGTTTCTCAGAGAATCTTCTGAAAATGATGTTTCACGGGGAGGAACAAATCTTCAAGAAGCGATTGGGGTTTCTTTAGAGCGTTTAACAGTACAAGATGAGGAGGAACGGGGGAGGGCTATTATTTTAGTGACCGATGGTGATCAAACAGAAAATAATGATATTCGGTCTTTGGTTCAAATGGCACAAACACTTCGTATTCCTATTTTTACTATTGGTATTGGATCAACATCGGGAGTTCGTATTCCTGAGGGGCGAGATGTTTTTGGACGAATGGTATACATTCAGCATGAGGGGTATGATGTGGTGACCAAACTGAATGAAGATGTACTTCGTATGATTGCTCGTGGTTCTGGAGGGGAATACGTGCATGCTGATTCCCTTGATGATATAGAAAAAGTTTCCTCATTTTTAGATGAACTCCCTGTGTCTGTGTATGAAACATGGAACCAAACACAAAAAGAAGAACGGTATCAGATATTTCTCGTTATTGCTTTAATATTTTTATGTAGTTCGCTTTTTTTTCCATTTGATAAGTCATAATTTTTCATGCGATTTTTATTTTTTTTCTCACGATACGCCTCGTTTTTCTTTCTTTTGATATCTCTGTTTCTTTTGAGTGGGTGTTCACAGAATGAATTACTTTTTAAATACTGGAACAAAAAAGGAAACACTCAACTTCAGCAAGAGCTCTATGATGCATCGCTTCAATCATATAGAAAAGCACAAGAAAAATCAGAACGATTATCGATAGTGGCTGAGTATAATGCAACACGTATCCCTTATTTGCGAGGAGAAATGGAATCAGCACTCCATCAATGGTCAGAGTTAGAACAAAAATATTGTTCAGATGATGTAGTGCATATCTTGTGTCCTTTGGTTTGGTATAATAAGGGGAATACTCTGTATCGTCTTGGGGAAACAAAGCGATCATGGAATGAAAAAGTTTCGTTATGGGAGCAGGCGATTGAGAAATACGATCGAACATTGTCACTTACTCCTGATGATGTACAAGCACAAGAAAATAAAATTTTCATTGAAGAACAATTAAAAAATCCGCCACAAAGCAGTGATGAAGGGGATCAACAGATGGATGGAGATGGTGGAGAGAATGAGGGGGAAGATGAGGAAGGAGAAGGAGAAGGCGGAGGCAGCTCTCCATCTTCAGATGAAAATGAAAAAGAGGGGTCAGGCGGTGCTGAAAATTCAGAAGAATCAAATGAAAACGAATCTTCTTCAGATCAAGAAAATTCGTCAGAAGACAACGAGTCAAGTGATGGAGGAAGTGAAGAAAATAAGAGTGAAAATGAATCTTCACAAGACCAAAAATCACCTTTTTCTCCTGAAGTTCAACGCCAATTACAGCAATATCAACAGGAACTTATGCAACAAGAACAATCTTTTGAAGAATATCACAATAGAAACCCACATGCAGCACAGTCGCAAATGAATAATCCATTGTGGAATGATCTATGGCAAGATCCATTTTTTCGCCAATTCTTAGGCAATCAATTACCACCACAGTTTCAATCGCCTACAGAAAATGATCCCGTTGAAAAAGATTGGTGATTCAGCTGTACAAAACAAAGGCACTTCTTTACAATGTATGGTGATGATACAAAAATCACTCGTCCTCATTTTTTCGGCTCTCTTCCTTTCATCGTGTGGTCGATATGTGCCGCCTGAACCATTAAATAACGAAACACATCCATCAGAGATATTTTTTGGAAGAATAAATGATGCCGTTTTGAATGGTAACATAGAAGATGCAAAACAGGGATTATGTGAAACGATTAATGGAGATGTGCTTCATGATCTTGATTTTCGAAAAGCACTCTCTATTCCTTTAGCTAAAACACCCAATATGCCCGATTCAGTCTCATATTCTGTAGAATTTCTTGCTCAGCGTGATGGGTATACTGAGCTTGTTTCACTATTGAATTTTATGGGGAAAACAATGACTCAGAAAATAAATATACTGCATAAACCAAGTCGTCTTCACCAAGAGTATTGTATTGAAATTTATCCAGTAGAAATGAGTCAAGATGCACCAGTCGAAGAAGAAGAGCCTTTATTTCAAGTGCCACCAGATGAGGAAGAAATGAAAGCATTGGAGAATTTTATGATTGATTATATGACGCAAAGAGGATTAACGGAGGAAATGGCTTTGCAGTTAAGTGAATCAGAAAGAAAGGTTATTGAAGAAGAATTGAAGCAACAAGTACGAAAATTTCGTGAAGAACAGAAAACAGAATAATTATGAGAAAGTGTTCGGCAATTTGCTAAAAAATTTGAGTTTTTTATTGGGAATTCTTACAATGCATTGCGTTTGTACTTTCTTTTTCTTTTTATGAAGTTTTTATCTTATTTTCAGTTTGGATTTTTCAGTGTAAGTTTGCTCTTATTCGGATGCAGTGTTGGGGTGGACTCAGAAAACAAACTGACAGCAGAAGATGTGTTTCGAAGTGTAAACGATTCAATGTTGCAAGGAGATTTGCAGTCAGCATTGCAATATGTGTGTCTTGATCAAAGACCAACAGAAGAACAGATTCTCATGATTCAAACATCACTTGATTTAATCCCTCAAGAAGTAAAATCATCTATTTCTTATAGTATCGATGAAATTATAGAAAAAGAAGATCGTACTGAGATCATAGCCACTATGACTTTACAAAGTGAAGTGGAAGTGCAATTAGCCACTATTTATCATCAACCCAGTGAAGCTCATTCTCGCTTTTGTGTCGATATGACAGAAACACAAGAATCGGTGTCTGAAGAAGACGACTCTTTACTGTTGGATGATGCGTTGAAGTTGGAGAATGATGAAGTTATTTTAGAAGAATCAATAATCCTTGATGAGTAGATTTTCGTCATTCGATGAAGAATAAAAAGGAGATCGAGTGAGTGAATATCGTCGAAGAAAAAATCAGAAAAATATTGACAAAGTTTATTTTTTTGTTAAATGTAAATTTGCAAAAATAAAAACACAAAGAAAAAAGGGGTGCCTATGCATTCTTTATTCTGTTTTCTTTTTTTTATATGACTCAAAAAACATCTTTTATTTTCGGATTATTCTTCTTTGCATCAGGAATTTTTCTGTGGCAAGCACAAGCGTATACAGTAGCTCGAAATACATGGCAAAATAGACCAACACGAACATTTTCGGCTCGGTATGGTTCATACAGACATACGATTCCAACGAGAAAACAATTGAATTATAACACAGTTGCTTTTACTCATCCTTCTATGAGAGGGAATACTCACTTGCATTCTCAATATAGAGAATCAACACTTCCTACTCGTGATCAAAGACTTTTACGACGTATCAAAAACCCAGAACTGTATCCTCGGTATATGAATGAGTTGCAGTCGCAGGTATATGTTGTTCGAGGTGAAAATTATAGTGTTGTACAAGGGCTTCCATTTACAGCAGAACAGAATATTTATTTATACGATCAAAAAAGAGAGCAACGACTTATTGCAGCAGAAGAAAAAAATATTACATCACGTGTGAATGATTCATGGCGTTTGTCACAAGAACGACGAACTCTTCAATCATCCTACACATTCACTCCACCGACTGGGTTTGAAAAGCAAGGTCGTGATACGTATAGACATGATTCATATTCTTTTGCATTTCGTATTCAAGAAGATAACTCAACCGTTTGTCACAAACAAAGCGCAACAGAGTGTGCGGTGAATAAACGAAAATCATTTGTTGATGACCAAGGGATTTCAGTGACTTCTTCTATCAAGAGAATGGTATGGAATCACCAAGGGTATGCTCGTTCTTTCACCACAATCCCAAGTATAACAGAAGCTTTTTATGCTTCTACGTATGGAAATGAATATCTCTATTTTATTTTCACTATTATGCATCCTGAAACTGGTAGAGTGCTCCATATTGAAGCTGTATCTGACATATCTGAAAAAGATATATCAGCCCAAATAATGAAGCATATTATCGAAAGTTTTCAGTTCTTGTAGTTTTTAATCTATTTTCTTTTTTATCATGAAAAAAAATACACTTCTTGTTCTCAGTTTTCTTCTCCTTTTGAGCGGAGTTATCTCTCTTGCTTTTGCATCTCGCGATGCATATCATTCATATCTTTCACAAACAGAAAGTAACCGACGTGGTGATAATAAACGTATTTTAAGTGTTCGCCAAAAATCATTTACTCCCATACAAACAGGAATGGAAAAAACGCGATTATTGCGAAACAGTGCTGCTCGTGATTTAGCTGAAACGGCAGAAGAAAAACAAAGACGTACTGTTCGTGAACGATTTGCACCTGAACCAGAATATAAACGACGAGTTTTCTCAAGTCGAAAAAATAAATGGTCGCAACCTCTTCAGAGAGAAGAAATGGGATTGCGAACAATTTCTTTAAAAGAAACAGATGCTTCGGTTTTAGAAACTTATAAAAATACAACATTTAGTATTCAAGTTCCTCAAAATTGGAAATTGTTGGACGAAGAAGGGCATGTGTTTGTAAGCCAAGAAAAAGATTATATTCTTTCTGTTGAACGGGTTGATATGCCATGTTCAAACCAATCGTTTACGGAATGCGTTATGGCACTTTCAAAATCAAAAAATGGTCATGGAAATAATCGTCTTCTCACCCTTTCTCGGGTAGCTCGATTACATCAATTTACAAACACCATAAAAGGATCACGAATTCAAACAGAAACATTCACAGAAGGTTTTTCTACAACACTTTTGGGTCGAGAATTATATGTGAGTCGGTATTATGTTTCTGACTTAGAAGGGAATGTGTATATCATAGAAGTTCATATCAATCATGATGTAGCTCCTCAATATATCTTTACGACAAAGCGAATTTTTGATTCTTTTCGAATACTACAAGACTAAAAAAGAAAAAAGAAATACAAAAAAAGCCGGCAATAATCGTTGTCGGCTTTTTTTTGTTATTTTTGTTTTCTTTGATACTATGAAAATACATGAAAATAAAACAATACGGTGTTCGATTTTGTGTCTCGTTATTATTTTTGTTGGGCTTTTTGCCTTCTACTTCAGCTGTTGATGTTGCTCAATTGCACGAATATCTACAATCAAAAAGACAGGGAATAACAAGAACGTTGCAGACCCCAATGCGCGTGTATTCTACTCCTGAATCAACATCACTTACTCCATTTCGTTGGCATTTTTCTGAAACGGATCGTGCGAAATATGGTGTTTATAGAGGAAAATCTGTGTCTGAAGAATCGAAAGCTCCTGTACAAACATCAACGCTTTGGAAACGATTACAATCCCAAAGAAATACGCTTATTCGTGATTACATAGATGTATCGGTTCGTTCATTTGTACAAGATCGTCCAAGTACTGAAATAAATACTCGTGTTGAGCGTGCATTTGATATTCGTCTTCAGCACAAAGGAACCATTGATGCTGTGCATGTAGATACATTTACTTTCGATGTTTTGCATCCCAGTGGGATAGCTCAAGATTTAGATTTATTTGAAATTGTTATAAATGAAGGGGAGGGGTTTGTAATTGGAAGTGATAGAGAAGTGACAGTGCAGTTTCAAAATGCTCGCATAGCACAAAATGAAAGCCTGAATATTTCAGTAGGGGTTCGTGTAAGAGACCCAGAACAAACGCCTTATCAAAATGGGGCATTAAAGTTGCGATTAAAAGATGTGTCGTTTATAAATGAACGCACACAAAAACCAGTTCCTTCTTCATTTGTAGGATCAGTTGTGTCTTCTGTTATTGCATGGGTGCCGAGTGGGGGATCGCAACCTCATCAACAACAGCAAATTTCAGGAAGATCAGAACAAATATATGGTCGAGCATTATCATCAAGTCAAAAGGCATTGGTGTTAAAATTAAACCTTGAATCGTCTTTTGATGATATGTTTGTCGAATCTTTGTCTGTGTATGACACATTGAGTGTGGGGGATATTGATCATTTTGTTCGCTCTATTCGTATTATTGATGAACAAACTGGACTGGTGCTTGATCAAACACGATTTATTAATGGAAGGGCTCGATTTGATATGAATAATAAGGTGTACGTTGCACGAAACCAACAGAAATCACTCCTTTTTGAAGTCGAAATTGATTCCACTATACAAACGAGTAATAATACATTTCGATTACAATTAGATCCTCGGGATATAGATGTTCGTAGTGCATCGACAGGAAAAGAACTCAGTGATACTCGTAAACAGGTAGATATACGCAGTGATATATTTTCTGTATCGCAGTCCGGTGGGGGACTTGCTGTACAACATCTCCCACTTGAAGGGTTTGCGGTAGTGGATTCTCGTCCAACATTGGTCAAAAAAATATCAATAACGAATAATGACGCGAAATCGGTATCAATAGCACGAATATCATTTGATGTTTTACTCAGCGGGCTTGAGTATGCGGATGGACGTTCTATTGATGATTTTGAGTTAGTGCAAATGTATCAAGGGCGACGAGTGGGTGCATTGTTTACCCCAACCCTCTTATCGGGAGGAATGATTCGTTTTGATGCAGAAAAATCACTTGTTTTAGATCGAGGCAGGAGTATTGAACTGGGATTGTTTCTAAAAATGACAGACATAACCAATGGTCGATCAAGCTCAGATAGTGTATCAGTGAATATACTGAGTGATGATACCTACTATAAAGCCGATAAACAAAGCTTAAAATCTGTTCCAGCCTATTTTATATGGTCAGACCATTCAGGAAGACCTCATTCAGAAGAATCGTCTGATTGGTTGTCTGGGTATCATATACAAGGTATTCCAAGTGGCTACGATGTGCAATATCGAGAACCTCGATAGAACGAAATAAACTTCTTGAAGAGAAGTATTTCTCTTGTATTATGTTTGTATTGAGAAAGATTCCTTACGGTTTAAGTATGTCGTTCAAGTATTTCACAGAACCCTAGAATTTCCTGAAGCTCTACTTTTCGAAAAAGGGATTCAGTGGTGTCTTCTTCTTGAATGAGTATTTTTCTTTGGAGAAGTGTTTCACTATGCTGTGATTGTGAAAGTCTGTAAAGAGTGCATCCCGTATATCGTTCTTCGTGTTCAAGTATGTATTCTTGTATTTCTTCTTTATTTTTGCCGAGTAAGTCGGGAAAAATTAAAGATGGGTGTGATTGAAGTGTTATATTGCCAAATTGTTCACGGTAGAGCGAAGAAAAAGATAAGGAAGAATCACCAACAAGCACAAAATCGGGATTGTGTTTTCGAATTGTATTCATTAAAAATCGATCACTTTCTTCAGGTGTGAAATCATTATTTTTTTCTTGTACGTGTATGTCAGCTTGTTGTGATGACATAAGCTTAATTGCTGAATCAGCTTGACTATCAGTTATGTATGCAGAAAAAGTGACGTTTGGAATGCGACCATTTTCTTTGCGATCAATCAGTCGAGCAAGAAGTGTGCTTGATTGAGAACCAATAAAAACAATTTTTCTCGGTTTTGGTGGTTTGGGAAGTGATTTTTGAAGTTGAGGAAGAATTGTATGTGCCTCTTGCTCTAAATTATTGAGAATATTGTAGTGTATTTCAATATCAGATATAGCTTGATATATGTTTTTCCGCTGTGACCACATTTGGTCTATCTCTTGGGCAAATGGTATATCCGGATTGATGCGTTCTCGCTTCGATTCTTCAGTGTTTTTGAGGAGTTCTGCGCGTACAATAGAGAAATCAGGATTTGTAAAGACAAATACCCCTGTTTTTTTTAAGTTTTCAAGGTTTTTTGAGTTCTCAATAGTTCCTGAACCTGTTGCTACAATACCAGAAAAATTACGACAAAAATCGTGAGCGACTTTTTGTTCTATTTCTCGATAAACTTGCCACCCATTTGTATTAACAAACGAGTCAATGCTTCCTCCAATCAGAAATTCAACCTCACTATCAATATCAGCAAACGGAAGGTTGGTTATACGGCTGAGAGCCAGACCAAACTCTTTTTTTTTGGAACCTCTAAATCCAACTAGGACGATATTTTTCTTTTTCACAAACAACATATAGCATTATTTGCATTCAAAATCAAATTTGTTTACAGTATTCATGAATATTTTTTTTAAAACATATTATTTTTATGGTTTCCTTTGTACAACGTTTTGTCTTTTTTCTGAGTATTATAAGTGTAATATTTATTCCTTCTTTCGTTTCAGCTCAGAGTGTTTTTCAGTTTTCAGACGGAGATTCTTTTCCGTCTTGGGGGAGATTATCAATTGAAGATATGAAAGAAAAAGGAATTATGACTGGTTTTGCCGATGGTTCTTTTCGTCCAGATGTGTTTTTAAACCGAGTTGAAGCACTTGCTGTTTTATTACGAATAAAAGGTATTGATTATACTCAAGAAAATGGAAATGGTGGTGATTTCTATGATGTACAACCTCATGAGTGGTATACAAAAATTGTTCAATCAGGGGTTCGACAAGGATGGATTAAAGGGTTTTCAGATGGATCTTTTCGTCCAGCACAGTCTGTTACAAAAGCGGAATTTGCAGTTATGGTTCAACGTGCGTTTTCTTTGACGAGACAAAGTGATGATGCGTTTGATGATGTTCCGCCTGAAAGTTGGTTTTCACAAGCCGTATCATCGTTAGCAGCCAATGAGTTAATTCGTCAAAGAGGGACTTCATTTTTTCCTCATGAATATGTTTCTCGGGCTGAAGCAGCATGGATTTTGTCATCTATAACTCGCATGCCTCGTTTAATGGGCACTTCTCAATCAATGGATTTATCTGGTGCTTTGCGTCGTGATACTCGTCGAGTTGCTTTACGTCCACGTGATTTCAACCCTTATAAACAAGGAATAGAAAGTACTGCTAAACAAATCCGATTACAACCAATGAAAGCATCAGAAAATCCGATTATTCTTCATCGTACAGATGATTGGGTTTCAGTCGGGCGTATACAGGTTCAGAATTTGTTTGATACTCGATCTCAACTCAATATGATTGAGATGAAACTGCGTTTTGATGCTTCTAATATTGGACCTGCGGATAATTTTGATATACGGCTTTCTATAGATAATAAAGAATACATTGAAACTTTTAATACAACGGGGAGTGTTTTATTTACAGGAATTTCTTTGTGGCTTGATGCGGACGAAGAGTCAGAAATCTCTGTTTCCTTGCGTCCAAAAGAAAATGCATATTATTTTGGAGGAGTAGGGGATGGATGGTTATCGATGTTTCGTGCAGAAGGGGTGACCTATTCTGATTTTGTAAGTGCTCAAAAATCAGACAAAGGGTTTGTGTTTGCTTCTGTGAAATTAGAAGAAGGACATATAGGGCATATTACATTCGTACCTTCTGAATAAAGAATTATAAAATAATTTTTTTCGTATTCATTTTATTTATTGTTTTAAGACTCAATAAGCGGTCTGTTGCGGAAAGAAGTATTAAAAAAACTTTGACAAAGATTCTGTTCTCTATAAAATCTCGGTACACATGATTAAAGTAACAAAAAAAGACGGTGAATCAGCAGAAAAACTCTTAAAACGGTTTTCTGGACATGTGAAATCTCGACGATTGATTCAAAAATTTCGATCACTTCGATATTTCTCTCAAAAACCACGAAAACGACTTGTTCGATCAGCAGCAGTTATGCGAGAAATACATCGAGCAGAAAATAAGAGAAAGTCGTATTTAAGCTAATTTCCTTTTTAAGGAATTTCTTTCTGCTATGAAAAGAAAAGAACTGATTCAATGGGCTCAAGAGCAGTTGAATGAGTTCTCTTCTTCGTTATTAGAATCAGAGGTGTTATTGTCATGGGTTTTGGATGTTTCTCGCACATCACTTAAAAGTTCTGGTGATATGGAAGTGAGTGAAAACGATGTTCATCGGTATAGAGATTATGTTTTTCAAAGAAAACAACATATCCCTATGGCATATATTAAAGGTATAAAGAAATGGCATGATTTTACTGTACATGTGAACAGGAAAGTCCTTATTCCTCGTGATGAAACAGAAGTTTTGTGTGAACATATTCGCCATATATGGATATTAGAGCAAAATACTCATCCTCATTGGGTGCTTGATGTCGGTACGGGGAGTGGAGTTATTGCCTTCTATATGTTGCATTATTTTTCGAAAACAAATGTATTCGCTACCGATATAAGTATGGATGCACTCGCTATAGCACAAAAAAATACATATCAGTATCAAGATAGAATTGAGTTTTGTGTTTCTAATTTGTTTTCAGATATTCCATCTCGACATTATGATATTATTGTGGCAAATCTTCCTTATATACCAGATGATTTAGAAATAAGTGATGATGTAAGGCATGAACCGTCAATAGCTCTTTTTTCAGGGAAAGATGGGCTGGATCATATTCGGTTATTTTGGAATCAATTATGCAAAAGTAATATTACTTTTACATATGTATGGCTTGAATTTTTGCCTTCACAAAAATCATCAATAGAAGAAATTCTGTTTGGGGCTTCTTATGAATTTTTTACAGATATAGGAGGAGATGTTTTTTTTGTATGCATAAGAGGGCACCATGAATGACTAGAGGTTTTGTTTTTTGTGAATATACTCTTCAATAAAAATAGCAATAGAAGCTGTTACTGGAATCGAAAATATCATCCCGAGTATTGAAAGTGCAATACCTCCTGCTGCGTAACCAAGCGTTCCTCCAATAGCCAATGCAATCATAACAATAACAGAAGAAAGCCCTGTTACTTTTTCCATAACAATAGGAACCAGTACATTGCCTTCTAGGAATTGAATAAATGCAATCCAGATAAGAACGACAATAACAAGCGTCCATGATATATTATAGGCAATAAGAAGTGTAAATATACCCGTAATAAAAACTCCAATATAGGGAAAAAGTTCCATAAAAGCCGACAGAATACCAATGGTGGCAGCATATTTCATACCAAGTGTTACTTCAAAGACTTTCATACCGATATACATAGCCAGTCCTACTGAAATCATAAGGATAAATTGTCCTTTGAACCATCGAGCCATTTTATCTTGTACACGACTGGTTTTTTGAATGATATAATCTTGTTTCTCATGTGAGAAAAAGGAGAGAATTGATTTTGAGAGTGTTTCTCGTTCTAAAATCATAAAGAAAAGAAGTACTAAACCGAAAATCATATTAAACACCCCTTCAAATACATCACTAAGTATTCCAAATGTGGCTCCCATCATGTTTTGAAAATGTTCTTGAAGTGTTTCAATTATATTACTATAACCACCATCTAGTAGTGTTTCAATATTGAGTTCTCCAATATCGTTAAACATTTGAGTTGTATTTCCCAATGCAAGATTTATGCCAAAGAGTTTTGAAATATCTTTTAAGATAGGATTGAGTTGCTCACTTAAAACAGGAATAATACTAAAAAATAAAATGCCAAGCCCTCCAAAAAATAATAGATAAAGAAGAAGTATTGCGATAGGTCGTGGAACTTTTCTTTTTTCAATAGATTGAACAATAGGAGTGAGCCCGATAGCCAAAAAACTACAAATGAGCGCAATAGTAAGAATGCTTTGTAGTTGGATAATGAGTTTACTGGCAATGAAAAACAGAGAAATTACAAACAGTACTTTCATAACCGTGAGTGGTGAAATCTCAAGTTCTATTTTTTGCAATGTTGTGTCTATTTTCTGTGTGGGGTTTTTAGGGGGTGGTGTTATACTTGCTTCTTGCTTCTTTTTCTTTTCTTTTAGTTCCCTGTGGACATCTTTTATGGTTTGAATTTTCTCAAAGAGGGATCTCACTATTTTTTTCATATAAATATATTAAAAAGACACCTGTAGTATAGGTGTCTGATAATATTTTCGCAAACAAAAGTAAAAAGAGAAGCCTTTACTTATTTTGTGACCGAGAAATTTGTTTTGCTTTGTGGATAGTGTGTTTTCGAAGTTTTGGACAATATTTTTTGACTTCAAATTCTTTTGGATTTTGATTTTGTGTATTGATCAAAATTTTATAGTTTTCAATCCTTTTTCCAAGAGTTTCCATACATTCAGTGCAGTAGAGTGAGAAAAATGCGCGTTTTTTAGTTGCTCGAGCCATGAGAAAAATTTAATTATTATAAATGCCACGAAATTTTAATAGCTTTTTTGTCTTTGTCAAATAAGAATGATATGCATTTTATGATGCGTTTCTGCGTTTTAAGACCACTATAATGCTCTTAAAAAAGATAATAAGGTCGAGCCACAGACTCCAGTTTTTAACATAAAAAAGTTCATATTCCATCTCTTCTTGAAAAGTGAGGGCTGATCGTCCATTGATTTGAGAGAACCCAGTTATTCCTGGTTTAATACAGAGGACTCGTAAATCATTTTTTCCATATTTATCGATTTCCCCTGGTAGATGCGGACGAGGACCGATAAGGCTCATATCTCCTTTGAGTACATTGAATATCTGTGGTAATTCGTCAATAGACGTCGTTCTTAAAAATTTTCCAAGTGGTGTTATTCGCGGATCATTTTTTATTTTAAAGAGTACTCCGTCTTTTCGTTCATTTTTCTCCAAAAGATTCTTTTTGAGTTTTTCAGCATTTGGTATCATTGATCGAAACTTATAACAGATGAATTTCTTTCCATTTTTCCCGACTCGTTCTGATTTATAAATACAAGAAACACGTGGATTTTCTCGCCATACGAGAAAGGCTGTAATAAGTAGTATTGGTGAAAGCAATATCAGTAGTAAAAATGAACAGCAGAAATCAAAAGTTTGCTTTACGATGGAACCCCATCCTTCTATACGTGTGTTGCGAAGTGTTGTAACGGGAATAGTGCCGAGTGTTGATTGTGATACGAGCGACAGATCGATACCGAGTTCATCAGGAACATATCGAAACTCTATGCCTTTTATGTGCGCTATCCGAACCCATTCAGGATTTATTGATTGAGTTGAATTATTCATAGCAACAATAATCTCATCAATATGATATTTTTGTAATACTGATTCAAATTGATGAATTGTACCAATTGATTTAATTCTGCATAAATTTGATTTCATCTGAGTGTTTTCACTGAGTGTACCGACAATATGATATCGTTTTCGTTTTTGGAGTGTTTGGATAACCATCAAGGCGATTGTTTGTGTTCCAATAACGAGCACGTTCGTTTGTCCATATCCCATTTGAATCACAATAGAATGAAGAAGTCTCAAAAATATCCGTCCGAGGATTAGTGCACATATACCCGTAATCCAAAAGGCTAAAAATACGAATCGAGAAAAGAAGAATTTCTGGAGGAAAAAGAACGTAATAATAAGAATACCTAAGCTCGAAGAAAATGACCAGAATATATAGTTGAATTCATCGAGTACTTTTGTGTCCGTACCAAACTTATATCGCCCTTGTACACCAATTATTACAAGAAGAAAGAGGGTGATATTGAAAGCACTTTCTACAAATTCTTGAGGTGGGAATGGTGTTGGTGGATCAAGAGAAAATAACTCATAATAATGCATTCTAAAAAGATATACACACCAAAGTGCACCAAAGATCATAAGTGCATCAATGAGAATTTTACTGATGGTATAGACAATATCGGATCGTTTCATAACAAAAATATATTATCACAGATTCTTATATTTTGTCATGTTTTCTTTTGTAAAAATCGCTCTAATCTGTAGGTAAATTTTATTTCTTTTGTGTGAAAAACTCGAGAAGATCTCCTGTTTGAAATATGAGTTCTTTGTGATGAACACGAATTCCACATTCTGTTTCTGCTTTTGCTTCATTTACTTCTTTTTGTCCGAGTTGTACACTTTCTACTTTTCCTTCTCCAATAATAGGGAAAGTAATCTCTTTTGTTTCAGGGTCTTTTGTTTCTCGTTTGAGCCGAAATTTTGATAGTTTTCGAACTAAACCTTCGCGAATATCTCCTCCTAAAACTGCCATTTTTTTATTTGATGCAAATACCGCTTTTACTTTAAATTCTCCCAGTATGGTTTCTGTTTCTTGTTGGTCTTCTCGTCCTTCGATAATATCCATTATTTTCTCAGTGAGATGATATATAACATCAAACGTAAAAACTTGAACCCCTTCTTGATCGGCTAATTTTTCAATACGTCCAGCAGCTCCTACTTCAAATCCAACAATACAAGCATCACCAGCCTTTGCAAGCATGACATCACTATCGGATATTTCACCTACCCCTGAATGAATTATTTTCACTAAGGTTGTATCCGTTTTGAGTTTGTCAACTTCCGAACGAACGGCTTCAAGTGATCCATGGGTTGAGGTTTTGATAATAACTTTGAGCTGTTGTAGTTTATCCTCTGCAAGTTTTGCTTTCAGTGTTAAGAGTGAGAATTTTTTTCGTTTATGAAGAGAGTCTTCATGATGAATTGATTGAACTTCTTCTGCTTTTTTTCGAGCCAGTTTTTCACTTTTCATAATTTGTAATATATCTCCTACCTGTGGAAGTCGTGAAATACCTGTTATTTGTACTGGAGTGGATGGAGGTGCGGCGAGAACATCTTTCCCTGCAAAGTTTTTCATCGTTCTGATTTTTCCATGTTGATCATAGATAACAAATGCATCACCTTTTTTCATAGTTCCTGCATTTATAAGAACAGTGGCGGTTACTCCGCTGAAAGGATTTATTGAACATTCAATAATGGTTCCAATTGCATTTCTGTTGGGATTACTCTTGAGCTCTTGGAGCTCAGCCGTTATTTTAATAGCTTCTAAAAGACTATCTATACCCTGACCAGTATGAGCAGATACTGGTATACAAGGAGTATCGCCCCCCCAATCATCACTCAACAAATCATGTTCAGCAAGTTGTTTTTTTACCATATCTGGATTGGCTCCATCTAAGTCCATTTTATTGATTGCCACAATAATAGGAATATCTGCTTCTTTGGCATGATCAATAGCTTCTATTGATTGTGGTTTAAGCCCTTCTGTAGCAGCAACAACAAGGATGGCAATGTCCGTTGCTTTTGCTCCTCGCGCACGCATTAAAGTGAAAGCTTCATGTCCAGGGGTATCCAAAAAAGTAATAAGACTTTTGTCAGGGAGTTCAACTTGATATGCTCCGATACTCTGGGTAATGCCACCCGCTTCACTGTCAACAACTCGTGATTGTCGAATATAATCAAGAATTGATGTTTTTCCGTGATCAACGTGCCCCATAATAGAAACAACTGGTGGACGTGGTTGAAGATGTTCACTCTCTTCATCTTGTAAGATTCGAGAAAGATCGGCACGAAAAAGATCTTCTCCAGATAATTGTATGGCTTCTTTTTTTACTTTTATATCAAGTTCTTGTGCGATGATAGCCGCTGTATCATAGTCGATTTCTTGTTTTAAGTTTGCAATAATCCCATTTTGTTTGAGTTTTACAAGAATAATGGGGATTGGTTTTGAAATAGCTAAAGCGAGTTCACGAACAGTCATTGCATCCGGAAGAATGATTGTTCCGTCATCAGTTTTCTTTATGATTGGTTGAGCTGGTTCTTCAGGTGTATCTGATTCGTCTTTTTCTTTCTTTTTTCGAGTTGTTTTTTTTTGCCCAGCGGTTTGTTTCTGTTGTTTTTCAATGATTTCTCGATCAAGTTCTTCTTCAACTTCATAAGCGGCTTGTTTTACTACATCACCTTGTTCGATGTTTCGAATTTCTTGTGCAATATCATCTGGCACAATAGAATCTTCTTCTAAATTATGAAGATCAAATTCTATAGCATGGAGTATAACCGCTTCTGGAGCGATTTCGAGTTGTTTTGCGAGCTGTAAAACGGTGAGTGACATACGTATAAAGTG
The DNA here is from genome assembly GCA_965660445.1 of Patescibacteria group bacterium. Taxonomy (GTDB): domain Bacteria; phylum Patescibacteriota; class Gracilibacteria; order UBA4473; family UBA4473; genus CBFIAK01. The sequence goes on from CBFIAK010000001.1 coordinate 548,010, forward strand.
TTGCAACTGTACAGAAAAAGAAAACAAATGTCTAATTTTTCTTTTTCTGAAACAAGAAAAGAGTGAAGACTCTATTCAATGGTTAAGAGAATGCTTCTCATAGCGTCTCGATATGTTACAGGACCTATGAATTGAAAATAAGAGTTATTATTTCGAGGAAAAGTTATAGTAAGTGTTTCACCTGAAAGTTTTTCAGATACAGTTTTTTCAGGGTTTTGAGATGCAATACTTTCAAGGAAGAAATCAACATCATTTTCATTTTGAATTTCTTGGTCAGCAAAACCAATACGGAAAAGTTTTGCGTCTTGTGGTCCAAAGTTTCGAAACCAGAACCCATAAGGCACTTGAAGATTAATATTGTAATAACTGCTGCCGTAAGAGAACGCTCTATCATCGATAATATTTTTGAAATCATTCGTAAAGAGATCGGGATCAAGAGTTATATTCTCTGATGATTGCGATGTTTCTGGTTGTGTGAGTAGGTCCGTGTTATTTGTTGTTTGTGGGGTTTCTTCTTTTCTTTCGGATGCATATTTAGCAGCTAAGTCTAGCACATTACTTGGTTGGTCTTGTGTATTTCCTGTTTCTGATGGTTCCGTGTTATTGTTGTTTTCTAATTCAGAATCTTCTTCTGATTCAATAGATGAATCTTCGGTTTGCGTTTCGGATTGATCGGGTGTTTGCGCAAGAAGTTTCGATGCTTCTCGTTCGGCTTGAGCTCTTTTTTCATGAGCAATAACTTGTGCAACTTGTTCTTGTCCCTCAATAAATGAATTAATAAGGAGTAAAAATTCTTTTTGTTGGATGTTGTTTCCAGAGAATGAGAATGTATATTTATTAATGGGTGTTGTTTTTGAGAAGAGTTGAATTTGTTGGTGTTCTCGGTCACTTGCTTCTGACGGAGTAATAGTTCTTACTCCCGAAAGCCCCGCAATGGATATATTGGGTTGAATATTTTCATCTTTTTTGGTTTTTGCTTCTACAGAGAAAGTCAAAAAAGTTTTTCGTTGTGAATCATTTTTCTCTGTAAAGTACGCTATTCCATCTGGAGAAAGGGAGTATTCCCATGAGTAAGGGTATACAAATGTGAAGTTTTGAGTTGTAAACCGACTTTCGGTTGGCGTTTCAATATCTTGTGTTGCGTCATTATTTTGTAATCGAATAGCTTCTACAAAAAATATTTCTTGCATTTTTTCTTTTCGCCAATATCCGTCAATTTCAACGACTTGTGATTCAAATTGTTGAAGATTTACAATATCAGAATAGAGATAGGCAATAAGTTTTCCATCTATATTTGCGAGTCTGTGGGTGGCACGTGTCGATATAGAAACCGAAAACGGATAAATTTCTCCATCAAGAGTAATAGTGCTTTCTTGTGAGAGTGTTTGGAGAGGTGATATTGGCTTTTCTGGTGGAGTGAGTGTACACGCTGTCAGTCCGAGTGTGAGCGTAATAATACAAAGAGCAATAAAGGATGATCTCATGAAAATGAAGAGAGGAATTAAAAAAAGTACAGAACAATGCTTATAGTAAGAGAATGGTTAAAAAAATCAATAGAGGTTTCTTTTGAGTGTCTGATTCTCTTTTTTTGTGAATACTTTTTTTATTATTTCTTATATTTTTTTCTTATATTTTCATTGTTTTTTTTAAATTTATTGCTCTTTTTGTTCACAAAATGTGTTCTTTTTTTTATTGAATATATATTGTATTCAGTTTTTTTGTTTTTTTCTTTCTTAGACTTTGTTTTTTGTATGTTTATTTTTTAAAATAATTATTGATTTGTTTTGTTTTTATTGTATATGTATACATAATAATGTTTATTTTTGTTTCTTTTTTGAATACAATTCTTGTTTTTTGAAAAAAAAATATTCCTTATTCAAAAACGTTTCTATTTTGTATGGAGCTATAAAGTCGTTCACAAAAATAGAACAAAGCTTGTTATAGAGCGAAAAAAAGTTGCACAAATCACATCTCTTTGCTACCGTGTGAGTACGTGAAAAGAAATACAACGAATAGCTTAATATTCTTTATTCTTTTCTCATCTTTCTAAACATTATCTGGTTTAATTCTTATGGCACATCCAAAAACATTTGTCGCTCTTGATGTCGGGTCTTCAAAAATACGAACCGTTGTTGGTGTCGTAGAAGATAAAAAAAACGTAGTGAATATAATAGGTATTGGAATTTCTCCGTCTAACGGAGTTCGGAAAGGAATGATTACTGATATTGAAGAAGCCGTATCAAATATTACCGCCAGTTTGGAAGACGCAGAGCGTATGAGTGGTGAACATATTCATCGAGTTTTTGTCGGTTTTTCCGGTCCACATATTGAGACATTTGATTCAAGAGGCGTTATTGCTATTAACAATCCAAACTCTGAAATTACAGAAGATGATGTCGACCGAGTACTTGAAGCGGCTCGTGCGGTTTCGCTTCCTTCGAATAGAGAAATTCTACGAATTATTCCGAAAAGTTTTGGTATTGATTCCCAGCAAGGTATTAAGTATCCAGTTGGTATGACGGGAATTCGATTAGAAGTACAAGCGCATATTATTTCAAGTATGAATGCGTCTATTCGAAATTTAGAAAAGTGTCTCAATGAAACGGGCGTTGATATTGAAGAAATCCTTCCTTCTTCGCTTGCTTGTGTTGAAGCTGTATTAGATAAAAAACAAAAAGAATTAGGAGTACTTTTGGTAGAAGTTGGTGCTTGTTCAACGAACATTGCTTTGTATGAAGAGGGGTCTATTATTCATTCGGCGGTTATTCCTGTGGGAGGAGAGCATGTGACGAACGATTTAGCTATTGGCCTTCGATCATCTATTGAGACAGCTGAACGAGTAAAAATTGAATATGGAACATGTATTCCTGATGATGTCAGTGATCGAGAAGATATTGATTTATCAGAGATTTCAAAAATAGATAATCATACCGTCCAAAAGAAAGAAGTTTCAAAAATTATTGAAGCTCGTTATCATGAAATATTTATGATGATTCGTGATGAATTACATAAAGTTGGTCGTGATGGTATGCTCCCAGCGGGAGCAGTTCTTTGTGGGGGGGCTGTGAAAATACCAGGAATGGTGGATTTGGCTCGAGATTGTTTACAATTACCAGTTCAAATTGGATCACCTCGAAACATTGAAGGTATTATTGATCGTATTGATGATCCAAGCTTTATGAGTGTTATTGGATTACTTCATTTTGGACATCGGTATGGTTCCGTGCCTCCATTTTTCCAGTTTGACTTTAAAAATATATTTTCATCATTTGGTGGATTTCTTAAAAAACTTATTCCGTAAGCAAGATTTGTTTACACCTACTTTTTAACCTTCATTTTACAGTATGAAAAAAGACTTACTTCAATCGGCAATGATAGCACAAAAATCAGAAAAACAAAATAATGCAAAAGTTGCAGATACTATGGCAAGAGCACAAGATTCAACACCAAGTATTCACGGTCAAGCAATTATAAAAGTAATTGGTGTTGGAGGTGGTGGTGGAAATGCCATTAACCGAATGGTCAATTCAGATTTTTCAAATGTTGAATTTATTTCTGTAAATACTGATGCTCAAGCTTTGTATCATAATAAAGCAGAGGAAAAAATACATATTGGAAAAGATACAACTCGTGGACTTGGGGCGGGGGCAAATCCTGATTTAGGAAAAACAGCCGCAGAGGAATCAATGGAAGAATTAAAATCTATCTTAAAAGGATCGGATATGGTGTTTGTGACTTGTGGGTTAGGAGGTGGAACCGGGACAGGAGCAGCACCAGTTATTGCTCAAATTTCACGAGAACTAGGAGCTTTGACTATTGGTGTGGTAACAAAACCATTTTCTTTTGAAGGACCGCAACGAATGAAAAAGGCATTAGAAGGATATGAACAAATGAAAAAGCATGTTGATACACTTATTATGATTCCAAATGATAGAATTCTTTCAATTATTGATCGAAAAACGCCACTTAATGATGCATTTTCAGTTGTTGATGAGGTTTTACGACAAGGAGTACAGGGTTTAGCTGATCTTATAACGCTTCATGGACTTGTAAATGTAGATTTTGCTGATATTCGAGCCATTATGAAAGATGCTGGAACGGCTCTTATGGGAATTGGATATGGCGCTGGTGAAGATCGAGCAAAAGAAGCCGCAAAAGCAGCCATTGAATCTCCGCTTTTAGATCAATCTATTAAAGGAGCAAAAGGAATTTTATTTAATATTACGGGGGGGCATGACTTATCAATGTATGAACTTGATGAAGCTGCAAAACTCATCACGGAAGCAGCAGATCCTGAAGCAAATGTTATTTTTGGAGCGGTTATTAATGATAATTATGAAGGAGAAATGAAAATTACAGTTGTCGCCACTGGATTTTCAGAAACAGAAAGTAAAAAACCAGGTCATTCAACATTAATGAGACAGGCTTTTGGTGGAGGTATGGAAGAGAAGAAATCTTCTGGAAACGATTTAGATACCCCTGCTTTTATTCGAAACAAGTTTCGAAAATAATTCTTCTTTTGAACAAAAATAGTATACACACTTCGTTGTTTTTCAACGGAGTGTTTTTTTACGAAGCATGTTTTTGTAAATGACTTGAGTATTCCCTCATAATAGGTAGAGTTATGGTATTATGACGAAAAGTGATATACTGGGGCAATGGAATGTTTTACACGATCGGTTTTCTCAATTGAAGCCAGATTTAGCCTTTGAAGAAAAACAGCAATTATTAAAATCATATGATCAACAAATACAGAAAGAAGATTTTTGGAATCAGTCATCAAAAGCACAAAAAATAGTACAAGAACGTGCACGTTTGAATCGTTTCGTGTCTTTATGGCAATCAATAGAACAGGATATAAAAGATTTAGGGGATATGATTCTTCTGGCGGATGAGTCAGAAATGAGTTTTTTTTCTTTAGAGTTAGAGGCGCTTATGAGTCGTTTTGAAAAGGGAGAAGGTGAGCTTCTTTTATCAGGCGTGTATGATGCAGGAAATGCGCTTCTGTCATTTTATGTTGGAACAGGTGGTCAAGATGCTGAAGATTTTTGTGGAATGCTTTTTCGGCTCTATACTCGATATGCAGAAGAACAAGGATGGCATATTCATATTTTAGATGAATCTTGGTCAGATGATGGATTGAAATCAGCTACTATAGAGGTAAAAGGGGAGTATGCATATGGAAAACTTTCGTGTGAACAAGGGGTACATCGTCTTATTCGATTATCACCATTTAATGCAAAAAGTTTAAGACAAACATCGTTTGCACGTATAGAAGTGTTGCCAGAGATTGATGAAGAAGAAATTATCATTGAGGATAGTGATTTGCGTATTGATGTATTTCGATCATCAGGAAGTGGTGGACAATCGGTAAATACAACTGACTCTGCAGTTCGTATTACTTATTTGCCACTCAATATTGTTGTGACGTGTCAGAACGAGAAATCACAATTACAAAACAAAGAATCAGCATTGAAAGTATTAAGAGCCAAGTTAGCCCAAAGAGCATTAGAGGAAAAAGAACAAAAAAGAAGAATTTTGCGAGGTGATGTAGGGGAAAACTCTTTTGGATCACAAATAAGAACCTATACACTTCATCCGTATAAACTCGTAAAGGATCATCGAACTGATATAGAACATAATAATCCAGAAAAAGTATTTGATGGAGAAATCGATGGCTTTATAGATGCCTATCTTCACAAACGAGTACAACCTAATATATCATCATAATTCATTATGGAATCTCTTTTTTCATCTCTGTTTTTAGGATTTATTCAAGGCATTACAGAATTTCTTCCTGTTTCTTCGAGTGGTCACTTGTTTTTATTACAATCTCTTTTTGATCAAGAACCGAGTATTTCTTTTATGGTTTTTTTGCATGGGGCGAGTTTGCTTGCGGTCTGTATTTATTTTTGGAGAGATATTTTCTCTATAGTTCAAAAAATGTGTTCAATTAAGGAGATAAAAAAAGATTCATTTGGCTGGAAATTAGTGTTTTCAACGATTTGCACGGTTCCAGTTGCTCTTTTTTTAGAACCCTTCTTTGATTCTTTGTTCAGTATTCAGCTGGTTGCATGGACGCTTTTGTGTACTGCGGGGTTTGTGTTTTTTTCTTCTTTCTATAACCATAAAACATCCCCATTATCTGAATTAGGATGGTCTCATGCTTTTTATCTTGGTATTGTACAAGGACTAGCTGTTTTTCCAGGTATATCCCGATCAGGGATAACGATTGCTTTCCTCTTGCTATTAGGAATGCGGAAAGAAGCGTCGGCACGTATTTCTTTTTTATTAGCTATTCCAACTATATTAGGGGCCTTAATTTTTTCTTGGTCTGATATTCGATTAGAAATGAATATATGGATTGGATTGAGTTTTCTTATTTCCGCAATTTCATCTTGGCTTATTATTTGGGGGATGATGAAGACACTTCATCGTTATTGGATATGGAGTGGTATTTACTGCTTATTCCTTGGTTTTTTTCTGCTTTTCTTTATAGCATAAAAAAAGTACGAAAATAATTCTATTTTCGTACAGAGTGCGTTTCTTTTATTTATTCATTATTTTTTGAGAGAATTGTTTCCATAGTGATTGTAAATCAATATGAAGCCATTCATACCCTATAAAGATAAGAACGAGAATCCATGTTGCAAAAGCTATTATCCATAAAACCATAAAAACAGCGATAATAATGGATATAAAAGCAAGGATATACCAAAGCGTTCTTCCGAAGAAGAGAAATAGTTGTTTCATTATGAAACTCCTTTTTTGAGAGTGAATGAGATTGAAAAAAAGAACAAATACATAATTAAATTTTTTAAAAGATGTGTCAATTTTTTTTACACTTTATCATTCTTATGCTATAGAAAAGGTAATGAGTTTTAAACCCTTGCATTCACTTCTCTCTTGTGTGACAAAAAAATATGGGATTGAAAAACAAGCATTTGCTGGGGGAGTGTGTCAATATACGCGTCATATAATAGAAACTCATTATCCACAGTATAAAGAAACATGGATTCCGAAAAAAATAGAAGAAAAAACACTTTATATCCAGACTCCAGATTCAGTATCAGCTTCAGCCTTATATCTTAAAATACATCATATTCTTGAATGCGTAAAAGAACGATATGTTGTCATTGAGCACATACAAATTATTCGTTCTCGAAAAGAGTTAGAGAGTGATGTATAAAAAAAATAATGCCCAGGGCATTATTTTTTTTATACTTTTTGCTGAAAACTATTGATTTATATTAAACGGAGCCGTATTGAGAAATTGATCATTTATGAAATCAATATCTTCATTTGGGTTGTCGAAATCAATATCTATATTTGTATTTGGAATTACATAGTCAGGATCGCATTCTGTTGGGTGTACATATGCATTTCCATTTCGATCAACACAAACATATCCTCCTTTACCAGTTGAAGGCATTGGGAGCTTATGAAGCACTCCGCCTGTTTCGCCGGAAGCATATGGTTTTGCGACGACCAGCGGAGAATGAACACGATTCATATGTCGAATACGAGCATATCCATTGACATCAATTTTATGTGTTGGTGAAAGTGTTCCGAGCCCGAGTCGACCACTCAACACGCCTCCATCAGTGTACCGAGTGAGTATCATTACCGGATTATATCGCAAATCCCAATGACTACTAAATCGGAAACTTCTATCGTCTCCCCAAAGCCCAATATCCCAACTCGCTTCGTTGCCAACACCAAGGTTCGAAAACTGAACGGTTGCGTTTCCGTTTTGAATAGGGGCTCCGTTTTGTGTTTTTCCAGAATGAACAATTGCTACTTCTGGCACATATCCATAAGCAATAATATCACCTTCTAGGTGAGAGGCTCCCACAGTTAGATCTCCTGATGGGTTGTCGTTTCCAATGCCTACATATCCATTAGGAGCAATAAAGAAATCCTTTCGTTCATTTGGTTTTCCTTGTGGGCTTGCCGCTGTAGAGAGTAAGATAGAATCTTGCTTGTTATTTAATCCTCCTCGCCCTAAGACGAAAGAATTCTTCCCGATAGCTTTTGTTCCTTCGCCAATCGCTACAGAATTCATTTCCCTTGCTTCTGAGTTTTCTCCTTGTGCAAACGATTTTTCTCCAATAGATTTTGATCCCGGACCATGTGCTACAGAATAAAATCCAGTTGCTTCTCCTCCTCCTGTAGCGAGTGATCTTTCTCCTGCTGCTTGACTGAATGGTCCAATAGCAAGACTTTTGTGTATATATGCATCACCAACACCACCAACATGAAGCTGATGAAGAGGCGCTGTTGTTCCAATCCCGACAGCTCGTTGACTTGTATTGTACATATTTCCACTTGGGAGTTCTGTCCAAAGTCCATCTCCAGAAAGAGAGGAAAGGTCTATATTTACAACGGTTCCGTCTTTGAGGGTGAGTCGTAGAGTTGTTCCGTTGAGAGTTGCTTCATCAAGAGCATTATCGGCAGCACACGTCCAAGCCGATCCGTTCCATTTTAAGATTTGATTTTGTGTATTACAATTCGGCAGACTTCCACTTCCACTCCCTGTTAAATCAGAATCACAGCTCCATGATGACCCATTCCATTTGAGTATCTCTCCGTTTTGACACGAAAGCATTTGATCACAATCTTGGAGTACTCCTTGTGCGTCAGCACAAACTGGGCTTGTGGTGAGTGAGCGTACTCGAGCTTGTCCAGCAACATCAATTCTATGAGTAGGTGATTTTGTTCCAAGTCCTACATTTCCATCATCATTACTCATTTCATAAAGAGTTTTTACAAGCGCATTAAATTCACTTGCTTGATATATATCACCATCTTTTTTAGGATCATCTAGATCCATGGTAGAAGGTGGCGTTGGGAGGCTTCCATTAATCCAGTCGACATAAACACTGCTTGTTTGTGCAAAAACAGGGATAGCAAAGAGGAGAAGTGAGAAAAGACAAAGACGTGAGAAAAACTGTTTCATGAAGAAAGAAAATATGAATCCCCTTCATTGTCTCTTTTTGAAAACAGTCTGTCAAATATTGTTTATTTTTTAAAAATATTTGAGTATTGTAGAAAAAAGATATACAAAGAGAGTGTTTGCATGGAAAAAATAGAATCGACACTCAAAGGTATTGTTATTCATGGGTTTTCGTTTGGAAAATCATTTGATGATATTTTAATTACGAATGTTGTGTTGCAAAAAGGTGCACAACAAGTAAAAGAAGGGCTTTATTTTGTGCTCGTAGATCTTTTGGATTTTTCTGAATCTAAAAATGCGCTTATGTATGTTCCAAAAGAATCAGTTTTTCATAATAAGAATACAGTAGAGCTTCATATACTCGATTTTCGTGAACCTATTGTGGATTGTGAAGTTTCTATTCGTGTACAAAAAAAGAAACGTAATACTCAACATTTTGATAGTATTGATCACCTTCTCAAACAAATGCGACAAGATATTATATGGGCTCGAAAATATTTTTTAAGAGATGTTTTGCGAAAAACATGGGAATCTATAAATGATTTCGATCGTTTTGATATGGGAAAACGAGCTATTGCTTTTTTTGAATCGAACGAGTATTTTTTATCTGCAAAAAGAGTTTTTGTGTATGCTCCCCGTCGAGATGAAATAAATTTTGTTCAAAAATTGTGTTCAAAATTCAAAGAAAAGAATTATTATTTCCCGCGTATTGAGAATGATGATATGTGTTTTTATCCAGCTCTTTTTGAAGATTTAAAACCCGGAAAATTCGGTATATTGGAGCCTCCCAAAAAAGAAAAACACATCGTTCCTTCCCAGAAGAATGATGTGCTTATTATTCCTGCTGTCGCTATTGATTATCAGAAGAATAGAATCGGAAAAGGAGCAGGATACTATGATCGTTTTTTACAAAAGCACGATGTACATACTATTGCGGTTATTCCAGATTTTGCGTATGTCAAAACAATTCCTTCTGAACCGCATGACAAACCAGTTGATACAGTGTTTGTTGTTCCTGTGCGATCATAGGCATACTTATCGTCGTAGATATTTTTCAACGGCTTTCATAACCGCTTCTGCTTGTTCAATGGTAATACCAATTTCTGCAAGTTCTGCCGCTTTGAGTCCTTCAAATTGTTTGATTTGAGAAAGCCCCATTTCTTTCAAAAGGCTAATAACTTCTGTTTCTACACCTTCAAGGGAATCAATTGTTACTTTTTCCGAAACTTCTTTGATTTGTTTTTGTTGAGGTGCTTTTTCTGTTTCTTCTTCAATTGGACCGTCGTAGGTAATAACGTCTACAGGGAGATCTATGAGGTTTCCGGCAAGTCGTACATTTTGCCCTCCTCGTCCAATGGTCAGAGCCCGATCTTCTTCGCGTACGAATATCTGAACTCTCTCTTCATTCCGGTCTCCTTTTTTAAACTCTACTTTCGCTATTTTTGATGGGGCAAGGGCTGCGATAAGAAGTTTCTTTTTATCTTCGTAATATTGAATCACGTCAAGTCGTTCATCGCCTACTTCTTCCATAACAGTATTGATTCGAGATCCTCGTTGTCCGACAAATGCCCCCACTGGATCTACAGAATTGTCATATGAATTAACCGCTATTTTGCACCGAACTCCTGGTTCTCGTGTCATTTTCTCAATAAAAACAATATCCTCTCTCATTTCAGGAATTTCTTGTTCAAAAAGAGCTTTTATGAAATTGTGTGAGGATCTTGTTATTTTGAGTTGAGGACCTTTCGTTGTTGATTCTACTCGTTCAAGATACACTTTAATTCGTTGTCCTGTGAAATATCGTTCATTTGGAATTTGTTGTGATTTTGGAAGAAGTGTTGAAACGCCATCAATCTCTAACAGTACAGCATCTCGATCAACTTTTTGAACGCGTGCGTTGAGCAACGTTCCTTCTTTGTCTTTGAATTTCTTGAAGAGCATGTCGCGTTCAGATTCTTGTATTTTTTGATTGATAATATGTTTTGCTGTTTGTGCAGATATACGCCCAAATTGTTCATGTGGTGGAACGGGCATAAATATAGAGTCTCCAATAGAGGCGTCTGGACGAATAAGCTTTGCTTCTTTTTCTGTAATTTCTTGTTCGTAATCGTTTACTTTCTGAACAACGGTTCGTATTTCAAATATTTTCATATCACTAATATCATCTCCAAGGACAACCTTTACTTGTAAATTTGGACTTCCAAAATCTTTTTTATAGGCAATTGCAATAGCATTTTCGATAGCCTCAATGATAACATCGCGATTGAGGTTTTTTTCAGCACAGAGCTGATTAATAGCGGCTTGGAGTCGACTTTGCATGAGAAGTGGAAAATATGAAAATATAAAAAAGAGGTATGAAAAAAAGTCGACGATATGAAAAATATATCATCAACTTTCTTTTGTTTTCGAAACCATTATTGTAAATATTTAAAGCATGTCAAGTTTTTTTTGACAGAATTTCAAAAATATTTAAATTGTTATCATATTGTTTTTTTACACTTAAATAAATAAGGAGGCGTTATGCAGTCGCAAAAATGCATTGTCGTCAAGTACTCTCCAATTTTAGGTATGCATCACACATTGGTTCCTCTAAAACCAATGGTGAATCTCGGAATTTTTCAACCGAAACAATTTATTGGGAAGCCCTATAAGCATAATACGTATTATCATAGACGTATGATGAATGGTCGTAACTAAACATTTTACCCTATAGCCTGTATTCTCATGGAATACAGGTTGTTTTTTTGCTTGACTTTTTACTTAGCAGTCTTATATTGAGAGTGCTAATAATTCTTTGTATTATGAATTTTGAAAAATGGACAGAATCGGCATCGAAGGTGATTGCGTACGCACAAAATAGTGCGCACGAATACAAGTCTTCATCTTTAGAGGTTGACCATATTCTTCTTGGGGTATTAGAAGAAGGAGGAGATTTTCTTATGAGAGCTTTGCGAAACACTGGAGGAAATATGGAATCGTTAAAGAATGATATTCGAGACAAAATATCTCATTTGCCTCAAACAGATACAGTTCAAAGAATGCCGAGTCGTGATTGTGATTTTGTAATTCGAGAATCTGAAAATCAACGCAAGAAAATGGGCGACGAATTTGTTTCAGTTGAACATATTTTATTATCTGTGTATAAGGGGCGTTCAACGGCTAAAGAACTCTTAGTTTCTCATGGATTTACTCATGAATTGGTGTTGCAATCTATTCTTGATTTGCGTGGTGGTGAGAAAGTAGATTCAATGGATGGTCACGAAAAATTTCAAGCACTTGAAAAGTATTGTGTGGATTTTACTGATATGGCAGAGCGTGGAAAGATTGATCCTATTATCGGTCGAGATGAAGAAATTCGGAGAACAATTCAAATTCTTTCACGAAGAACAAAAAATAATCCAGTTCTTGTGGGAGATCCCGGAGTTGGAAAAACAGCCATTGTTGAAGGATTGGCTTTTCAAATTTTTAAGAAACAAGTACCAGAATCTTTGCAAAATAAGAAAGTATTGATGCTTGATATGGCATCATTAGTTGCGGGAGCGAAATATAGAGGTGAATTTGAAGATCGATTAAAAAATGTTGTAAAACATATCGAAAAGTCAGAAGGGAGAATTATCCTCTTTATAGACGAGATTCATACTATTGTTGGGGCAGGAGCTTCTGAAGGATCAATGGATGCCAGTAATATTTTAAAACCAGCGCTTGCTCGAGGTCTCCTTCATTGTGTTGGAGCAACAACAATGAATGAGTATAGAAAATATATTGAAAAAGATGCGGCACTTGAACGACGATTTCAACCGATTTTAGTAGAAGAGCCAACTCTAGAGGAAGCTATTGCTATCGTGCGTGGAATAAAAGAAAAATATGAAGTGCATCATCGAGTTCGGATTACTGATGATGCTTTAATTGCTTCGGTGAATTTATCGGTTCGATACTTAACCGATAGAAAATTACCAGATAAGGCTATTGATTTGATTGATGAGGCTATGAGTCGCTTAAAACTTCAGATTGAATCAGAACCAGAATCGGTTTCGGTTTTGAAAAAAAAGATTTTAACACTGCAAATAGAAAAAGCAGCCCTTCAGAAAGAAGGAAAAAAGAAAAAACGTCTTGATGATATAGAACAGGAACTGAAGATACAAACAGAAGAATTAAAAAATATTCAGTCACAATGGGAGTCTGAGAAAAAAAATGTACGAACTATCTCTCAACTAAAAGAACAGCTTGATGAAAAATATAGGTTAGCCGAAAAAGCCGAAAAGGTGTCCGATTATCAAACTGTTGCTGAGATTCGACATGGCGATATACCTCGAATTCAAAACGAAATACAGTTATTGGAAAAAAGAGAAACAGAGAATGCTTTATTACGAGAAGAGATTACAGAATACGATATTGCTGAAATTATCGCTCGTTGGACAGGAATTCCCGCTCAAAAATTAACAGAAAGTGATTCTAATCGATTATTACATCTTGAGTCTCATTTACAAAAAAGAGTGATTGGACAAGAAGAAGCCGTTCGTTCGGTTTCAAATGCTATTCGTAGATCACATGCCGGTTTGAGTTCTGGTAAACGTCCGATTGCTTCATTTCTCTTTTTGGGACCGACAGGTGTTGGGAAAACAGAATTGGCGAAAGCATTAGCAGAAAACTTATTTGATACTGAAGAAGCTTTAATTCGGTTTGATATGTCTGAATACATGGAATCCCATTCAGTTTCAAAATTTATCGGTTCGCCTCCCGGATATGTTGGATATGAAGAAGAAGGGCAATTAACTGGGAAAGTGAGACGTCGACCTTATAGTGTAGTTCTTTTTGATGAAGTTGAAAAAGCCCACAGAGATGTATTTCATTTGTTTTTACAAATTCTCGATGAAGGTCATCTCACTGATGCAAAAGGACGAAAAGTAAACTTTAAAAACACAATCATTCTTCTCACCTCAAATCTGGCGAGTCATGTGTTTGCAGATGGAAAGGTACCAGAAAAAACAACGCTTTTAAAAGAATTAAGTCAGTTTTTTCGTCCAGAGTTTTTGAATCGACTTGATGATATACTTGCTTTCCATCCACTCAGTGAAGAAATGATGGATAAAGTTCTTGATATCCAGTTAAAAGAAATTCAACACAGGCTTCTCGATCACGATATAAAACTGACTCTTACGAAAACAGCTCATAAGGAACTTTCAAAAAAAGGATATGATCCAGTTTTTGGAGCTCGACCTTTGCGAAGAGTTTTGGAACAAGAAATTTTAAATCCTTTAGCAGAAAAGATATTAATGAAAACAATATCAAGTCATATTACGCTTGATTATAAAAATAATGTATTTGTGTGGAATTAAAAAAACCCCTCTTTATAAAAGAGGGGTATAGAGAAAAATTATTGAAAATAAAGACCATATTGGTCACTGATATTGATAGGAGTTTGTAAGATATAGGTCACAACTTTCCTGTCTTTTGGGTTTAATCCCGGAATGACAAGTCCGTCGATTATACCAATATGAGAGTCTCCCACAATACTACGTTGCATTGCCCATTTAATAAATGATGCCCGTAGATTCGGTAAATTATCGTTTTGGACAGGGTTGGAATAACGGGGTTGACCTTTAACAGTCAACTGTGATTGAAAATTTTCACGATAAAAACAAAAAGGACGCATATCGTATATATTTCGTTCCATCTGGTCCATCTCACTTATTCCTTTGCAGTTTGTTCCTCCATCCGCAGAGCCCTGTATGAGGAGTGCAAAATGGTTTTTAGTGTCTTCAAGTTTTTCCAGGTCTTTGTATATTTCACTTATAAGGGGAGTCCATGTCTGTTTATAAAAATCAGAATGAAGATCCACTAAATCATCAAGTGTCCATTTACAAAGTGGGAAGAAAAACTGTCCTTTTTGGAATATGTTGTTGAGTTTTCCCTTGTGCTGAGATTTGTATTTACTGATGTCCCAATCAGTCGGATAGAGCCAAGCATCAACGGCTTTCCCATCAATTATGATTTCTATTTTGACAGGGGATCCAGGAACAAAAGTTCCGTTGGCTATCAATGGAAACTGTATGATTGGTTTAAACTGAATTTCAGTTGGAGGTTCGAATTCTTGTGTTTTTGGAACCTCTATTTTTACACAATCACAATTATTTTCACTGAATTTATATCCAGGAGGACATTGTGTTTCAGTTTTGCCACAACAAGATTCATAGGTTATCTCAATAGGATTCGAGAAAACATATTCATCGATTTTATTGTGTTTAATCATAATACTGCCGTATACCGTGGATTGCGATGAGAGTATTTCATCAGGAACGGTGAATGGAACGGAAAAAAGCCATGGTTCATCGTCTTGAGTACTTCTCACCTGATGTGCAAAGTTTTTCTCAGTTTTTTGATAATTGAGAGAAACCGATTGAAAAGTAGTTTGTTCGACTTTTACTTTATCCGTATGAAATACGAATGAAATATCTGCATCTTCTGCAAAATTATCAATAATGTATTGTTTTACTTCTGCTATACTCTCGAATTCTCGAGAAAAGAGAAGCCATTTCGATTTTCGAAATGATTTATTTTCATGGAGTTGATATGGAAAAGAGAATTCTATATCAATCGTGCGTTTATGTTTACTGTAACACATTTCTGTGTTTGAAAACCTGACGCCACGACGCAGTGCTTCAGATATCTCAAATTGAGAACATGAAACTATGAAAAGTATTATGAGTGTTACACTCATATACGAAAATATGCGAGTCTTCATACTCGTCTCCTTTGTTAAATGAATAATAATTTTTCTGTCAAAGAACGATTTTCTAAAGAAAATGAATTTCTATAAAAAACATAAGTATGAATAAATACTATTTTGTCATTTGTCAATACTTATTTTGTATTCTTTACTGTGTTTGGAGTGATATGCCCACAAGTCTCCATAACTCATCTTCATAGATATATTGAAGGCTGAATATAGCTTTTTGTGTTTTAGTGTCTATTGATCCTTCAAGGATAAGTATATGTAATCCTTCATTGCTTTGTGCTATTTTTGGTGGGTTTATGAGTGTGATAGGAGCTGTTTTGATATATTCGAAATTCTTTTTGCTGTCTTCCAAGAGAATATAGTTTTCAAAAGCGTTATGAAATTCTTGAAGGGTAAGTTTGTTTTTCCAGTGTTGAGCGAGTGAGTTGTAACTTGGTGAAAAATCTTTTTGGAGTACATCGTTGAAAAATCGGTTGAGTGTCGTGCGAATAAGGTCTTCATATTCAGTCTGTTCTGGTAATTGAATATCATTTGAAAAAAACGGATCAGAAAAGGTGATGGCAATGATTTTCCATTGGTCAGCCGTTTTAATGAACTGCAATGCCGTATTTATCGCCGTTTCGTTTTGAAAATGAAGCGTGGCGGTTATGTTCCCCGTTTCGTTTTCAAAATGAGCTTCATTCCATTCAATCCTTCGAATATTTTGAAGTTTATGTTGTGTGATGGTGTATTGAAATCCTTCAAATGTAGTGGATTTGCGAAACTCTGGTGAAGTCATATTGAATGCTTTTTTGAGTTCTCCTTGATGAATAAAAGTAAAAAACGATTCGCCAAGCGTAAAAGCATTACTACATCCAGTGAGTGTAAATATGCACAAAAATGCAAAGACAATGGTTTTTAATAATTTCATAAATATAGCAGAAAATATTTAATAAGTGTCGAGTAGATTTTTTTGTTCTTCAAGCGCTAAGCTTTCCACAATTTTATCAATATTCCCATCCATAATACTGGGAAGGTTTGAGAAGTTTTGCCCAATACGATGATCAGTGACACGGTCTTGTGGGAAATTATAGGTTCTAATTTTGTCAGATCGGTCACCACTCCCAATAGAAGCGAGTCTTTTTTCTCCGAGTTCTGTTTGTTTTTTTTCTTCTTCGATAGCAAAGAGTCGAGCTCGTAAGACATTAAAAGCTTTGTGTTTGTTTTTCAGTTGAGATTTTTCATCCTGACAGGTTACAATAATGCCACTTGGAATATGGGTGAGTCGAACGGCAGAATCAGTTGTGTTGACTGATTGTCCTCCACTTCCAGATGACCGAAATACATCAATACGGACATCGTTGTGATTTATTTCAAATTGTTTTTCTTCTATTTCTGGCATCACAACGACGGAAACAGCGGAAGTATGAACTCTTCCTTGAGATTCAGTGGATGGAATACGTTGCACTCGATGTACACCACTTTCAAACTTGAATTGTGCATAGGCGCCAAATCCGTTTATTTTGCAAATAGATTCTTTTAGTCCTCCATTTTCGTTTGGAGACTGAGATAAAAGTTCGGATGAAAAATCATTCTTTTCTGCAAACCGAAGAAGCATTCTCATAATTTCTTCTGCAAATAAACTCGCTTCATCCCCCCCAACTCCTGCACGAACTTCTATAATACAATTATTATCATCATGTGGGTCTTTTGGGATAAGCGCTCGCTTTAAATCTTCTTCGATGTATGGAATTTCTTTTTTTACTTCTTCGAGTTCTTCTTTTGCCATAGCAACAAATTCGGGATCAGTTTCGGTTTGAATGAGTTTTTCGTTTTCGGCTTTTGTATGAATAAGTTGAATATATTTCTTCGCAATTTCATACGTATTTTCAAGTCCTTTTTTTTGCTGTCCAAGACGTTTAAAAGCTTCTCTGTCATTGTAAATATCAGGATTTGATTCCTGTGTTTTTAATGTTTCAAAATCTTTAATAACTGATAGTGCTTTTTCTTCCATATTTTTTCTGCACTATACAAGAAAAAAACGAAAAGTCTATTTTTTTGCTGTTTGATTGCAGCGCTTTTTGCTGACTTTTTTTTGTTATTCTTACGAAAACATGGTATAATAAAACGATGGATTTTTCTTTTCGATTTATTTACCAGCATAATGAATTACTGCGTCAAGTAGATAAGGGGGCACAATCTCCTGAGTTTGCACCGTATGTGTTTCAAAGTCCTGAAGAAAAAGAAAGGGAACAAGAAAAACAAAAATTCTCTTTACCTGAAGGCGAAACTCCTGAAACTCTTCACTATAAACTTTCTGGTGGATATGAGGTACAAGAAGGGGATACCCTTACGGGTATTGTGAAAAATGTGTTTGGGAAAAAACTTGATTATGCGTTTCCTGTTGAGTATCGCAGTGAAAAGATACAAGAACCAAAACCAAAAACGGTTCTTGAAACGAATAAAATTTATCCAAAACAGTATATTATTTGGACGATGAGTGGGATTATTATTGCAGATGAACCTATAAGTCCGACTGAGTTTTCGATGCCGCCTTTAATGATGTCGGCATTTCCAATGACAGAAGAAGAAACAAAAGAGGAAACAAAAGAATCAAAAGAAAAAGATGTATCAGATGTTTGGGGTGAGTATGTACCAATGCATGTAAGTGATGAATTGGGGCAAATGGCGGCGATTGAATCAGTTTTTGAAACTCATCACACAGAACCACCAAAAGAAGTGCTTCATTTTATATCAAATAATGATTTATCGATACAGCCACAACAAGTATATGTTGAAAAAGGTGGTATCGCCGCCTTTCCATTGCGAAAAAATGCCGTAGGTGGAGGGGAAATTGTATTTACTGTTTTTATCGATGGAAACGGAAATGTGGGGCTTTATGATCAAAACTCAAAAGGAGTTCGAAAAACAGAAACACTTCAAGAGGCGTATGATTTAGCCGTCTATAATGAAATACTTGATTATGAATTAACCGTTATAAATCGTGGAAATAATAGAGGCGTTGAGGATGTTGATCGATATCTAACAGATGATGATTTAAGCGTTATTGTTGAAGAATTAGATATCGTGGGACATAGTGATATGCATCCGGTAACAGCTCATTCTCAACGAATCATGAGAGAATTTGTGAAAAATTGGATACACAAAGCAAACCGAGAAGTATATATTCAGGGTGGGAATATCCCAGTTTCGAAAGTTATGAAACAAGTGCTCTCCAAAAATGGAGATGAAAAAAACACAATACAAAGAGAAAAAGTGCGTGAAATGACACAATTCGTTTTCTTAACACCAGAAAAGAAAATAAAAGAGAAGGAAACTCTTTGAAAAAAATTTGCACAAAGCGTTTAAAAATAGATACAATGTGTATACGTATGAAAAAACAAATCAATGCATTCATTTCCTCTGTGAAAAAACGAGCTTATGGTTTGTTTTCGGTGCAAAAAAGTCTGCGTGGATTTTTATTGATGATAATAGTGTTTATGGGAAGTGTTGGTGTTGTTTTTGCACAACAAACAAACCCAACACTTGATATAAGTATAGTAGGACGTCCCATGAAAGCTATGTATGCCAAGTCAAACACGACTCCTGCGGAAGTATTTCGTATTTCGCTTTTTTCACAAGGACACGCCAATGGATATGTAAACATTGATTCACTGTCTCTCGAACATGTAGGACAAAGAAGTTATTTTACGAACTATACGCTCAATATGCATTCTCGTCGGACGAAGAGAGGTGTCGTGAAAGGAAACATGATTGAGTTCCCTGATTTAAATATCACTCTTGCTGATGGAAGAAAAGAAGACTGGTTATTGGTGGTGAGTATAGATGGTGATTCTCCTGATATATCAGATGACGATTTTCATCAATTTACACTTGTCTCAGCCAATGATGTATCAATTGCTCGTAATAGTGCTGATGCTGAAACAATAATAAACGGTAATTTTCCTCTTTCTTCAAATGGATTAGAGATTCGTTTGCCTTCAGATGATCCAAGAAATAATAAAGATGGAGGAAGTGGAGATTCTTCTCAAGATGATGATTCAAATAATGGAGGCGGGAGCGGTGATAACAGCGGGAGTGGGGGAGGCACAGGTGGCGGAAATTCAGGTGGAGGAACTTCTGGTGGGGCTGCTGTAGCTGGCGGTGGTGCTGCTGTAATGGGAGGTGATGGAGGCGGGAATGGATCTGGGAGTGGAGGACCTAACCCAAGTGCTTCACAGTCGTCCAGTACACTCACTGGTGATTTATTTGGTGCTGATGGTGCAGAACGTGCTGCTCAATCAGCGTATGATAATGTGTTTAAGCAAGGAGATTTAGATATCAATACACTTGATACTGAATGTATGCTCGATTTGCTCAATGATCGGTTAGGGATCAATATGGGAACGCCTTTTAGTTTACTTGGTAAAGGGGCTGACTTAGTTGGATGGGACGGTGGTGCTGACGTGTTGGGTGGGTTTGGACAAAATCTAGCTGATATTGATATAAACGATATGGGACTGGATGATATTATGAATGTCTTAAATCCGAGTAATAAACCGGTATTTGATGGTCCGGGGTTGAGGAGAGGTGCTCGTATTATTCGATGTAATATTGATAGGGGTGTGTCAACGGAAAAAGACCTCAATGTTTTGATTATCGGGTGGGTTAACTTTTTCTTAATTTTAGTGGGGGTTATTGCTGTTATTGTTATTATTTATGCAGGGTTTCTCTATATTACAACAGGAGCTGAAGATGGAGCCGAAAAAGCGAAAAAAATAGTACTTTATGCGGTGCTGGGAATCTTGCTTATTTTAGCATCGTATGCGATTGTAAATACAATTATTCATGAACCACGCGTGGGTGGTGGTGATGAAATTTCTTTTGAAGACCATTTGACATGAAAAAACTAACTTTGCGATTGATGTGTTTTTTATTCCTCTTTGTAGGAGGGATAGGTGCGGGGAGTGTTTCGGCTCAGGCTGATGCACTCACTAAAATTATGAACAATACCGTTGGAGGAGTTGCTGAACAAGCGTTTAAGAATATACGAGATGATTTGTTTGGGGAAGGACCTGTGCCACAGGGGCGATTTTCGGTGGCGGAATATAAGGGTTCGTTTGATTCTTCAATTGCGACCAATACTTCTATTCGTCAGTATCTTTTGAGGGTGACAAACTTTTTTCTTGCTTTTGTTGGTCTTTTAGCCACGATAATGCTTATTTATGGAGGTTTTTTGTATATTACAACAGGAGCAGACGATGGAGCCGAGAAAGGTAAAAAGATAGTTCTTTATGCAGCGATTGGAATCTTACTTATTCTACTTTCTTTTGCGTTAGTTAATACTCTTATTACGCAAGCTCCTCGAGGTGGGCAAGACCCACTTGGTGGATCTGTGTCGCAAGATGATGCTGATATGTCAGAGATTATTGATGAAAATACAGGGAAACCAATTGTGTCTGTTGATTCGAATATGATAACGGCTACTGCCGACGGACTTATTGAAGTTGGTGATTCTGGTTATGCAATTTCATTGGAAGATGCAAAAAATGGTATTGAGTGGAATTTTGCAGGGGGACCTTATAGCGATATTTTGTGGGATTTTGGTGATATTGCTCGTTCAAGAGGTCAAAATCCTGTAACGCATGTGTATGGTACTGAAAACTTATACACCGTAAATGTGGTGGCTATTACGGAAGACGCTATTTTAAAAGGTGCTAAAAAAGTAGTTGTGGGAGGGGTTCGTGCTCGGGCAACGCTTTCAAAACTGAGTCCTTTGGTGGGAGACCGTATTACGCTTAATGGAACGGCTTCTCAATCGGTAGTGGGAGAAATTAGTGAATATATGTGGACATGTGAGGTTGTTTCGGGAGATGGAGCGTGTTTTGAGGATAGGGAAGGCGATCGTATTGATGTTCAGTTTGATGCGGCTGGATCCTATAAGATTTCACTAACAGTTACCTCTACTATCGGGTTAACACACACCGCAGGGTCTACTATTGAAGTGTTAGGGGTTGTGCCATTTGCAAGTTTCTCGTATAGTTCTACGAATAATAATCAGAAACCTGGAGAGTATCGGTTTGATGCACGAGCAAGTCGAAACCGAAAGGGACTTGCTAATGGGCTTACTTATACATGGAATTTTGATGGAGAAGAACATTCAGGGACAAATCCTATTTTCGTACATGAGTTTTCTTCGGATGGGGATAAACTGGTGACTTTAACGGTGAGCGAAAGGGTGAATGGTGTTGAATTTGTGTCAGAGACAGCGGAAACAACCGTCCGAGGAGTGAAAGTATTTGGTGTTGATTTCTCGATTCCTCAGGGAGTGCTCCGTACATTTGAAGCTTATCAGTTTGAGGCAGAATCGGCGAATGCGACATCTTTTGAATGGACTATTCCATCGGGAGCAAAAGTGCAAAGTGGAAATGTTGATTCTCGGCAAGTATCATTAGTGTTTTCAGAAGCCGGTCATTATGACATAACGCTGCGTGCACGAGGAGCGGGAACATTATCAGATCCAGTGACAAAAACAGTCCATGTGATTCAGAAATCAGTACATGATATGACAGAAGATGAGTTGCGAGCTATGCTTGAAAATCTAGGGTTTTCTGACCAAGAGATAGAATCTATTCTTGAAAAAATACGAGCTGCACAAACAGAAGAAGAGGTTGAAGATGTTTTAGAAGATGCGGGGGTTGACCCTCGTCTGATTCGTGGAAGTGTTTTGGCGATTATGGAAGTAGTACATGATGGACAAGTTGTGCTTTCGGGTATTGAGCTTGAGAGAGGTACCGATGGGTATCCGCAAGGACTTGAGTTTCTTTCTCGTTCTTATGATCGAAAAGGGCAAACAGGCGCTGACGCTGAAATTGATGAAACATGGGTTGTTGATGGGGCTATTGTAACAGGAGGAGCGAGCGCGATTCCGGCTTTATTGACAGAAGTAAAAACGTACCGAATTGAGCTTCGTGTAAGTGATAGTGTAAACCAAAATATTCGAGATACGATGGTGTTTGTGATTCGAATTAAAAACAAAGAACCAGGAATCATTGGGGCTCGATTACGACTTGATCCTCTAAAAAAAAAAGTTGAATGGCGGGATGCTTTAACCGCGAGTGTTATTAATTTGCAAGTTGATGACCTACATATTGCTCATGAACCATTAGTTACTCTTGAGACGGTAAAAAATTTTCTGGTAGAACTCGAAGGTGTTGACGATTTGGATGGAGGTTATATACAACAATATACGTTTTATTTAAAAGAGAAAAATCGAACACTTGATACAAAAATTCTGACCAGCCCTCGAGCTTTTTTTAATCTAGAATCGTTTATTGGAAAAAAAGATTTACATTTTGAAGTACAAGTTGAAGACAATGATGGAGGGGTGACATTGCTTGAATCAACGACACTTTTTTCTATTCCTGAGTTTTCAGATGAAGATTTAGGAGATACCGATCCTTTACACGTTGAAATTCATTTACTGAGTCCATCTAACAGAATTGAGATAGGAGACTCTATTCAACTGCAAGCAAAAGCTCAAAAAGGACCACAAGATTCATTTAATGGACGTGATTATGAATGGTCTATTGAGGGAAGTAACGAAGAGTTTCGAAAAAGTGATCGATTTACCCATCGGTTTGAATCGGGTGGGTCAAAAGATATTACTGTTACGGTGCGTGATGGAGATAAAGTGGCAACCGATACCTACACAGTCGTAGTTGAGGGAGCGAGTGTATTAGATTCTTTAGGTGATTTAGCAGACGATATGATTGATTATTTAGGAGGACTTGGTTTGGATAGTGATATTATGAATCGTTTAATGTCAGGTGATTACACAAGAGAGCAGATGCGTGAAATATTAAGAAATGCGGGTGTAGGGGCTGATGTATTGGAAGATGTGTTATCAACACTTTCGGGGTTTCATATCCAAAAAAGAACAATAGAGGATGTAAACGCTCAAATGCATGAGATTCCGAGTGCTTTTTATAGACCTCGTGCAGAACCATTAGATAGGGGACTGGTGATGACTGATTTTCGGTTAGGGGTGTTAGGATTTGAAAATAATCATCAGTTTTATAAGTTTGATTGGACTGTTTTTGCTCCTGATGGAGAGGTGACGAGGTATAAAGACGCTCGAAACTATCAAATTCATCGTCCAACGGTTTCAGGGAATCATCGGTTTATGGTGAGTATTCATAATAAAACAGGGCGAGTGGATTCTGAAATTGAGTATTTTAAGGTGCTTGAATGGTCTACGATGGGATTAGAAATGCCAGAAGAATTGGCCTTACAAATGCCGGAAGAAAAACGTCCTATTCCAAATTACAACCCTGTACGAGAACGAGAAATTCAAAGGATAGTACCCACTCATACACAAGATGTTGTGCGTATTACTCCTCTTGAAAGAGACCCTATTGAAGAGCAGTTTCGTCCATCAGCTCCTGAGGTTCAAAAGAAGCTTGAAGCTCGACCTATGGTTGATTCAGGTGCTTCATTGTGGGTATCTATTCTTTTGTTTTTAGGCGTATTTTTTGGTGGAGGCTTTTTCTATTTTTCTCGACGGTTCTAGTTGAAAAATAAAACAAGAACTGTCATAGTAAATATACACACACATATATACACATGGAGAATATGGATAATCAGAATAATAATCTTGAGAACTCTCGTCTTGAAAACGAGAATCAACATTCTTTGTCTTCACAAAGAGAGACCGAATACGCACCTCACTCTCCCGAAAAAAAAGAAAACAATGGGATGACAAAGGGAAAAATACTTGATCAAGAAGGTGAGCAGACATCTAGTATTTTAAGATGGACGTTCTTTTTGTTTCTTGGAATCATTGCCTTGTTTTATATGGTGCTTTTGTGGTCTTTATTGTCTGGAAATGTTGACAATCCTTTGTTTCAGATTTTAGGAATAGAATCGAGAGACTTGAAAGAGACACTTTTGAATCTCACTGATATATTGTTTGCTATAGGATCACTTATATTTTTAATACTCACACTTATTCGATTTTTTCAATGGGTGGTGCTTGAAAAAGATTCTGAAGACAGACAGAAATTTATAGTACAAACGAGTATTTATTTTTTGATTTTTGTTTCTGTTGTTGGACTATGGGTATTGTTTCGTATTTTGATAACAAATGTAAAAGTAGACACATTTGGGATTGAAAATCATATGGTGCAAACAATACCACAAAACACTATTGGATTGACTGCTCCAATATTGGTAGAGTTTGATATTGCAACACGATTATATGAGGTTTTGTCTCGTGATGTAATTCAGCAAATCAGTTGGGATTTTGATAACGACGGAAAGATAGATGCAACGGGGGATAAGGTCACTTATAGATTTCTAGATAAAGGAAAGAATAATGGACGATATCCTGTGACGGTGAGCATTGAATATGTTGTTCCACAAACACGAGAAGAAAAAAGAATGGAGCTGGTAAGAGAAGTGATTATTTCTAATGAGTCGGTGCGTGCGAATATCACTGCCGATCAAGAATCAGGGCCGGTGCCATTGGATGTTCAGTTTTCTGCTAATGGGTCGCGAGATCCAGATGGAGAAATTATTTTGTATGAATGGGATTTAGATAATGATGGCGATTTTGAGTTAAGTGGTGATCAATTATCAGTAGTACAAAAACGGTTCGAATCGGTTGGAAACTATACAGTCCGGTTGAGAGTAACAGGGACGACTCAAGATATAGATGAAGCGACGCTTGATATTGTCGTTGGAAATTCAACGCAAGACTTAATTGCGAAGATAAATTCAGATAACGGGTTTGAAGGAATGATGCCTTTTGCGGTGACTTTTGATGGAGCTTTGTCGTTTTCTCGAGTAGGAGATATTGTGCGATATGAATGGTTTATTGAAGGGGAAAGTGAGCCTGTTGTAGGGCGTACCATTAAACGGACGTTTCGACGATCTGGAGAGTATGATGTGTTTTTAACGGTTGAGAATGATAGGGGTGAAAAAAATAGAGTTATGCAAACAATTACAGTGCTTGATAGTCAAGTCGGGACACAAGTTTCAATAAAGAGTGATCCACCATTAGACGCAGAAAGCGGACTTATACGAGGGAAAGCCCCTTTTGAGATAGAGTTTGATGCTCGTTCTTCTACTATTCGAAACCCTATTGAATGGCGATGGGATTTTGAAAACGATGGAGTGGTTGATGATTTTGCTCGTGTGGCACGTCATACGTATAGAACTCCGGGTGAATATACCGTAAGGCTTACTATTGTCGATTCTCTTGATCGAGAGTTTAGTACAACTGAAAAAGTTTTAGTGGAAAACTTTGGGACAAATGCTGTTATTATGGCCACTCCTAGTTCAGGGGTTGCACCATTGAGAGTGCGTTTAGATGGATCGGCTTCAAAAACAGATTCAGGAGAGATAATTGCTTATCGGTGGTATTTATTAGATGAGGAACCGTTTAATTATGATGCACAGCTAGATTATGTGTTCGATACCGTTGGGACGTATCCAGTGAAACTACAGGTACTAACATCTGATGGAAAACAAGATACAGAAACGCGATACATTGTTGTGCGTGGTACGCCTTTGAAATCAAATTTTACGTACAGTATTGATAATAATAATCCATTACTCGTGAGTTTTGATTCGTCTGATGCAACGGGGACGATTGTGTCATATGCTTGGAATTTTGGAGACGGAAATGCCTCAAGGCGAGTTGATCCACAATACGAGTTTCCTTATCCAGGGAAGTTTAATGTGACGTTGAAAGTGACTGGACCAAAAGGAATTATATCTGAATATTCACAAGAAGTGACGGTTGGGGAAGGGCAGTGAATTCTTCGAATTCAGAATTAGGAAGTATGAATTAGGAATTATGGGGAAGCGCAGGAATCACATAGAATCTAGAATCTGGAATCAAAGTTGGAATCTTGAATCCAGAATCTTGAATCTTGATAAAATCACAGGAATCACAAGACATTGCAAAGCCTTGTGATTCTCCCTCGATTCTAGATTCGCGCGCTTTAGCGCTCTTGTGATTCCCCATAATTCCTAGTTCCTAATTCATGATTTATTAAAAAAAGCCCGTCTTTGCTCAGAGAGCTTCGCCGCGCAGTCTTCTATTTCCGACTCGCTTCGCTTGTCGCAAAGCGAAGACTGGAGCACGTGGGGGGAATCGAACCCCCTTCATCGGCTTGGAAGGCCGAGGTAATAGCCAGTATACGACACGTGCGAATCAAGAACCAAAGAGCCAGATTATTCTATAAAAAAATCAAAAAGGGTCAAATTTTTTTTAATCCTAACATCAAGAAAAAAAGAACGGCTCCCACAAAAGCACCACCAAAATGCCCCCAAAAAGAAATACCAGGTAAAAGTCCAATAAATATATTAGCCCCTACTAGCACAAGCAGTGATTGAGAGAAAGGGTGATGCTCTCGTCTTAAATTGAGTAATAGAAATGTAAGTCCTCCCATCAAAATTCCAGAAAATCCAATAAGAGGTTGATGAGAGATGAATTGTAAAAGAAACACTAACCCAAACCATAACCCAAGAAAAATATTAAAAAACGATTGTGATCCGACTTTATATTCTAATAAAGGAAATAATCGATACGTAATAACCATATTCATCGCAAAATGGAGAATATCAAAATGTGAAAAATGAGCGAAAAAACTTCCTAAATGAAGAAACCCACCCATGCTTACCACTGTGTTTTGATGAAGTATGTTTGTACTGATAAGAATAAAAAAAATAGTATTGAGTAACAAAATACTGCTCGTCACCGGAAAAGATTTGTAATAACTCTCCATGCGTATCATAATAAGAATGTTTATGGGAAGTTCAATAGTAAAGATAAGGCTTCATTGATTTTTTCTCTCTTAGTTGGTATAATACTGTGATGAATATCTTCCAAAATGGGTTTCGGCGTATCGATGATTCTTCAGCAAAAGGAGAACGAATTACACAATGGATCGCTTTTGATGCCCATCCACAAAACCAAAACTGGCATTGGAAGTTTGCTTTTATTGGTTTTGTCTTTGTGTGTGGTGCTTTGCTTTTTTGGTTGAATAGATCGCCTCAAACAGAATCTTCGGTGTGGACGAGTATGGGGGTGGGAAACATAATTATGGTGTGTGCTATTGCCTTCGCTCTTTTTTCTTATTTTTGGGTTCATAAAAAAGGAACTCAATCATATACAGTTGATGTGTTTGAATCAGGACTCCTTATTGGAGATTTTTTGCTTCCGGTATCATGTATCAAGAGTTACTGGTGTTTGTATACCGATGATGTGGCTTTGCTCTATGTTCTTGTGGAAAAAGAAAACGATACAAAAATAATGCCCGTACAGATCAATATGGGAAATGAAACACCAGATTTTTTTGAAGAACTCTTTGCTCAATTAGGAGTGCCTCGTGAAGAGTCACCAAGTGAACCGATTTTAGATTTTTGTATTCGAAAACTAAAACTCTAAATGAAGCATCTTTTTCAACAAACATCTTCTGTTTCTGCTCGATATATGTTTCGTGCAGATGTTTCAAATGATGTTGATTTTTCACGTTTGCAAAATATTGAAAGCTATGAAGGATTAGAAGCCGGAATACTGCGTCAGCGAATTGAAACGGCTTTAGAACTGGTGGAGCATTCTATTCCAAATGAAGCGATTGATGGAGCTGTTGATGAAGCAGAAAAAAATATATTAGAAATTATTTATACGGATTTAGAAAAGAATGTGTTAGAAAAACATATGGGCGTTTCAAAAGCTGATATAGAGAAAAAAATGAAGACATTGTCTTCTGATGCAGAACAAAAAAAAGAAGAATGGAAACAGTATTTCCAAGAAAAAAAAGATCAGTTTCAATCAAAAGTTGATACTCATAATGGAATTATGCCAGCATTAACTGCAGAAATTGATCAAGCCAAATCATCAACTCAAAACTCTATTCGATCAGTTATTCTCGAGAGTTTGCAAGAAGACTTGGATATAAAAACAAACGGTGTTCAACCAAAATCATGGATAGAGTACCAAGCACAATTGATGTACGATACTATGGATACCACAACAAAAGCGTTGTATTTACTCTATATTGGTGAAAAAAAACTCACACACCTTCCTGGTCGAGTGTATAGCGCAGGGCGAGATGCTTGGACCGATGTAGGGGATTTTTTATCAGACACTCTTACCAGTATAGGAGATGGGTGGAATAATATATCAAACAGTGTATCAGATTTTTTTACTGATACTGATCCCGTTGCCGATCCTCGTACATTAACTACGAGTGAACAAAGCTTTTGGAATACGCTTCAAAGCCTTCCTGAAAAAATGATGGATCGTATGAGAACTTATTCCCCAGAGGTTTTATCGTATTTTGAAGAAAATTTTAAAGAACTCGGGCCCGCTATTACTTCGTATCAAGGTGCTGATTGGTTTGATCCTCGATATGCCGTCCCTGGGGCATTAACGGGAATGTATTTGAGTACTTATATCATAGATTCAGGTGCCGAAGGAGGTGGGGGAGCGACAATGCTTAAAACATCAGCTCTTTTTGCAGGACTAGCGAGTGTACCAAAAGTAACAGTGCCACTCTTAAATACCACCACAGCACTTGCCAAAGGAACAGCCCGTGTGACAGGGGATGCGCTGGGTATCGGATGGAATGCTGGTATGTCTTTTGTGCGTGACACAGGAGACTTCGGGGTTCTTACCAATCCAAAGTTTGCACTTGATGGAAAATGGGAATCAACCCGCCAACAAGAAAAAATAAAAGAAAGTCTTGATGCCCTTGATACCAAAACAGCTGAATATGTACCACCTATTATTGAAACTCCATACCAAAAGCTAGTGAACAATAAAATTGAACAGGTGACAGATACTGAAATTTCAAGTTTAGCCGATTTTTGTGTAAAAAGTCTGGATAAAGGAACATATCTATCTCCTGAGGAATTTGCTCGTATTCAGTTATCGTTATCTCAAACAGGAGGGAAAAAATGGGAAGATCTTCCTCAAAAAGATTTACTTCGAATGCTCAATACCGCATATCAGAAACGAATTATGCTGTCGTTTTTATTATTACCAGATACGCATAAACACAAGGAAAAATTTAAATCAGTGTTTACTCAGAAACTTGCTGAACGAAAGAAAGATGAATGGAGGCATGCGTTATCTTCTCAGGATCGGTTACAATTACAAGAGTTGTATAAAGACAAAATAGATCTAGAGCATATCAATGTGCATCAGCGAAAAGGTGTTTATGGTGATGTGTTTCAGAATAAAAATGCATTAGCAACACTAGGGATTCCTATCGCATTGCTGTATATGTTTGTGCATAGTATTGTGGGTATGAAAAATTTCGTTGCCAAACAAAAAGAAAAATCGGCTCAAAAGAAACTCGAAAAAATGCGTGATGCTATGACGACAAAAGGGCAAAAGAAAATCAGTGATTTAGTCTCTACAGGGGTTTCAAAAAAGGCTTTATTAAGCGTATTAGTTGCTGAAAATATACTCACTCAGTCAGATAAAAAACAATTAGATGATATTGATGAGGATGATTTTAAAGACGCTATTGCCAATGGTCAGTTTCGACACAATATTGCGTCTGATTTATCAACGGTCAGTCAGTCATTTTGGGATGATATGGCGGTTGTGAAAGATCAAGTGCCTGAGTTTGAGGCTCTTCAATCGAAAAGTAAGCAGTTTGCACAAATGGAACGATTACGACGAAAGTTTGAACGTGGAGAATCAGTTCCAAAAATGGAATGCAAAGCAGGAGCTGATAATTTAGAATTGTATGATCTGAATCGGAATATGACCGATAGTCTTCGGCAAGGATGGGAGAATTTTCGATTACCCGGTATGAAAAAAGAAAAGAGTTTTGTGTTTCATGCTCGAAAAGATGATAAAACCTATCGATATGCTCTTGTCGAGAAAGAGGAAGGAGTATTCTTGTGTCAGCTTAAAGGAAGAGATCAGGATTTCTCGATTGATAAAAATGTACCATTAGAAGTTTTGCAGTTTTAAAGCGTACCATACAATGAAATAAAGAGTTTTTGTATTGAAAAATAAATTTAGACGTGGTATAATGAGCAGATATGTTTTTTTCTCGTCCTTTCTCTCGTAGTACAATTTCTCGGTTTGCTCTCGTCGGGGGAGCTTGTTTGTGTGCACTGTTTGTAGCTCATCCAACCGCTTTTGCTATCGGGAGTACTACGGCTGATAATCCAGCCGCAGCACTGGCACAAATTCTTTCATTAGTGGTCAATCTTATTACGTTTTTCATTCTTTTGATGATTAACTATATGGGAGACTTATTTGGGGTTGAGATGATGGTTGGTGATGCTCCCATGAGTGTTATTCGTCCAATGTGGGTGGTGATACGAAATATTACAAATATTGTTTTTATTGGTCTTTTAGTGGGATTAGTGTTTACTAATCTTTTTGGGGTTGCTAATTGGTCAGTGAAAAAAAAATTACCAAAAGTTATTATTGCATTGGTAGCGATTAACTTTTCTTTACTGGCTTTTCGTGTTGTGCTCGATGCTGTAAATGTCGGAACTATGGCAGTTCTTTCTATCCCACACGATATTATGCAAAAACGAAATATTGGAAGTGTTCAAGATATTATGACACAAGGATACAATAAAGAAAACGAGCAGTGTGATGTGTTGTCTACCCCTCAAGGGTTATCGTTTCAAAATAATCAAGCTCTTACGGTCGGGAGCAATACATACACAAAGCATCACAGCGGACAAGAAGATTGTGCTCCGTTTTTTGCCCGTATGAATAGTTATTTGTGTGATGGTGTTTATTCAGCAGAAGAAGCAAAAACAAATGATTCATGTATTTTCTATATCGATCCGTTAAAACTTACTTCTACAGGAGGGGCTTCAAGTGTTGCGGGGCATAATTTAATGTCGGCGTTTGGGGTTTATATTTTTCGAGTAGAACAACTTCCTGCATTAGCTGGAAAAATACAAAGCTGGGACGGTGTTGTTATGAATGTGCTTTTTTCAACCATTATGGCTTTAGCTTTTTTCGTTGCTTTATTCGCGGTCTTTTTGGTTATGTTAGTGAGAATGGTTGTTATGTGGATTTTCATGGTTTTTTCTCCTTTATTGATTGCTGGAACCATTATGGGGATTGGAGGGAATAATATGATAAGTATGTTTGTGAAATACTTAATTATTCCTATAAAAGTAGCGGCTGTGTTTGCCGTAACCTACATTATGATGTCAGCAATGGTGAGCTTTTCGGTTGATGCTATGAATAAAGATTATCTTCAACTCGGACCATCACTCTCAATATTTGGTATGGGAATTTCAGGGCTTTTATGGCAAGTGGCAACCGTGGGTATTTTTTGGAAAACAGCCTTTATGGCTATGAAAGGAACAATTGCCGATGGCATTGTGAAAAGTATCCAAAATGGGGCAACATCAATGGCGAAAATGTTGGGGAGTGCTGCAACTATTGATAGACCTATTTTTCCTGGAAAAGACGGAAAGAACTTTTCTTTGGGATCTGTCGCACGAACACCACAACTATTACAAGCAGCTTATAATTCAAAAAGAAATGCATCAAATGATAATTTCAGGGAAGCTATTGGCATTCAAAATT
The DNA here is from genome assembly GCA_965660445.1 of Patescibacteria group bacterium. Lineage (GTDB taxonomy): Bacteria > Patescibacteriota > Gracilibacteria > UBA4473 > UBA4473 > CBFIAK01. The sequence continues at coordinate 580,275 of CBFIAK010000001.1, forward strand.
CTGAGGCAGTCAAGAAGCTAGAATCATTAAAAGCAGAATATCTCAATGATGGAAATGTTCTTTCAAAGGTAAATTCTTCATTGAAAAGTATTGGAGCAAAAGGATTAATGGAAAATAGAGAAAAAACAAAAGAAACGATTCTTGAAAGTTTTCAAAATGCAAATGTGGATATCAGAAATGAACAATCATGGGACAGATTTAAGACTGAATTGGATTCTGGAAACCTCAGTGATGCAAGTATTGAAAGATTTATAAATAGAATTAATGCTCGTGCTTCACAGCTGAATATAACCCCTTTAAATAATCAAAATAATCCTCGAACACCGTATTCTGGTAGCGGGCTTCCTGCTCCCAGTGGAACATGGGATCAAGCAATGATTGATTCTCTGGCTGATTGGTTAAGAAATAATAATAAACAAATAACAACGGCGCAAGCTTCAAGTTTAGCCACTGCTTATGGGGCAAGCGACGTAGCTACATTTAAAAATGATTTAAATAATAAAGAAGCAGGAAGCGTTCAGTAAGTATATAAATAAAACAAATTATTGACTTTGTATACAAAAAGGAATAAAAAGAAGCTGTAAAAAGCTTCTTTTTTATGGTATAATAAAGAGATTTTATGAATACTTTGATATATCAATTCGAGCATAAAGATTCGTCTTTCAAGAGGCGAACAGTTCGTCGTGATATGTCTGATGGTCAGATGAACACAATATCAATTCCTTCTCGCTCTTTTCCATTTTTTGATATAGATTCATTCCTTCAGAGCAAAAATCCGAAAGAAATAGAAGAGGGGGTTGGATTTTGGTGTGTATTACACCGTGAGTCACCAAGTGATGTTTCTAAAAAAGCGATTCAGTTTTTGTATACATCTCTGCAAAAAGATGATGAGGGTATTGATGTTTGGTTTTTGGATATGTTACGATCCTTGGGCGCTGAAGATATTGACGATGCACAAAATAGTTTTGTAGATATTTCTGAAAAAGAAAAAGCAAACGCTGTTCTTTCGACATTATCAGGTATGCAAACGCTTTTACCTTCTCATATAAAGGTACTTCAATCGTTCGTACTTTCTCATGATGAATCCCTACAATCGAAAGCACAAGATATATTTCGTAAATACCAAACACAGTTTGACGAACGACTTCGCAATGACTCACTTTCCGAAAGTGACATGGCGGTTATTTTAGAGAATCGTTCGGTTTCTGAGTCCCAAGAAGATATTATTCAATCGTTTCATGAAAAAGTAACGCAGGTATTACAAAACCAAGATAATAACGGTCTCTATACTCATAATCGATATGAAGCGTATGCTCCTTGGTTTTCAGTTCCAGATCAGAGAAATGTACCAAAAAAAGAACAATTACAAGCGGTTCTACAAGAAATAGAAGATCAACTGAAAGATGAAAAAAATAAAGAAATTGCAGCGTCTTTAAAGAATTGGCTGGTTCGTTATATAGGATCTCGTGTTGATACAGCATCCCATACAGGTCGTGAAGCAGAGAATAATGAAAAAGATACAGATCAAGACTCATTCGAAAAGGATGCGTATGCTTTACAGGAATCATTTCAAGAAAAAATAGATCGATATATGGCGACCAATAGTCGAATTGAACAAGTTGTTTCACATGATATTCAAACATTCTCTGATGCAGAGTTTTCACAAATCTATACCGTTGGAAAAAAGGAAATGCAAGATATTATCGAGCAATCGGCTCGACAACGAGAGGGGATTCTTTCTTCTTGGAAAGAGAGTGTCAACCAGAGTACTCTCCAGCAATGGATTCAGCAATATAAAAGTGATATAGAGTCAGAACGAACACAAGCATTGAAAAACATAGAATCATTACGAAAGCTCGATAACGATATTGATGAAAAACTTTCCGAAACAGAAAAAACAGCAGAATCAGCACTGAAAGAACGAAACACCAAACAAACTTTTAAAAATATAAAAGAATGGAGTCTTAATGGATGGTATTTCTATAGTTTAAGTGACATATTTACCATGTTTCAGCAATCAATTAATATGATTAAAGAAATTGAAGCTGGGAGAAAAGAAGAAGCTGAAACTCGTCTTGGGAAACAGTTTTGGGGAAATATTGGGAAATTAGTAGTACCAGATATTGCAGAACAATTAGAAGGAAATTTTAAGGACAAAATGGGGGGGGTGTTTGGGAAGCGTATTAAGGGTTTTATGGAAGCGTATAAACGCAAACAACCGTTTCAGTTATGGGAAATTGTAGGAAAAACAAAAAACGGAAACGAATTACAAGCGTGTTTGAATTTGTTGAATGAGATGGGTGCCTTACGGTTTGATGATCCGATGCTTTGGAAAGCAATAAATACCATAAAAGGGTATGAATATATGCACAACGATGATATAAAAAATTTATCTTTATATGAAATAACCAGAAAGGTGGGGACTGCCCTTGTGGATGCAAAAGTGTGTTTGCCACAAGAGTTTGATATTTGGAAAAAAACAAAGTCAGGGAAACGAGAAAATGCGTTATCTGAATGGGTTGGAGAATACGATGAAGTGAGCCAAATTGGAAATCATGATTCGGTTATGGTTTCAATGCTGAATAATTGGCAAAAAGGATCATTAAAAGAGGCCGATCCGTCTCGGTTCTTATCGTATTTAGTGGAGGCTTTTACTCGAGGTGATATGAGTGGAAATCCTGATAATAGAATTTATTATCTTATTCAGGGGATGGTTCTGAAAAATCCGAATGGACAAACTCTTTTAAGGTTCGATGAATTTGAGTTATTACTCAAGAAATTTCAATCAAAAATGCCCTATTTCTTTTTCTTTCGTGATAGTGAGAGTTGGAAACTGAATGGTCGTATAGTGCCAGAAGGAACAATTGGAGCAGAAAAAAGAAACTGGGGATATAGTGATTTTGTAGAATGGAGCCAGTTCTTAACCGATAGTGATCAAACCTATAACCCACAGAAAAGTAAATACACACAAGAACGACTTGAAGAATTTTTTGATCATTATATGGCACAATCAGTGATGGCAAAAGAAGTTGTAGGGCGTTCATTTCAATCACTTTCTCGTGATGCAGATGAGAGTGATGCATGGATGTATTTTCGAGAATGGGATGCGAGTAATATTTTAAGACTTGTGCATGTTCAGGGGGCTTCTGAAAACTTTTTACGCAATTTCTTAGGGGCTTTCCCTGGGTATATGAGATCTATGAAAAAATACATAGAAAAAGGAGATGCTGAGTATGGGTATAATCCAGAATGGAAAAAGAAAAAAGAAGAATTATTACAAAAAATAGGAAGTCGGTTGAAAATGGCACTACACGGTACACAAGTTTTAGCAGGGAATTATTTAGGAGAAGATGATCGAACAGAGTTTCAGATTTTTTCTGCGGATAAATGGAAAAAATCAATAGGGGACAAAGACGGGAATCTTCAGGATGCACGAGAAAAGATAAATAATGCAATGGCGAAACTATTGCAATCATATACAGCCCATGGAGGAACAAAAAATGTAGCACAAATTCAGCAAGTTCTTTCTTATAATGGGTATGAACACGGTGATGTCGGGCGAATTTTGTATAACTATAAAGAAGGGCGAGGGGCTTATAAGAACGAAGCCGATCCCTCTCATCCTCGGTATAATGCCGCATATGATGCGCAAAGAAAACAATATAAAAACATAGAACGTATTAATATCGATTTATTTCATGGAGGAGATGATAATTTAAGTGATATTTTTAGGGATACAAAGGCTATTGAAACGATGCTTTTGCAGTACTCCTAAGTGAGTGAGTATATTTATAAAAGAATCAATTGTGTTCGGCGAGTCAAAACACCGTTGTTTTTTTGAAAATAAGGGATGAAATGCATACAATGAATATGGATTTTTGCGATATGAATCATTCTTTTTCTCAGTTTTTTTCTTCACTTCGACGCTTTTGTGTGTTTTTGTGTGTGGGAATGTGTTTGATGCCCTTGCAAATATCATTTGCATTTTGGAGTTGGTTTACACAAAAAGATCAAACCATACGAGCCGACCGCATACCGCTTGTTTCGATTCTTGTGGAAGAATCGTTATTGGAAAATATAAAACTAAAAAATCTGATTGATCAGTACGCATTACATGTGCAAAATGCAGTCAAAGGACAATCGGTGCTTGTTGGGGTGCCAAAAGATGCTTCTGTGAAAGATGTTTTTGAGGGGAATGCGCATTTGTATTTTTCAGGTTTTGAGAATGAAGAAAAAACAGAACTTATCGGAACGGTTCTGATTGGTGATGTTCCGTTACCGATTGTGCAAAAAGGAGAGAGTTTATATCCTTCTGTTTATCCGTATGTTGATTTTGTATCACCATCATTTTTATGGAATGAAGCATCAAATCGATTTGTATTTGAATCTGGTGGTGATGAACAAGCTGAAATATGGCACGGAGTCATTCGATCCGATCGACACAATGAAAGCAGAAACCAATCAAATCAAAAGACGATTCAAGAAGACCGAGAAAAAGACTTAGTTTCTTATTTTACTCAGAATGCTCGTGTTCATCGAGGAGAAGTTTCGTTCGCAAATCAGTTTTTTTGGATGAATCAGCCTTTGCAGAAAGAAGCGTTAAGTGATTCTTTGCGTCAGAAATACAATACGTATCTCGAAACACTGGAAGACCGATTATATGCCCGATATTCAAAACACTGGCTTCATCAGATGCATAAAAAAGAGAGTGAGAAAAAAACACTTCCATGGACACTGCTTTCCTCATCAGTAAAACCTGAAAATGAAATAAATACGCAATCATTAACAGAATCTGTGATTGACGTGGTCACCAAACCTATGATTGATTTGTATGCTCATTCATATCGTGAAGCGTGGAAACCATGGATAGCAGGACAACAAAAAAATATAGATATGGCATCACGATGGGACGAGACACAAACAAAAACCACTATTGATTTTGTCGCACAAAAAGATGCACTCAGTGGAGCGTTCTTAAAAGGAATAAATGATACACTTACGCAAGAACTCGTATATTTACTTCAGGAATATAATGGGGCAACCTCTCTCGGGGTTCCGAAAATAAAAGATTCATTTTTTACTGGTACGCTAGACGGAGAAGGGGATGTGCTTTTTTGGAACGGTGTGGATCGATCGGAAATGACCAGTGAAGATTGTTCGTTATTACGAGGAAACCCAAGAACAGAAAAAAATCTGTTTGCTCAAATGGCGTATGATGGAGATGAGTTTTTTAATGCAGCGCAAGGTTCTTCTGGGTGCGAAACAGTGTTTACTCGTGTGAATGAAGATGAACAACGAGTGCATCGATTTGATTCCCTTATGGTTCATGATGAACCACGTCCTGAAACTATTGCTCAACACCTCGATGCTCTCACACTCAGTAATATACCTATTGACGATCCTCATGGAGTTTCTTTTTATAACCATGGGGCTGAGTTTCGTCGGTTTGATATGATAAACTTTTTTGATTATCTCGATGATATAACGTTTCCTTTTGATGAAGAAAAAAGAACAGCATTGTTATCACGTATAGAAAACGATATTACTCAATATACGCAATTATTGAATGATTTTTTAGAGTCTGGAAATCAAATAAACCAAGATAGGCTCAATGCAGATATGCCATCACAGTGGCCTGTTGATGTCTGCATGCCTCAAGGTGCGTGGGGATGTTATGATGGCGGAGGGTTTCCGTTGTCTTTGAATGATTGTCGTTCTTATTCAAAAACAGTAAGTAATCCAGATGTATTCACAACTCGCATTGAATGGAATGAAACATGTGAATGGAACACGGCTGGAAATCCATTACAAACAGAAACAAAGACAGAAAAAGTCGTTCGGTTTTATGAAACAGGAAATCTTATTCCTCAAAATGCTTTATTACAAACGCTTCAAGAACTGAATATAGATCGTATTATCGATGTTCTTGTTTGGCTTCGTACGGATATAGAAACAAAAAATAATTTAGTTTTTGAGCAAATTTTTAGTTCACAAAGTGAGGCACAATCATTTTTCTTTGATTCTTCCCTGAATGGGTTTGAAGGTGTTGATTTAGTACTTCAGTCGTTTCCGACTCATGGAAATGCTCCATTAGTGTATGATATGAGTTTTGAGGTAGGGGATTTTGAAGATGGAGATTATCAATTTATTCGTTCTCAGTCTCGTATGCGTGAAGCGTTTGAAACGCCTATTGCTTTTTTAGGAGTGAGTGCGAGTCAGATGTTTCCAGAAAAAAAGAGAGAAAGTGATGGGGCTGTGAGGGTCTATACTGATGAAGAAACAGGAGAGCAAGAAGTGTTATTACCAGAAAATAAGAATGATTTTTTAGATACTCCTTTAGTAATTCGTTTGCAACCAGAAGCACTAATCGTTGGATCAACCGATATTGATGCGATACAAATAGAGGCAACATTATATAATCGAGCGAATCGGGTTGTGAAAACAGATTTCGAAACCGAGTTAACTCTTTCTTTGCCTCATCAGTTATCAAGAAAATGGTTTCGTGTTATACCTGAAGCAACTCAAACCGTTTCATCCGGACGTGCAACGTGGTATCTTCTCCCTCAGGATATTCAAAAATCCAGACTTGATTCTGTTGTTGAGGTGTTTTCGAATACCAATATGATTGCCAATATTCCATTGCGTGTATATGACAGTAATATTGATATTTATTGGAACGATGATACGCCTATTGCTGGAAATAAAGATGGAATTCGATTTGAAGGGCGTATTTTGAATGAAGAAGGGAAAAAAACAAATCAATATGATGGTGAATTGGTAACAGTTCGCGCTGATGGTGGTCGTTTTGAAAACACGGAGTTTGTTATTGAAAATGGAGTATTTGAAGGCTTGTGGTATCCATCAACGCAAGCAAAGGATGTTTCATTTGTATTTGAATCGGTAAGCGATGTTTTACCAATCAAAGAAACAATGGTTTCAGTGATCCCTGATGAGCCAGTTGAACTCCTATGGAAAGAAAGTCCTAACTCTTTGATTTTGGGTGAAGATTGGGTTTCTTCATCTGTTATATTGGTTGATCAGTATAAAAACGAGATTGACGATGTTGTGCATTTTTTAGTGTGGAATATTGAAAACGGAATATTTGAAGGCGCAGAAGAAGCATCAGAAAAAAGTCTTTTTGGAGTTACTGGGGAGGGAAGTGTGCGTATAAAAGGGACTGCTGGTGGGGAAGCGACTCTTTCCGTGCGATCAGGAATGACGGATGCCGTTCTTACAAAAGAGATAGAAGTAATTGAGCGTCCAGTGTTACGGGGATTTATGAGAGAAACAGAGATAAAAGTGGGGAAAGATACACCGACTTTTATAGAGATTGAGGCCCAAACAGCAGAAGGGGATGTTTTGAATCGTGATATTCAGGTTGAAATTCTTCTTTCCGATCCTGACATGGGAACTATTGAAAAACGAGTTCTCCTTGAAAACGGAGCGGGAAAGATTCCGTTTTTTCCCGGAACAAAAGCAGGGGTTGTATCATTTGAGTTTGTTTCTGCGGGGTTTGAAAGTCGACCTTTGTTTCTCAAAATAACACCAGACGAACCACATCATATTGAAATGGGCTTCAGTGAAAAAGTATTAAAGGCACAAGCACAACAAAACGCTTTTGTGGAAGTACAAGTTTCTGATCGGTATGGAAACAGAGTTGATTCTTTTCAAGGAAACGGAGTATTAGCGTTCAACGAGCCACATATTGTGGTTGATGATGTCGACGAAGATTTGTCACTCACGCTTGAACAAGAACAATACATAGAACAAGAAAATAGAATTCCAGAAAGTGTGTCGCAACCAAATGATCCACAACTACTTCAGTTTCCAGATGGACGCACGTTTCGATTTCGAAATGGAACAGCTCGAATAAGGGTTCAGTCTTCAGATCGATCAGGTGAAGTGTATATGACTGCAAAAACGAAAGATGTTCATCCGGGGATACTTCATTTTTCAGTTGTTCGCGGATTAGAACAAGAAACGATCAATACATTTACGGGCAAATCATTACTCACTATTTTGGGTGGTATACATGGTGGATTTGTGCCACAGAAAAGAAGTTTTGGAAATCAAATAGTTTTATCGGGTGAGAATCAAGCCGTAGGGGTAAGTGTGTCGGATCCTCAAAATAAAGCACAGAAAGGGTTTTTAACACCTCAGGGAGTTGTGTCTGATAATGTTTCAGTTCGACTTGTTTCGGATGAGTTTTTCACATTGTCAGTTCATCAAGAAAAACAACAGCTTGCGAGTGTTCGGTTTTTATTTGCCCCAAAGGGAGAAACCGTATCTTTTCGTCCAGTGAGATCAATATCGGAATGGAAACAACAACCATCTGGTATTTATTTTTTACCACACAATGATGAGGGGGTTGTGTTGGAGAATCAAACATTTTTGCACAACGGAAAAAAGCTCTTTACAATAACAAAAAATGGAGGTGTGCGCGTAGAAAATGTGGATATTTCGTTTCAGTTAAGTTCTGCACAAAACATACACCAGTGGGATGTGTTTTTGCACGATAGACTTTTGGGGAAACTGCTTGTAAAACCGTATGGAGAGAAAGGATACAGAATTGTTCAAAATTTTTATTCAGTTAGTGAGTCAGGTGTTTATGTGCGTTCGGATTCCATGCGTATACGTACCGAGTTTGGATACACCGGGTATACAACGCATGATGATGTTGGAATATTATGGGTTGATAGAGAAGAAGTCGCTGATGAAATAAATCAATTAGGCTTTTCAACTTATTCTATTGAAAACTGGGGCGAAGACGAACGAGGAGGATGGAATACTCCGTTTCGACCATTTGTACATTTATCGAGTGGGAACACTATAGGAGAATCAACTCGTATAGGATCAAGTCCAGCGTTCTTGCTTTTTGGAGATCCGACGCTTCGTATTCGCAACGATGATGATCAAGAAAATGAAGGAATTACGAGTGATATTGGTCGAATATTATGGCGTAGTCGTGCTGGAGATATCGATCATCTTGCGTTTGGAGATATGAATGGTGATGGACTTTTAGATTTGTTTTTTCAAGTTGAAAACCAAATATGGGTCAGTTATGCGGATAGTTTTTCAAAAGGATCGTATCATACGCCGTTGCCAGTATTTCGATCTTCACAAGAAATAAAAAGTTTTGGTGTTTTTGATGCTGCACAAGATGGGTTTTGGGATATGATGTTTCTGGATGAAAAAGGGGAGTTGCAGACCTATAAAAACACACAAGGGCGATGGAAACGAGAAGAGAAAAATACATTTTTCCAATCAATAAACAAAGGATTAGATCTGCCTTTGTTTGAACGGTTTCGAATTGATTTTGTAGGGGAAGATTCGATGCTTGATATTATTGCTTTTGACGAAAATCAGTGTCTTTGGTATGCCAACGGTGGAGTCTCTGGATTTGTGAATTTTGATCAGCAAGATTGTCTTGCTCCTACCACAAAAATTACGGAAGAAATATATCGAGTATCGGATTATCAAGGGATACTCAATCGAACATTTCCAAAAGAAGAATTTTCAGTGTTGTCACAAACATTTTTTGCGTTTTCTGACCGTGATGTAACCACTGATGACACATTATATTTAACCACTTATGGAATCGAAGATGCAGTGGGACACCATCCTTTATCTTTTCATCCTGAACTTGATTCGAAAATATTGATAACACCTCTTGCATCAACAACAATGTCTGAAAAAGGAACACTATTTGATGTGCGTTTAGAAATTCAATCATTTAATGATCCTCCATTATCGGGTCATGTTATTCTTCCTGATATAGAAGGCTTTCAATTTGAGTCAGGGAGTGAGTCGTGTGAAGGATGTTCATCTTTTGAGGTTCGAGAACGAACCCCTGTTGGAAGTCGTTGGATAACATTTGAAACTGAAAATACTCAGAGCGTTGTGTTTGTTTGGCGTATGTCGGTTGATAGGTTGCCTTCGAAAGGATGGCATTTTGAAGATGTGTTATCAGAAACAGGGAAAAAAGAAGTTGTTTTTCCATGGGAAGGGAGTGACCAAACATCACAATTGAGAGTGTATTGGGAAAAAGATGGGGCGCTTATTCGGTCTTTTCTTGATATTGAGAACATTGAAGATACCAATGAATCGGATTTTGTAGGAAATAGGTCTGAAGCCGATATAAAGGCAGAAATTACTCAACCACTCAAGGCTGATTCTGATGGTGATGGGTACCCTGATATATATGAAGAAGGTGGAATGATCCCTAAAATTGTATTTGAAGAAGGAAATATTGGATCCGTTCTGCAATCACTCAGTAATGATATAACGGAAAAAAAGAAAGAAAAGGTCTGTGAATCAGCTATGCCGAACGCCGTTTCTTCTCTTCCAAAAACTTTTTTTGCTCCGGGGAGTGATATTGTATATGCGCCGCCGTTTTCTTTTCCGGGCACATTCCATATGGGAACAGCAAGTTTTTGGTTACCAACACCACCGGTTTCACCAACATCGCAAACATCAAATTTTCGGCTTTATATAATGCCAACTACTACTGGAAAAGTTGGAATTGCGGGATGCAGTGGTGAATACTTTTCAAGTCTTATACCGCCAAAATGGAGTCCCAATTGTTTTGCTTCAGTACCATCAGGTATTGGACAGATTTGTCATGAAAAAGAAGTGAATGTGAGTGATGTGCAGTCACAGAATATTATGGCTGGGTTTTCAAAAGAAGATCGAAAAACAAGTTTGAATCCAACTCCAACAAAACCAAATCGACAAATAAAAGGAGCAGATATTGTCTCTCAATTTTTTCAAGAACAATTTCGAGAGTATTCAAATATGAAATTCGAAAGTACAACGATCAAAAAACCAAAAATCCAATCAGGAACAGATACGAGTGAGATAAATACAGCCAGTGAAAGTTCAGTACCAGTGGCAGTACAATATGAAGATCCTCAGTCATGGATGCGGCGATTGTTTGCATCAACTTTTACACAAACGAATGCACCGCAAGAGAATACAAATCAAGAAGAATTAAATGAAAAGAATGTAGACCAAGAGCTCGCCGAATCTCCGTTTGCGAATGTGCAAGAAGATACAGTAACCATTGCTTATCCAAAGGTAACAGAGTCACAAAGAGCAGCCTATCAAGAATCGTATACACAATACAAAGAGTCCTATTTTGAATGGAAAGAAAAAATGGAATCTGATCGGTTTGCACTTGAATCTCGTATCGCAAAGGCGGAAGAAGAAAACAATGTTTCTTTTGATTTTCTTGGAGCTATGGCAGAACTCGAAAAACGAAAACAGCAAGAAGCACAAGAACAACAGAAATTTGAGAAAGCTCAAAAAGATCACAAAGCAGTCATGTCTTATGCGAAAGGAGGTGTTTTTCTTCAGGAATTAAGTGAGACTATTGATTCAGCAAAAGAATCGCTTTTAGAGCAAACAAGAATGATGGAGTCGTATATGATGTCTTATGATGATGTGCTTGGGGATACTTTGCAAAACCTTGAGTCTTTTCAGTCGTCTGCTGACAAGTTTATGCAATCCCTTGATCCGATTATTGAACCGTTTGTAAAATACCCTCAAAAATATCCATCTGCCGTGAGTCGGGGGACGCTTTCTGATTGGTTAATTCGTTTATTTTTATCAGGTATTTCTTTGCCGGTAAAGGGTGTTTCTGTGGGAGGAAATCAAATACTTGATGTCAGTAATTCTATACCAGTGCTTCAGGCTCAAATTCCAAAAATAACAACAAAACCAGTAGAACTGAACGTGTTCAGCATTCCTGAAAAACCACAATCTCACTCTATTGAAGAAGGGAATCCGTGGACATTTACACAGTTATGGAACTGGGTTTCATCGCTTACTTCTGCTGATCGGGAAAAAGTTATTGATAGGGATCGATTAGGAAGTCTAACAGGAGATGGAAGTGATGAGAATTTAAACACAAAACTTCAATCTTTATCAGCAATACAACGGGATGAAGTGATTGATTATGCAGCGCTTGCTTCCTTGATGAATGTCGAGTTAGAAGAAAAAGAGGGATTGCCGATTCTTCCTCAGTTTCCAATATTCGATTTTAAAGTTCCTTCAATATTATTACCAGCATTAGAAACACTAGAAATACCGTCTTTACCAGATGTGTCTTTACAAACGGTGAAAGATATTGTTACTTTATCTTCTTCAGTCTTGGATTTAGTTGGGGCTGTGAATATGGGAGTAAGTCCAGTGCCAGAATGGTATTTGCGTCCACATATAACACAACAAGCGAACCGTGAGACATTAGGGGAGCTTGATTTTCAAGCGTCTGCGTTGTCTTCACCGCCAAAACGAACAGAAAAACCACAAGAAACAAGAACTGAAAAAAATACAGAACCAACATCGGTACTACAAACAGAACGGTCGTTTGTGGATCAGGTTTCAGAAAGTTTTCAGTGTGTGGTCGAAAAAATAAAAAACAGTACAAAAGGGTTGCCAATGTCTCGTAGTTGTGGGGTACAAGGAAACGAAATTTCTTTTGAAAGTGGAGTTTCGTCTTCGTTCTATCATGATGATTGGCGGAAATGGACGGCATCTACACAAGATATCTCTCAAGTGCCATCAGCATTATCAATAGATAGAGTATCTTCATTTCAAGAGGCTCAATCGAATGTTGAACCACGACCAAAGCCATATTACTATGAAGAATCAACCGGTAATTTGTTTTTAGTGAACCAGTTAGAAACAGAGGAAAATGTATCGATATATCATTTTGATACAAATTATGATGCCGTGGATGAGGTGTTTGTTGTGGTTGGTGATACTGTGTATGCACAAAATCCGTATTGGAACGAATTGAATGATGATACGATATATGATGATATTCGGTCAGCGATACGAAATGATATTGTGCGTATGACATGGACTGAGTGGCAAGAAAAGTATGTGTTTGCACGTTCTGTAGATATTCGGTTTGATCCTCGAGGAGCTGAAATACAAATTCATCGTTTTGATGATGAAGTATCTTATTATGAATGGGTTTTTACTGATCGTCGAGATGATATATTTGATGAAACAAAGAAAACTATGGGGAGTTCTTCAGTGGTACGTCGAATTGGAATGCTTGTAGAGCCAGAAATGATTGACTATGATATCCGTCCACAAAAAGCAAATATTGTACGAGTAGTTGGAAACCCTGTTGGATACATGCCAGCTCTGCAAGATTTACAAACCTATTCCCCAGAGGAATGTGCAAATACACAAGTGCCAAAACCGTTTTTCTCAGAACGATCATTAATTATCGGTGATGCTGTGTCTTCTCGGTTGGAGATTCGTGTACCTCCTCGAGAAGGACGACCTGAAAAACGGCAAGGTATTGTCATAAAAGGGAATGAAGAAACTTCTGTTGAGTATGCGGAAGTATGTGTAACTCGTGGAAATGTGTTTGTATTAGAGAGAGGAAAAAATGAACGAATTGATATACAAGAAGGTCAATATATTATGCACGGATCACAAATTCATCTTGACCAGAATGATGAAGTAGAACTAGAACTTTTTGATGGGACTCGAGTTGTATTGCGTTCGAATCAGCGATATGATTTCTTTGCATTTCCTCCTGAAACACAACGTATTGAGCAGTGGGTTGGGGTATCTGCAGGTGTGTGGTATCATTCTCTTACTGCATTGAAGGAAAATGTGCCTTCGTTTTGGATACCCCTTGGGGTACTCAATCCTCAATTAGGAGATGATAGATCGCCACCACGCATACGCATTAAAGGGGGAGGCGAACAGACCTTTATGATGGGAGACTCTATCACCATTGATGCTTCGTTTACAACTGATGATGATAAAATAGCGAGTGTGTGGTGGGATTTGAATGAATCGGTTGATACAGATAATGATGGTGATGCGGTGAATGACAGAGATTTCGTATCGCGAGATGAAAAACCTCGTGATGCCTTAACCATTACTCTTAATCCGTTTGATCGTGTGGGAGAGTATGTGGTTCGGCTTTGGGTTCGTGATTCGGCAGGAAATGAATCGTGGGAATCAGTACGTTTGAAAATTGAGTCACAACCATAAAAAGCATTTCGTTGTCACATAAATCATATATGTTTCAGAGGTGTGAAATGCTTTTTGTATGGTGAGGTGACCAACCTCGATTTATTTGCTCCGTATTTTAGTTTTTTATTTTTTTGTCTGTACTATTCATTTTTTTACAGCGGAATAGAATCGCTTTTTGTGTGTTTGTTTGAGAGAAGAGAATGGTCGGATTCTCAGTTTTTTGGAGCAAGAGAAGTATTTCTGACCTCAAAACGGTTTTTTTGTTTAAGATCAGAAAGCTTCCCTTTTTTTATGGACAATAAAGCTTTTAAAGAACGACTGACTCATCATTGTATCATAAAAAATAAAAAAAATCAAAAAAAGAGTTGCAATAAATAAAGATATTTCTACAATCTGCCAGTATTATATTGAATATTATGGATAAACGCATACAACAATTCACGGAAAAATATTGTAAATCATCAGTTCCAGACGTGCGCACTGGGTATCTCGTGTGTGTACATCAAAAGATTAAAGAAGGAAATAAAGAACGAATACAAAAGTTTCAAGGAACGGTTATTAAGGTAGGAGATGGTTCTGGTATTCAACGGTCTTTTACGGTGCGAAAAGTGTCTGAGGGAATCGGTGTTGAAAAAACATATTTACTTCATTCTCCAAATGTTGTGACCATTGAGGTTCTGCGAGCACACAAAGTACGACAAGCAAAACTTTATTATTTGCGAGATCTTTCAGGGAAAGCACTTCGAATGAGAGAGATTCCTCTGAAATTAAAAGAACTCTTCTTTAATTCTCAGAAACCAACAGAGAGTGTAACTGAGGAAGAATCAGTAACTGCAGAATAAAAAAAAAGAAAAAAAGAGGGGCATCGCCCCTCTTTTTTTTATGTGTTCGTTTGTAATGCGTGAGCAAGGCGAAGTAATTGAGCTTCTTCAAAGGCGGGAGCCATAAAATGGACGCCAATAGGAAGTTTTGATTGAGAATGTGATCCAGAAGGAATTGATATTCCACATATACCCGCGAGCGATGATGGGGTTAAGAAGATGTCTTCGTGATACATATCAATAGGAGATCTGTTTTCTCCGATAGAAAATGCTGGCGTTGGAGAAACGGGGCTTAACAGTATATCGGCTTTCTGAAACGCATTTTTGAAATCCTGAATAATAAGGGTTCTTATTTTTTGAGCTTGTTGGTAATAGGCACTGCTATTGTCGTGCCCGAGAATATGAACGCCCATCATGATTCTTCGTTTTACCTCGGATCCAAGAAACTGAGTTCGGTTTTCACGATAGAGTTCGGCGAGTGTTTTTTCGTTTGTACTTTTTCCGTATCGTATACCATCAAATCGAGACATATTTGCCGATATTTCTGCAGGAGCAATAACATAATAAGCTGCCATTGCATACTTCGTGTGAGGCAGTGATACATCGACTATTTCTGCCCCCATACTGAGGAGTTGTTGTTTTGTTTTTTCGATGGTTTTGAGTATTTCAGGGTCAATCGTGTACTCGAAATATTCTTTAGGTATTCCTATTCTTAAACGAGGAAGTGGAGATCTGAGAATTTGAGTATAATCGGGGGTATCGATATTTTTAGTGGTGCTATCATATACATCATTTCCGGCTATATATGATAAAAGAAGAGCACAATCATGAGCTGTTTTTGCCAGAGGTCCGATCGTATCTAAACTTGGTGCCATAGGAATAACTCCAGATCTTGAAACACGACCATAAGACACTTTAAGTCCGGTTACACCACAGAAATGAGCGGGTTGCCGTATAGATCCTCCTGTATCGGTACCAATTGATGCGGCACCAAAATGAGCGGCAACGGCTACTGCTGATCCTCCACTACTTCCACCTGATACTTTCTGGGTATTGTGTGGATTTTTGGTGACACCAAAGGCTGACGTTTCGGTGGAGGACCCCATAGTGAATTCATCGGTGTTTACTTTACCGAGAAGAACGCATCCGGCTTGCTTTAACTTTTTCCAAACAGTTGCATCGAAAGGGGGAATAAAGTCTTCCAGCATATGTGAACTAGCCGTAGTTCGTATGCCCTTGGTACAGATAACATCTTTGAGTGTTATTGGAATTCCGTCTAAGGGAGAAATCGGGGCATTTTTTTGGTATCGTTTATCACTTTCTTGAGCTTGTGTTAATGCGTAATCAAACGTTTTGGTTACAAACGCATTGAGTGTTGTGTCTTCTTTTTCTATGTGATCTATGTAATTTTTTGTTAATTCAACAGCTGTTATAGATCTATCTTTTAGTTTTTGAGAAAGGGAAAGAATATCTTCTTGTATAATATTTTTATTCATTTATTGGGTAACAGAAGGAATACAGATTTGGTTTTCATGTTTCGGATGGAGACTGCAGTCAAGAAGTTCTTTTTGGTTTGTTTGTTGTTCTATATCATCATTTCGAAGTATGTTTGTGTTTCCAGTGACTTGATATGTTGGTGGTATGTTTTGAGTGTCGACTGATTTGAGTGTATCAAGTGTAGAAAAAATAGAAGATAAATCTTTTTGATATTGCGCTGTTTCTTCTTGAGTAAGGTGAATGTGTGCAAGATGTGCAATGCGTTCAACGTCTTTTTTTTGAATCATAATCGGATCATATCAAGAAAAATTTTTTTTTCAAAAAAACTCATCGATTTCTACTTGCGTAGAGAGTTGTTGACATTATTTGTATTTTATTTTATAAAAATAATAATGAAAAGAAATAGTCGTCTTGATGCTTTTGATGCTGATATTCATGATTTTGAGTATGAAAATACTCAGCTTGTTCGTGATATTGTACAAGAAGGACATATTCTTTTTAATGAGAAAGGAGAAACAATAGAATCAGAAGATGATCGAAACCAATCAGAGTTTATTCATCGTATTTCTGCTTTAGATTTACCATTAAATCACAAGAGTGATGGGAAAATAAATTCGTATGAAAATTTAGGGTATTTGACTCTTTTATTACAGCGTGAATTAAATGGAAAACGGAGAGGAAAATTTAGTGATCCGAAAATTCAAGAAGAATATACGGACTGGAAAGAACGAAAAGTGGAGGATCCAGAAACACATGTTTATTTGCAAGAAATATTTCTTCAATCAGTTGAATATTTAGAAGAATACTTAGAAATAGAAGTACCAAAACAATTAAAGTCGCATATTGATTTATTTCATAGAGGATTTGCAGAAGTATTGAAATTTTTATCACTATCACATGTCAACCGGCCTAATAAACGATTAGGGGCTTTTGTGTGTGCATTATGTAGTATCGCTGAAACGATTCATTATACAAGAAGTAAACCAGATGAACTGACATCTCTGCAAGAAAAAACAAAAGATTTTGCTGAATTCATAATTCAAAAAGGAAATATGGGGGTTGTGTCTCTCGATGATTTAGAGCAACGGTTCTCTCTAAAAAGCATAGTTCCGGTTTCTTTTGAAGGAGGGTATTTCAAAATGAAGAGTATTGAGTTTGATACAAAAAAAGAACATCGTATTTGGTCGAAGTTATTACGTATAGCCGATAAAGACAGATCTGACATTGTGAAAGATGGTATTCGGTGTCGTATTTGTGTTGATGCAAATCAAAAAGAAGAAGTGATTCGTTGGTTATCATCACTTCAGTTTGAGGAAAAGAAAAGTAGTAATACAACGCGATCTGCACAATGGGATGCCATTACCTATATGACAGGAAAATTTCAAGGATCAAATGTTGAGGTTCAGATTACTGATGAAGAGATGATGAAACGAAGTGATTGGGGAGTCTTGAGACACGAAGTGTATGAAGAAATCCAAAAGATGTTGATATTAAGCCGACTTTTTGGTTCGGTAAGTGTGGCACGCATGGAACAGAAAAAGAAAGATCTTGTACATCATTATGCTGTTGATGAGGAGGCTCTCGAAAAGAGAATGAATCAATTTTTTTTCAAGAATCGTGATACAAACCGATATTATTCGTACGAATATGAGTTTCGTATGAGAGGGAAGGGGATTTATAAATCGCATCGTTTTGATGGACTTTTGGATTATTTTTTAACAGAATTTTATAAACGAGAAGACTTGAGATCGCTCAGGAGTATTTCATATGAAACCTTAGAATCTATTATTCGAGAAAAAAAAATTCCAGATGATCTATCAATTGATAAATCTCAAGAAATATATGATTATATGCGAACAAAGAAAGGAGTTTCACTTTCTCTTTTAAAAGGATTAGAACTCGATTTAGAAAAACGAAAAACAATGATTCATGTTCGAGATTCTGTTTCTGGAATTATTGAAAACCATAATATTTCGCTCTTATCATCTTCAAAAAAAATAAAAGCACATATTGAATCTATTTTGATTGATTCGGGGATGAACCGTACAGAAATAGAAGAATATCTAAATTTTTTTGGTGAATCATGGAATGATCGTCGAAAAGTTTGGGAAGACTACAAAAAAGATGGATTAAATGATATGGTTTCAGCGAAATTATTTTGGAAGACATTTTTTTGGGAAGAACAAAAAGGGTTCATTCAAACCTTTATTTCCGATGAATTTGTTCAAAAGAAATTAATAGATTCTTTAGAATCATTTATTGATGAATATATTGAGGAAATGGGGGACTCAGATTCATTTATATTTTTTGAACACAAAAAGAGTACAAATATAAAACAAAAAAAGGAATAAGTAAATCGAAAAATATTGACGAAAAAGAGGAATAAGGGAACAATATTTGTGTACTTTATGTTTATTTTTGTAATGGAAGAAGTGAGTTCATCGGTATTCTCTGGAGGTGATGAAGCATTGATTGGTCTCTTTTTGTTGATGCCAATTCTTGCAATTTTGTTTTGTATAATACTGGGAATTGTATTGGCTTCAACGTGTGTGCTTTTTCAAAAAGCGGGTTATAAGTGGTATGAAGGGCTTATTAGTGGACATAATTCCGTTGTTTTTCTCAAGATAGCTCAAAAACCAATTTGGTGGTTTTTTCTTGTTTTGTTACCGTTTTTGGCGTCTGTGATAGGGGCTTTGACGGCTCATGAAATAGTATATGCAATATTAGTTGGTGGATCTTTGGTGTTTTTGTTTGTTTTGCATATAAAAATACTGTTTTCACTCTCTCATCTTTTTGGGAAATCAAAGAAATTTGCTATTGGACTTATCCTTTTACCGTTTATATTTTTGCCAATACTTGCGTTTGGAGACGCAGAGTATAAGGGCGTTTGTTCTTGTTAAATACACATACAAACACACGAAAAAAAGAGTCCTCACAAAATATACGAGGACTCTTTTTTTTTGAAAAGCAAGGGTATTGAGGGGGGTGTGCTCTTGAAGTAATAGGCAATACTCGATAGACTGTGAGACGATGAACTATTGGATTCGTTTATTATCACGAAGTTTTCGAGAAGGCTCCATTCAGTTGTGGCGAAATAAATTTTTATCGTTTTCAACTATTTTTTTGGGAGGGCTTATTCTCTTTCTGTTGAACTTTATGATGAGTATCGAGTATTACGCAGATGCTTCTTTGGCTCGGTTAGAAACAAAAGCTGATTTTGTAGCACTCTTTGATTCAGGGTATGATGTGTTTGAACGAGAGGCGTTGGAGAATGATTTGCTCCTTTTTCCCGTTTCGGTGACTCGAAAAGAACCCGTATTAGAAGATGGAATTTTGTTGCCAGAAAGACTGCATATAACGTTTCATGAATTAGAGTCAGTACAAAGAGTGTTTGAGATACTTAAAAGTCAGAGATATGGTGTTTTGTTTCAACAATGGGATCACGAAGGAGAGCGTGAGTTTGTGGAAATTGTTGATCAGTTGTTACGTATTCGTCACACAGTAGAACGAGTGGGGTTTTGGATGCTTATTATTTTTGTATGTGGAGGTGTATTTTTAGGGCTCAATACTTTTCGGATTGTTCTTTTTTCTCGAAAAGACGAAATTTTTATTGCTCGACTTGTCGGTGCTGAGCATCGATTTATATCGTGGCCATTTTTATGGGAGGGGATTTTAGTCGGGTTTTTATCAGCTTGTATTGGTATTGTTGTCTTTATTCTTGTCTTAAGAGAGGTTTATTTTTTACCAGGAGGAGATATTTTTGTGTACTTTCTAAATGAAGGTGTTTTTGCATATCAGTTGTATGGATCTGGACTCGTTGGTGGTGTTGGAGCTTGGTTTGCGGTAAGACGGTATTTGTTTGGTCATTTTGATAAATAAATGGGACGGATATTTGAGTCTGTGCATGGTCTTTTATTGAAAAAGACGAACTTACCCAATGATGACGCTTTTTTAGATGTTTTTACAAAAGAACACGGACGTATTCAAATATCGGTAAGAAAACTAGCAAATTCTCGTAAAAAAAATGCAGAAATAGATTTTTTTCGGTTTCTTTTATTTGGGGTGGAAAAAACAAGAACTGGAAACTATGTGTTGAGAACGGTTGAAGCTTTACAGGTTTTTTCAAATATGTCATCAGCTCATGCTTTACTAAAAAGAGGATTTGTGTGGTTGGAATGTATACGTCGGTCGGGTATTGATTCAGAAGGGGATGAAAGTGTTTTTCAAACGTGTTTGCATTGTTTTGAGCGTGCGAGTGTTTTAAATATGAAGGCATGGGATGTCTATATTCGTATTTTTATATTAGATAAAGCTGGGTTATTTGTGCGTTTTGATAGTGTAAGAGGGGATGTGTATTTCGATGTGAGTCATTTTGCGTTTTTAAAAACACAAAAAGCTGATACCATTTTTATTCCAAACAGAATTCGCCAAATAATAGAGTTTGTCAGAAGAGAAGATATAATTCTCTTTGAAGAAAAACATCATCAGTTTCAAGACGATGAATGGAACGCTATTCAAGATATTGTGAAAGTAATTGAGGAATATCATTATGAGTCTTTTTCTGATGTATAAAATAGAATAATTGATGATGTGAGACAATATGGATTTATTGACCAAAGGGGTATAAAAAAAGAGAATAGGAGTGAATTTATAAGGTTTTATTTATGCGTCATCGTTCTGCAATTGTTTTCGGATATGTATTAGCCCTTTCTTTTTTTGTTGTTCCGTTCGCTCATGCATTTGATTCTGTTGTTTGGAGTGTTCAAAATACGTCACAAAACAACGCAGATGCTTTACAAGACGGAGCTTATCCAGGTGATGTATTGCGATTTGATATTGATGTTACTCCTGTTGATGGGCCAGAAGACTTTTTACTTGTAGATGTTACTCAAATTATTGATAAATCTCGTATTATTGACAAAGGGTTCGGGGATTTAAGTGGAAATGAATTATCCTATCCGGTGTTTGATGGATCAGAAATGACATTCTTTGTGAGAGTAAATCAAGACTGTACAACGGCCGATCCAACATTGATGGCAACTGCAGATGGAGAATCTGTTTCCGTGAATTTATTTTGTTTAGAGTCTGGAGCAACTGAGCCATCAGGAGGAGGAAGTAATGAACCTCGAGAAGTGGTTGAAACTCCTCCAATGGAAGAGTTAAACACAAGCGATGTATTGTTGCCGAGTACGGGAACTTCATCACAAAATATAATTATGAGTGTTATCGGTATTGTGCTTTTCGGGGCAATTGCTTTGGGGAGTTTATACGTTTCTAAAAAAGACTAATCAGCACACAGTAGAAAACAATGAAGAAAGCGGGTGTATTCTGAAGTTTCAGAATAGGCCCTTTCTTTTTTGGTGTTGTATTGAAATAATTGTTTTCTTGTGATATAATAAAAAGAATTCTACATGTTTTATAGAAACCATCGGCAATCGGGGAAGAAAAAGAGTGTTTTTGGGGGACATGTAAAGTCTCCTCAAGAGATTCGAGCCTTGAATAAAAATATTCGATCGGTTGAGAAAGCTGAGTTAAAAGCTTTTGAAGAGCATTTAGAATCAAATGCTCATCACATTTGGGATGATTCAAGTGGATCATCTGGTGGTGATTCTGATAGTGTGGATAAGCAATTAACGTCAAAAGAAAAACTTATGATTCTTTCTCGGTTACAGCTTAATTTAAATAAATTATTACAAAAATAATCATGGATAAAAAGTTATCATCGGCTCCAGAAAAAAAAGATATATTTCATGAGAAAGAAAACGGGTTTCATGTGAAAAAGGAAACACTTAAAACAGAGGTAGAAACAGACGTTTCTCTTGATGAAAATCGTGTAGATATTGAAGTACAACATACAAAAGAATTGCTTTCTCATCTTGATACGAAAAATGGAATTCCTCTCGAACTTTTAGAAGGTATTGATATCGATGATCCAGAGGTTCGTTTATTTTTGAAAAATGAGTGTGGTATTGATTTGGATCGATTAGAAAGTATTAATTAAAAATAAGAATATTAAGAATCAAGAAGAATATTTTCTTTTTGAGTTAAAAATGATTGATTTTTTTGTCTGATACGGGTATTAAAGAGTCAAGTATTTTTAATCCTTCTTTATTCTTATGAAAAATTTAATTCTTTTTTCTGTTTTAACGGTTCCTACCTTGGTTTTTGCGGGCGGATATGGTGGTGGGTCATCATATTCTCCAAAAAGCACTCAAACTTCACCAGTGACTATTACAATACCAGTGACGACAAATTCTGATATGATGACAGAGCCTATGCCAGTTGTAGAAGAAATGCCAGTTGTTACTCAAACTCCACGAGTTCGATACAATCCATATCTTTGGAGAGCTATGCGATCAGCTGAGTTAGTATCTCCTATTGATCGAAAGACAACAGGACACACTATTGTTGATCAACGAACACAACGTGCACAGTCTCGATTGATGAGATACCGAATGTTGGGGCAATAGTGTTCATTATAATCCGGAATCTTGAATCTAGAATGAATAGCAGGAATCACAAGGTTGTCCACAGCCTTGTGATTTTTTTGTATATTTCATACTTTAAGATTCATAATACTAATTTTCCCAATAGTATTTGACCAAGATTCTTTTTTTAGTAGAATTGAGGAAGCGTGAGAGCTCTAAAGAGCTCGAATCTGGAATCCTGAATCTGGAATCTAGAATGAATCACAGGAAACGCAAAAAGTCGTGAGATTATGCAAAACCTTGTGATTACGCCATAATTCATACTTCATGATTCATAATTCATAATTCCAATTTCCCCATTTACTGAAAATGTGAAATCATTCATGTGATAATGCGATTACTAAAAAAAATTTAGTAGTAGCGTGTAGAATTTTTTTTAAGACGAGATGATGATACAATATTGGAAGCCAATGGTGCATACCATTTACTGAAAATGTAAAATCATCAGCGAGGACGGCTCGGTAGCTCAGTTGGTGAGAGCGCAGGATTCATAACCCTGAGGTCGACAGTTCAAATCTGTCTCGAGCCACCATTGAATGTCATGACAAACAATTATAAAAAAATCACCAGTGCTTCAATGATGTGCCATATGACACCGAGACTTAATATTAAGTTTAATTTAACCCTATGAGTACCATGCAAAAAATAGTTCCAAATCTTTGGTTTGAAGGCAATGCAAAAGAAGCAGTAGAATACTACTTATCGATATTCAAAGATGGTAGAATTATAAATATTACCTACTACCCTAAAACAGAAACTGAAGGACTTGCTGATTTTCAAAAGGATCTTGCGGGTAAAGTGCTTACAGTGGAATTCGAAATATTAGGAATGAGGTTTATCGCTATAAATGCAGGGCCAGAATTTAAGTTTAATGAGTCTGTTTCGTTTATGATAACTTGCAAAGACCAAGCGGAAATTGACTATTACTGGGATTCACTAACCACTAATGGTGGTGAAGAAAGTGTGTGCGGATGGCTCAAAGATAAGTATGGGTTAAGTTGGCAGGTTAGTCCTAAAAACTGGGAAGAACTTAATAAAAAGCCAGGTGCCTTTAAAAAATTGATGGGAATGAAAAAGCTCATTATTGCAGACTTTTAATCTAGATAAAACCTGTCTAAATTGTTAAGAATATAACTGAGAAGGCTTGGTTTATCATCCAAAATTAATTATAGCTTGTGGGCTGCTGTGTTCAATAATGACTTATGTTTTCATTACAACATCCTTGTAGAAATCCTCAACTTTAGATACCGTTATTAAAGAGAGATACTGCTTTAAATCGCTTAATACAGTGTCTAAAATGGGGTCGAACCCTTTGGTCATCGGTTCAATATCTGTCTTGGAGGGCCCACCATTCTACGCACAGCGTAGAATGCCCTGTGTAGCTTTATGCGAAGCATGGGCTTTTTTCGATGAATTATGAGTTATGAATTATGAATTATACATAACAATCACAAGGCTGTGGTCAACCTTGTGATTTTTGTGATGGGAACAAGATTCCAGATTCTCATTCAGATTCAAGCTCTTTATTACTGGACAAAAGATGTCTTTTGAGAGTATTATAAAAATGTTCTTTTTAAAAAAAATCATTGTTTTATTTTTTGTCTCTTAAGGAGGGATAATATGCGGAATATACAGATATATGGTGTGTTTTTTTGTATAGGGTGGATTCTCTTATCTTGTGATTCGCCTTTACAACATCAATCATTACTCCATGAATATGAAGATCTGGAGCTTCGATCAATCGATATGTATGAAATTGGATTAAAAAGTCAGTATGAGAAACGGTCTATTAATGGATCTCATATTGAAGAAATATCAATATGTGAAGGGCCTGTATCTCCTTATATTTCCATTGTTTCAAGAAACTTTCTTTTTAGGATCCATCATGAAATTCCTTTGTGTCAACTTTCTATTACAAAAAAAGGAAAAGATATAGAGTTCCATATGGAAGACCTTACAATAGCGTCGTTTCATTTCTCGTATGAAGCTGATCTCGAGAGATTCCTTTCTCGAATTGATGATTTTTAAAAGACACAAACCCAAAAAAAACTCGAATACACTTTTGTATTTGAGTTTTTCTTTATACCCCTTATTTTTTCTATTCTAGAACAGTGTGTTGAGTCGTGTTGCAAATGGTGCACCTTCTCGTTCAACACATCCCCAAATAAACCCACCTTCATACCACATGTTTCCATAATCTCCACCTTCTACGTCGCTACAATATGTAGCGGCTACTCCAGTTGGTAATTGAGACCCTCCAGATGCATTTTGAATCGCATCATATACTTGGTCTCCTGTGACGAGTCCAGCATTTCCATCAGAAACAGATCCCATCTGCAATTGAATGTTTTTGGTCGTTGTTCCCGTAATAAGAATTTGTGATGCTTGTGGGGGATTGTTGGTAACATCCTCAACTCCTTTGTCATCGTTTGCACAAACCCATGCCGATCCAGTCCACCGTGAATACTGCCCAGCAGAACAGGTTTGTGAATCAATTGAGAATGCACCACCTACGAGCTGAAGCCCATCTCCGGCAGTGTAAGTGGTATCTTCATCTTCTCGACAGAGCCATGCACTTCCACTCCAATACGAATACTCATCAGCAGCACATGATGTGGCATCACTTGAAAATTCATCTCCTACTAATTGAAGCCCATTTCCTGCGGTATACGCCGTGCCTGTAAATCCATTGGGAAGAGATAGTTCTATTACATTGGATTCTGAGTCTTTTGCAATAATGTTAATAGTTGTTGGACTGTCACTTTCATTGAGGTATAAACTCCAAGCATTATTATTACTTATAGCTTGAGTTAATGTTTCGCTAGTTGAATCTGGAGCTGGTAAAAAGAATCGTCCTTGTCCATCTTCTACCGCTAAAGAAAGAGAAGGGATTGCGAGTGAAAAAGCAAAAACGAGAGCAAGAATATGTCTTTTCATGTGTATTTTAAAAATCAGTTTTAGCATACAGAAATCTCAAAATCTTGTAAACTTTTTTTATACACCGTTTATGGTATTTAGTTATTTGAACGAGAAAGTTCAACCCAATTAGTTCCATCATACACAAGCTGTATCGTGTCATCTGCTCCAAGTGTAAAAGAAATACCACCTGCTAATACTAATCCAAAACCATCAACAAATTGTACTTTGTTTGGTTCACTTGTTCCTTTAAGAATAAGAACATATCCAGTTTCAACTCCAGTTCGTTCGATTTGACCATCACCTGTTGTTAAGAGCGTTGTTGTCCCAATAGAGTTCGCTGCAATATGATAATATCCAGAAAGAGCGGGTTCGTTTACAAGCATTATTCGTTTAGCACTTGTAAGTGTTAAGTTATTCGACAATGCTGTATTTGAAGTATGGAGTACAACCGTTCCGGTTGCATCAGGAAATGTTATGTTATTACTTGCCGCAGGATCAGTAATGACAAAATTAGTTGTATTCCCATCATCTGTAGACCCTTCAAACCTCATAGCAGTACTTCCTTGAATCCCTGCCGTGACAGTGAGATTGTCAGCCGTAGCGCTGTCTCCTAATGTGATATTTCCATTGAGAGTAGTGACACCAGAAACCGTTAAATCTCCAGCAGTAGTGATGTCGCCATTTGTTCCACTGACAGTGAAGTTACTCGTATCAACAGCAATACCACCATCGAGATTAACAAGTTGAGTTGTGGTATCTCCTTCACTAACAACATCATCTAAATCTTGGGTTTCTGTAACACTTGGAGAATCCCATGTGCCGTCACCTCGTAAAAATGTTGAGCTACTGGCTGTTCCTGTAATTCCTAAGGCAGTACTAAATTCTCCAATTGTGTCTATATCGGCTGTCGTTCCCGAGAGCATTCCAATAATTCCATTTGCATACCCTGAAATATTGGCTTCAAGCCCCCCCATTTCATGTCTTACCGTTCCCGTTGAACTGGTTAGAAGTTGAGCTGTTGTAGGGTCAGTTACTCCATCACCAACAAGAATATGTCCATTACTCAAAATACTCATTGCTTGAAGAGCACCAGTTCCATTTCCTAAGAGTACGCCACCATCTGTAAGTGTTCCGACACCTATACCTCCTCTTGAAACAGAGAGTGTTCCACTCCATCCAAGGGTGTGAATATTCGAGGCAGATGTAATGGTCACATTTGTATCATCTGCAAATGTTTGAGTAGCCCCTGTTTGTCCTTCTAATGAAGTAATAGCACTGGTAACGATATTACTTGATGCTACACAATTAGCTCCTGTTTGGTCACAGTATTCATTAGCACCAACTCTTCCGTTGACTTGAAGATATAAATCAGTATCAACGGTTGTGGTATTAATTCCCACTCGCGCATTGAGCATTTCTATTTCATCTGGAGAAGGAGTACTATCAAACTCAATAAGGGCTCCACTAGGAATACCCACCCATTGTTCATCGCCGAGTTCTATGTTTCCATCAAAAGCCCCATCTCCATCTTCATCTACCCAAAAAACAACATTGCCTCCTTTTGAAACACCAAACAGTTGCTGGTTTGCATCAGGAGTCGTTGCTCCTTGAATCAAAAACATAGGGTTCGTATCAGTCATTATACTTCCAGTATTAGTTGTTGAAAAAATAAGTTGGTCAGTGGAGCTTTCCTCATACTCAATTTCCCAATCTCCATCAGATCCAAAACTAAATGGAGTTTCATCAGCAATAGTCCATTCACCAGTAATGAGGTGATCTAAGTCTTCCCCCACAAGCGTTGAACTGCCTGTTGCAGGGAGTGTTAGCGTAACGGTACTTGCCGGTTCATCCGCTTGTAAAATCACATGATTGATATTGGCTGTTGTGCCCTCGAATGTGAGTTGATTTACATCACCACTTCCCGTAAAACAATCTCCAGTTGTACAATCTCCAACAGTAGTAATATCTCCGCCACCAGTTGCAGCAATCGTAATGGTATCGGTGCCGGAGTCTCCTGTAATAGTAATATTACTTCCAGCGGCGAAATTAAGTGTATCAGTTGCAGAATCAGCTACTGGGTCGGTTCCTGAAGGCGCATTAAAAGTCTGAAACAAGTTTTGGTTATCAGTATCGGTTGCTGCAATAGTGATGGTATCTCCACTTCGAGTTGTGGTTACATTTGATCCACCAGCGAGAGTAACACCAAGACCCGAAGTTGTTCCTCCGGAGTCCGCTGTAAATGTATTGATCTCGTTGGTTGTGCTTCCATCAACTTCAGTAAAAGTAGAAGCAATGGTAATGGTATCGGTGCTGGAGTTTCCTGTAATAGAAATATCGCTTCCCGCAGCGAAATTCAGAGTATCGGTTGTAGAATCAGCTACAGGATCGGTTCCTGAAGGCGCATTAATGGTTCGAAATACGTTTTGTGTTTCTGTATACGATTCTAAATACCGACCGTCTAAATCGTACGTTAAATCTGGCAAAGATCCTGTTCTTCCAACCGTTAAAACTCCGGTTCCAGTATTAAAAGAAAGTGAATCAGCGTAGTCGTTGTCGTTTGCATCGGTGCCATCACAAAGTCCTGCTCCTCCGGTAATGGTTGTACAGCTTAAATTTGCTTCATTCACCGAAAGGGTTACATAGTTTCCACCATCACTATAGGTCAGATCAGAATTAACTCGTAAACTTCCAGTGCTTCCTGTTGCTCCCAAATAATCAGCTGTCGCTGCCGCATCTACTTTCACACGTCCAACATCGCTGGCGAGATTTGCGGGTGTTACACAATTGTCTCCGTCTTCATCACAGTAATGAGTCGCTCCCACCGGACCGGCAACATCAAGATCAAGATCTTGCGCCCCACTACTAAAAGAAGTACTTCCAATGGCAACTTTTCCTGTTGAAAAACTAATACCTCCACTTTCAATATCCCATCGAGATGGGCGTATGTATGAAGCACTGAGATCTTCTGTTTGTATATTACGAACGCTTTCAACAATATCATACCAAAACTCAGACACAGAAAACCCTTCTGCATTCTGCAAAGGCAGAAGCACGCTCATAAGCATGAGTGTGAAGATGGAAAGAGAAAGTTTGTGCATCATAAAGAGGGTTTTTTTTATATGCATACATATTGTATGACTTTTTCAGACTCTACTCAATGAAGAATATTCTTTTTTGAGTCTTTTGGGTTTTCTATCTGTGTCTTTTGTTGTTTTATAGTATTTTAAATTATATTAATTGAGCGTATCCAAGATAAACCATTTTCCTTGAAGCCCACCCACTTCTGGATCGTCTTTGCATCCTTTGAAGTTTGTGCCATCAAAACAAATATTTCCAAAATCATCATCATTTGTACCATTACAAGTACAAGAAAGAATGATACCTCCCCCCGAAACGGTTGGAGTTTCCCACGTGCCGTCACCTCGCCAAAAAGTAGTAGCGCTTGCGTTGGTTCCTGAATTTAAATGAGCAACGGGTAAATTTCCTGTGATTTCATTGGTCAGGTTTATAACATCATCATCGGCAATAGTATCAGGTGTTGTGTCGTACCCCGCTTGCGAGTGATCACCCCAGCCAAAAGCAGTATTCCAATTGGTGATTTGGGCAGCAGTTGCAAACTTATTGGTTGAAGTAAAATCATCTATGTCATCCGCATCATCGATATCTTTATCGTAGTAGTTTTGAGTTGCATGATTACCCCAGCCAAAAGCAGTATCCCAATTAGTGATTTGGGCAGCAGTTGCAAACTTATTGGTTGAAGTAGAATCATCTATGTCATCCGCATCATCGATATCTTTATCGTAATAGTTTTGAGTTGCATGATTACCCCAGCCAAAAGCAGTATCCCAATTAGTGATTTGTGCACTTGTAATACCGCCATCTTGTAAAATATTGCTGGCTGTTTTACAAGTAGTATTCTCATCTCCAGATAAATATTCTCCGTTACCGCAAAGAAGTTTTACGGTTTCATAGCTCGCCATGCTAGTGTCCCATGATACACACAGCAGGGTGAGAAAGAGAATTAGAGAAATAATTTTAAATCGCATAATACACAGAAGAGAAAAGAAAAATATTTTTATTATTTAATATACCAATTAGATCCATCAGAAAATATGTGAATAGAAACCCATTGTGCAGAGAGAGCTCTTGTTCCATTTCCATCAATAGTTTCAGAACCATCAGCATCAATAGTACAAGCGTTCGCTGAGGAATCTATTTTTTTAACAATAATTTGAGCATTACTGCTGGCTGCAGGGAGTGTGAGTGTTATTGGCCCGGCCGTAGCATTACAGAGATTAAAAGTATTATTTGAAATACTCCCACTTGAAATATGTGTTCCCTGTGCAATTATTGCTTCTTGTTTATTATTAAACGTATCCCAATCGGTATCAGAAAGGGCTCCAGTGGTATCAGTATCAGCAAGAGCAAGACTTAATTCTTGTGTTGAAAGAGAAAGACCGTTCGCTGTTCCAAGAGTAACCACATCATGAAGTTCAGAGTCTCGAGCGATGGTCGCTGGAAGATCAGCGTCTAAGATAGCTCCCCATGCCGCATTTGTCGCTCCTGTGGCTCGAAGTACATGCCCTGTGGTGAGTCCTGAAAGATCGAGGAGATTGAGTTCTGCCGTAGAGAGCGTTGCTCCATCTAAAATATTGAGTTCTGTTTCTGTAACCCCTGAAGCATCAAGAGCATCTGTTCCATTCCAAAGAACAACTGTGTTGTTGGTTCCAGAACCAGATATTCCAGCAGCTGGTGCGTCTTCGGTACAGGTAATATTACTTCCATCACTTGAACACCATTTTGCGTTTTCGAGCGTTCCTATTGTTGGATCGGCTTCTGTGAAACTTGAGGCAATAGTGATTGTGTTTCCAGATTCCGTAATATCAATATCACTTCCTCCAGAAAGAGTTATATCGGTACTTCCTGATGTGTTTGATTGAATAACGGATGTATTTGCAGCTCCCGCAAGTACTGTTAATGATCCTTCATTACTACTATCTCCGTCTCCGTCGGCTGGAACGGGTTCCCATGTTGCAAGTCCTGATCCATCACTCGTGAGTACTTGACTCGCTCCTGGAGTTCCTCCTGTGATTTGGATTTGTCCAGCAATAGTAACCGTTGGAGTGGTAGCATCACTTGGCGTGATGGTTAGGTCTCCAGTAGCACTCGTAGCAAAAACAGTATCATTTGATGTATCGTAGCTGAGTTTTAATTGGTTTCCAGCGTTGAGAATTTCGAGTTTTGTATCTGGTATATTTGTTCCTATACCGATATTTCCTAACCCGCTTGCTCCACCTTCAATAAAGAATCGAGAGGTATTAGAGTCGTTGTCTCGTATTTGAAGGTCTTCTCCTCCCCAAAACTCCCATCCATCATTATCTCCCTCTCCATTATTATCTGATAATAAGAGTTGTGGTGTTGCAGTTGTAGCAAAAACATGAAGTTGGTGTGTTGGATCAAGTACATTCACTCCTAAAAATCCAGTAGTATCTTCTATAAAGAGTCCATTATTATTTGTAGCTTCTGAAAGCAGGAGTCCATCTATATCTCGAGCTTCAATCGTATCGATTTTTAGTTTTTGAGCATCTGCAGCTGTGTTTCCTTCAGTGAGAACTTCAGCAATAGTTTGATCATCTCCGTCTTGAAGTGCTGCTAGATTAAGCGTGTAAGTTGCTTCACCGTCATCTTCAAGTGAAATTTCAAGAGTTGTCCCATCAAGGTTTAATACATCAATGGTTTGATTATCGGTATCAACTGTAAATCCGCCTGCATCACTCACGATATCAGCAGCTGATTTACAAGTAAGAACACCATCGTTTCCAGCCAGAAATTCGTTGTCGCCACATAAGAGAATGGCGTTTTCATAACTGGCAAATGAGACCAATGGAAGCAAGAGCATCCACAGGCTAAAGCCGAAGAGAAGAAATAGTTTTTTCATGGGAATAAAAGAATTAAAAAAATAATAAAAGAATAAGCAATGTTTATACTCCTTACCCAGGAGGTTTTTCGATGAGATTGGTTTTTGTTGAAAATAAAATCATAAGAAGAAAAAATTTATTGTATCCACCAGTTTGTGCCATCAGATATGGTGTGCACAGAAACAAGTGGTGTAAAAAGCGGTTTCGCGGTTGCGCTATTATCGAGTAAATCTGCAATATTCGGTTCAATAAAGCACGTATTGCCACTACTATCAATTCGTTTTACTGTGATTTCTCGTCCATTCATAGTATTGGCAAGTGGGAGTGTTATGGTAACATCTCCGCTTGTTGCATCACATAAAATTACTTGATCTGATGTTGTGGCGGTATAGTTAGCTGTTTGAGTGGCAATGTTTTTAACAGGGCAATTGGTACCATCTGATTGGCAAAATGCCGTTGAGTGCAGTCCATCAAGTAGATCTGCGTCCAATCCGGATCCATTTCCCATATCACTTCCGCTCCAGTCAATATCAAGAATTGCATTATTATTCATATCAAGATCTTGGTTTGCACTATGACTTCCTAAATCATCTCCTCCAGCTGATGCGCACGATTGCCATTCAAAGTCACCAGATCCTCCAGATTCGAATGTTAAACAATATTCATCTGTTGGGGCATTGTTTATATCAATCATACTTTCTGTAATAACGCCAGATGCGATAGTTGTGGTGATTGCTGTTTCTCCAGACCCAGTAACGTGACCGGAAAGAGTGATGGTTTGGTTTTGAGTTAAGTATCCTTCGCTTGCGTGGTCGCCCCAACTAAAAGCATTGTTCCAGTTATCAATAAGTGTTTGAGTCACAAACTTATTAGTTGAAGCAGAATCATCTATGTCATCCGCATCATCGGTGTCTTTATCGTAATAGTTTTGAGTTGCGTGGTTGCCCCAACTGAAAGCGGTATCCCAGTTGGTGATTTGCGTATTGGTAATACCCGCACTTACATGCGCTGTAAAAACAGGGTCTGTTTCAGCGGTTAAATAGCCATTGTTAGCAACAAAAGCATCAACGGCAGTTTCATCGAGGGTTGTGTCAGTATCGGCATCAACACTACAGATCCAGTTCGCTCCATCCCATTTAAGTATTTCATTGTTTCCACATGATTCGATAAGCCCAAAGTCTGTACCAGTAAGAGCGATTCCACGATTAGCAACAACGCCGTACGTGGTATCAGTATCGATTTGATCAGCACAAACCCAAGCAGAAGTACCGTTATCCCAAGAAAGCACTTGGTCATCAGCACAAGAATCGATAAGTCCAAACTCCGTACCGACTAATTCAAGACCACGGTCAGCGATAACATCATAGGTCGTATCAGTATCAACAGGAATCGGCACACAATTCCCATCACCGTCTAAGAGTTCACCAGTAGCACAGAGTGTGCCGGCATTTGTATCATCATCACCATCAGTAATATCAGCAGGAATATCAGATAAATCGTTCCAGCTTCCAGAAAAAGTTTCGTCATTAGCAGGCACCCAAGCAGAACCATTCCATTTGAGAACTTGATCAGCCGTAGCGCCTTGTTGAGCAAGAGTAAGTACATCACCAGCGGTACCGTCACCTGAAAGAGTGGCATCACTGATCACAACATCAGCCCCCCAGTCATCACCACCAGCATCATCAACACTACAGATCCAGTTCACTCCGTCCCATTTGAGAATTTCATTGTTTCCACATGATTCAATGAGTCCAAAGTTAGTACCAGTGAGTACAAGTCCACGATCGGCAACAACGCCGTACGTGGTATCATCATCACCATCGGCAATATCGGCTGGGATATTGGCAAGGTCACCCCAATCACCAGAAAAGTCATCGAGAACGTTTTTGTCCCAGTCATCAAATGATGTTTCATCACCATCAATGAAAGCTTCAACTTCGTTTTCCGTAAGAGTAGTATCGACAGGGATAGGATAACAATTCCCATCCCCATCGAGATATTCGCCACCAGCACACAAGGTGGCAGCAGAAGAGTCGTTGTCAGATGCACACACCCAAGAAGATGTACCAAGATTCCATTTTAGTAGTTCGCCATCAGCACAAGAACTGATAAGTCCAAAATTATTTCCAATACGTTCGAGTCCTTTATCGTTTGAAACATCATATTGTGTATCATTATCAACCCCATCACAGAGCCCCAGACTCCCTGTTATATTGAGACAATCGATATCAATATCAACTTCAAAAGCACCGTCTGTGGTAAGAGAGAAGGCACTACTAAAGTCGAGTGTAAAGACATCGGCATCAAAAACGACATCATCAAGTTTTATCTGGATATCATCATCGTCATCGTTCCCTGGATTAAGCGCAGTACATTCAATTGTGTTTCCGTCAGTAGTACACCAACGACCAGCGGTTAAAGTGCCAATAGATGGGTCTGATTCTGTAACACAATCCCAAGAAGATGTTCCGTTATTCCATTGTAGTATTTCACCATCAGCACATGATGATACATCTGCTAAATCAGAAAGATTATTATCAGTTAAGTCATCATCATCTAAGTTTCCATCAAGATTGGTGTAGATATCAGTTACATCTGTAATTTGTGTTTCTAAATCATTTTCAGTGGTTGCTCCACCACCTCCAGCGTCATCAGTAGCACAAATCCAACCAAAATCACCAATAGTTGTATCACCGTTTGCATCGTTCGTATACTTTAAAATTTCACCTGTAGCACATCCGATAAGTCCAAAATTGTTAGACCCGTCTCGAATAAGTCCTTGATCGGTGGTCACATTTTGAATTGCATTATCCGTATAAGTACTTAAATCAACAGTGGTTGTTCCGCCATCAAGACTTAAAATATCACCCGTGAGATCTAAATCTCTTTGATCTTCACATCGCCATCCCGGATCATCGGTGACCGTATCGTTATTGAAATCATCAGTGTAAACAAGTATTTGGTTCACGTTACATCCCACAAGTCCGAAATCATCATTTCCATCAATCGTAAGTCCTTGATTTGTAATAACTCCTTGAGTAGATCCAGTGCTAATAGGTACTCCATCGATTTTAAATTGACCTCCAGCCGATAAATTAATATCACCATCAACATTTAAAGCATCAGAGAAAGCAGACGTTGTTCCAATAGAAACTTTTCCGTCAGCATTTATCTGCAATCCTGTGTTTCCACTTGGTCCAGTATCTTCAGCATCACCAACAAGCCAGAATTCTTGTAAATCAATATTTTGTGTTGCAGTGTGATTTCCGAGGTTGTCAGCACCTCCACCACCTCCGCCACCACATGATCCTTGCACCTCACATCCATCCCCTCCAGTACCAAGATCTCCATTACAATCAGAGTATCCAGCACTACACTGAAAACTACAACTTCCACTTGATGTATAAACAGCATTTGCTTCTCCAGGGTATGCAGTGACTCCATTTTGAATTTCACATCCATCTCCGCCAGTACCGAGGTCTCCGTTACAGTCTGTATATCCAGATGCACATTGTACACCACAACTTCCATTTGAAGTATAGACTGAGTTTGCTTCCCCTGGATAGGCTGTAATTCCGTTTTGAACTTCACATCCATCCACATCAACACTTGATCCATCACAGGCTGTGTATCCAGCTTTACAGCTTCCACAACTAAAACTTCCCCAACTATTAGCATTACAAACTGTTTCTCTATTCACAGAGCTACAAGAACCATCTTCGTTACACAAACCAGTTCCACAAAATGGAGTTGATCCGTCATAGGCTTCACAGTCAAGAAGGTATCCTCCACCTAAAGCCCCTGAAATATTACTTCCTGAACCGTTTGATCCGGGTGCTGTGAGAGTGGAGTTGTCGTAACAATACACAATATTATTATCGTATCCACACAGTTGTGTGTTTCCGAGACAGTTTTGAGATTGAAATACAGTTGGACAATCAGTTGGATCTGTTACATACGTCGCCGCCTGCCCCACAAAGAGTGGAGCAAGGCTCATAATGAGCAAGAGCGATAAGAAGTAGTGTCGTATGTATTTCATGAAAGAAAAATGGAGGAGAATCAATAAAGAGGGTTAAAAATTTTTATTGACAGCACGCTAAGGGAATAGTGTTTCCACAATGACCGAGTCCTCCGGCTCCGCCATCTGTTTGATCAAACATCCAAAAACTTCCCAGGTAGTCACCTGGAACACCATGAGTAAACCCATTACAATCATTAGCTGGTACCACCGCAGGGCTATATTTTGCCCCACCTGATGCAATCCATGCAGCGTTTGTCCAATCAGCAATAGCAGATATATCAAGTTGAGCAATAGAATGAATAAGTTCCGTTTGAGTACATAATCGGGATCCTGGAAAATCGTTATCACATAAAGCATTTGCAGCTTTGTATCCGGTGTCACCTCCACTGGAAAGACTTCCTGTGTAATTGTTAGTGGTTTGCCCTACAAAAACGCCCATGCCGCCTCCACTTGAAGCGTTTACCCATGAAAGATTTCCAGAATCATCAGATTGGAGTACTTGATTGCTGTTTGGATAATTTGTTGGAAGTGTGTAAATAGTGTTGGCTAAAAGTCCTACAGGGGCTACAAATCCAGTGTAAAAAGTATCACCGTCGTTATAGAATTGAATTTCAGCTCCATCAAGATATTGAGTTGTCATTGCTGGTACCCATTGGGTATTGGTTCCGTCCGTTTGAAGATACTTACCAGTATGTCCCGTTTGATCGGGGAGTATTCCATTTCCAGTCCCCCAAGAAAGCATTCCGTTTCCATCAGTCGTTAAAAACTGACCAGCACTTCCGGGATCTTCTGGTAGCACTAAAAGATATGAGGTTGGCACATCAATAGGTGCTTGAATTTCAACATAATCGGAGTCATCTAAATCATAAAACCGATAAGGATTGGCTTGGCGTACTTGTGCAATGTCTATATAACAGTCTGGATCTGATGGTGCACAGTTTGGATCAAGTGTTTCTCCGGGGAAAAATGCCGCAAAAGAATTATTAGAGGTAAATAGTCCTATAATCAGGATTGATGTCCAAAAGGAGATACTGGCTTGAGGTCGAGAAAAGGAGAATATCATTTTTGAAGGAAATTGAAGAGAGAAGTTTTCAAGAATTCATAGAGAGCGGCTAGAGGTTCGGATGATAAGTTCTTTTCAAGAGATCCTTGAATCTCTTTGAGTACTTGATCATCTTTTTCGATTTCTTTTTCGATTTGTTCTATTTCTGCTTCAATTTCTTCTCTTGTTTCATTATCAGAAATATCAGTTTCTTGTAGCTGTTTGAGTAGTTTCTGTTTTTCTCGTTCTTTTTCGATACGTCGTTGTCGTGCTCTTATAGCCGTTTGAATATCAGCATTTCCTTGTACAAACTGTCGAGACCCTATTCCTCGGGTTTG
This sequence comes from Patescibacteria group bacterium, assembly GCA_965660445.1. GTDB lineage: Bacteria > Patescibacteriota > Gracilibacteria > UBA4473 > UBA4473 > CBFIAK01. Next base: position 617,323 of record CBFIAK010000001.1, read on the forward strand.
GTTTGGACTCTCTGGAGTTTGTGGAGCATTGAAATCAGTATCGAATACTTTTTGTCGTATTTGGTCGTAAATAGTGTCATCGGGATTTTTCTTTTCTGCAGATGTTAAGTAACTTGCGTCAATATTTCGTGGATCTCGACGATATAAGACTCGGAACCCCGTATCGTTTCCAAACTGATCCATGGCAACTCGCCCTGGGCTGTATTGTGCATACGTTACTTCTCCTGAGTCAGTTGCAAATTGGTTTATATCTGATAGTTTTCCCATATCTATTTGAATAGCGTGTTCGAGTGATTTTTTGTATGCAGCATCGAATTCTGCTTTTGAAACTCCTAAATCGGTATTTGATCGAAATTCATCTCTTTCTCCATCAGGTCCCCATGCATATCGTTCAGCTGATTCTTGATTTATACCCAGTTCAAATGGACGCCAATTTGTTCTTACTCGAAAATCAAATACCCCACAAGAATCAGTATTCGCACAATTAAGCGTTGTTTTTCCAATGAGTGGGCCATCTAAGTATCCCCAAAAGAATCCATCTTGATCAATCCACGCTTCTGAAAAATCGATCCATCCAGTGTGTTCACCCCATGCCATACCACCAAGTTCTCCGTTCGGCGTATTGGTAACACCTCCATTAACTGGTTGAAGATTAATCCATCCATGATTTTCGCTCCAAATATACCCAGTAATTTTGGTATCATCGACAATCACGACCACTCCAGAGGGTTTGAAGTTGATCCAGCCGATGTTTTCACTCCAGGCATATTTAAAGTAGTCATCTATAGTCCCTGTTCTTTGAGCGTGTGATAGAGTGGGAAAGAGGATGAATCCTATACCCAGCAAAACCAATACAAAGAATGTTTTTAATGACAATCGTCCGAACTGTGGTGTGTGTGCTACATAGTCTCCCATGCCTGATTAATATACAGGGTGAAAATCAAATACAGAAATAAAAAAATAGGTCAGAAAGGAGGTATAAAAAAACAAAAAAAGAAAAACCAATACTCTATTTTTTCAAGCTTCTTTCTATAAAAAAAGAGAAAGGTTTTTTGCCTTGTTCACATTTTTTTTGCAAGAATAAAAAATGTCGTTTTAAAAAAATATTGCACTTCTTTTTTTATATTTTAAATATATATATGAGGAGAATTTAAAGAACCGTCTTTTTCAAAAGACGGTTTTTTTGTATTTTGATACGTTCTTAGTTGAAGAGTTCTGTAAAAGGATTTTGCAGTGTGCGTATAAGCGGGATAGGCCATACAACAAATGATGCCTTGCCTTGTATGTTTTCTTGTGGAACAAAAGGGGAATGAGATCCATTACATCCTTCAATACTATAACATTGACGAGCATCAAAGCTTTTAGCACGATTATCACCAAATAATAAATAATGTTGGTCTGGAATGATAAATGATGATTGTCCGTACGTTTGAGTTTGTCCTTGATTCAGTGCTGAAAGATATATTTCATCAAGTTCCAGTTTTTCGAATTGATCGTTCGTCAAATAGAGTTTTCCGTTTTGAATATCAATGACATCTCCCGGAGTTCCAAGTATACGTTTGATATAGTATTCTTTTTTCTCTGGTGGTTGAAATACAACAACTTCTCCAAACTGTGGCTCTCGAATAAAATGATAGAGAAATTGATTCACGAATATAAATTCTCCTTTTTCAAATTGACATTCACCTTCGATCATATTGAGCGTTGGACACATTGATGGTCCAGAAACACGGAAAAATTGAAATATATAAAATCGTATAAAAAGAACAATTATAATAAGAATAAGTGTTTCTATAGTGAAATGAGTCCAGCTTTGATCTTTGTCTTTGAGCATAGAAAGTAAAAAGAATATCGCTCTTGATTGTAGACAAAAAAAAATATGGTACAATGTTTTTTGTATGAAACTCAGAGACCTTTTATTCCGTGGAGTCTTGGAAGACGATGAACATGTTGTTCGGGTATTTCGCCGTTTAATGATTGTTTTAATATCGGAAATTATTGGATGGGTATTACTTATAGGTATAGTGCATTGGGCGGTTGTAACGTATATCGCACGATGGGAATTTTGGATTTTGCTTCCGTTTTACACTATTGCAACCTATAAAGTATTAGTCCTTTTTAATAGATGGTATTTTAATGCCGTGCTTATGACCAATCAGAATATTATTATTACTGAGTGGCAAGGATTTTTTCATCAACGATCAATTGTTATTAGTTATTGGAACTTAGATGAACCACAAATAGAAAAAAAAGGATTGTTTGCTTTTATACGGAACTACGGAGATGTAACATTTGTGAAACTCAATAGTGGAGATAAATATACTTTTAAGAAACTCGCTCATCCTCATAAAGTAGTGAAAATTATTCATCATTATAAAGGTCAGGCACTGCATGAGAAAAATTTCCAAGAAGAATCAGCTCTCAAAAACTTGATTTCAGATATGGTGCAAAGTCATGTTCGGGCAAATGGTGTACCAGAACTCAAGCAAAATACTTCCTTTACAAACCGAAAATCGACACCGGTGTTTTTTTCTGATGAAACACTTGAATATGAAAAACAATTAGATGACTTTGGTGGTATCGAAATTGATTTATCTGACGATGATGAGTAGTGTAATTCTTTTGTGCAGGGGGCTCAAATATTTTTGTTACAGTATTTATTCTTTGTGGAATGCACTCCCTGCATCGATTTCAAGGGCTCTATATATTTGTTCAAGGGTCATGTTTTTAGCGAGTTCTTTGGTCCATGTCATACGACCAAATCGTATTTTTTTATCGGCTTTTTGAAGCAGAGTTGAGGAGATGCCATAAGCACCTCCTATAAGAAACTGAATACTCGTATTATGAATAAGTGAGTGTTTGAGGTATTGTGAGAATTCTTGAGAATGCAAGTCTTCACCGTGCTCATCAAAAATAACAAGTGGTATGTTGGGTTGGTATTTGTTCAGGAATATATCCGCTTCTTTTTCTTTGATTACATGGGCAGTTTCTTTTTTCCCATATTGAGGGAGAGGAATGATATGCAGTGAAGATCGAAAACCAATGCGACGGATGAGTTCTTTTTCGCGAGGAGTTATTTCTGAATTCTTCCCAAAAAAATAAAGATATATGTGCATGATAAAAAAAGACTATTTCTCTTTTTTTAAAAAAAATAGTAGACAAATGCAAGAAAAACAAATACTATCTGCGAGCTATTTTATGTGTTCGGCGCCATGGCGGAGTGGCTGACGCAGAGGCCTGCAAAGCCTTTTACCCCGGTTCGATTCCGGGTGGCGCCTCCAATTTTTTTTACGCTCGGGTGGTGGAATCGGTAGACACGAGAGACTTAAAATCTCTTGCTTACACAAGCGTGCGGGTTCAAGTCCCGCCTCGAGCACCATAAAAAAATCACAATTCTCTTCTGATTTGTGTTTTTTTTATGTCTTTTTTTGTAGTGACAATGTGATTATTTTAAAAAATTTGAAAGAATTTTTTTTTCTCTGCGTATACTTAAGTGAAGGTTAAAAAAAAGTATATATACAAAAGATTCCTTCATTTATTATTAACCCTTTTTTTACACATGACTAAGAAATCATTGTTAGCATTATCGCTTATGGCTACACCGTTTGTGGGGGTTGGAGCACATGCACTTTATCGTCCTTCTCCGACAGTAGGGGACTCTGGGGGAAAGCCATATATAAGAAGTGATAATTGGGAGTATGACAAAAATTTAGAGCATTTCCATCCTCAAGATATAGAGGAGAAAAAAGAAAAACTTTGGATGCATGCTGAGAAGTTAAATGGTCGAAAATATAAACGAGGCTTGTGGAGAAATACAGAAAAAACAATAACACTTATTGATGGTGGTATTGAAAAAGTAATGACATCAAATGATCCCGTAACGGTTCAAAAGTTACAAGATAAGATGGGAACGAAGAAACACTTGAAGGGTGTTGAGGTATCGGTAGAAAACTTAGACAATGGTGTGCGTGTTACTTATACTTCCGATGATCCTGCAATACTAGAATCTCTTCAAACCCATAGAAAAGGAAAACGAAAATGAATAAAATATTAAAAAGTAGGACACAATCAAAACAAGCTTTGAATATTCAAAGCTTGTTTTGAAAGAAAAAAGAAAAAAAATACGTATACTTATAATGTCTTTTGATTCGCACTCATGACCAATCGGTACACACAAGAAAGTGATGAGTTTTTGTTATCTCATGCTGTTGAGGAAAGTGAGTGTTTCTCACTCCTTATAGAGCGATATGAACAAAAACTGAAATATTATATCTTTCGAATTTCTCATTTTTCTCATCTTGAGGCAGAAGAGATACTCCAAGATGTTTTTCTAAAAGTTTGGGTGCATATGAATGATTTTGATGCCGATATGAAATTTTCTACTTGGATTTATCGTATCACTCATAATGAAGTTATTTCTCGGTTTCGAAAATCAAAAACGAGAGGTGAACAGAATCGTTCTGAATTTAATGATGAGGTGTTATATGCTATAGAGAGTGATATTGATATCGTAGAGGCAGTTGATGCTGATCTGCGTGCAAAAGTGGTGCACGATGTATTAGATCATATAAAACCAGAATATAAAAATGTTTTAGTTTTGTATTACTTTGAAAATAAGAAGTATGATGAGATATCAGATATATTGGAAAAATCAGTTGGAACAGTCAGTACTTTAATTCACCGAGCGAAAAAAGAATTTATTTCTTATTATACTCAAAAATACTCTTCACTTTCTCTTATTCATGAATAAAAAATCACTTTCACAATCCGTTTTGCAATCCATAAAAAATGAAAACATAAAACCACGAAGTGCGTGGCATTACCGAGTAAAAGAGTTTATTTTCTGGCTTATTTTTGTGGTTTCTTTAGTAATCGGTTCTCAGGCTGTTTCAGTGATTCTTCATGCTTTTTTTCATACAGATTTTGATGTGTTTCAACTTATACCTCAAAATAATTGGGCTGCATTTTTGCGTATTTTACCAGTCTACTGGTTTGCATTATTAATTTTCTTTCTTGGTTTAGCATTATGGGGATTTCGACATACGAAAAAAGGGTATCGATTTTTTACTATTTGGTTTGTATCAGGGAATATATTCTTGAGTTTTCTCATTGGAGGTGGTGTGTATATGATGGGGGGGAGTGAAAAAATGGAACAGTTATTCGCAGATACTATCTCTTTTTATGAACCTTTTGAATTGCGTCGACAATACATCTGGAATCATGCTGATAAAGGCTTATTAGCCGGTATGGTTCAAAAGGTTCTTCCTGATAATACATTCTTATTGTCTGATTTTGGTCGAAATATGTGGGTTGTAAAAAAGAGTAATGTGAATGATCCAATTATTTTTTTATTACGAAAAGGTATGAAAGTAAAGGTCGTTGGAGTGAAGGAAGATAATGGGGTTTTTCAAGCGACCCATATTCGTGAATGGAAAAAACCACATTATTTAAAGATACACTACTATACGCATCCAAGAAGTTTTCAATAAATAAAAAAAGGAGTGTAACTCCTTTTTTTATTGGGTATCTTGATGCTTTGTTACAAACTATCAAAGTAAAGAGCAAGTGTAAAAGATATTTCATCTCGAATAGCTCCATCTCCTAGATTATCAAAGAAGCTTCCAGAACCATAAGTGATTCCCCATTGAGTTCTATCGATATCAAATTGAGCTTCTACGGTAAGTGCTTGATCTTCATTGATCGTTACTTGTGCAGGAAACGTAATTTCATTTGTCGTTTCTAAGATAGTAAGGTTTCCGGTTACTAGAATTTCATTTCCTTCTGTCATTTCAATGTTTGCAATTGAAAATGTGCTTTCTGGATAGTTTTCTACATTGAAGAAATCTTCACTTTTTAAGTGTTCAATAACCCCTGATTTTTCGTGATCAATAGTGGTCATATCAATAGTGAAATTACCACTCCATGTACCATCTGTAATTTGAATTTCACCAAGTGTAACACGCACATCTCCAGTATAAGGATCGCCTACAATTTTTCCAGCAGTCCATTGCATAGCACTTTTTTGAGTATTTATAGTATAGGCATCATTGAACTCTATTTCGCTCAATGGGGTGATTGTTGACGGTGAAGATTGTGTGTCCGTATTTTGTGTCTGAGCAGGGTTTTCGTTTCTGTTTTGCGTTTGTGTTGCGTTATTTGGTGTGTTTGTGCCACATCCACTCAAGAGAATGAGTGAAAAAAGAAGAGTAGAATACAAAAATGTTTTCATGAAAAAAAATATAAGGAATAAAAAGTGATGGTATTATGCCAGAAAACTTCGCAGCATCCAAGCGGTTTTTTCATGAACAGCAAGGCGAGACCCAAGCATGTCAACAGTGCCTTCGTCATTCACATCGGCTGCTTTTTTTATGATATCACGAATGAGAGATGCTATGCTTTCATGATTGGAAAGTAATGTTTCTACCATAGTGTTCGCTGGTAATGTATTGTCTGATTCTTGAAGAATAGAAAGTGACTGAAAAGATTTCATATTTCCGGGTGAGAGTACGTCGAGTGCGCGAATGCGTTCAGCTACTTCATCGTTTGCTTCAAAAAGGTCATTATATTGAGCTTCAAATAAACTATGAAGTGATTCAAAATGGGGTCCTTTTACGTTCCAGTGGAAATTTTGGGTTTTTATAAAAAGCATGTACATGCTTGAAAGGAGCACAGAAAGTTCTTGTGCTATAATTAATTTATTTTCTTTTGTAAGTGTTGTCATAGAGTAAAAAAGTTAAGAATTATTGTTTTTTTGTCCCTGAAGGATAAGATTTATATTTTCTATATTATATTTTTGGGGGTTTTTGATTGTGATTTGTACTTCATGAGGTTCGATATCATGGAGTGTTTTTGTTTGAGTGTCATAAAAATGATAATGAGGTTCAACCGTGCTATCGTATACAATGTTTTTAGAATGAGGATCTTTAAAGGATTTTAGTTTTCCTATTTCTATTAACATATGGATAGTATTGTAAATAGTAGCTAAACTCACGGAAGGAAACGTTTTTTCAAGATGTTTTTTTATGTCCTCAATAGTGCTATGTGATTCAGGGCGTAAAACATATTCGCAAATAGCAATACGAGACGCTGTCACATGTTGTTTATGTGTTTTCAGAAGATCCTGAATAGCATTTGTATCAAGTTTCATGGTCGTTTTAGTGGGAAGAGAGATAATCAGAAACTCCTTTGTTATCGGCTTTCATTGCGTCTTTGCCTTGGCTCCAGTTTGCGGGGCAAACTTCGCCATTTTTTTCAAAATGTTGAAGCGCATCAACTATACGTACAGCTTCTTCTACATTTCGTCCTAGGGGCATATCATTCACAAGTGCGTGTCGAATAATACCTTCTTTATCGATCAAAAAGAGTCCACGGTAGGCAACGAGTTCACCAGTGATAGTTTCAAAACCATCTTCATCATATTCAATCCCAGCGAGTACACCGTATTCTCGAGAAATAGTTTTATTTGTATCAGCCACAAGTGGGTAAGTAACTCCCTCGATACCACCTTTATTTTTTGGGGTATTTAACCATGCATAATGAGAGAACTCTTGATCTGTTGAAACACCGATTACTTCAACATTTCTTTTTTTGAATTCTTCGAGTTTTTCTTGAAAAGCATGAAGTTCTGTTGGACAGACAAATGTAAAATCTTTTGGATAAAAGAAAAGAAGAATATATTTCTTTCCGTGGAATGGTGCGAGTGAGAAATTCTCGATAATCTCATTTCCGTTTATAACAGCATTTGCTGAAAATTGTGGTGCCTTAAGGCCAACAAGTGTTTGCATAATAAATAATGGGTTAAAAAATGAATTGATTCAAATTTTAGAATCATTCTTATATTCACGAAAACAAGATAGAAAGTCAAATCTTTATTTTCTATTGATATGTAAATTTCAATCTTTGACTTTTCAAAAAAGTATGTTATAATTATAAAAAATAAACACAGAAAAACATGCTATTTCATTCCGTGTCTCGGTATATCATTCCGAAAAAAGTCTATAATTATTGTCGAATGTGTCGACATAAGAATAAGAACATACAAAATAAACATATTTTGCTTATTTATATTATGGCAATAAATGTTCTTTTTCAAGGTATTATTGATGTGGTTCTTAAATTTGTAGGATATGCAGGGATGCTTGTGTTTCCCTATCGTGTGGATTTTCTATTTTTAACAGCTATTTCAGTGCTTCTTGGATGGCAGTCACTTAAAAGTATGAAAAGTGGGAATGTTGATACGACAAAAAATAACCTCACCCTGAGTTGTTTAGTAGAAATAAGTTTAGTGGTAGGGGATGTTTATTTTATTTTTAAAAATCTTCAAGTTCTTGCTTATGTAAGTGTTGTTCGTATGCCATTTGTGATATTGACAGCTTTAAATATAGTACTGCTTCTTCTTGTTATGAGAGACTTGCAATTTTACAAATTTTTTGAGTATCGAGTCGATCGGTTTCTATCACGCGTTTGTATTCCGTTTTTCTTAAGTTTTGGTTTGTTCTCGTCAACACTTCTTGGGTATGCAGCAGATGATAAACTTTTTGATAATCATCATATGTCTCCTAAAAAAGATATACAACATCATTTATATCACCGTCGACGAGAAGTTATAGAAGATCTTGGGTTGTAAGAAAATATGTTTCGATATACATGTTTTAATTGAGCATCAAAAGACTCCCAGTCAGTAAAGTCGCAAAACTAACCCATACCAAATAAGGAATAAACCAATAGGCTAAAGATTCTTCTATCTTCCCACACCAATACATTGTATATCCAATACCTACCAATAAAATCAGTATTTCTACAAAAGCCCATAGAATTTGTTCCATACCAAAAAATAAAAACGACCACCCAACATTAAGTCCTAATTGAAGAAAGAACCATCGTAATGCGTTGGTTCTTTCTTTGGAAAGAGGCGCATAAAAAAGTTTCCAAAGAATGTATCCCATTATTCCATACAGAAGTGTCCACACAGGCGCAAAAACAAACGATGGGGGATTAAACCATGGTTTTTCAAGAGATTGATACCACAATGTATCTCCAGACCCCGAAAGAGTTCCTGCAATTCCGCAGAGCTGACAAAAAAGAATGCAACCGAAGAGAGAAATTTTTTTCATGAAAAAGAAAATAATGATTTTTTATATGTTTCAATAGCTTTTATTCGAGCTTGGTTGTGATCAACCATTGGTTTTGGATACTTATGTGTACCATATTCTTCTACCCAACGATGAATATATTTTTTCTCTGGATCAAACTTTTTCTGTTGTGCTTCAGGGTTAAACACTCTGAAATACGGAGCTGCATCGCACCCCGTTCCTGCAGCCCATTGCCAACCTCCGTTATTAGAAGCTAAATCAAAATCGAGGAGTTTTTGAGCAAAATATCGTTCTCCCCATTGCCAATGAATGAGTAAGTGTTTACATAAAAAACTGGCGGTTACCATACGAGCTCTATTATGCATAAAACCAGTGGTATTAAGTTCTCGCATGCCAGCATCTACAAGTGGATAACCAGTGCGTCCTTCGCACCAACGAACAAACCATTCTTTATTGTTTTCCCATAAAATATGATCATACTTTTTTTTAAATGCGCCTTTTGTGACATGCGGAAAATGAGAAAGTATCATCTGATAAAAATCTCTCCAAATAAGTTCGTTTACAAAAATTTCGTTTTTTTGAAGTGCTTCTGTGAGGAGTTCACGAATACTTATAATACCAAATCGCAGATATATGCCAGATTTTGATGTTCCTTTTTGATGCTCAAGATCGTCTCTTGTTTTATCATAGTGGGCAATGCATTCAGATGGTATTGTATACGCAATAGAAGGTGTAAGAGGAGAGTGTTGAAACCCAAGAGATTGCAAAGATGGAATATTATGAGTGTGAAATGGAAAAAGAGAGTTGAGGCAATCTTCACTCTTATACGCTGTATATTCTTGTGGAGTAAGATTTTTCTTCCATGTGCGAGAGTACGGTGTAAATATTGTATAAGGATTCCCATCAGGTTTGACGATTTCTTTTTCTTCAAAAAGAACATGGTCTTTAAATCTATAAAATGGAATGTTTTTGTCTTTTAAGAATGCTTCGATTTCATTATCTCTTTTTTTCGCATATGGTTCATAGTCATTATTTGTATAAACAGCTTTTATCTTATATTCTGTGATTAACTCTTTCCATATTGTTTCAGGAAATCCGTATCTGATGTCTATGTCGCTTTTATAGTTTCTAATTTTGTTTTTTAAATCAGTGAGTGCCTTATGAATAAATTCTACACGAGCATCGTCTTGTGGAAGGGGATCAAGAATATGTCGGTCAAAAATAAAAAGAGGGATTACTGCGTATCCGCTGTTCAGTGCTTTATAAAAACCATGGTTGTCATGAAGCCGTATATCTCGACGAAACCAAAACACGACACATTCAGTTTTTTTCATTCGAATGAAAGTATAGTGTGTTTTCTATAAAAAAAGAAAAAAAAGATGTTACCTTTTCGTGTTTCGTTCGTATATACTATGCGAGAGATATCTTTCATTTCTTAATAAACACCCACAATGCAGACACTTGTAGATGAGTCTCTTGTCGATCACATGCAGACAACAAGAGCATACGACCGTTTTGATGAGTTATATGAGCGCTATGTTCAGAATATTTATGGTTTTATAGCACGACAAGTGTGGGATACTCAAAACGCTGAAGATTTAACCAGTCAAACATTTATGAAAGCCTTAGAATCTATTGATCACTATGATTCTACGAAAAGTGCTTTTAAAACATGGCTCTTTCGTATTGCACGAAATACAGTGTATGACTTTTTACGAACACATCATAATATGCATGATATTCATCAATACACTCAACATTTGATGTCTTGTAGTGATATTGAAAAAACAGTTCTGCAGCGTGAAGTGTTATCGCAAGTACAAACCATACTCAAAACATTGTCTCCACAAGCTCAAGAAATTGTCCGTCTTCGCGTATGGGAAGATTTATCTTTTTCAGAGATTGCCCATATTATGGGAAAAACAGAAGAAAGTGTAAAAATGAGTTTTTCTCGGAGTATGCGTCAGCTAAAAAACAGAATGCCTGAATTTATGGCACTTTCTTACCTCTTAATTTCTACCGTATGAAACAACAATATAATGACATAATTCAGCAAATTATAGATGCTGATCCATCTCTTAAAGGGCATGAAGACGAATTACGTCGTATCATCCAAAAGATGAAAGATATACGACCTTCTCTTGTTCCTGATGAAGAGTTTATTGCTTATGCAAAAGCTGAACTTCAAAAAAAATCAGTTCAGAAATCAAATACTTCTCAGTTTTCTTTTTCTTATTTCTTATCTCTTTTTTCTATGAAACCTTTTCTCTATACCGTCTGTGGATTACTACTCGGTGTCCTTATTATGCCACTGTGGCAGTATAATGAATCAGTCGATGATATATCGGTGGTAAAAGAATCACCAAACAAAACACAAAAAATAGTACCAGATTCTCAATTAAAAAACGACGACGCAACAGAAGCCAGTGTGAATATTATTCCGGCTACGAACGATGAAGTTCTTGAGTTTGATGGTGAAAATGCGGTTGCTCATGAAACGCGTGCACAAAGTGGCGGTGGTTATGGAGGTGGGGGAATGGATGCGTCTATGAGCTCTCGAATGGTTATGCCTCCGAATCATGATATAACTCAAAAATTTGATTTTGTATATGAGGGTGAAATACCAGCGATTGATGATGTGCAAATTGTACTTGAACGTATAAAAGATAATAGTCCAGAATTAGTGTCGTCGAATAATGGCATAGAATTTCCATTTATTTCTTTGAATGCCTTTGAAAACCTCGAAATTGAAAATATTAGTTATCAACAAAACAAAGAGTTTGGATACACGTTTTATTATAATACCCATGATAAAAGTGTGAATGTACAGAAGAACTGGAAACAATGGCCAAATGTTTATGCGGACTGTTTTACAGATGCGTGTCATGAAAAACTTCGTCTTACAGAAGAAGATCTTCTTCCTAATAACGAAGCAATAGAGCTTGCTCAAAATTTCTTAGATTCTTTAGGTGTCGATATGTCGTCATATGGTCAACCAGAAGTTGATAACCAATGGAGAATGCACCAACCACAGCCACTGACTTGGGTTCCTGATCAGATAAGCGTTGTGTATCCATTGCAAATAGAAGGGAAAGATGTGTATCAACAATGGCAAGGAAAATCAGGAATACGAGTTGATATTGATATTCGTCATAAAAAAGCAGCAAGTGCCTATCCTATTCGAGACGAAAATTTTAAAGAAGTGCGATATGCAGGAGTTTCACAACGAGTATTTGAAGAAATGATTGAAAGTGGTGGGCTTGTTGGTGGCTTTCCTCAGCCACTTGATGAGGAAGATGAAAAAGAAAAACTGTATTTATCAGATCCGCAACTTGTTTTGATTGAAACATCCCATTACGATGATCGAACACAAGAAAGCAAACAACTGTTTATTCCAGCGTTTCGGTTTACTGTGAAAGATTTACCCCAAGATTATGAAATACGAGGCAATGACGATGTTTTGATTCCGCTTGTTAAAGGATTTTCTTTGCATCGATCACCTATTGGTATCTATAAAAAAGGTGAAAATGAAAATGATGGAGTGCCAACAGAAAGACCAATGATAGAACCAGCATTGATGAATATGCAATCTGAGTAAATATTAAAAAAAGAAAAAAAGGAGCTTCTGGCTCCTTTTTTTTATTCACTTCGCAATGCGTCTACAGGATCGAGTCGACTCGCTTTGAGTGCTGGATAAAATCCAAAAAACAAACCGACAAAAAGAGAAAATAAAAACCCAATTAAAATACCAGTAAGAGAATAAGCAGCTCCAAATTGTTGTAACGCTTTTATGATTCCTTGTCCGAGGAGAATACCTATGACTCCACCAGTTACACACAACATAATTGCTTCGAGTAAGAACTGAGAAAGTATATCATATTGTCGAGCACCAATAGCTTTCATTATGCCAATTTCTTTTGTTCGTTCTGCAACGGTCACGAACATAACATTCATAATACCAATACCAGATACCAAAAGCACAATAGCAGCAACAGATGTGAGTACAAAAGACATTATTTGAGCGGCTTGTGTTGCAGAGGCTACAATTGATCCGGGATCAAATACTCGAAAATCATCTTCTTGGTTTTCTCTTAAACCATGAAGTTCTCGTAGAATCGAAGATACATCTTCTTCAGCAAGTTTAATTATATCAACATGACGAGCCAGAAAAGTAAGTCTTACCCGAGCATTTTGACCAAGTATGTTCTTTTCGGCTGTTGTATAGGGTGTATAAAGAGAGTCATCATATGATGTGCCAAAAGAATTCGCACCATTACTCTGTAAAACACCAATAACCGTCATTTTTCGACCATTGAGAGTAACGGTTTGTCCAATACTTTGAAGGGGGGCTCGAAAAAGTGTTTCAGCTATATTAAAACCAAGCACAACTGATTTTTCTCGCATAGATATATCTATCGGACTAAATAGTCGTCCAGATAATAATTCTAGATTTGCTAGATCAAAAAAGGATTCATCAACTCCCAAGAGCGATACAGATTCCGATTCACGAGAGTAAGCAACGGTTACGTTTCCTGATAGACTCGCAGATCCAGTGACAAGAAAAGGGGAGTTTTTAAGTACATTTTCGACATCGTCTATGCTGAGTCTTGATTCAATAGTGGTTCCTCTATTAGGAACAACAATAATAGAAGTAGCGCTTAAGTTTTTAAATTGTTCTGCAATTTGTTTTTGAGCACCAACTCCAATGCCGACAACGCCAATAACGGTAGAAACCCCTATAATAATACCCAGCATCGAGAGTAAACTTCTTACTTTATTAGCGGTTATAGCACTCCATGCCATAGCGATCATTTCAAACGAAATCATGATTGTAAGGATGAAGGAAGTGTGTAATTTTGGTTTTCTACTAAACCATCTTTCATAAAAATAATACGGTCAGCATATTGAGCAACATACGGATCATGAGTGACGACGATAATGGTTCTTCCTTCTTTTTGAAGTTCTAGAAAAAGAGCAAGTATTTCTTTTCCAGTCTGTGAATCAAGAGCTCCTGTTGGTTCGTCAGCTAAAAGTATTTCTGGATCATTCATAAGAGATCGAGCAATAGAAACTCGTTGTTGTTGTCCTCCAGAGAGTTCAGTTGGGCGATGATGTATTCGGTCTTCAAGTCCCATTCGAGAAAGAAGATCTTTTGCTTTCTTTTCTCGGTTTTGTTTTGATTGTTGTGCATAAAAACCAGGAAGTGCCACATTTTTGAGGGCCGATAGCTTTGAAATAAGATTAAATTGTTGAAATACAAACCCCATTTTTTGGTTTCGAATAAAAGACAATGTGTAGTCATCACGCACATGTCCAATATCTTCTCCGTTGAGTATGTATTCACCTGCAGATAAAGAATGGAGGCATCCAATAATATTCATGAGTGTTGATTTTCCACCTCCAGATTCTCCCATAATAGCCACAAATTCACCACGTTTTATTTCAGCGTTTACACCAAAAAGTACAGGGATCTCTTCTCCGTTTCCTAAAAAATAAGATTTTTGTACATTTTTCAGTTGTATAAGTGCTGTTTTATTCATAAATAAGGAAGAAATTATCGTCTTCGAGTTCCACCAAAATTGAAACCAGATCCTTCAGAATTTGATTCCTGATGATTTTTAATTTTTTCTCTCATTTCATCAGTGAAGTTTCCGTTTTGGATTTGTTGAATATCTTGATCAGAAAGCCCTGCTGATTTCATGTTTTCAATTCTTTGTGGAGAGAGCGTTTGTGGTTTTGTGTCTTGAAGTGTATTGGAATTTAATTGAGATTCAGAAACAGAATTATTGAGTTCAAGAGGAAACGGATTTTTTATGCGATCATTTTCTTGAAGACCTTCAAGAACTTCTACATATTGCCCATCATCAACACCTGTTTTTATGTCTCTTATTTCACCATTTTCAAGTATGACTGTATTTTGTGCTGAAACTGATTCAATGGGAATCGTAAGTGTGTTTTCAGATTGTACTTCAATAAAATCAACATAGGCACTCATTCCTTCTCGAATTGGAGCATCATAATCTTCGGTTATTTTTATCCGTACCAAATACGTCACAATACCGTTGTTATCAATCTGAGCAATACTAGAAATAAAAGACACTTCGCCTTCTAGTGTTACATCAGCAATAGCATCAAGGGTTATGCGTACTGATTGTCCAAGGAATATTCGGGCAATATCAACTTCTTCAACAAAGACTTCTGTTGTAAAATTTGAAGCACTGATAATTTTTATAAAGGCATTATCGCTATTTGTTGTTTCTGCTTTTAAACTTTCTCCTTTGCTTCCATTAACTTCAATAACAACTCCATCAATGGGGGATGTGAGGCGAGCAAGGCTCATATTGTATTCTGCTTTTTCAACTCTTAATTTTGCTTGCTCGAGTCGTGCATATTCAATAGAGAGTCCAGTTTCTTTTGAAATACGTCTTTCATTTGTTGTTTCTTCACTGTTTTGAAGCGCAATAAGAGCTGATTCGATATTTTTTTGTTCCTGAGAAATTATATTTTGCTGATTTAATTGTGCTGATTCAATAGATTGAATGTTTTGAGTAATGGTGTTCTGTAAGTTATTTATTGTTTGTAATGAGTTTTGTATATCATCTCGAGCGGTATTGATTTGAGGTTCTGATATTCGTGTATTTGAAACAGCAGTTTGAAAAAGATCGATCATAGACATTAAGAGTGTATATGTTTGATCGAGCAATATTTGCGTATCAAGAATATGTTTACTCATCGTATGGTATTCAAGCATTGTGCTCGGTGTTACGCGTTTTGATATATCATTGCTATAACGAGTAATAGATTCATGCATTTGAATAATGAGACTTTCGGTTATAGAATCATGAAAAGCGATATTGCGAATTGTTTCTTCTGGGTAATGTCTTTTGATTCCCATGATTTGATCTATACGAACAAGAATATTGTTTACTTCAGAAATACTTTTTTGAAGTGTTGTTTGGGTCGTTTCAAATGCTTGATCTTGATTTTTTTGAGCTTCCTTTTGCGCGTTTTCTTTTTGTGTATATGCCTTTTCAAGATTCTGTTGCGTCGTTCTGATGTCAGTCTCAGTTACACCAGCTTTTTTTGCCTCAATAGTTGCTTGTGCTATAGCAACATCGTTTTTTGCAGACCGAAGATCAAAAAGAAGATCCTGAGTATCAAGCTGTGCTAAGAGTTGACCTTGTGTAACATTTTCGCCTTCTTGTACGAATATTTCATCAAGTGTCCCATTGATAAAAAAAGAAAGGTTGGCGATATCAGGATTGATGATATTTCCATCAGAGGAAACAAAACGTTCAATTGTTTTTCTCTGAACGGTGTGTATTTCTGTATCTTGAGCTTTATCAATCGTTTCTTTTTTCTGAATGGTAATAAAGAGAAGAAAAACAAAGATTATGATAAAAATTCCCCAAAGAAGAATCTTATTTCGTTTTTTAATCTTACTTTCTTTCAGAAGGGATTGTTTAGGCGTAGACATATTTATTCTTTATATAAAAACAACATAAAACTATTAAAAATCAATAAAAGTGCAAGTTTTTTTGAGTATTTTTATAAGATGCAAGGGTGTGTATTTGTCTTTTTTTATTGACCGATTCATTATTTTGTGTAGAGTCTGGTTCTTATTAGTGATTTATTCATGGTGGTATCGTTTCGTGATCTTGGGTTATCGGATGCAGTTTTAGAAGCTATTGCAGCAAAAGGGTTTGAAGAACCATCTCAAATACAAGAAAAAGCGATACCGCTTTTATTGTCTTCTTCGTCTGACGTAATAGTGCAAGCCCAAACAGGGACAGGGAAAACAGCGACCTTTGGTTTGGTTTTTACTCAAACACTTACTCCACAACAGAAAAAAACACCACAAGCTTTGGTTTTATCTCCCACAAGAGAACTCGCCATTCAAATTGCCGAAGAATTGAATTCTTTAAAAGGGCAAAAGAATTTTAAAATTGTTCCTATTTATGGAGGGCAGTCATGGGGTATGCAACGAGATCATTTGCGTTCGGGTGTTGATATTGTTGTAGGAACTCCAGGGCGTATTATTGATCATTTAGAGCGAGGAACTTTAAATATTGAATCACTTGAGTATTTTGTACTTGATGAAGCAGATGAGATGCTTAATATGGGGTTTATTGAGGATGTAGAAAAGATTTTAGAAAAAATAAAAGAACGAAAAAAGATGTTATTGTTTTCGGCAACAATGCCAAAAAAGATACATGATTTGGCAAAAAAATATATGAGAGAACCGGAACTAATTCAAACCAAATCTAATCAAGCAACGAGTGTTGCTGTTGATCAGATTTATTTTGAAGTGCAAAGGCGAGACCGGTTTGAGGCCCTTTGTCGTATTATTGACATGGAAGAAGGGTTTTATGGTATTATTTTTTGTCGAACCAAAATAGAAAGTGATGAAGTTGCGAAACATTTAAATGACAGAGGGTATCGAGCAGAAGCATTTCATGGTGATATAACTCAAGAGCGACGAGAACAAATACTCAAGAACTTTAAAAATAAGGGAACAGAAGTGCTTGTTGCTACTGATGTTGCAGCTCGTGGTATCGATGTAAAAGATTTAACCCATGTGATTAATTACGCACTTCCACAAAACTCAGAAAGTTATGTACACCGTATTGGGCGAACTGGTCGTGCAGGAAAAAAAGGAAAAGCCATCACCCTTATTACTCCTGATGAATACCGAAAAATGAGAATGTTTGGTCAACGAACAAACACGGACATTCAAAAACAGTATATTCCAACGGGAGAACATATGGTGGAGCTTAAACAAAAGAAAATATTACAAGAATTACAGTCAATTTTAGATACGTCTAAAGGGCTTGGAAAATATGACTCTATAGTGGAAACACTGACAGAGAAACATAACGTAAAAAACGTATTGGGGGCTTTGTTGCATTTTAGTTTCTCTAAAATACTCGATATTGATTCGTATACGCATATCAATCAAATAAAAAAAGGTGCACCTGATAAACCTTTCTCTGAGAATCGAGAAAGATCATTTCATGAAAGCAATAGTTTTTCTCCTCGTACAAAAGGGGATAGTTATGGAAAAGCCCGTCTTTTTCTGACTACTGGACGAAACGATAAAGCAACACCCGCAAAAATATTACAGATGATTGAGAAAGATTTTGGAGTTTCTCATGAATACGTTGGTGAAATTGATATTATGCAAGAGTATTCGTTTATTACTGTTCCACTTGCACAAGCAGAAATAATTTTAGATGCATTTTACGCACTTAAAAAGAAAAAAAGACCATCGGTTCGTATTGAACGAGCTTCTGACACTAAAAAAAGTCCACGAAAAAAGAAACGTTCGTCAAAATAAAGAAAAAGTGTTACGCTGATTTATATTTATAATCAATAATATTTCTATGCAATATATAGTACTTGTTTTCATTTTTAGTTTTTTCATTGTTGGATGTGCATCAAATGAGACACAGGAACTTTCTTCTAATACATCATTACATGAATCACATGAAAATATGGATCATTTAGGGTGTAGTGAAGAAGAAGTTGTGAATGATGCGTGTACTCGTCCTCAAGAAGGAAACGCGAATATTGATTTGTTTGATACACTCTCGTCTGTAGATGTTGATGTTGTGAGAGCTGAGTATATGGAAGGAGTCTATGGTTTTTTGGCTCAACCGAAAGAAGAAGGGGTTTACCCAGCAGTAGTTTTGATTCATGAATGGTGGGGACTAAACGAAAATATTGAAGACATGGCTCGATTACTCGCTCATGAAGGATATGTTGTTTTGGCGGTTGATATTTACGAAGGCAGTATTGCTGAAACTTCAGACGAAGCACGAGTTTTAGCAACTCAAGCACGAGAAAATCCAGATCGAGCTATTGAAAATATGGAAAATGCAGTATCGTATCTGCAATCACTTCCGTTTGTTCAATCTGATAAAATTGCATCTATGGGGTGGTGTTTTGGAGGTCAGCAATCATTAAGTCTTGCTTTAGCAAGTGAAAACTTATCAGGGACTGTTATTTATTATGGAAACGTGCTTGATGACACCGAAAAACTAAAAAATATTCAATGGCCAGTGCTTGGTATTTTTGGAGCAGAAGATACAGGAATCCCTGTAGAAAGTGTTGAATCTTTTTCATCAGCATTATCGGCATTAGAAATACCAAACGAGATTCATATTTATCCAAACGTTGGACATGCGTTCGCAAACCCATCAGGGGCACGTTATGCACCACAAGAAACATTAGATGCATGGGAAAAAACGTTGCAGTTTTTTGAATCGACACTAAAAAACTAAAGATTTTTGAGGTGTTTATCGAAAAAGATTCGTGTGTTTTCAATGGCAGTATCCCAGTATTGGTTCCAAAACACATGTGGTGCTGATTCGTATTCAAAATATTCAAAGTCTTTATTGAGAGATTCAAGTATAGAAACCGTTTCTTGAGACCATTCTATTGGTACGTCTTCATCAAGTGTACCATGATGAAGAGAGATTGGTGTTTTTATACGTTCAAAATAGTTTTGAGAAGAAAGAGCTTTAAATGAAAGTGGATCATCTAGAGATCCAAAATGGGTTTCAAAAATTTCTTGGTTTTGGGAATCAAAATTGTTTCGTGTCCATTGTTCAAAGTTTTTTTGATAATCGCCACTTACAGATCCCCAAATAACAGCTGCTTGTACAAGATCTGGTTGGGCTGTAATGGCATTAAGAGCTACTCCACCACCCATTGAATGACCAAAGAAGCCAATGCGACTGGTGTCTATTTGGGGGAGGTTTGCTTCTTTAAGAGCATAAACAGCGTTTATAGCATCAGCAGAGTATCCGAGGTATCCAAGGCGACGTCCGCCGAGGGCTTCGGGGTCTTTATCTGATAAAGCATATCCACGATAGTCTATATGAAAAGCCACGTATCCATTTTGAGCGAAATATTTTTGTTCTCGTCCAAATCCATAGCCATTCGTATAGGTTTCAGGAGGAAAGTATCCGTGATTTAAGATAAGAAGTGGGTATTTACCTTTTCCTTTTGGAATATGAATTGTACCAGAAATAGTAAGTTTATTACTGGTATAGGTAGCAAAAAAACTTTCATGAGTTTCAAAATCTTCAAGTTTTTTTCCGAGCGTAAAATTCGAACCTTCGAATTTTTGTTTCATAAATGAATGAAACGAAAGAGGGGAGTCTTCTCCACGAAACCGAGGTTTGAATGTTTCGTCAGGAGTTTGAATTTTCGTTGCTTCAATGGCTAGTGTTTCTTTGGGAGGTGTTTCCGTTTTTATTTCTTGAGAAGTAGGAACCGGTTTATCTGTATTTGTATTATCTGTTGGTTGATGAGAGATTGTTTGATTGCATCCAAAAAAGGAAAGAGAAACGAGAACAAAAAGTATATATTTCATAACAGGAGTATAAGCGCTTCAGATGTGTTTGAAAAGAAAATAAAACAGACTAGTATAACTATGAATGACAACATGGTCTGATATACTCGCAGAAGAAAAAAAGAAACCTTATTTTTTATCAGCGTATAGGTTTCAGAAAAAAGAACGAGCAAAAGGGGTATCAGTTTTTCCTTTAGAACCAGATATTTTTCGAGCGTTTGAATATTGTGCTTTTGAGGATTTAAAGGTTGTGCTGTTAGGGCAAGACCCGTATCATTCTTTATCAAAAGTAGGAACCGATCTTATCCCAACAGCACATGGGCTCTGTTTTTCGGTGGTTCGTGGGGCAAAGGTGCCTCCGAGTCTGGGAAATATATATAAACAAATTCAAGGTGAATATGGAGAGAATGTGTTTTCGATTCCATCACATGGTGATCTTTCTTCTTGGGCTCGCCAAGGAGTGTTACTGTTAAATACCACATTAACGGTGCAAGCACACAAACCTATGAGTCATGTTGGAAAAGGGTGGGAACTATTTACCGATAGTGTGATTCGAAAAATATCGGAACAAAAAGAAAACGTTGTTTTTTTGTTATGGGGACGACATGCCCAAGAAAAAAGAAACCTTATTGATGAAACAAAGCATATAATATTTTCTTCGGCTCATCCGTCACCTTTCAGTGCGCATAAAGGGTTTTTGGGGAATGGACATTTTTCACAGACGAATAAGTTTTTAGTGTCTTGTGGAAAAGATCCTATTGATTGGGCGAGTGTGTGTGAAAACGAATAGTTTTAAAAAAAGTCCCGATAAATCGGGACTTTTTGAGAGATTGTTTTTTTAAAGGTTTTCGGTGTTTTCATCATCTAAACATCGTGGTTCTTCATACGTTTCACAAAACATTCGAGTACATGCCGCTCCATCACTGCCAGATTCTTTTCGGCAGGTATTACATCCATCAAAAAAAGACGAACAACTTTCATCAATGAGAGTCTTCCAGCTGTCTTGATTAAAAGATGAAACGGGTGTTTTCTCTGATATATCTTCGGATCCTTCAATTGTATAATCAACAATCATTCCATTTTCTAGAGAGGCATTGATTCTTCCTGGTCGATAATCCATAGTAGCGGGTTGGGGTTCTCCATCACGCATGATTATTCGAAAAGATTCATTTTTTTCTGATGCAAGTGTCATAGCTTCTGATTCGGTAAGACCAATATAGTCTTGATTTTCATCGAAAACAGGTGCAGGAGTTTCAGTTTGTGGTGTTTGAATCGGATTAGAAGTTGTTGTCGGTGATGGTGTACACGCTGATAAGAAAAGACCCGTAAGAAGAAGTGAAAATGAGAGAATAAAAGATTTCATGGTGATAATAAGAAATAAAATAATCATGTGCGAGTATAGGTTTGTTTGTAAAAAAGGAAAGAAAATGACTTGCAAAATAGGGTAGGGGGTATATGATTGATATATGAAACCTTGTCAGAAAATAACAGCGCATATTGCTCGTTTGGAGGGGCAATTGAGGACTTTAAAAGAACAATTAAATACAGAGGGAAGTTGTGAAAACATTGTTCCATTAGCTTTATCAGCTGTGAAATCGTTTGATTCATTGAAATCTTCAATGGTTGAGCACTTTGTAAAAAATCAGTTGGTGTGTGAACGAGAAATTGCACCAGAGAAATTAAAAAAGTTTGAAGAATTGCTGAAACTTATTAAAGCGTAATTATTCATTATTTATATTTCTATGACATATGGAAAAACAATTCCGAATTTAGAGATCAATGGATCTCCTGCGCCTTATCCAGTAGTAAACGAGCGATCTGTGCGTGCAACGGCTGGTATTATGTTTGTAATTGGTTTTTTTACATTTTCGTATGTATTTTTCACAAAAGATTATACTCCAATCGTGTATGTGGTAAGTGTTTTTTGGCTTGAATTTTTTCTCAAATCAGTATTTCAGCCACATTGGAGTATTTTTGGTGTATTCGGTCGTTGGATTACTCGTCATCAAAAACCAGAATATGTAGGAGCTATTCAAAAACGATTTGCATGGTCATTGGGGGTTATTATGGCAACGGCAATGATGGTCGTTTCAGTCGGATTTGATATTCGAGGCATAGCCCCATTTGTTATTTGTATGACATGTCTTTTCTTTATGTGGCTTGAGTCTTCGTGTGGAATATGTGTAGGCTGTAAGATATATGGATGGATGCTTGATAAGAAGTTATTAGCACAACCAGAATACAAACCAGCTTGCCCAGGTGGAGCATGTTCATTAAAACGTTAATTTTAAAATACTACATTTCTTGTATTGGTTTGATGATTTTTAGAGAACAAGGTATAAAGAGATTGTACGAATTTTTTTAAACACCTACATCAGGTGATTCTGAATTTCGTCGTTCTTTTTCATCTACAAAGGAGGATCGTATGCATTATACATTTGCAGAACTTCAGTGTATTACTCCTGAAGCAGAATCAATTATTATTTCTCAGTTTATTCCTCGTAATACAGAACTTTCTGTTTTAGCAGAAGTGTATTATTTCTCTGATACTGATAAAATGCGCTTATATGTGCAAGAAAGACTTCATGATCGCAAGAGACTTTTTCATGATTGGAAAGTTTTCTATGATCAAGGGGAAAAATTTTTACAATATTTAGCAATTCATCAAATGAGTGATTTAGCTCAAGTATTCCATGAATGGGAACTTGTTTATAAATACGCTTATGGAAAACGTTATTTTCCCCTTTATTCAAATGCCATAGAAAATATGGAAAAACAGCCCAAACATTTGAACAACTAGAAATTACTCAGAAATATGTGAAACAATCTTTTTTTGCTTTTTTTACAACACCTAAAAATATATATGAAATATTGAGGTGTATGTAAAAAGATGAAAACATTTCTTTAAATCTCATGAATTGTAAATTCATGAGATTTTTTTTTGAACTTTTTATTTTGGGGGTATAATTCAGTTATAATTTTTATATTTTTCAATGATTAAAGATTTTCAAAAATTTCTCATAAAAGGAAATGCTGTTGATATGGCAGTGGGGTTTATGTTTGGGGCAGCGTTTGCAACCGTTGTTCGGTCTTTTGTGGATAATCTTATTATGCCTCCCATTGGGTTTTTACTTGGGAAAATAGATTTTTCTGAGTTTGCGTATGTGTTAGTAGAAGCGACAGAAGAATCTTCTGGCGTTACTATTTCTTGGGGGCGATTTTTAAACGATTTAATAAGTTTTTTCATTTTAGGGTTTATTATCTTCCTTATTGTGAGAACCATTACTCGGTTTCAAACAAAAGAAGAGATCAAACCATCATCTCCACCAGTGCAGGAAGTGCTGTTAACAGAGATTCGAGATTTGCTGAAGAAGTAGATATTTTTTATCATTGTAAAATACCATAAAATAATAAACTTGAAAGAGAAAAACGAAAAAACACTTTGTTCGTTTTAGTGCTTTTCTCTATACTTTAATAGAGTATATGAACAAAATAAGTACACAATTTTTCTTAAAAATAATAACTTGCTTTATCCTACTTTTTGGGGGAGGGGGAGAGGCGAGTGTTTTGCTTTTTACTGATGAGCTTCCCAAAAAAGTAAATAATGCATTTGTGCTTGATGTTTATAATCAATATTCCACTTTTGATCTTCAGTTTGGAGGTTCTATTGATGCACGAATCCAATTTAATAACTTAGCGGACTCGTTTTCGATCAATAGAGATTTAGATTTTGAAGGAAACCAAGCTTTAAATATGAGAATTGAGAACTTATCAAGTTCTCCTACTTGTGATGCAAATGTAATTGGACGTGTTTATCACGATACAACAGATACTCAAACCTATGTCTGTAATGGATCTGGGTGGATACAAATAGATTTTGTGTTGCAAAATGATGATATGGCAGTAGCTCGGTATCGAGAAAATTTAAGCACGAATATAAATCTCAATGCAACTGATAACTTGATTCCGTGGAATATAGAAGATTTTGAAGATACTGTGTTTGTTCATGACACCGTCACAAATAATTCTCGTATACAGGTAAACGAAACAGGAAACTATTTGGTAAGTGGATCGGTAAGTGTTCAAGGAGCAGTTATGCGATATAATGGACGATTGAAGTTTCGACTCAATGGAGTGACGGATCTTCCAATGAGGTTTCAACCCGGATATATCCGAAACGGAAGTGGTCAAGATGAAACTGCACTTGTGTTTTCAACAATACTTCATTTAAGTGCGAGTGACTATTTTGAAGTTTTAGTTGATCGCGAGTC
The DNA here is from genome assembly GCA_965660445.1 of Patescibacteria group bacterium. Taxonomy (GTDB): domain Bacteria; phylum Patescibacteriota; class Gracilibacteria; order UBA4473; family UBA4473; genus CBFIAK01. Next base: position 642,045 of record CBFIAK010000001.1, read on the forward strand.
TACAACAGGTGATGTATTTATGATACCGGGGGAGTCTTCGTTATCGTTATTACAACTGAAAGGCCCCAAAGGTGATACGGGATCAAGTGGTGATTTTATAAATGGAGGAGAATCCACTGGATCAAATAGAAGTTTGGGGAATACCGATAGTTTTGATCTTTCGTTTTTGACGAATAATCAAGCTCGAATATCTATACGAAGTAATGGAGATATTGATCTCAATAATAATCAGTTTATCAATGCTCGAATAGAAAATGCTTCTTCAGATCCAACGTGTGATGGGGCGTCTATTGGAAAAATGTATTTCAATACAACTGATAGTCAGACGTATATGTGCGATGGAACCGAATGGAGTGCTATTGGTAATGGTGGTATTACTGTTGATGAGGGAGAACAAACTCTCGATTATAATACTATTCCCGAAAATACAATGTATGTGCTTTCAGATACATCAGCCAACAGACCTTCAGATGAAAGTTTTATTGTGAAAACATTGGGAAATACGAGTGTGCGAACACAGACGGCTAGTAATGGAACAAGTCGGTTTTATCGTGTGTATCAAGGGAGTGTTTGGAGTTCTTGGGAACAGGTGAAAACTTCTCGTTATGCGTTGTATGAGTTATCACAAATAGATCAAACAGATGGAAGTGTTTCGTATATTTCACGAACAAGAAAAACCGATAGTAAATGGCTTATTACTCGTAGTGATACGAATGGGTTTACTTTTGCTCAAGAAGAAAACAATGTGGGAGTAAGTGATCTTACAACGGCGTGGAATAATCGATTAACACTTAATTATAATAGTGGGTTTACCCCGTGATAAAAAAATGAAACAGTCTTGTGTTCGACTTTGTTTTCTGCTTATCATGAGCTTCCTCTCGTGGGGGGATGGGTATGCGTTGTTTTCACAAAATGGAAGTGTTATCACTCAAACAGGGACAGATACAAATCTTTCTGGTCTTGTTGGGCTTACGGGTGTTACTGTTGATACGGCTTCTTCAGTTATGCAATACGATATTGGAAACAATATTTTGGTTATAAATGGAACACTTTCTATTGCGACAACCCAAAAAGAACAGCTTATTTTTAGAGGAATAACAAGTCATAATGAGCATGCTATTGAAGTAAGTGGGACACTCAATATTGGTACACAATTAGTTGATGATTATTTTTATACTTTTAATGATGGTGTACCTGCTATCCGGTATGATTTTGAATTTGCTGATGATCAGGAACCATGGATTGGGTTTGGTGAAGGAAATACAGGTACTCGGTCGGTATTTTATGTAGACGATGGAGGAACGCTCAATATCTATGGTCAGATAATGCATATTCGAGGGGCTGTTGCTGCTGATCCAAACACAACCGTTAACTGGGAAAATGCAGTGGTGCATGCTGATATGATTTATATATTTTCGACGAACTGGAGAATTGTAGATACGAATATATATACTCCGGGGAATCATTCTTTAGTAACCATTCCTCTTGAATACCAAAATGTTGGAGGAACCAATAGTGGTGCTTTTTATATTTCATTATCAAACTCAACACCAGAAGGAACATATATATTACGTGACATTCCAGATATTCCATCATCTGTATATCTCACAAGAGCTGGAAGAGAAAGCGGAACTCCACCTATTCTTCGAGCACTCAATAGTGCTGACGGATCAGACCACATATTTGATACTGCTACTGACGGTGCTCAAAGACGATTTCAAGTCCTTATGGAATCTGAGTTTTTTGTGACGGCAAGTTTACTTGATGGCACTCCAATTGAGGATGCACAAGTGTGGTATCAAGGAAAGGCTGGTACAAATACGGTTGTTACAACAGATGTGAATGGAGAAACACCAGTACAAACTTTTTTGTTGCGAGATTTCTTAAACCCTGCGGGAACAACAATTCCGGTAGAAGAACGGTTTGATAAAAATGAAGATGGAACCGATAGAATTGATGTATCAGTATGGTCGTACAATCATTTTGGAAGTATTAGTCAGAACGTGTCTTTAAAAGGAACGGGGGAAAAAGAGTTTTTAAGAATTTTATTTCCAGATACAAATATTACAGAACCTAGTAAAGCAGTTGTTGATGGGTACGCTGAAATTGATGATTTTGAAAAACTCTATGACAGAGCAAAAAGTTATAAAATTGATAATGTAGAATATCCTTCTGTTGAATGGCAGGTTATTGATGCTTCAGGAGAAACTTTAAATTTAGGGAGCAAAGATTTGGTGATTGATGGAACAGCGGTTTCTCCTTTTGCGATTGACCAATTTACAAATACGATCACTGTTCGCGCCGGAGCGATGGATTGTCTTGATGATACATTTACTCGTTTAGTAACTACGGGAACGGTGACGTTTCAAAACGGAGCGAGTCCGGGAACTTGTATTTTTACAGACACTAATGGAACAAATGGAGTATTAACACTTACTGGAGTAAACAATGCTTCTGTGCTTGTCTATGATGACGATGATGTAGCAGATGCAACGATTAGTTATCAAACCGGTGTTTCAGGGGATGTTATTATTCCTTTCCTTCCAACATCATCTCTAAGCTATAAAGTCGTAGTACGACGAAAAGGATACTCAGAAGAAAATTTTTCTTTTGATCCGAGTAGTGGTGGATTTTTTGAGTTTCCAATTGCACAGTTTCAGTCTTTAACAATAGAAGGAAGTCCTGTGTATCAAAACAGTGGTGATATATTAAAAGCAAGTATTGATTTTAGTGGTCAGCGAATAAATATAGGTGATTTCACTATGCCATCACAAGAACTTTATGACATCTTGCAAGATTATGAAATCACAGAAGAAGCGATGAAGTATCCACGTATTGCGAATTATGATGGAGAAGAAAGACTTTTATTATTAAACGGATACCAAATCAGAAATAGAGACGGTATTGCAGCTCTTCCCGGAATTAATGGATTTATTTTTGCGGAAATAGGAAACGTTCTTGATGCTTCAAACGGATCGGTTCAGTTTCTGGCAGACAATGCTGTTATTGATAGACAAGCACAAATAATTTCTATGCTTGAGAATATGCAAGGATCTATATGGGACAATAATACAGAAGTTTTTGCTACACCGCAAGCAACCCTTACCAATATTACAGGGACAGGGTTTGATCCCAATCTTCATAGTTTATCAAACCAAGTTAATGAAATGCTCAATCGCGGAATTTTGAATTTTAATACGATGAAAGACTTACTTGAGTGATAGATCTATAATTGACACACTTTTACGCATTGTCGGGTGCAAACAATTGTTTCTGGTTGGTGTCTGCACACAGATGCACAAGGCGTATAGGTTCCGTTGTTTTGGTCGCACCACGTTTGACTGAGTCGCTCACATTCATGGAACTCTGCACGATAAAATCCTCCGTTTTCTTTACAAGAGTCCGAAGAGGGGAGTATTGGTTGTTTCGCTATTGAGGTTTTGTGTTGTGTTGCATTCTTTGTGTGTGGTAATAACACTGATTGGGGTTTGTAGTCGTGAGGTATTTGATCTGAATACGTAAAAGAAAGAGTCACTCCTTGATAGGGGATTTCTTGCGATTCTTGTGGTTGGGAAGATGAATTTCCTTTGATGATAAAAAGAATACCGAGAACCAAAAAAAAGAGGATAAATACTTGTCGTTTCATAGAAGAAAAATAAACCGAATGATACGGTATAATTTTTAGTAAAAAAAACAAGTGTTTTTTGGTTTTGACATTTCATGTAGAAAAAATAGAATTGTGTTCGTTCTTTCTTTTTTTTTCACAGGCGCGTCGTATAATGGTAGTACAGGGGTCTCCAAAGCCCTTAGCGTGGGTTCGATTCCTGCCGCGCCTGCCACACAGTACATTAAGCCAGTCCCAGATTGGCTTTCCTAGGGAAGCAGGGCACTAATTAATCTTTCAGATTTTGACCCAAATAAGCCTTTATGGGCTTGTTTATCATGTTTTTAAGGGTTCTAGACCTATTGCCTATGTATGTAGGGCACTAAGAAGGCTTTTGAGAATCTATATACTCCTCAATTGCTTTTTTACTCGATACCCAATTACGACCTTCTTTGTAGGCATCAATTAAGCCTCTTCGAGCTAAAAGCCCTAAATACTCTGCCGAGTAGGGTGTTTCCGGGGCTATTTCAGAAAGCGGTCTATAACTTTCAGAATCTGTTTGTATTTCAAAAGCAGAAAGATAAAGATCCAAAGATCTTTCAAGAGCCTGTCCAATTAAGAGTTTTAGTTTTCCATAGTTTCCATTATTTGCCTGATTAAGAGCATCGTAATACTTTTTTCGGTCATTTCTAAGAATTACGGCTGGTGGATAACCCTCTTGCATAAGCCATAAATTCATAAGTAATCGAGCGGTTCGACCATTCCCATCAAAAAATGGATGAATCCATACAAAACGATGATGAATAAAGGCTGCTAACTCTAAATCATTTTCCTGTGATTGTTTTTTAACTACCTGTTCTACAAAATCTGTCATGAGTTCTGGAATTTTATGTCCAGAAGGAGGGATGAAATTTGCTCCCATAATTCGAACCTGTCCATTTCGATATCTTCCTGTAAAATCCTCTTCTATTCCATCAAGTACCAATGTATGAAGCTGGAAAATATGGTCTTCTGTAATATTAGATTTTTGTTGAATAAGTAATTCTAAGTGTGCAATAGCTTTCTCGTGGTTTTTGGCTTCAAAATGTTCACGCAGAGATTTTCCCTTAATCGTTATACCTTCTTCAAGGACTAAACGTGTTTCTTGTAGAGTAAGGGTGTTTCCTTCAATCGCATTTGAATTATAGGTCCATTCAAGGGAAAGATCGTGTTTCAGCTTTTTAAGGATAGATGCAGAAAGAGGTCGGAGTTTATCCAACTTCTTTTTTTTCTTTTGGATTCGTTGGAATAAATTATTCATATCGGATAGTATTTATTTCAACTCTATCCGATATTTGATAAAAAATCAAGAAAACAAATTTCATCAAAAACTTTAGACTTATAGTGATCGATATAGGTCGCTATTTTTTGGGGATTATTTTCCCTTTAAAAGGGTGTGAGCAGACTACGGCACATCGCTCGTTGATACATTTTGAACCATAAGGGCAATGTGATTGAATTAAATAGTGCATGGGGGTTTCGCAATTTGTGTCGTGAGAACAAGATTCTTGTAAGATTTCTATTACTTCAAAATCTTGAGAGGCTTCAGATAACTTCATTGTTTCGGAGTCAAGGAGAAGCCAAATACTTTTCCCAACTGATGGCTGTATGGTAAAGGGTTCTTCAGGTGCTCGGTCCATATAATTAACGATAACTGTTTTCCCTTCTCCAGATTTAGTTGTTTGAGGAGCAATACGATCTCCAAGAAGAATAGCGTTTGATCCGACATATCCATTCTCAGTATTAAGTGCGGCAACTACATAGAAAAATGTTCCAGATCCCCCTGAATTCTGTGTAAGAAGAAACACTACATCTTCTCGACCATCATCATTCAAGTCTTTTTTAACTTCATTCCCAAAATACTGAGTAATAATTTTAGATTTGGATTCCGATACTTCCTCAATCTCAGACGCCCCATTTTCTAGTTTTATACGTGTACCATCAATAATATATTCAGCATCTTTGTAATCTGGCTGAAGAACTATTTGCTCCAGTTGTTTTACTTCGTGGTTGTCCTGCTTGCTATTAAATATATATAAAGCCCCTCCAAGTAGAACGATACTTGCGATTATGTATAGGATATTTTTTTGCATTCGTTTATTTTATTGCAATTGAATAATAGAAAGATTGAGAATATAAGGCAAAATTTCGCATGTATTTATAGATAATTACTTTTTCATCCTTTTGCTAAGGGCAAAGATAATGAAAAATGCAAATCAAAGTGTTCTATCGATGACCTATCCCCCTTAGTAGAAAAGGGATAATTCAATATCCCTCAATACTCTTTCTGGGATTGCTAAAGATTATTTTAGGAGGGGTAGATTCCTATCGCCCCTGCCACCTAGTGCACTAAGCCAGTCCCAGATTGGCTTTCCTATGGATGCAGGGCTCTAATAATTCCGAGTGAAATTAATTTCAATAAGCCTTTACTGGCTTATTTATCTTGTTTTCAAGGGTTCCAGACCTATCGCCTAGGTATGCAGAACGCTAATTAAGTTTTTTGGATTCGATGTATGCATCAATGGATTTTTGGGTAGAAACCCAATTACGACCTTCTTTATAAGCGTCAATTAAGCCTCGGCGAGCAAGCAAACCTAGATATTCTGCTGAATAAGGAGTTTGAGGCGCCAGCATAGAAAGTGGTTGATAGATTTCTTTTTCTGTTTGTACATAAAAGACTGAAAGATACATATCGAGTGACCGTTCTATTGCCTGAGCGATCAAAAGTTCTATTTTTTTGAAATCTCCATTATTAGCTTTGTTTAAAGCGTCATAGTATTTTTTTCTATCATTTTTTAAAATTACAGCGGGAGGATATCCCGATCGCATCAGCCATAAATTCATCAACAATCGAGCCGTTCTTCCGTTTCCATCAAAAAATGGATGAATCCATACAAAACGATGATGAATGAATGTCGCTAATTCTAAGAGATTTTCTTTTGATTTTCTTTTAATTATCTGTTCTACAAAATCTTTCATGAGTTCCGGAACTTTGTGTCCAGAAGGAGGAATAAAATTTGCTCCTACAATTCGAACTTGTCCATTTCGATATCTCCCCGCAAAATCTTCTTCAATTCCATCCAGTACAAGTTTATGAAGTTGAAGAATATGATCTTCGGTAATGTTTGATTTTTGTTGAATAAGTGATTCTAGGTGCGTAATAGCTTTCTCATGATTTTTTGCTTCAAAATGTTCTCGAAGCGACTTCCCTTTGATTGTTATGCCCTCCTCTAGGACTAAACGAGTTTCTTGAAGAGTGAGAGTATTCCCTTCAATCGCATTGGAATTGTACGTCCATTCAAGCGATAAATCGTATTTTAATTTTTTAAGAATAGACGCGGGAAGTGGACGAAGTTGATCCAACTTCTCTTTCTTTTTTTGAATTCGTTGTAAAATTTCTTTCATATCGGATAGTAACTATTTCTATTCTATCCGATATTTTATAAAAAATCAAGAAAATAAAGGCAAATGAAAGGGTTCTATGGTAACCGATGCCCTATGGGGATAGGGCACCTTCATTTTTATGAAACTAAACCACAGAAAAGCCTTTTGGGGATTGTATCGCCATTTTAGAAGGGTTCGATACGACGAACGAAGAAAAAAGAAAGCGCTCGCAGAGCATTTTCTTTTGGCGAGTAAGGACGTCACGAAAGAACTATCCCGATTTTTCGGGATAAAAATGAATATCATTTTTTGTGATGAAATCACAAAGTGCTTGAGTATATGAGGAGCGAAGAGCGAACTACAAATTTTGATTTCCATTTATCTACTAAAGCCAACGAGAGTTGGCTGACAGGACGATATTCCTGCCGCGCCTGCCAAAATCAAAAAAACTAAATTTTATATAAAAATTAAAGAGAATGAAAAAATAGATTAGAAAATCATATTTTTTTAAATAATAGATTTAATAAATATTGATAAAAAGTATTTTTTTTGATATAATAAAAGGATGGAAAAAAATATAGAGACAGCCACTCAAGCATCAGATGATGTTACTGAGTTAGTTCCAGTGGGTGAAAATCCTATTACAGTTGAACATGAAATAGATAAAAAAGCAAAAGAGAAAGAAAGAGAGATAGCCCAAACACAAGAAAAAGACGAAAGAGAGAGGGAAGAAGCCGAAATATTAAAAATTAAGGAGATGATAGGGGGAAATAACTTTGATTATCCCGAATTCATGAATTTTGAACAACAAATTTTTGTTTCAGAAAAACTCACGTCCGAAGAATATTCATCTGAAATATTTAAAAAATTTGGCTCTATAGATAATTGGTCACAAGAAGCTATATGGCTTTTTTCACATCATAGAGCGGAAATATTAGCAGTTGAAGGAAGGTTTCATGAAGCATTAAAAGATATTACCGTAGCATATAATAATAACATTTTTGATAATCAGGTTACTGTTGGTCTTCTCTATTTTTTATCAGGTGATCTAGACAGTTATAATTCACATTTAGAAAAACTAGAAGAAATTAAATCTGATGAAAAAAACTCATTAATCTTTCAGATTGAAGATATTAAAAAACAAGCCGGAACACCTCCCAAAACATAATAGTAAAACCTTGCCGATTAACTATTAAAACCTCTTATATCTTATGATAGAGAGGTTTTTTGCTTTTTCACAAATTTTCTCCATACTTAAATTATGGAAAAATGCAGATGTACTTGGGTTCCTAACAATGACTCTTTATATCAAGAATATCATGACACCCAATGGGGGGTTCCCGTTTATGATGACCGATTATTATTTGAAATGTTAATTTTAGAAGGAGCACAGGCTGGCCTCTCTTGGCAAACGATACTTAAAAAACGGCAGAATTATAAAAAGGCTTTTGATAATTTCGATGCCATAAAGATATCAAAATACAAAGAAACAAAAATACATTCTCTCCTTCAGAATGAAGGTATTATTCGCAATAAACTCAAAATACAATCGACTATCAAAAACGCACAAGTATTTTTAGAAATCCAAAAAGAGTTTGGGAGTTTTTCTCATTACCTCTGGGGATTTGTAAACAATACTCCTATTCAAAATAAAATCACAAACCATTCAGATATTCCTACTACTTCTATTATTTCAGACACTCTATCAAAAGACCTAAAATCGAGAGGAATGAATTTTGTAGGGTCAACTATTATCTATGCTTTTATGCAGGCGATTGGGATGGTCAACGACCACGAAAAAAAATGCTTTCGATATAAAGACCTTGCATAAGAAAACGGGCATCAAAGGAGACTACTCTATCCCCAACGATCCCAATTTCTCAAACAAAAACTCTATTCTTTTATCTACAGACTCCTCTATTGTTGAAGCTTTATATTCAGGAATACAAATGACCCCAAATCCTCGGTTGGTATATTCCTCTTCCAAAAAATCTCGAATCTGTAGCGCTCCTTGATAATCAAATACTCTCCCACTCTCTTTCCGGTCATCAAAGTTTTCCAAAATTTCACACAAAAATACCGCATCATAATGAACTGACCCAGCCATATCTTCGAGTTCCGAAGAAATTTTCTGATTTCTTTTTCTCCAATAATGCCAGATTCATACTGCTTTACTTGTACCTGTAGTTGTATCTGAGCGACATTGTTGACTTCCAAAACTCCCTCGAAATCAATCCCTCCATCACCAACTTTTCCTGTTTTTTGAGTTGCGGTAAACCCCAGTGACTGTAGTATATATGCTGCTAATTCTTCGAATTGATAGGCATCAAGTTCTTTAATTCGAGCTTTGATGATTTTATAAAACTCATCTGTATCAAATTCCTTTGGTTGTTCTGCATTGGGATGTAATTTGGGTTTTAATCCAAGTGCTTCGTATACTTCTCCTTCTTGTTTTATTTGGAAAAAAGTTAGAGAGCTACGCAGTGAATTTTGTAATGGAATAGAAAATTCATGACGATTGATGGTTTCTTTAAACCATTCTACGCCCCACCGATAAGGGTATTTGCTCGTATTATCTTCTTTGAAATAAAACTTTCCTTTTATTTTTCCTGCAAGTAATTGATTGTCTCGATACGGACAAAGAATAATATCGCCTTCTTTGATATCATGAATGAATCGATTAATTTGTCCGACATTTATTCGAACATTCCCGTCTGGATTGTCGGGAAAGTTTTTTCGATATGCATCTTCGATATTTTCTTTGGTATAAGCAGGAAGGCTTGTCTGAAGCCACCCAATTCCAACATAACCATGTTCACGGAATGTATCGGTAAATTGACCAAATTCGGCACGGATAACAAAAACACTCATGCAGTTATTGTAGCTTTTTTTCTATTTTTTCAAACAAAGCAACCTATGAAATTAGTACTTCCGTGGAAAATGTTCTTTGCCTAATTGCCACAAATACTTATCGATTTGTTTCAAATCAAACTCTTCTAAATTATAAAATTCTCTAAATTTCAGGAGAATGTTTTTAAAATCAGGATAAGTCTTTAGGTCGGCACTTTTAAAACTACAAAACTTATCTTTCTTTTTGAAATACATCAGGATTTTCTCCAAATATGAATCGTAAATCGGATATACAATTGGTTTGTGATGGCTACAGTATTTTGTTGCAAAGGAATAGAAGTTCTTGAAAATCCCTTCTTTTACTTCTACATAGGCAATTTCGTTTACAATTTCCAGATTCTCTTTATTTAGCTTTTGATCAATATTTAAAGCCACAATGTGCTTTGCGACTGCAAATGGAGAAAAAATATTAGTGCTATAAAAATCATTCAAAGCACATACTTTTATGAGGACATCATCAAGTTCTGTATTCGTTGGATACGTCTTTGAAAAAAGTTTCTTCAAACTACTTTCTTGTGACACATAACTATCGAGAGAATCCCATTTCTTGAGATAATGTTGAACTTCTTGGGGAGCAGGAAAGGGAATGTTCATTTTTAATTTATTTGAAGTTCTTCAATTCCATCTTTCAATACCATTGTAGCAATACAGTCATCTTCGTTATAAAGCAGTATTCTTTCTAATATTTTGGGATCCTTTTTTTCTATGTAGTCATTGAACCATTGGATTGATAAAGCTCCTGATGGGCTTTCATCACGCCACCGAAATCCTAGATATTGGGCGATTGCCTTTAATCCATAACTTCCAAGTGGCCAGTCAGTATCCCTTAATACTATCTGATAAAGGTCTATTACATTTGGATTTTGGAAAAATGCTTCTAATGCATCTTCATTTATTACATTAGGGTATTGTTTTTGCATTCGACGGTATGTTGTTTTTTCATGGTGTGAATAGTAATAAACAGCGAAATCATCTTGAGGAAGAGATTTAATATAGTCCCAAAATTTTTTCCATGCTTCCTCTTCAGCCTTTTCTGAAATTTCTGTAGCAGTAAAATCTAAAAACCTTTCTCCTTGCGGTGATCGTTCATAAACCCCGTGTAAGTAGACAAATTCTTGAGTTGGGTCGTCTTCAATATCAAAAAATAATTCGTAAGTCACTTCTGGGAATACTATTGGGACATGGGCTATCGGTTTTTGAGTTTCGAGCATAATTCCGGCTCGATTAATAAGCTTTGAAAGAGTTTTTTCTCCCACGCCCTTGAGGAAGGATTTATCTTTTTTCTTTTGTTCAATGGTGCTTTCAATATCTAGTGTTAGAAGTTCTTCTACTTTATCAATCCCTAGTTCTTCGTTCATTTTATCTCGAACACTTCGTCCAAGATAAAAAATCTTTGTAAGATCCTGTTCGTCTTCACACCATTTTTTACAACTATTATACCAAGGACAAAGTTTACAAATTCCCGCCATAGCAGGCTTATTTTGATCTTTATTTTGTAGAAGCAATGAAACATGGTGTTTAATCTGTTCATAGTATTCCCAAAATGTTTGCTGATTTCTCTTTCCAATAGGAGCGTCAAATTCATATAAAACTTCATTTCCATGTCCATCAAGTATTTTCCCAAATCTATAACTTCCAAAACCAAGTTTATGAAGAATTTCTGAGTATAAACAAAGTTGGACTGCGTAATGTTTTTTGGGTTTGCCTTCTTCCCCATTTTCGTCATCTACGCCTTCAAGTCCCATTCCCGATTTAATATCAATAGGAATATATCCACCATCTGGCATGCGTCTTAATAAATCAGGAATCCCAAGAAGATTATCTGACCGAATAACCCCTTGATAAATCAAATCAACTCCGTTGTTTATGGCATCCATTGTTTTCTGAAAACGCTCATCTATTGATCCTTCCCCCATATCCTCAAATTCTCCAATTTTCTGAATCATCTTTTCCTCATGTTGAACTCCTTTTTTCCAAAGAAGTTCCACAAAAGGATTGGCGTCCTGTATCTTTTCCACTTGGTCCCCATGCTTATCTCTCCACACTTTATGTGGACACTGAATATAATCGTAGAGCTTTGAAGCTGTTATATACATAAATTATTTTTTTCTATTTAATCGTCTATCTCGCAATTTCTTCCAAATACTTCTGAGGATAAAGACTTCTTCTTTTTTAAAATTATGCTGTTTGATGAGAAGTTCGTTATCAACTATGTCTAAAATTTCATCTATCTTTTTCTCTCTCATTAATTGATCGATCTTATCGAAATCTAACTGTATTTCTTTTAGTATCGGAATTCTAATTTCTCCGATCTCAGTTGGTTCAAAAGTCATTACTCCTCCTCCATAACTACGTCCTGTTACTTCAGAAAAAGCAAAGGAGAGAGAATTTAAAAATGAAATAGCTGCCAATTTCTTATTGATCCCGTCTTTGAATTTTACTCGATGGACTGTGTCTGTTGGCATTGCATCAGTTCCATTGAGAATCAATTTGGGGTAATCATTTATCTGTCTTAATGCAAAAGCATCCGGTGCCCATAAAGACGGTGTTATATACCAATTCTTACGTATTCTACATTTATAGCCAGTATGATAATTTTGATCTTCCCCAAAATTTATATACTTTTGGCAAACTTGAGGAAGTTTAGATTTTTCAATATTTTCTGGCATAAAAAGATAAACATCATCTAGAGATTTCGAATTTTTTTGAAAATCAAGCTTGGAAAAGTTAATTCCTCGTAATTGGTTTGAGCGACTGACTGCTGGTATTACATATGAAGAAAGCTTCCACTCTTTTACTTGATTTTCATTCATCATGAAAAACTTATTTTGTCCTGTAACAATTCCCACATTTGTGATCATTATTTCAGAACACGAACAGACTCTTTCATCATTTTTAAATCTTTTTAATAGATTTATTTCTTCTTCTGTTAAAAAGTATTTAGTCCACTTTTCTGAACTATGATCAATCGGTTTCACATTTGATCCATTTATTTTCTCAAAATTTAGAGATTTAAGATCATCTAGATTTTCACATTCTATCGTTCGTATTCCCTTTCCATGAGTTACTTTTTTTTCACACAGCAAAAGAACTACTTCTTGTTGAATATCAGAAAATACTAATTTTTTAAAGGTTATAATATTAATTCGGTCAAAATATTTCGATAAAAATATCCTTGTTTCTGCTGCGTATTTTACTTGAAATAATTCGGCAGGAATAACCATTGCAAGTTTCCCTTTTTCCGTTAGAAGAGATGCTGAAATTACTAAAAATGGAACCCAAATATTAGTTAGTTTATTGGGAGAAAGCCCCAAATCATTCATCATTTTTATTGCAATCGATCGGTGATCTTCTGGGAAATTCTGGTATCTAATGAACGGAGGATTTCCAAGAACAACATCATATTTTTCTTTTTTATTATTTATGTAATGAAAGAAATCGCTATTAGTAATTATGTCAGGATCAATACCTAATTTCTTTGTGCGATTTTGAGCTCTTAATGCTTCCTCTGGCATTAATTCAACTCCTCTTAGTGTTTTACTTATTTGATCATTTTTTAAGCCTAGTTTTTTGAGCCTCAAAATAGAAGATTCTATAAAATTCCCATCACCGCAACTAGGTTCTAGTATTTTTTTTGTATTTTTTTCGATTCCCCAATTACACAAAAATTCAGTTATTTTTTCAGGAGTATAATATCCTCCTCTTAGTTTTTGTGTCTGAGTATTCTTTGTTTTATTTTTCATGAATTTATGTATTATCAGTTAATTCCGAAAGGAATGTATTATTACTTGTTGCTAATTTAAAATCGTCATTACTGATGTTATAAATTTTATTAATTTTTTTTATTAATTTTTCCATCAATACATCTATTTTTCGTTCAAATACTGATTTTTCAGTGTCAAAAGATTTATTAAATTTATCCTTTGTTTTAATTAGTTCTTTTACTAGTTTTATTATTTCTTCATAGTCGGCAATTTCCTCAGCATTTTGAAAATCAATCAACCGAATAGGAAGATTCTCAATAAATTGTTTTCCATGAGAATAGTAAGCACCTCTGAATTCACTGGCACCCGCTTTTACCATGTTTTCAAAGACTGGATGAGAGAGGATTCCAAGTAAGTAAAAAATAGAGTAATCACTATTTTGTAATAAAGAATAATAGGGTCCATTTCCCCCGCCAGTAAACTGTAGATCGTTATTATCAAAAATATAAGCAGGCTCAGTTGATAAAACTGACCATATAAGCTTTGGTGCGTTGTGAAATCGCGTCAAACTTTGAGAACGACCGAATTGATACCATTTAGGATCACGACCATTTAGGCTTCTAACTTCTAGAACAGCTTTATGCTTATTTAAATACTCCCAACACAAAGGATATTCAGTTTGAAGAAATTTCTCAGAAAATAACTCAGCCCGATCTGTTATCTTATATGGGAAAATCATTTGAGCATTTCCGCTAATGGTATCAAATAAATCAAAAGATAGATCATATATGCAGGGGCGACATATATCCTTCTCTATTTCATAACGAATACCATCTTTAGAAAAAATAAATTTCTCATTCGTTTCATTTTCGGGAGTGAATATATAAATAGGATCTTTACTGGTTTGAAGTCCCACCGCAATTTCTGCCACCTCTTTTAATTTTTTTATATTTTGAGAATAAATATTATTAAATATGGCTTCTACTTCTGGTTGCAAGAAGATCCATGGATCGCTGTTGTATTTTTCGGTCTTATAGGTTCCCCATGTGTTGTCTGATAAAATTTCCGGAGTAATTTTATCTATTTTTTTGAATTGGAAATTATTGGTATGTTCTTTTTGAATAACAATAATTGCAGTGTAAGTGGATCTTTCAGGGAAAATCTGTGTTATTCCAAAATGAACAAGCTTTGACAGCTGACTATTTTCTGTAATATATTTTCTTAAGCTTTTCCCTCCCTTGTTTATAAAGAATTTATGTGGAACGATATAACCAAGAAATCCCTTGGCATTTAATAGTAAGATTGCTCTTTGTATGAATACGTAATACTTATCAATACTTTCTTTTGTTGCAACACTAAATCCGGAGTCTTTGGATTGATAGTATTTAATTTCTTCAGGAGTGTATTTAACAAGATTCTGAATTCGAACATATGGAGGGTTTCCGACGATAGCGTCAAATCCTTTGGTACTCTTTAAAAATGGAAATTCTTTCTCCCAATCAAATGGTTTTGTTCTTAACAACAAAGTATCGCTTAAAGACGACCCCATGAAATCATAAAATTTTGAATCAACTAGCGAATTACCACATTTTATATTTTCTTTTAGATCTGGGAGTACTCTTTCTGAGAATTGATCGATAAAATTATCGACAGTTGCTGCTGTTTCATCCTCCAATAATTTCAAGAGAAGACTAAATTTAGTTACTTCTGCTGCATAAGGGTTTATATCTACTCCATGAATGATGTTTTCAAGAATTTTCCTTTTGGAATTTACGGTAAGAGCAAAACTGTTGTCGCTTTTTTTAATTATTAATTTTTGATCATCAACGCCTTCTTCTATGAATTTCTCAATAATGGTTCGAAGCAAATAATCATAGGATGAAATTAAAAAAGTTCCTGATCCACAACATATGTCAGAAATTTTTAGTTTTAATATTTCATCAGAAGTTTTTTCACTAATTATTGGGTTCAAAGTTTCTTGTACAATTTTTTCCACTATAATTTTTGGAGTTGGAACAACTCCATTAGATGCGGAAACTTCAGGCTCTTCCAATATTGAAAGCTGCCTTTTTTCATCAAGAACGATTTTGCTTCCTAGGAATTTTTCATAAATTTGACTAAGTATGCTGGTATCAACAACAGAAAAGTCGTAAGGACTTAGGGGATAGTAAAGCTCACTGAATACTTCAATTAAAACCTCAGAATCAATTTCTATCTTGAGTGATAATCTATCTTCAATAAAATCAAATAACCCCGAATTATATTTTTTATCTGACTGAATAAATATCTCTTTTAATGCTTTATAATCTTTGATATTTTTTAGTGTTTCAAATTTCTCGATTGATCGATCTTCACAAATTCTTAAAAATATAATTTTATTAAGAAGTCGTTGAATTAAGAAATTTATACTTTCATTATCAATTTCTTTATTCAGCTTAACTGCTGACTCTGCCAAGGTTTTTCTCCATTTTTCAATTTGTTCTAGGAAATGATTATCAAACGTTTCTCCCATCCTTTCATAGACGGAGTAAAGATCATCTATTCGCCCAGAAGCAGCTGAATGATAAGAAATTATGTCCTGTATTTCTTCAAACGCCTTTTCATATTCGGTATATTTGAATTTTTTAATTCTTGCTACGTGTTCTCCATCTGAAGAATTAGGTTTAAATCTGCAATCATAAATAACCAGGTCTTCAAAATTTGTAAGAATTGATATTCCAAGATTTGCATTCCATCCATATCTTCTTGTTTGAAAAGCAGATTTTGCAGATTTAAGGATATTAACACTGGGTTTTTTTGCTTCAACAAAAAGTTTTCTGGTTCCGTTAACTCGGAGTGTGTAGTCGGGATTTTTTTTGGAAATAGAATCTTCGACCTCAATATATTCCTCTTGAATTACATCTCTCAAAAATTGAGTTTGTCTTTTTTTATTATCAACATCCCATCCAAGCGATTTTAAAAGGGGGTCAATAAAATCATTTCGCAGTTGAGTTTCATTATATGAAGCCTTTAGATAATTAGACCTGTGTTGTTTGTATTTGTTAACCAGTGTTGAAATATCTGTCATGAAATTTAAGATATTAGTTGATCAAGAGTAATTTCTAATCCTTCAGCAATTTTAGTTGCCGTTGGAAGCGTTGGACTTTTAATTACATCGCTTTCAATCTTAGCGAGTGTGGTATATGGAATATCAGCTTTTCGTGCCAAAGCCTCTTGAGTAAGCTTCCTTTTCGCACGCCAAGCTTTTATTTTTTGCCCGATACTTCGCTCTTCCTTTTGTTTTTTTTCTTCCATAGTGTGAAAGTATTACTCTGTTATATTAATCTTAATTAATAACTCAAAATTATCAAAGAAAACAGAGAAACAATTTGCTCTATTTTCATGTTTCACAAAATCTCTAATCGGTTTTTAGCTTCACGGTTCCTCGCTCAAGAAGTAATTGTCCTTTGACACATCGAAGTACTTGTTCTTTCTCCTTTGGTGTTCCGTTTTTGAGAAGAAAGCATATGTATTCATGAACGCTCATCAATTGTGCTTTGTCTCCATACCGAACCATTTCCATCTGATTAATTTTTTCGACTTCCTTTTGTATTTCTTTGCGAATATAGAATGAATTTTCGTCTGTTTGAGTAACGAGGCTAGATACTTCTTCAATGAGCTTCTGTTCAGGGATGTATTTCTCTTTACAGATCCCGTGTCCGTAATACCGATTGCACTTGTAGTAGCTGTATTCTTTCCCATGACGGTTGATATGGGTTTCTCCACACACGCCTGATCCACAGACCCCGCATTTAAAAATTTTGTTGAAGTAAAACTGTTTCCGTCCCCATTTTCCTTTTGGACTTACAATCAATTTCGTTTGAGTGAGGTCGTACATTTTCTTGGTAATCAAGGGTTTGTAATCTCCGTCATACCAGTTTCCAGAACCTCGGGGATATTCGAATTTTCCGTAGTAGAAAGTATCGCCTAAGATTTTGTAAATCATGCTGAGTGATACGATTTTGTCATTTCTCGATTTAAGTCCTTCTCTTTGCATGTGATCCCAAACCTGCCGTCCACTCATTCCCTCGTGAGCCACGAGCATGAAAATCTGTTTTATGTACGGAGCACGTTCTGGATCTACTTCTATCGTGCTGGGATCAGACATTCGCTCGCCTCGCTTAAGAATGTATCCAATCGGGGGAGATCCAGGGCGAACGCCTGTTTCACATTTCGCTCGCATACCTCTTTTTACATTCTTGGATCGGTTGTCGTTTTCTAGCTTCGCCTGAGAACAGAGAATCATGAGAAGAAATTTCTCGTCAGGGGTGTTGGTAAATTTCTGACCGCTCGTCTGGATCTTGACCAACTTTTCTTGATCCATGAGATCGACAAGTGTCCCTAGATCTCCTGCATTTCTGCTCAACCTGTCAGGAGCCCATGTCAGCACACAATTGAAGCGTTGCTCGCTGATTCCCAAGATCACTTTGTTGTATCCGATTCGTTGCCCCGAGGACTTAGCCGATTTGCTCTCTCGAATCGTTTCCACGATCTCAATCCCTTCTTTTTCTGCGATTTGTGTCATCTCTTTGATTTGAGAATCAATACTCATGGCTTGCCGTTCATCCGCTTCGCTCGACTTACGGGCGTATAAGCAGTAGCGAAGCGGTTGTTCCGATATCGATATTGGGTTTTCCATCACGACAAGTGATGTCGCAGGAAATGTTTAAGTCTAGGCGGAATCGCTTAAAAGGGTCCAAAATTTGGAAATCGTCTGTCATAACTGGAAAGAAATTGTTCCATCGACATACTGCTGACAGAGGGTCCATCATCTAATGGGATAAATTCAAAATGAACTTCTCGTTCTGCCATTATTTCGTTGATTGCAATCGTTAACGCATCGACCAAGTCATCGTGTTTTTCCACCCCAAATCCCATGACTTGTTCAATGATTCTTTCGCATCCTTTTTTGGGAAAGAGGACTCGCCCTGTTTTTATGTAATGGTGTGCAGTACAAAGTCTTGATCTTTTGTCGCCCACAATACTCACTGGTTTTGTATTATAGCCATCTCGATCCATTTCTTGCTCAAACGCTTTTTGATACCCCACATCTTCCGTAAAAATCTTTACAGATTTTGGATGATCGTGAATCGTTGAACAAAGAGCTTTCAGCCCTTCTTTTGAGCCAGAAAAATCTGGTCGCCCATGAAAGAAATTCGGAAGAATAAAAACGTGTTTCTTTTTATTCATTTTATAAACCTTCATTGGAATAAACGCGGTATAATCTGCCGAATTTTTTTGAGAAATAGACAAGTCAGTCCCAATAGCTGGAAACCGAAAATAAACACTATTTTCTGAGTTTTTATCATGGTTTTCCTGAGGAAGGTCTTCGTAGTAGTGAATATCTTCAGGAAGGACGATTTGTCCTTCGTCAGGAATAATTCTAAGCATAAATTCTCGTTGCCATGCAATATGATTCCCAACTCGTTTTTCTTCGGCTTTGATGGCTTTTGCGTTTGGATATTTTCCGTGCCACAAGGCTTTATTGTTTCTCGCAACGGGGTATGCTTTATATCTTCCTGTCATTTCGTTTTTTCTGATTTTTTCTTTCATCCGCATGATGACGGAATCCTCGTGGAGCAAATTTCCAATCATAATCAATCGTGTATTTTGATCGCCTGCAGGAATCACTTCACTTGTCAGCCAATCATAGGTTTTGTTTCGCCCTTCTTTGGTTTTTACAGAAGAAAGATCTTCAATATCGTCACAAATGATGAGATCGGGGCGGTATTGGTTGTGTCGTATTCCACGCACACTTTGTTCCATAGAAACCGCCATGATTCGGGCATCGTGTTTGGGAATCAAAAGTGAAGACGTGCTCCACTCATCGTCTTCTTTGAAGGGTCCCAAATCTTTCCGTAAAAGGGCATTTGATTCGAGTTCTCGCCTAAGATTTTTGAGATGTTGTCGAGCTTGGTGTTGGGTTTGCCCTACAAGCAAGACAAATTTTTTCTGTGGTTTCCCAAGAATTGACCACAGCGGATAGGATAAATTTACAATCGTTGATTTTCCTGATCCCCGAAACGCAATAATGACGAGATTCTTTATTTTTTCATTTTCGGTGAACTGAAACATTTCTCGCTGAAAGTCCGCTGTTTTGTAGGTGATGTAATGATGAAAGTATGTATGAAAGAACCAATAATGACTTTGACTGGTTATTTCTTGCCGAACGCGGTAATCGGTAAGGATTTTTTGAATTGTATCTTTATCAAGTTCTGGAATGTTGTAGCTTGAAGTTTTCATTTTTTAAATGGGTTAAGATTTTTTAGAGGGTAAAAGTGATCCCAAAGACAACGCTTTGGTGACCATTGCTTGTTGTTCTTCGGTCAGTTCTCGGTCTTCAATACGAGTGGTGACTTCGAATTTCTGCGTGTAGGATTTGTGGCGGTGTTTGAGCCAAAAAATGATGGCAGTCAGATTCTTGTCTTTGATAGCAGACAAAAGTTGAGATTCTGCCATATCATTCATGAGCTTTACGCCTTCGTGAATGGCTTCATCGGCTTCTTTGGCAAACTCTTTGTCGTCTTTTCTCCAGCGATAGTAGGTCGCTCGCCCAAGACCTGTTTTTTCGCACGCCAGTTGAACAATGGGCGTCTTTTTGAGTTGTTCACATAACGCCTGCTTTTGCTGTTGCTGTTTCTCATTGATATTCATTTTTCTGTGGGGTTAAGAGGTACAGCTTTTTGCCCAGTGATCTTTTCCCACCGATCAATAATGACTTGGCAGTATTTCGGTTCGATTTCGACCATGTAGCATCGACGTTTCGTTTGTTCACAGGCAATGAGTGTTGACCCACTCCCACCAAAACAGTCGTAGACAATATCTTCTCGTCGGGTGCTATTGAGAATAAGTCTGCGTAAAACAGATATATTCTTCATGGTCGGATGCAGATCGTTCTTTTTTGTCTTGGGACTGATGAGAACGGACTTGTCCTGCGATTTCATGAATTCATGTCGTCCACGCCAACCGTAGGCGATGAGTTCGTGTTGGGGCAGATAATCCAGTCGTCCAATGACCGCCCCTGTTTTTACCCAGACCAGTATTTGAGAAAGCTTGAATCCTTCCGCTAAAAACGCTTCCCTCATGGCGAACATCATTTTGTCCGAGTTGAATACCGCAAAAGCGTTCTTGTCGGTCAGTCGATTTTTAATGGGTTTCAGCCAGTTTTGGGTGAATGTTTTGAATTCCTCGTCCGACTGAATGTGATCGTTCTGGATTTCCTCGTGTTGGATTTCCGATTTCACGAAATCTTTCTTTCCTGACACAAGCGACACCCCATATGGTACGTCAGTGCAGATGAATTTGATTTTCTCTGTGCCAAGTAGTTTTTCTACCTGGTCTGCGTTGACCGCATCGCCACAGATAAGTCGATGTTCTCCCAATTGGAAAGCATCCCCGATACTAATTGATTGTTTTGACATCGTTTTGTGGGTTAAGAGCTAAATATCGAGCGATTATGACATCGCAAAAAGCAGGGTCTTTTTCGACCAAGAATGATTTTCGTCCGAGTTGGTCACAAGCGACCATCGTACTGCCCGATCCTCCAAACAAATCGAGCACGGTGTCTCCGGGTTTCGTACATCGCTTGAGGGGGCGTTCGTGAAGGGTTGGGCTTTTTTCTGTCGGGTGTTTGTACTCTGAGGTGGGCAGTCGTTTGACCAACCAAATGTCGAGCATATCCTCAATGTCATCAAGCGTGCGGTTTCCAGTCCCAATTTCTGGGTTCAGGATTTCTGTAAAATTGGAAGACTTGTCGCTTAAAAACGGTTTTCCCACCGTTCCATACACGCAGGGTTCATAGCATTTGTTGAAGGCAATTTGAGGCGTAACATTTTGGTTATTTTTAACCCAAAGGCACACCCGCTGATTTTTTATTCCATTCTTCTGATACAAATCCTGCAAGAGTCCGATGTAGTTCTGATCGCAGAAATAGAAAATATGGGCATTGGATTTGCAATGCACCAGTCCGTTCTGAATCGTTTTCTCTAAAAACGCCCGATATTCCGTATCGGTTTTCTTGTCATCGACTTTCGCACAATCGTACTTTTTCTTTTTCCCCAGTCCTTTCTGATAATCATAGGACAGATTGAAGGGCGGATCTGAATAGATCGCATCAATCTTTGTTTCGCCCAAAAGCTTATTGATCACTTCGGGGTCTTGGGAGTCCCCACAAACGAGCCGATGTTTCCCGAGTTGAAACATTTCTCCTGTTTTTGTTTGAGGATTTTTTTGCGCTTTTTCTAATTCTTCTTTGGTATTGAACTCATCATCCTCGATTCCTAATGCTTCATCCCAGATAACTGATAAATCCGAATCATCGAATCCGACATCAAGTAGCAAATCGAGGTCAAAATCTTTGAGTTTTTGGAAATCAAATTCTCCGGTGTTTCGATTTAAGCGAAGATTTAACTCTTTTTCTTTCTCGATATCTGGAATATCTAAAAAGATCACGGGGACTTCCTCGTATCCCAAATCTTTGGCGACTTTGAGACGGAAGTGTCCGCCAATGGTTATGTTCTTCCTCTTGGGCGAACTATTTACGAGGATTGGATCAACCAGCCCGAAGCGTTTGACGCTCTCGGTGAGTTGATCAATTGCTCCTTTCTCCCATTTTCTAGGATTGTACTGAGCGACTTTCAGTTCTTTGATCGGAACTGAGACGATTTTTAACGAAGCCGACTTTTTTGTACTCATGACAAAAATAATTAAGAAATATATCTCAATTATTGGGGGGTGTCGGACGTAAATGGGGGATTTTTTACCTACAAAAAAACCAAGTCGCTTGATTACTTAGCTTTGGGCTTCACGAACTTTTGGGTTTCTTACCCTGCGATGTCTATTTTGATTTTGCATTTGCCATTTCTAATATTTTCAAACGGATCTTCCGTGATTCCAAAACATCTTTGAAGGTCTTCTCGAAGCATGCTCAATTCCTGTTTGAAGTTAGCGTGCCCATCCTTTAGAAATTTTGAAAGAGTTCCACGATTTGAAGCGAATTTTTCCAACAACGTCCAACTAACCCTCGGACTGTTTGTGGTTTGACTCATAAATCCCAAATCGTAGAAAGTGGATTTTTGTTTGTTTTTTCCATCACTAATTTCGACCTCGTGAGAATTTAAAAATTTCAACGCTATTTCTTCCCAACGGGATACTTTTGGTTGCAGAAAATCTCTCGAAATAATGGTATTCCCTTGAATATGTACGTTTACGGTAATGTGTTGGTGAACAACGGGTTGTTCTCTCCTTGATGGGGTCGGAAGAATTGTTCGCTCCTCATAAGAACTTATGCGGTGTTCAAAATAAGTTGATGACATTTCAGGAAAGGTCATCTTTGGAAGACTGTGAAATGTCTTCATCGACTGGTTTATCAATTCCATATTTGGCATTGATGCTTGGATCTGTTTTGAAAGATCCGTAATTCCACTCATGTCTGGCAGAGTCGCTCTCATCCTTTCAATATCTTTTAAAATTGGCTCTATGTGCGACATCGAGTTCTTTATTTGCTCTGAAAGAGCGGTAAGTCCAGTCATGTCTGGCAAATTCAGTTTCATACCCTCCATCGCTTTCAGCATGGGTTCCATATTTATCTGCGTTGCTAAACTGGCAGATCTCCCAATAGCTCCGAACTTTTTTAATTGGTCAGGAGTAAATGTTCGACGTCGACGGGTTACTGTGGCGATCATTTTGTGGTTTTTTCTGATTTATGAATTTCGATCCATTTGGTATTTTCTCTTGAAATTAGAGCCTCGACCCTTTCAACAAATAAAGCTTCTTTATCCGAGGCATCTGCATATTCGTATAATTTTGCATCGTAGAAATGTTTTTCTTTCTTAAGGCTCTCAGCAATAGTTCTATAAGAGAGCCAATTTTCTTGATATTTAAAAGTCTTTAGCGAAGTTGCCATAATGGCGACAAAGACAGAAGCAATCGTTGGAACCAAGTTTGAATAAGGTTCGAGCAGTATCAATATGGGAGTTAATGCCGAACAAATAATCAATCCCCATTGAAATCCCACATACCATTTTTTATTACGTGAAGATTTTTCACTATACCACTTCACTTGCGATTTATACCTTCCATCAACGTATTCATCGAATTCAGTTTTATTCATAGTCCCAATTCGTTATAAACGGAATCTTTCCAGTGCCAGTCATCATCATCTTTTTTGGAAAAATTATCAAGGCTGTATTTTATGATTGAAGCCTTAAACGGGACAAACATAGCCCCCTTGTTTTTTAATATTGGAGGACACATTTCATCAACTCGTCTGCTTCCGTTTAAATTTACACATATGAGCCTGCAATTTTTTTCTATCGCAATATCAGCTTCCCATCTTACATATTTATGTTTTGATTTTGTATCTTCCCCAATGAGCTGAATAA
Organism: Patescibacteria group bacterium; assembly: GCA_965660445.1. Taxonomy (GTDB): domain Bacteria; phylum Patescibacteriota; class Gracilibacteria; order UBA4473; family UBA4473; genus CBFIAK01. Next base: position 666,107 of record CBFIAK010000001.1, read on the forward strand.
ATGTTCCGGAGTTTGTGATTTTTTCACGAAGAATACGTTTTATGTAAGATTCATCTTGAGATTGAATACTTCTATCTAGTTGCATATCGATGAAATCAAAGTCCATTTTTCCATTTGCCTTCCATCCTTTCATAAAATCGTAGTATTGTTTGTCTGTACTACTGAAACCGACAAAAACTCTATTTGCCATTTATCAAGTCATTAAGAGAGGCGACATTATTTTTTTCAAGATATGTCCCCAAGTGCATATCTGACCGAACTCCGAAATCTTTTTCATATTGTTTCTCGATCGTTCCCATGTGAGTATCGTCTCGTTTATCACGAAGTTGTCCATCTTGGTTTCTTGAGCGGTTTCCTCGCATTCCTGGTGCATCTGCCATTTTCTTGTGGGTTAAAAGCTACTGACACTACTAAATATAGCGTTTTTTTAGAAAAAGTAAAATAAAAACTACATAAAACTAGAATTTCTTGATTTTTTTAATTCTACAACGTATAATTTTAATGAAAAAAACAAATCATCATGCACGAAACACAACGAAAAATATTAGCACTTCTTGAGTCAAAGGGACAGCTTTTCCTTAAATATGCCCAAATAGCTCGGGATATTAAAGAAGACAGTCTTCAAAATGTTAAATATCATCTTTTGCAACTCGAGAAACGTGGCTATATCGTTATTGATAAAGTCAAAAAAGTAGTAAAAAAAGCGTCAGATGTAGCGGAAAAATCTTTAGGATTTTCTAATATTCCTTTTTATGGCGATGCCAATTGCGGATCTCCCTTATCTTACGCCGAAGACATGCAACACGGGGTTCTTAAGGTTTCATCTTCGCTAGTACCAAGTTCCGAAAATATGATTGCGCGGTACGAGCTGTTGGAGATTCAATGAATATATCGCGTATTAAGGGATCTTCAATTGAAGATGGAGATTATGTTATTGTTGATACTCAAAAAAAAGCACCAGAAGCAAAAGATTATATACTTTCTGTTATTGATGATGGGGCGAATATTAAACGAATTTATTTCGATGAAACAAATCATTATGTCGTCCTTAGATCAGAATCCAATGATCCAAATTTTCGAGATATAATCATACATGAAGACGACAAGTATTCGGTTGTGGGAACGGTAGAATGTGTAATAAAGAAGCCTCAAATCGAAGATTGATTCTTTGATTCATAAATCACTTGCTTGTCTTTTATCAAAAGCCTCCCATTCAATGCTTGTAGAGATTCAGATTTCTTTTGAAGACTTCCGTATACCAATTCATCCTGTATGAATTGATACGGCTTAAGGGGTGGTTTTATGAAAAAATTACACCTTCTCATGTCATCTTTTTGGCGTTGATTGAGTTCGCTAATGTCTAAATCCGTTATTTGTTCCGCAATTTTTTCTATTTGTGCCAGAAGATTTTTTCCTCGAATGCTTAATTGTTTGCAGTTGCTATTGTATTTATTGCACGAGTAGTAAAGGTAGAGTCGATTGTACCTATTCCTGTAAATCTCACCAGAAATACCAGATCCGCACTCGCCACATTTAAAAATTCTATTGAATTTGAAAGGAATCTCTCCCCATTTTCTTCGGGGTTCTCGGGGACCTCGTTTTGCGATGTTTGTTTGGACTTTATCATAAAGTTCCTTGGTAATGAGCGGTTCATGAATACCTTTGTACCAATTCCCACTTTTTTTGGGGTATTCAAATTCTCCGTAGTAAAAAGTATCTGCCAACATCTTTTGAAGCCTACTTTTGGCTAACTTCTTTCCATGCTTCGAAAATTTCCCCAATCTGTCCATATCTTTCCAAATGTGGTAGATACTTTTGTTCTCTTCTCCCACTAACCGAAATATCTCTTTCACAATGGGAGCTTTTTCTTCATCAATTACAGCTCTATTTGGCTCGTGTATATCTTCTCCAGGTACAAGTTTGTATCCTAATGGCGTTGCATAGGGTCTTCGTCCTTGTTCACAAGCTGCCCTCATTCCACGTTGCACGTTTTTACCACGATTTTCATTCTCAAGTTTTGCCTGACTTCCCAAAAGCATGAGCAAAAACTTCTCATTTGGATTATTTCCAAGAAATGTTCGGTCATGCGTTCGAACAACCTGTAATTTCTCTTGATCCATTAAATCGACCAACATCCCTAAATCTCCTGCATTTCTGCTGAGTCGGTCAACCGCCCATGTTAAAATCGCTTCATATTCTCCATCCATCAGTCCTGCCATGAGCTGAGTGAATCCCGGGCGAGAAAAGGAAGTTTTTGCAGATTTACACTCTTCTATGATTTTTACGACATCAAGATCTTCTGCCTCTTGAATTTTTCTCATCTCTCGGAACTGAGATTCAATCGACATAGCTTGTTTTTCATCTTGTTCAGAGGACTTTCTGGCATAAATACAATAGCGAATATTAGACATATGAAAGGGGTTACAATGGAAACATTATAATCCCTTGTGTAAATACATCTTGAATAAAAAAATTGTTCAAAGGAAATATTGAGACACCCCTTTTTTATAGTGTCTCATTTGTCTCATTTTCAAGGTCAGGTATAATAAAATATGCAAGGCATAAGACACCAGACCGACAGCCACTGCCAAAACAAAAACCTTGGCATACCAACAAAGATTTGGTGTGGCGGGCTTTTTGCTATTTGCTCGGGAGGAATTGAACCTCAGTTTGTTATTTATATCGGATAGAATAATAAATAATGCTATCCGATATTGAGAAAAAAGTTTAAATGACTTGTTTATAAAAAACCCCTCAATGCATAAGCATTGAGGGAAATATCCTGTTTGGATTATAATTACACAGCTAAAATTACACACTGTTTTTTTGCATTTCTGACTGTTTTTAACAGTTTTGGAAAATTATGAAGGGATTCTTTTTCTTCGAATTTTTCGAGAGAAAAGTAAAGTGTTTTTATGTCTTCATAATATTTATAAAACAAAGTATCAGGATCTTCAAAACCTTCAAACAAGGTTTTGAATTCTTCTAATAACTCTTTTTGTTGTCCGTTTTGGATTTCAAAATATGAATCATCAGGAATATTATCTCTGATAGCTTTTATTTTATTTTCTCCTTCATGCAATACAATCTCTTGCCCCATAATAAATATATCATTTTTCACTATAATATATCCAAGAAACATGTATATTGGAATAATTGGAATATTTTTCATGAAAAAACTTTCTGAAAACAGAAGAGCAACGCTCAAGGCAATAATCAATATGAGGATTGTGATTTCGTAAACAACAAAAAAATACCTTCCAATAGGTATCCATGGTTTAAACTTTTTGAGATTATTTTTTTTATGAAACAGTTTCACTTCATTTTGAATTTGATAAAAAGCGAATCTTATAACTAAAAAAATAAGTAAAAAAATTACAGCAAAAATAAACAGCAATATATCAAGATACCATGGTAAGTTTAAGTCATTTCCCCATAAGAATTTTTCATTAATGAGTATTCCAAGGATTGAAAAGAGCAAAGAAGTAAGCAAAAAACAAAAGAGAAAGGCTATCCCTAAATTCGTTCTTTTTTGGAAACGATAATTGTTCATTTCTGGGGAATTGATATCTCCAATGTAAAAAATATTACATGTAAAGATTGTGTAGTACCAATATCCATAGCCAATTATAACGACAGATATAAGTGCATATATTGTCTTAATAATTCCCATGAACAGAAATACAAACTGAATTGAATCAAGCCCCATAATACTCTCTATCCCTCTTGTGTGCATAATTGGAATATGTTTGAGTATTAAGAATATAAAGAAACCCCCTAAGAAGTTTATAAGAGCGAGAGATACAATAATTCCAAGTATTTGCATTGTTGTCCAAAACCAACGATATCTTGTATTGGAAAGATGTTTCCGTGTGCGAGCCAGTACAAAATAACTCCACCAAGTAACAAAAACGGAACCAATAAAAATTGGAATTGTTACAGTATAAGGAAGAGGAGCAGAAATAGTTTTTGGGAAAAGAAAACTTATATCAATTCCCATACTATACATCAACAGAGCAATTCCCATACAGACATTTGTTGCTATAAATCCCCAAAAAAGCACCAACATTGGTTTGTGAAAAAACGATTTCGTTTTCATAAAGAAACTCCTAAAATGTGTTTTTAAAATAATATTCAAATTAAACAGGATGAATGTTATACGATATGTAAAAATACATACGAATAACATATTTCAAAGAACTATCATATTTATAAAATAAATAAAGGAACAAGTCAATTGAATCTCTTTTAGAAGATATCTATATGTTCTATTGAAAATAAAACCTACATTCTATACTCCTTGTTTTTCATAAAAACGATTTATGGATAGTTTTAAATCGTTTTCAGTACATTCATATCCATCCATAAGAGTATCAAGCGTGATACAAAATAAAACCCCTAGTCCGTTCTTTTGAATACTGAGACCTTCTTGCATTTTTTCAGGAGTCGTAATGCCGTCTGTCATGATCCATGCATGTGGCATTTCTTCTCGAAAGAATTTTAATGCGCCTTCTTCTCGGCTTGATACACTGGCTCCAATAGATGCATACATGTTCTGCGTTGATTGAGTTGAAATATTCCAATCTTCTATCTTTTCAGCAATACGAACACATAAATCAGACCCACTTTGAAACTCCGATGCAGACTCATTGTCTGTACGGACAGTCACAAATACTCCAGCGCCATAGTTTTCACAAGCTTCAATAAAAGGACGCATACTTTCAGATCCGAAATAAGCATTCACCGTCACTGCATGAACCGATAATGGACTTATTGGATCTGTATAGGTTTTAGCATATAACGCCATGCTTTTTTCGTTTCCACTTCGATTTATATCAAGAATAACAAAAATTCCCATATTCTTGAGTGATTTTAAAAACCGTTCAAGCACCTGAAACCCTTCCCAACCAAACTGTTCAAAAACAGATATATCAACACGAATTCCCGCTATAGAAGTTTGTAATACTTCACACATCCATAATCCGTATTCAGCAATGCTTTCTGCATCTAACGAAAACGAATCAGGAATAGTTTTGAAAGAAGCATCAAAATGAAGAATAAGTGATGATTTCTTGTGCTCTACGATGTGTTGTAATTGATCCGAAAAGTTCATGAAAAAGTTCTTATTTACGAGGCATGTCAGTATGAATTTCTATATCAGGTGTACTTTCTTTTGGTTTTGGATCAGCTTTATCTGTTTTTTTAGTTTGATCTTCTTCAAGCAATGATAATTGTGTATCATCTTCAACATCAATATCCTCAATCATTGATATAGAAGAAACCATATCTCCTTTTGATGGTCTCATTAAAATAACACCTTGTGTTGACCGACCAGCTGTTTTTATCTTTTGGATTGGGGTTCTTAGTGTTTGCCCATTTTTACTCACAATCAATAAATCAGCCGTTTCTTTTGATTCATCTATCACTAAACTCCCCGCTATTTTACCAGTCTTTTTTGTGAGATTTGCAGCCTTAATTCCCGAACCTCCTCGAGATTGTAACCGGAATAAGTTCACCGATGACATTTTCCCAAGTCCGTTTTCCATAACAACCAGTAATTTTCCGTGTTCGTGTCGTAATACATCCATTTTAACCACTTGATCATCACTTTTGAGCCGTATTCCTCTTACTCCTGCTGCTGTTCGCCCCATACATCGTATGTCTTCTTCTGAAAACCGAATAGATTTTCCTTCTCGAGTAACAATAAATATCTGATCTTCTCCTGTTGAAACCCTTGTCCATTGCAGAGTCTCATCACCTTTTAATGAACAAGCAATAAGCCCCGATTGTCGAACGTTTTCAAAATGACTCAACTCGCTTTTTTTAATTGTTCCACCTGTTGTACACATAACAACATATTTCCCATCAGATCGAGACAAATTTAAAATATTAGTCACGAGTTCTCCTGGTTGTAACTGTAGCAAATTTACAATAGGGGTTCCTTTGGCTGTTCGAGACGCTTCAGGAATCTCATACATATGCAACTTAAATACACGACCTTTATTCGTGAAAAATAATAAGTTGTTATGATTTGTTCCAAACGATGATTCAACAATAATATCCTCATCTTTTGTTGTTGCCCCTACAACACCAACACCACCTCGTTTTTGAGCTCTAAAAAGAGAAGGGTTCATTCGTTTTACATAATTCTTCTCGGTCAAAACAACAAGCATTTCTTCATCAGGAATAGTATCCATCGCATTAAATTTCCCTAATGCGTTCGGATGAATTTTTGTTCGTCGTGCATCACCAAACTTTTCTTTTGCATCACGAAGTTCTTGTTCAATAATATCAGATTGTTTTTCTCGACTCGCAAGAATACCCTCGAGTTCCCCAATAAGACGTAATTTTTCAGCAAGTTCGTCTTCTATTTTTTGACGTTCAAGTCCTGCTAGTGTTTGTAACCGCATTTCTAAAATAGCTTTTGCTTGTAACTCAGTAAGAGAAAACTTCTCTTGTAATGACACACTCGCAATTTCTTTGGTTTCAGATTTCTTAATAGTCTCAATCACTTCATCAATATGATCTAAAGCAATCTTTAATCCTTCTAAAATATGAGCTCGAGCTTGTGCAATACGTAAATCATACTCAGCTCGTCGTCGTACAACTTCAAATCGATGATCAAGAAAATACCCAATAACTTCACTTAAATTTAATAATCGAGGATGAATACCATCAACTAAGGCAATCATGTTTAAGTTATAACTCTTCTGCAATAATGTGTACTTAAACAATTTATTGAGTGTTTTTTGTGGATATGCATCTCGTTTTAATTCGATAACAATACGCATACCTTCTCGGTTTGACTCATCCCTTAAATCAGAAATACCATCTATTTTTTTATCTCGCACTAAATCAGCAATTTTGATAATTAAATCAGCTTTGTTTACCTGATAGGGGATTTCCGTAACAATGATAGCATTTCTCCCAGCTTTAAATTCTTCAATATGTGTTTTTGAACGCATCATAACCCCACCACGACCAGTACGATACATTTCTTGGATAATCCCTCCGTCATAGATTTCAGCACCAGTTGGAAAATCAGGCCCTTTAATAAATTTTAATAAGTCATCAATTGTACAGTCAGGGTTTTTTAATTGGTGCACACAGGCATCAATTACTTCATTTAAATTGTGAGGAGGAATATTTGTTGCCATTCCAACCGCTATTCCCATTGTACCATTTAAAAGGAGTTGAGGAATAACACTCGGTAATACCATTGGTTCACTCGCTGTTCCGTCATAATTTGGACGGAAATTGACGGTTTCTTTTTCGATATCAGAAAGCATAAGTTCCGTTATTTTTTCCATTTTTGCTTCCGTATACCGCATTGCAGCCGGATTATCTCCATCAATTGAACCATAGTTCCCTTGACCGTTTACTAATGGATAACGCAAACTAAAATCTTGCGCCATACGCACCATCGACATATAAACCGCACTATCTCCATGTGGATGATATTTTCCAAGCACAGCCCCCACTACATTTGCTGATTTTCTATATTTTGCTGTAGATCTCAGCCCATTTTCATGCATAGCATATAAGATTCGGCGGTGTACGGGTTTGAGTCCATCACGTACGTCTGGCAAGGCTCGAGAAACAATAACCGACATTGCATAGGCAATATAAGATTCTTCCATGTCATCAGAAATGTCACGCAGATGAATTTGTGCGTTTTCTGGAATATCGAGTGGTTGAAGTGGAGAAGAAGCCTCTTCGTTTTTTTCTTCATTTGGATCAACGGGATTGGGTGTTTCAGTCATACTAAAAAAAACATATAGAACGCATCTATTGTAGGTTAAAAAAACAAGAAATCAATGGAAAAACTACTTTTTCAAGAAAACTATTATTGTGCAAACATGCGATCTCTTTTTTCATCAAGGAGCTCTCCTAAATCAGGAGGAAGAACTTCAGAAAGCATGCGTAAGAATCGTTGTGATTCTTCATTTTTTGGGAGTTTTGAAACTTCTTGATTCATAACTGAAACTTGATCAATACGAAGTGGTTCATTGAGTATCTTTCGTAAGAAAACAATGACATATTTTCTCTGAAGAATGTTTTTATGATCATCATTGTTTGCATGTTGAAACACTCGTTCAAGTGTTACAAATCGGTCAAAGCTTTGGAATCCTGTGTCAGGTGTTCTGAAAGCAAGATTCTTTTTATTGTCTTTGGTTATTACAAATAATGATTGAAGTGCTTGAGCCTCCTCTAAGAAAGATTTTGGTACTGATTTTCGTTCCATTTCGTTGATAACGTCTTGAAAAGAAAATGTTTCCCAATGGAATCTTTTTTTGGATTCCATATCTCGAGAAGAGTATAAAATATTAAGTACAGAGAAAAATGTTTTTTGAGCAGAAATAAGATCTTTTTCTGATTGTACTTCATTGTCAGCTATTATTCGTTCGATAGCGTTAATGAGTTTTGTTCGTGTGATAATGAGTTTTGCTTGTATAGAATTCAATTGGAGTGTTGAAAGACTCAGATTATCAGGAATTTCTCTTCGGGTAAGAAGCGTATCTGTGCGAAGACTTATTTTTTCTCCTGGGCGAATTGTTGTTTCACCGTTTTTCCAATCAAAGACATTAATATTGTTTTGAGAAGAGATGACTTCCATTTCACCTGTTTCAGAAATAGAAATAGTGAATACCGAATTTGGCGATGAAGCTACAAATCCTCGAGTTGAAGAAAACTGATGATTGTCATAACTTTCACTCAAAATCATTCCTTTTTCGATGAAAATTTCATCATGGTTAATTATCTTTAGTTGTGTGTTCTCTTTAATAACAGACTCAAATTGGTTGGGGAATATGATTGCGGCTTCGGCATTGTGTCCAATATGTAGAATATCACCCTCTTGTAAAAGCACATCCTCGGTAAGGAGGAGTGTTTGGTTTCCTCGAATAAGGCTTACTGCTCCGTTCTTAGGTGATACGTATCCAGCAAGTGTTTCTGTTCCAAACAAAGGAAGTAATAAAAACCCTAAAAAAAACAGTCCAAACGAAAAAGCAAGTTTAAATTGTGGTGATTGTAATGAAATGAGTTGTCGAAATGAGTGCCACAACGATATATTTTGTTGTGTGTAGCGGTCTTGATATGCATATAATGCCTTGCGTCGAATAGATTCCTTTGTTTCAAATGAAGGGGTGAAGAATTCAGAATTGCGAAACGATCGAAACGTTTTTACAATAAATCGTTTGAAATGATCATGATTCATACCCATAAGAAAGAGAAATAAGACATACTCACTTTTTATAACGAATAAGAAGAGAAAGTGTTACAAAAGTATTCTTATTTTTCAAATTCGATATCTTCAATAACAACAGATGTCATTGGTTTGTCCTGTGCATCTGTTGGCGTTTGAGCAATAGCATCAACAACATCCATACCATGAACGACTTGTCCAAAAATAGAATACCCACCATCTAAGAATAGAGAATCTTCATGAACAATAAAAAACTGAGATCCATTGGTGTTTGGTCCTCTGTTTGCCATTGAAACCATGCCACGAGTATGAGACAGTGTTGGGTCGATTTCGTCTTCTAAGTATCCTCCTGTATGGCTATGCCCCCCAGTTCCATTGAAGTTTTGAAAATCTCCACCTTGAATCATAAACCCTTCAATGACTCGATGAAAAATAGTATTGTCATAAAGGTCTCGTTGAGCAAGAACATCAAAATTATAAGCAATCTCTGGTGCTTTGTTGTGAAAAAGCTCAATAACAATGTCGCCTTGAGATGTGCGAAGTGTTGCATATTGATGCCGTTTAAATTCTTTTTCTGAATCTTCGATAGTATTTTCTGTTGATTGTGTTTCAGTTTCAAAAATATTAGCCGATAAATCGCTATTATCTTGATTGCTGCATCCTGAAAGTACAAATAAAGAAACGAAAGTCAGAAGAAAAAATTTCATGAGTATAAGAGAGAAATATAAGTGCTTGTAGTCTATAAAAGACGATTAAAAAATCAAGTTTCTTCTTTGTTTTATGAAACGAATTCTTGATATTCAGGAGAATATGCTTTACTATTTTTATCGATTTTTATTTCTCAAATCTCTATTCTTCATGAGAGTTTTAACTGGTATGCAATCAAGCGGTATTCCTCATATTGGAAATTATTTCGGAATGATTCGTCCGGCACTTGCTTTCCAAGATGATCCTCAAAATGAGTGTTTTTATTTTATAGCTGATTTACATGCGTTTACGTCTCATCCTCGTGCAGAAGATTTTAAGCGATATCGTTCAGAAGTTATTCTCGATTGGCTTGCATTAGGTCTTGATCCCGATCGCTCTATTTTTTATATGCAATCTCAAATTCCACAACACACAGAATTATTGTGGTATTTGTTATGTCAAACCCCACTTGGAATGCTCGAAAGAGCTCATTCTTTTAAAGACAAAAAAGCTCGAGGTCTTGATGCAAATGCAGGGTTGTTTACTTATCCTGTTTTAATGGCTGCTGATATATTATTGTATGATGCCGATATGATTCCTGTTGGAAAAGATCAAAAACAACATGTGGAAATGGCCCGTGATATAGCTCAAAAATTTAATAACAAAGCTCCTAATACGTTTGTATTACCAGAACCATTTATCCCAGAAGAAACCGGTATTGTTCTTGGTACAGATGGTCAAAAGATGTCAAAAAGTTATGGAAATACAATTTCTATTTTTGAAGATGAGAAAATACTCCGAAAAAAAATAATGGGTCTTCCTACTGATTCTGTTCCATTGGGACAACCAATTGATCCAGATACATGTGCTGTGTTTCAATTTCATGCTTTATTTAAAAACCCCCAGATTGATGTATTGCGTCAACAATACAAAGAGGGGAGTATTGGATTTGGAGAATCGAAAAAACAATTATTTGCTTATGTGTGGGACTTTTTTCAATCAGCACGATTGAAAAGAGAAACTCTCAAAAAAGATCCCGAATATATAGAAAATATTATTTATAAAGGAGGACAAAAAGCACAAGAAAGAGCAGAGAAAAAAATACAACAAGTGAGACGCGTCATGGGAGTATTATAAAGAATACTCTTTCTCCTGTTGTCGAGGGGAAATAATTGAATTTTTCCACCTTTTTTCTAGAGTAAAAATAGTTATCCTTAATTTTTTCCACATGAATACTTATTTTGGTAAAACGCTTATTATAGCGAGTTTATTTCTTGTACCTTCTTTTGCAAATGCACAGATGGCAAATCCTGCCAGTATTATGAATATAATGATGCCTCTTTTATCAGGTGAGTCATCAGAAGAGAGTATGAAGAATTTCGAAGAACAAATGGGCGATCCTGCAAATGCTATGAGAATGATACAAGAAGCATTTAATATTCCTGATAGTCAGATGCCTATGGAAATGCAAAGCACAGATCCCGCAACAGAAGAAGTTTTAGAAGAAGAATCAACTCTTATTGAAGAGGAAGAAGACATGCTTAATGAACAAGAAGATCGTATAAAAGAAGCTCGTGCAAAACTACAAGCAAGAAAATCAAGATTACAAGCACTTCGTGCTGAATGGGCAAATTTATCACCAGAAGAACGAAAAGAAAAGTTAGCGGCACTTCGTGAACACCGACAAGAAAAAAGAGAAGAACGAAAAGAAGTTCGAACTGAACGACGGGAAGAACGGCAAGATCAAATGACACAAATGCGTGAAACATGGCAAGCATCTGATGAAACAGAGAGATCTATGATGAGAGAAGATGCACGAGAAAAAGTATCAAAAAGAGCCATGAGTGTTGCCGAACGTTTGCGTTCTCGAATGGGACGTTTGCAAAATGTATCTGAGAGAGCATCTGAAAACGAGTTAGAACGAGTATCAAATACTCTTTCTCGAAATGCAGATCGAGTTGAAAGTCGTGCATCAGCTTATTCTCAACGATTATCAAATCTTCGTGAACGGTATAAAGTAGCTCCAACTCGATAAGAATTAGTTATTTATATCTACGATTAAAAAAAGAGCCTTATCAGATTTTCTGGATAAGGCTCTTTGTGATTGAGAAGATATGATTTTTTCTGGGGGGACAAATCCATACCTCCATCAAACTTCAAGCATAAGGAGCTATCATGTTTACACGGCATGTAGCATACAAAAATAGCGATATGATAGTAGAAAGAAAAAAAATATTGTCAATTTTTTTCTTGTTGGTCAAAATAAAATTCTAAGATTCGTGCGGCGGCGAGATCATCAATTCGTTTTTTTTGTGATCCAGAGATAAGAGTTCCTTTTGATGAGAATCGTTCGTTGACGTAGTGCGTTTCAATCAATGAGCTATAGGGAGAAAAAACTCGACGTATTTCAGCACAAAGTTCGTTTTCAGAGTTGTCTTTATTGAGAGGGATACCAATAATAAGTTGTTTTGGAGTGTATTTTTGTAAGTATTGAGTGATTGTTTTGTGTAAGTCTTGTGTTGGAAAAACCCCTAAAGGAAGTATACATACTCCATCTGGAGAATAGGCAAAACCACAATGAATAGTTCCATAATCACAACTCAGTAGTGGAAAGGGAATATTTTTATAGACTTGTTCATTCTGAAGTTCAAGGTTTCGGAGGTGTTGGCGAATATCTTTTTTCATGAAAGAGGAATTCCAAAAAACCAACGTATAAAAGATCCAAATCGAGAATTTTGAGAAGGCAAATCCCAGTCCTGATCTACATAGAAATACCAATCAGAAACACCTAGGTATCGATGAGCGTGTTTTCGAAGTTTTGTATGAAAGCGATCATTAAATCCTTGTAGTTGTGATGAAACAAGTAAATGATGTGTTGGTCGAGCGAGTATTAAAGCTGGATCAAGTCTCAGGAGTCGGTCGTGTAGGTTTATAAGATCTGTTTGTGATCCTGTTTCAATAACTTCTTGTATAAGAAAATCTATAGATTCATTTGTAAGGTTTGAAAGGTTGTAAAGTCCACTTTGTGAAGAATGCCATGATGAAAGCGTGTTTGGGTTCTCTGAATAATTTTGTCCATAGAAAACAATGTCATAATCTCTTTCACTGAGTGCTTTTTGGAACTCTTGAGGAGAAAGAATATGGAGGTCAATATTAATATTGAGTTCTCGTTCCCAAGTTTGTTCGGCTACTTGTGCAAATCGAGAATAAACAGGTGGGTTTGTAGAAGTGATGAGTTTAAGCGTGAGTGGGGTTTTGCTCACATTTCCAACACGACGTCCTCTTTGTGGATCATAAGGATATCCAGCTTCAGTGAGTATGTTTCGTGCATCATTAAAAAATACACCACTTCGTGTGTAAGGAGTAGGAAGAAAAAAGAAATACGAATGAAATGGTGTCCAATTTGGTTCTTTTGCAAGAATCGTTTGAACATCAAACGAGAAATCAAGAGCTCTTCTAATACTGATATTTCCCGGAATAGGTCGGTCAAGGTTAAAGAAAAAACCGGTAAATTGTGGAATTTGGTATGTATAGTGTTGGTATATTTTGTTTTCTGATACTCTTTCGTTAAGGGTATTGTGCAGTGCGTCTCGATATTGAAATGGAATATGAGAATACATATGAGTTGTTACTGATGATGATTGCAAATCTTCAAATGTTGGATAAACATAGAGTACAATCTGATCAATGTAAGGAATTTTTTTATAGTAGTGTTTGTTTTTCGTAAGAAAAACACGAATACTCCCATCATTATTAGGAACAATATTGTTCAGTTGGTACGGTCCGGCTCCAATAGGGGATTTATTGAAACTAAATGTAGGATCTGTGATTTGTTCAATAAATGCATTTTCAAAATAAGCAGAAGGGACAATAGGGGTCGTGAGAAATGCTGGAAAATAAAAGTTTGGTTCAATAAGTCGAAACTCAATTGTTTTTTCATCAATTACTTCTAGTCGAGTGTATTGAAACGCTTCAAAGAGAACTTCGTTACTAAAGTGTGGATTTTGAATAATAGATTCAAAAGTAAACACAACATCTTTTGTTGTGACTGGTTTTCCATCCTGGAATCGTGCGTTTTCTTTAATCGTAAACTCATAGGTTGTTTCATTTTTCACTTGCATATGAGCGAGCCCGTCAATGATCGTGTCTTTTGTGGAGTCATATCTCAATAATCCTTCAAAAATAAGCTTATGGAGATCCTTGTCGAGTAATGTGTGTTCTCGGGAGAAAGGACTTAAATTTTCAATCGTCCCAATTGTAGATTCTGTTAAAATACCTCCTTCTTGTGGTTTTAGTTTGGAGTATTCGTCAAAGAAACGATTATAAGACTGAATCATTACACCACACAACACAAGGAAGCTCAAGAGTCCTAATGTAAAAAGCGTTTTCTTTTTTTGTATAGAGGGTTTAGCTCTCATTTATTCGGTTATAGAAACCATATAATAAAAAGTGCCAACTAAGAACAAAAAAGCTAAAACAACAGTGAATGTGTGAAGAAATTGTTCTGCACCTCGACGCGTTTTAACAATATCTTCATCGCTGTCTGCCCCCATCATAGATCCAAGGCTTGAGTTTTTCTGTTGCATAAGTACGACAGTGATAAATAAAAATGCGGTAATCAGAATAAAAGTTTTCATATCAAGAGTAAAAAATCAGTAGGGATTGTATCACTATTTATCTATGAGACAAGTTTTTTTAAGAAAATATTTTTTTTGAACCGTTATCGAGAATAAAAGAATTGAAATACTAAATGCGTAAGTGCAAATAAGAATCCACTGAGTATGTAAATCCAAAATCCATTGATAATGAGTGATACTGAAAAAAAATCGAGTTTTAACAAAACAAATTCAAGAATCCAGAGAAGAAAACCATTTATAAAAAACTGAATCATACCAAGGGTAATAATTCGTATAGGAAGAAGTATTATTTGAAAAACAGGTTTAATAAATATCTGAATAAGACTTAAAAAAAGAGCTGATATTCCATACCCAATCCATCCTCCAGTTACTATAAAATGCGACCCAAAAAGAATAGTATCACTTACATAAAGCATACCGCAGTTTAAAAGAATAAAAATAAAAAAATGTTCAATAATACGAATCATGGTTAGGGGTTAAGACATTCTGCTTCACAATCAGCAAGTGATGAAAATGGGCTTGCTATTCCACACGCTCGTATAGAACGTTCTTCACATCCTCCATTTCGAAATTCATAGGCTGTGTGTAAACTATTACACAATCCCACAATATCTGTCTTCGCTTCACATTTATTTGATTGAGAAAAAGAAACTTCAGGGGTGCACAATCCTTCGTTGAGTATATCAGCTCCATGCCGTTTTGCATGACAAGCGTTCAAATACCCGTTTTTTCTGTCATTCTTGTATCCACAAACGGGTTCTTTTTCATCTGTACAAGAAAGTGTTGTATCAACCACAGATAAAGTACAAATTCCAAACTGCAGAGCATTGTTTTCTTCAGTCACGCATTCATATCCTTGGTCGCAAAGAATGTTTTCAGGGCCTCCACACATTTCATTTTCTTGTGCCGTTTGTATGGGTGTTGTGGTAACCGTATCGGTTTGAGTCGCTTGTGTGTCCGGTGATTTCGGTGATTGGCACGCGAGAAGTATTATGCTAAAAAGAAAAACAAGTATATATCGGGTACGGCGTGTTTTGTGAAAAGCTGTGTTCATTTATATTGTATGGTTGTAAATAAAAATCCTTAATTATACTACAATAAAACAAAAAAAGGTCTACCTTTTTTTATGGGCAATATAGAGTCTGAATTGTTCAGTAATATGTATCCATTCTTCTATAGTGAGCGTTTCGGCTCGTTTTTCTCCGTCTATATCTTTTAAAAGTATATCACTTGAAACACCAAAAAAAGCCCCTATATAGTTTTGAATTTTTTTTCTTTTTCGACTAAATCCGGCATGTAAAACAGTAAAAAAATCAGCTTCCATTTCTGTTGGGATGAGTGGTGTTTTTCGCACAATGAGTTCTATAACGGCGGAATCAACTTTGGGGGCGGGGGAAAAGTCTGTTGATTTTACAAATGTTGCAATACGACTTGATGCAAATAGTTCAACCGATATGGAAAGAATTGATCGTTTTGAGCTACAAATTTTTTGAGCTACTTCTTTTTGCACCATAAGGATACATTTTTCTGGCTTATTCTGTGTACGTGATAATATTTTTCGAATAAGGGGTGAGGTGATGTTGTAGGGGATATTAGCAATAACTGAATAGTTTTCCGTGGGGTATAAATCATCAAGTGATATCGAAAGAATATCGTCATAAATAAGACGAAAATTCGGTTTGTGTTCAAAATCGCGTTTAAGAATCTCTATACTCCTTGCATCAAGTTCTACAGCTGTGAGTATGCATTTTTCAGCTAAGAGTTTTGTGGTTAAAAAACCAAGCCCTGGACCTATCTCTAAAACTTGTTTTTGGGATATATCACCGGCAGTTTGTAAAATAATATCACGAATAACTGGTGATTGCAGAAAATTTTGTCCGAGTGATTTTTTGGCAAATCCCATAAAAATAAAATCAAAATACGAAAAAAGACTACTGAAAAAAAAACTTTTGTATATATAATGTGTATGTTTTTATAGTTTACAATAAAAACAAATACAATCAATTACTTTTTACATTAAATAGCTTGCAAAAGGGAAAAGAATAGCTTTACAATCGAGACAGCTTTATTTTCTAACCCTTTTATACAAAATGGCTATCACAAAAAACGATCTCGTGAGCAGTATTTCAGAAGCTACTGGCTCTACAAAAAAAATGGCAGGGGACATGCTTGAAGCATTCCTTGATGCTGTTAAAAAAGAATTGTCAAAAGGAGGACAAGTGACTCTTACTGGATTTGGTTCTTTTAAAGTATCTCACCGAGCTGCTCGAACAGGCGTTAATCCACAAAATCCTTCACAAAAAATTCAAATTGCTGCTTCTAAAGTTCCAACTTTTAAAGCTGGTAAAAACTTAAAAGACGCTGTTCGGTAATAACCAAAACAGTGCATAAAAAAACCTCACTCTCTTTTCTTGAGTGAGGTTTTTTTAAAACTATTTTTTTATACTCATGCTCTATGCAGCAAGTTTCGAAAGTTTTTGAACGATCTTTTGAATTTTTTGAGCATTTTTTTTCTTTTCGTTTTTAATGTCTTCTATTTCCTTTTGGAGCACTGTCTTTTTTTCGGCTACTTCATTTTCAAGTTTTAGAATTTCGTTTTCTTTGTTTTTTATTTTATCATCAGACTCCTTTTGAGTGCTTTCAAATTTTTCAATAATATGAAGAACAAGTGTTTCAGGGTCGTCTTCTCTTTCGTTTTTTTGTGTTTCTAACTCAGGAGAAACAAATAATTCAGTTTTCAGAGCATCAGATTCTTGGGTGTTTTCATCATTTTCCAGTGACATCTCGTTTGATGTTTCGCTTTCTTCCTCATGCACCGTTTCTTCTTGAATGTCGGTAGGTGTTTCATTTTTAACAACGTCTGAATCTTGTTCTTCATGAAGACTGAGTGACATATCTTCAGGTTCTGTATCGGTATCAGCGGTAATGTTTTCAGTTTCTTGTATAACTGGTTGATCATTTTTTTCAGATTCTTCCTCATTCACAGTTTCTTCTTGAATGTCAGTAGGTGTTTCATTTTCAACAACATCTAAATCTTGTTCTTCATGAAGACTGAGTGACATATCTTCAGGTTCTGTATCGGTGTCGGCGGTAGTGTTTTCAGTTTCTTGTATAACTGGTTGATCATCTTCTTCTAATTTTGTCTCTTTTTGTATATCTTCAGAAGTCATATCTAAAAAAGAAAGTGATTCTTCTAAATTCTCATTAGCAAAAGATTGTTCTTTTGTATCAGATGAATCAATATCTTCATTTTCTATATCATCCATAGTTATTTCATGATCTGTATTTGACTCCGTTTCTTTATCTCCCGTATCGACCAATTGTTCTTTTTGATGCTCCTTGTTTTCTTGAATATTCTCTTCTTCATCGAGAGACAAATTGCTGATTTCTTCTTCTGATTTGTCCTTGAGTTGGTTGTTGACAACATCGTTTACCTCTTGAGATGGAACAGAAAGTGATTCTTTGCTCAGATCAATATTTGCATTAGATTCATCAGTAGGAGATGTATCATCTATATTTGAAGAGTTTGTTTGTGATTTCGCGCCGAATTTGAAATTAAAATCTACCATAATAAAAAGGGGGGAAAGAAGAAAAAATATTTTATTTAAATTTGACTTTTTACATCAAATTCATAACAGTATACAGGAATTTCTGAAATTTTTCAAGACTTTTTTGCCTTCTTCTATGATTGTGGATACTGTATATTCCCGAGTTTGTAGTCTTTATACTGAAGCTCAGGACGCTTTACAAAACATCAACACTCTTGAAGATCTTCATGACTTTGAACAAAACCATCTTTCGAAGAAGAAAGGTCTTTTGTTCTGTTTGAAAGAAATAAAAAACCTATCACCAGAAGACAAAAAAACATTCGGCCCTAAAATTCATGGTATGGTTTCGGATATACAAGCATCATATCAAGAAAAAAGAAATAAAATTCAGCAGTCTATTCTTACTCAACAATTAGAATCTGATTGGATTGATGTCACCAAAAAAACACCATCTTTGGCAAAAGGGAATATTCATCCCTTAGCACAAACACAACGAACAATAGAGCAATTGTTTCAATCGCTTGGGTTTGAAATTGCTGATGGACCTGAAATAGAGACCGAATGGTATAACTTTGATGCACTAGATATTCCTGATACTCATCCGGCACGGGATATGCAAGATACATTTTGGGTTAGCTCAAATGCGAATATAGAGAATCTTGTACTTCGCACACAAACCTCAAATGTTCAAATCCGAACAATGGAAAAAGGAGCACCAGTGCGCATCATTGCACCAGGAAGGGTGTATCGAAACGAAGAAACAGACACAACTCATGATTCTATATTTTACCAAGTAGAAGGTCTTATTATTGATAAAAATATATCACTCGCTCATCTGAAAGGGGTTATTGAAAACATGCTTGAAGGTATTTTTCAGAAACAAATGAAAGTTCGGTTTCGTCCGGGATATTTTCCATTTGTTGAACCTGGGCTTGAGGTTGACATTTGGTTTGAATACACAGACAAAGATGGAAACCAAAAATCACAATGGCTTGAATTTATGGGAGCTGGCATGGTGCATCCTCAGGTGCTCAAAAATTGCAATATTGATCCAACTCAATACACTGGGTTCGCATTTGGGTTTGGGTTAACTCGACTGGTTATGATTCAACATGCTATAGAAGATATACGGCTCTTATTTTCACAAAAAAAATCTTTTCTTTCTCAATTTTAATTTTCTATCTTTATGTCAAAAAACGAACAATTTCTCGGAAAACACCAAAAAGCTATCAAAAAGTTTCCTCTTGAGATACAGCAACTTATTCAAAAAGGAAGAGAACAAAAGTTCATTACTGAGCAAGAGCTTATGAAAGCACTTCCTAATATTGATGAAAACTTAACACTTCTTGATGAACTGTATGAAATATTATTTGATATGGATATTCAGATTCTTGATGTTAAAGAAGAAGCCCTTTGGAAAGAAAAACACGCGAAAGAAATCGAAAAAGAATTAGAATCTGAACCATCAGATATGCTTATTGAGGTTATAGATAAGACAGATGATGATGACGACGATTCTGATAGTGACGATGATGATTTAAAAACAATTGATCTTTCTGAAATATCAAACGATTCAGTTCGTATGTATTTGAATGAGATTGGGCGTATTCCTCTTCTAATCAGAGAAGAAGAAGTAACGCTTGCAAAACGCATTGAAAAAGGGGATTTAGCGGCAAAACAAAAACTTGCTGAATCAAATTTACGATTAGTTGTTTCTATTGCAAAACGATATATCGGACGAGGGTTGCCATTTTTGGATCTCATGCAAGAAGGAAATTTTGGACTTCTTCGTGCCGTTGAGAAATTTGATTACAGAAAAGGGTTTAAATTTTCTACATATGCAACATGGTGGATTCGACAAGCGATAACCAGAGCTATTGCTGACCAAGCACGAACTATTCGAATCCCAGTCCATATGGTAGAAACGATTAACAAACTTCGTTATACACAACGAAGACTACAACAAGAAATTGGTCGAGAACCAACACCAGAAGAACTTTCTGTGGAAATGGATCTTGAAATAAAAAAAGTAAACTATATCCTCAAAATATCACAAGACATTGTGTCGCTCGAGTCTCCCATTGGTACAGAAGAAGATTCAAAATTGCTTGATTTTATAAAAGATGAATCAACTATTTCTCCGTTTGATAATGCACATAGAAATCTTATTAAAGAAAATATTGATGAACTTTTAAAATATCTCTCTGCTCGTGAACAAAAAGTAATTAAAATGCGGTTCGGATTGGACGATGGAATTCCTCATACACTTGAAGAAGTTGGAAAAGAATTTAATGTCACTCGAGAACGAATACGACAAATAGAAGGAAAAGTACTCGAAAAACTTCGAGATCATCCAATGGCTGTTAAAATTGAGTCATAACAAAAACATCCTTCCAAAAGACTTCTTCTTAAAAAAAACAGAGCTGTGTTTTGTTTCTTATAAAAATTGCAACACTTCTTTTATAAGAGATCTATTAAACCCATATTTCATTCTCATCGGCCCAAGTATTCCAATGTATCCTTGAATATTTGATTTTTGGTATCGAGTAACAATCATTGCACAACTCGATATTTCATCGATCATGTTTTCTTCACCAATAAATATTTTTACTTCATTATTCGGTAAATCAAGTTGAGAGAGAAGTGTTCGAAATCGCTCCCTTCCATCAAGAATTTCTATTATTTGAGCGACTTGTTCAGGATGAGCGATGAATTCAGGACTTCGTAATACATGAGAGAGTCCAATATAAAGCGTTTTATCGTTCTCGATAGACGAAAATGCGACATTGCCTGATAATCGAGAAAGAAGTCTGAGCATATCAAAAAGGACTTCTTTTGATTTGGTAAACTTATATTCTTGAATATGTTTTTCAAACAAAGAATGAACAAAATCTTGCTGATTATCTTCTTTTAAAATCTGATCAACAAAATATCGGTATCCTTTTTGTGTTGGTATTTTTCCAGCAGAAACATGCGGTGATGTGATAAATCCAACTTCTTCCAGTAAGGCAAATTCATTTCGAACTGTTGCTGAAGAGATATTGAAATCTTTACATTCTAATAAATGTTTTGATGCCACTGGGCTGGCTGTTTCAATAAAGTTTTCAATAAGGGTTGCCAATATTTCAAGTGTTCGAGGTTTCATCACAAATTACTTTAAAAAAAAATACAAAAAAATACAATAGAGAAAAGAAGTAATGCTGTATTATACAATTTGGATTCGAGGAGTGAAACATTTTTTTACATGGTCATCAAGAGACGAGATATCTATAGGGGCGAGAGTGATAGTTCCGTTTCGAAACCGATTGCGTATTGGGATTATTATAGAACAAGTAGAAAAACCAACTGAATATGATGTCCTTCCTATTAAGGAAGTTCTCGATGCTTTTTTTGTGACGCCTCAAACCATTGCGGTCTCAAAACGTATTGCGTTTGAAAATGCATCAACTCTTCAGAAAATACTGGGACTATGCGTTAGTGAAGTGTTTATGACCAAAAAAGATCCAGCACAGTATGATATGGTTTATACATACATACCAGAATGTGATGAGTCTTGCATAATAGGAAAGAAACAAAAAGAAGTATTGCAGTTTTTTCGTGATAAACAGATTCAAACCGTCTCACAATCTATACTGAGTAATATTGCTTCACCCCAAACATTAAAAACATTAGAACAAAAAGGAATACTGAAGAAAGAAAAAAAGGGGATTACTCGAACTCATGCCGTAGGACATATGCCAATTCGAAAAACGTTTCCTCTTACAAAGGAACAAAACCAAGCGTATGAATCTATTATGCAATCTCAAAAGCCAGTACTTCTGTTTGGAGTAACGGGAAGCGGAAAAACAGAAATTTATAAACATATTGCGAAAGACATTCTTCAAAAAGATTCATCGGCACAAGTATTATTTTTACTTCCAGAAATAGCACTAACCGCTCAACTTATTGCGGACTTTGAGTCTTTATTTCCTCATGTACTATCCGTATGGCATTCGCAGATGTCTCAACGTGAAAAAACACAAGAATATGAACGAATTCGATATGGGCATTCACGTATTTTGATAGGTACACGTTCCGCATTATGGGCTCCGTTTCAAAACTTAAAAGTTCTTTTAATAGACGAAGAACACGAATGGACGTTTAAAAACGAATCAAGTCCTCGTTATTGGGCACACGATGTCGCTCATCAGCTTTCACAAGAATGGCAAGCAAAGCTCGTACTAGGAAGTGCAACACCCCGCATAGAGAGTTTAAAACTCTGTGATGAGGGGGTGTGGAATATGGTATCTCTCGATCATCGAGTTCATAAAACAAAAATGCCTCATGTTCATATTGTTGATTTAAAAAATGAAGCCAAGAAAGGAAATTATAGTCCTTTTTCAGAAGACTTAATTGAGGCTTTAAAGCAGACATTGAGAAACGATAAACAAGCCGTTCTTTTCTTAAACAAAAGAGGATACAGTGGGAGTACACAGTGTAAACACTGTGGACACTGTTTTGAGTGTCCAAATTGTTCACACAACATGAAAATGCACGAACAAGGGAATAATCGAAAATTTATTTGTCATATTTGTGGACACCTTGAACCGTTTCGAGACATATGCCCAGAATGCAAAACAAAAGATTTTCAACTCAAAGGGTGGGGTACACAAATGGTCGAAAAAAAACTCAAAGAACTTTTTCCTGAAGAAACTATTCTTCGTGCTGATGCAGATAGTATTAAAAAAAGAGAAGATTTTCATACATTACTCAATGATTTTCATGGAAAAAAAGGGCGAATTCTTTTAGGGACGCAAATGATTGCGAAAGGACTTGATTTTGATGATGTTCACTTGGTAGGAGTATTGCTTGCCGATGTAGGGCTAAATCTTCCTGATTTTCGTTCTGAAGAACGTGTTTTTCAACTTCTTATGCAGGTATCCGGAAGAGCTGGTAGGCGTGAAGCTCAAGGGGAAATATATGTACAAACATTTCAAAGCCAAGATCCTCTTTTTTCTTTTTTAAAAAAATACGATACAAAAGGGTTTCTGCAGATACAAAAAGAAAAAAGAAAAACCGTTTTCATGCCACCCTATATTGATTTACTGAAAATCACATACTCTCATGAAAAAAAAAACACAGCCTATAACCAAAGTCGTCATCTTTTAGAGAGTGTACAACAATACGCACAGAAAAAATCTCATGATTGGCACATCGATTACGCACCGGCTTTTTTTCCAAGAACTCATAATAAGTACCATTTTCATGTCTATATTCGAGGGCAAAAACAAGACCTTTTACAGTGTATTTACGATCTACGTCTTTTGGAAGAAACCACTATAAAAATTGATATGAATCCATCAAGCATATTGTGACTATTGAAGGTATTCAGAAAAATCATCAAGTGTTGCTGTTTGAGGTTTATTTGATTGTGGTTTTTTATTGTCTTGCACAAACTGAACTTGAATATCAACGGAAAAAATTTGATGAATAACACGAGCAATCTCTTGAGCGTATACCGCTTTTTCATTCAGCTTATCAATATGAAATTTTTGTATTGAATGGAATGAAACAACTTGATCCGATATTTTTGGTTTCGTAAACAAAAATGATTTTCGAACAAAGATCGGAATATCTGCTTTTTCAGAAATAAGTTTCATACGTTCTTCAATGGTTTTCGCAGAAAACTCTTTTGAAGTAGACGAACCTTCGGATGGGCTTGATGAAGATAAAACTTCTTTTTTCTCTTGATTTGGTGAAACAGGGGACTGTGGTGTATGATTTTGGTCATCAAATACAAACCCATGATCGCTCATTGTTGAAGATGCGTCTTTGTGCTGAGGCGGAGTTGGAACAACCTCTTTTTTCTCTATTTTTGTCGTCGAATCTAAAGGAGGGGTAACTGGTTTTGCGTTTGTTTCTTCTGTACTCGAAACGGTTTTTGGTTTCGTTGGTGATGAGGTGGAGACGTGAGTTTTTGTAGATGATGAAGCAGCGTGTGATGATGTATTGATATGAATAATCTGCAATACCGCTATTTCAAATGGAAGTTCCATAATAGGAGTATTTTTCAGACGCATAAGGGCTTTTTCGAAATACTGAACCCATTGAATAAGCGTGACTAAAGTATCATTTTCATCAATATGTTCGTGTATTTTTGATCGTAAGAATAATAAAAAATCGTGCCCAAATGTTCGCATATCATTTCCTGATACATGCAAAGAATGGAGTATCTGAAAAGCTTGTTTTTGATTCTTATCCCATAAAGCGTTGTAAAGCCCTTCAAGTGTTTGTGTTGAAGATATGCCGAGTGAGGCAAGCACACCTGATTCTGTTATTTTTCCGTTACTCTCAGCTGAAATTTGATCGAGAAGCGAAACAGCATCTCTCATTCCACCTTCTGCCTTTCGTGCAATAAGTGATAATCCTTCCATTTCAAATGAAAATGATTCTTTTTTTGCAATATACGTTAATCGATCAATGAGTTGTTCAAGAGAGAACCGTTGAAAAGAAAAACACTGACATCGAGAAACAATAGTATCTGGTAGTTTGTGCATTTCCGTCGTCGCCAACAAAAAATAAGCGTGAGCAGGCGGTTCTTCCAGAGTTTTTAAAAGAGCATTAAATGCTGGAGTCGTGAGCATATGAACCTCATCAATAATATATATTTTTTTATCAGCTATATTCGGGGCGAAATGAATTTTTTCTCGCAAATCTCGAATCTCATCAATCCCACGATTCGAAGCACCATCAATCTCGATAATATCAACAAATGAACCTTGCTGAATTTGATCATAGATATTTTTTTTTCTTTCTTCATCAGTAATATTTTGCACAATAAGTTCTTTTGCAAATATACGAGCAATTGATGTTTTTCCAGTTCCTCGACTTCCAGAAAAAAGATATGCGTG
The DNA here is from genome assembly GCA_965660445.1 of Patescibacteria group bacterium. Classification (GTDB taxonomy): domain Bacteria; phylum Patescibacteriota; class Gracilibacteria; order UBA4473; family UBA4473; genus CBFIAK01. The sequence goes on from CBFIAK010000001.1 coordinate 691,074, forward strand.
TGCTGTTTTATGATTCTTCAGACTATTTTTCAGTGTTTGCACAACAGAATGTTGTCCAACTACATCTTCAAAGGTTTGAGGTCGATATTTCAGAAAGAGAGACATGCCATATAAAAAAAATCATGGTTTATACTATCGTATCAAGAAGAACGTGTAAAGAATGAAAAAAAACTTGACACATGTTATTTTGTATTTTATTTTATATGTGAAATTTAAATAAATAATTCTTTCCCATGAATAAACCATCATCAGTAAATACACCTTCATCTTCACCATCTTCAAAACCGTCTACTCCAAACACAGCGGTTTCACAAACATCCAACAAAATACAGTCAAAAGTATGGCGAATTTTAAGTATCGCTGGTGTAGGAGCTCTTGGTTCTATTGGAGGATCTCTTATCGGACTTGGTGCATTTGGATCGGGTATTTCTGGTGGAGTACTTGGATCCGTTTATCAAAACAAAACAAAAGCTCAAAAAAACAAATAAAATTGTGTATTTGATTTATAATAGAGAATAAGGTATAATAAGAAGATTTATTATATCTTTTTTTATGGAACAGTTACGACAAAACCCATTGCAATCTGAGAATCGAGAAACTCTTATTCAAGAGATTATCAGTTCAAATCTTTTAAAAATAACACAAAATACAGAACAAGGACTTGAAGGAATTTTAGAATCCGATCAATTAGAACAGAGTATAGAACAAGAGTTTCGATCTATTGGAGAAAAAATAAAAAACGCATTATCACAGGAAAATACACAAGAAACAAGAGCTGACATATTAAATGTTATTGAACAAACAACCGATAATCCACAAATAGCACAGTGGTTATGTAAAAAGATGAGTATTGATTATCAGTCTTTAAAAAATGAAATACAAAAACCTTTTTCTCTTGAGAATCTTATCGAAGAAAACACATCAATAGGAGGCTCAAATTCTATTGAACAGAATCAAGATGCCATCTCTCCTTTATTAACCGTGAGCAGTCAAGATTTTGAAGTACAAAAAGCAAAGGTTGAAACGAATCTTATACAGATACAAGACACATATCAAAGAGCTATTGCACATTGGTCAGAAAACTTAAAAGGAGAAGAATACGCATTATATAAATCACCTGAAATACATTCAAAAATGGTACAGATTCTTCTGGAAACTATTCGTCAAGACTATTTAAAAAAAGGATACCTACCAGAATATGAAAAAACAGTTGATATACTTCTGGATAATGCACAAAAAACAAATGTTTTCAAAAAAGGACTCAGTTCTTTTATGGGAATGTTTCGTCAAGAGAAAGAAACAAAAATTGATTCCGAATATTTAAAAGATACGCTCAAAAGCTCTTTATTGCGTGAAAACATTCCGCAAGAATATACAAAAAACAACAATATTCTGCGTTCTTGTTATGAAAATGGGACATATGAACGACTTCAAAAAAATCAAAATATTTTTATTGATAAATACAGTAATAGAGATCTCTCTTCGTTATCAGATAAAGAACTTGAGTACCATCTTGCATACACGAAGTCACAAGTGGAACTGTTAGAAACGGTTGATGAACATGTTCCAGAAGCTTATAAAACGGAATATGAAGCGGGGGTTTTGTCTGGTTCTATTGGGATTGTTTATGAAGAATGGGTTGTGAAGGAAAAAATACCAAACATGTCTTCTTCTGAAAAAATGTCATACCGAGTGAATAGAATGATGAAACCTTTTCAAAAAACACTGACTCTTATCGGTAATATTTTTAAAAAACTCTTTAATGTTGACAGTGAAATGTCGTGGTCTGATGTATTTACAATGGATAAGAAAAAAGAAAACAAAACCTATACGGAAGCACAAAAAAAACATGATGAAGTACAACGTTTTCATGAAAAACAAAGTACAAAGAAAGAGTGTCTTGCTTTTTCTGCGCAAGAAAATCCTTCTCATAGCCAGTTTTTAGAAAACGCTGATCTTTCTCAATTAAAAGATTACTCTGAATGTATGAAGAATGCTTATTCTTTTCATGAAACAACAGGAGAAAAAATACAAACCTCATTTGAACAAGCTCAAATACTTCAAAAAATAAACAAAGGAGAAAATGTAATTCTCTTACATTATTGGATTAAAAAAGGATGGGCTTCTCTTATTGATGGAAATATAAACATAGGTGAAAGTAAATTTCCTTTATCTGATAGTTCCATAGAAAGACATAAAGGTGAATTCATAAAAGAGTCACGAATGGGACAGTTATGGCCCGATAATATACTCTTTGAATTTCATACAGAACGAACCCAGAAAACAATCAATCCAAAAAATGAGAATGAACAAAACCGTTTACAAGATCTCCATGTACTTGATATGTATACTTTTGTAAAAACATTTGAAAACGAAAACGTAAAAAAGTTCCTTTCTTTAGCGAACAATAAAGACTTTATTGAACAGATGAAAGACAAGAGTTCTACTGAAAGAACCATATCACTATCACTGCTTCAAGATATCGCACAAAGCAAAAAAAGCATTGATTATATTGGGTATGGTACAACAGAAGAACAGAAACAAAAATCAAAAAATGCCATTATGGCTATGGGGAGTTCTGTTTTAGGATTCTTTACGCCTAAAGAGGAGACAACTGATGAAATAAAATCACTGTATACCGTTTGTAATGGTGAAGCTCATACAATAACATCTCTACACGATATACAGCAATATATCTAAAAAGAAGAAACCCAAAATATATTTACAATTTTTATTTTTCTCTTTATCCTATACACATGACACAAACACCAATAACAAATACTGATATCAATATAGATGCACTCAAAACCATATCTGGTAAAACAGTGAAGGATTTTGTTATTCCAAGTGCACTGGCGCATAACGAAAAAGAACTCGTTCAACTGATTATGGAATCAGAAGCTATGGACGACGAAGAAAAACAATACTGGTTCAACCTTACAAAAGTTATGAACGATTCTCAAAAAGAACGTTTATACGATATTTTACGACGAGAAAAACAAAAACTTGCAGAAATCCGAAACGGTGGAAAAGCTCCTGAATTAAATCCAGAAGAAGCACGAAAAAGAGCTGAAGAGCTCTCTCAAAAAAGAGCCGAACAACAAGCACAATTAGCACAAAAAGAAGCACAAGCTCAATCACAAGAAAAGTTTAACGAAGAAGAATTACTTGATAGTGTTGACTGGTAAACACCTACAACATCCAGAGTAACCGATAGAGTGGGTATACGAAAACAGCCCGCAGTATACGACGTATTCGGTATGGTTGCCGGATAAGTCGATAGAGCCATTCAAGTCCTATTGATTGCATCCATTTTGGTGCTCTTGGTACCTTTCCGCTCCAGAAATCAAACGTTCCACCTACACCAACAGCTATTCGAAGTGATGGGAGAAGATGAGCATTGTCACGAATCCATTCTTCTTGTTTTGGTGAACCAAGTGCTACAAGAATAACAACTGGATTTTTCTTTTGTATATTCTGAACCTCTTCCATATCACTTGCCCCAGCAATGATAAGGTTGGGGTATTTCTTTTTCATTGATTCTGCTGCCGATTGACTTACATTTTGACCACCAAGGAAATAGATTGATTTTTTTTCTTCCTCGCATACTTTACAAATAGTTTCAGCAAGTGTGACACCTGTTATACGATGTATGTACGTCCATGAACAGAGTAACTCGCACAATACAATACCAAATCCATCACACACATTTAGATATGTTGATGATAAGAGTGCATGAAATTCTGGGTTTCTGTGTGCTGTTACAAGAAATTCAGGATTAACAGTTGCAATATGAGCGCACTTTTTTCCTTGCAAAAGAGAACGACATTCAGTGACAAACTCTGACAACGTGATATTATGCATCTGAATTCCTAAAATGGATATTGTTTTCATATTATTATTCTGATGAAAAAGTTTACGAAAATCAATGAAAGTTTTCAGTGTCTTCAGTGTCAGCATCAAAACACACCAGCCCCTCAGACATGCCGAAATCACTGTCAGGAATGTCTTCATTCGCTTCATGTTGACATATATCCCGGAGATAGAGCTTCACTGTGTAAGGGGCTACTAAAGCCTATTGGCGTTGAGGTGAAAAAAGGCGAAATGCAATCTCTTTATTTTTGTTGTGAAAAATGTGGATTTCAAGGGAAAAATAAAATAGCTCAAGATGATAATCGAGAATCATTATTTCGTATCTTCTCGAATACAAAAACTCATCCCTATAAACGATGAAATTGTTCATCTAAAGATGTGAATGAGAAAAAAATATGGTTTGGTCTTCCATGGGGACAAAGCGTTGCCCACTGGGTTTTTAAAAAATCATCAAGTAAATACTGCGCTTCTGCAATATCAATTTTATCTCCATACATAATAGCCCCACGACAACTTTTATATTCTAAAATTTTTCTCATACACTGATCAAGAACATCTTCTGATACCTCATGATTATCAATATACTTGAGTACATCTTGAAAGACATATGTTAAGTCTTTACTCGAAAAAAGTGATGGCACTTGAGATACTGAAAGAGTTTTTTCATGTGTTTTAAATAAAAACCCCATGCGTTCAAACAATGCACGATGTTCTTCAATTGATGATAATTCTTCACGAGAAAACGGAATTTCTTGAGGGGTTAAAAGAGGTTGATACGTATGAGAGTTTGCTTGATACGTATTCCATAGTTTTTCAAATCGTTCTCGTTCATGCAGTGCATGCTGATCAAACAAAAACACTCCATTTTCTGATTCTGCAACAATATATTTATGAGCTATTTGTCCGATAGCTTTTAAAAATGATGGTGATGAGGTGTCATGAGTATAACTCGTTTTTTCTGACGTTTGCTCAGAAACAAAATCTTGAAGTGCATAATCAGATGACGGAATCGATTCCGATCGTTGCATATGACGTTGAGAGAAAGAGGGGAGTGAAGTCAAAAACATTTCTTTCTTCCCAAAAGAAAATCCTTTCTGGGGTTGTGACTGTTCTCTTGGAGTATGAATATGAAGCGATGAAGTATCTTTTAGAGCTTCAATAACCGATCGACGAGTGAGCTGAAAAATATCAGCTGGTTCAGAAAACTTCACTTCCCGTTTTCTTGGATGTATGTTGACATCCACTAAGAGTGGATCAGTATGAAGAAAAAGAATAAATACGGGATGTAAATGTTTTTCTATTCCACAGCTCTGCATGTATCCTTCTCGAACCGCAGTTGCAATACGATAATCAGAAACATGCCGTCCATTAACGAATAAATACTGATGAGATTTAGTGCGTGCCCCTTTCCCTGGTTTTATAATAAATCCCGATAAAAATGCATCATGAGATTCTCCTTTTATAGGAATTATATCGTTTGATATATGTGGTAAGACATCATGAATACGTTGCGTTATCGTATCTGTCTCACGCACACGCAGTACACAGGTGTTGTCTTTCCATAATTCAAATCCAATATGTGGATACGCTAAGGCAAAATAAGTGATTTCTTTGAGAATATGACGATATTCTGTTTCTGTTGATTTGAGATATTCTCGTCGGACAGGCGTCGTATAAAACAAATCACGAATAATAAGATGAGTTCCATGATTACAGGCAGTGTCCTTTGGGGCATGTGATTTTCCACCTTCTACAAAAAGCAATGTCGCATTTTTCTCGTTTTCGGTTCTTGTTTTGAGTTCCAAACGAGATACCGCTGCAATAGCAGCAAGAGCTTCTCCTCGAAAACCAAACGTATGAACCGAAAATAAGTCATCAATAGTGGTTATTTTAGAAGTTGCATGGCGCAACACTGATTTAACCGCATCTTCTCGCACCATTCCTATTCCATTATCTTCGATTTCAATACGTGTTTTCCCTCCTTCTTCAATACGAACAATAATATGGCTTGCTTGTGCATCAATACTATTTTCCACACATTCTTTTACCACAGAAGCGGGTCGTTCTACCACCTCTCCTGCTGCAATCTGGTCAGAGACCGCAGACGATAAAATATGAATTGACATTCTATTAACGATCTAAAATCAAACGAACAGCTGTATCAAGTTGACGATCAATCCCTTTTTTTATTTCATCAACGGTTGGATCTGATACTTCTACGTCTGGGATAATTCCAGGAGTCTCTTCATTTTCCTGAATCCATCGCCCTTTTGGAGTTAACCATTTTGCAACCGTTACTCTTAAAATAGCTTCTGTATTATAGTTTACAATTTCTTGTACGGTCCCTTTTCCAAATGAAGATGTTCCGACGATAGGTCCAATATTATAATCCTGAATAATACTTGCAATAATCTCTGATGCTGAAGCCGTTCCTTTGTTTTGAAGAAGCACTATGTTTTTTTGAGATGATAAGAGTCCGTTTTCTGATGCTTTAAATTCACGTTGAGAATCTTTATAATCAATAGTAAATAATAAGTCATCTTTATGAGTAAAGAGTTCACCAATCTGAACAGCAGCGGTTAAAAGCCCCCCTGGATCATTTCGAAAATCAACCACAATACCTTTTGGGTTTTTTGGAAGAACCTCTTCTTTGAGAATTTTTTCTAGCTCCGTTTTGGTTGCATTTGTAAATTTATGAATAGCAATAACGGGCACGCTTTTATGAAATGTCAGTTCAATAGTAGGAACTGTAATAGAGGCTCGAGTAACAACAAAATTCTTTTTCTCAACCCCTCTCATAATTTCAAGTTGAACATCTGTTCCTGCTGGTCCTTTTATTTTATTAACAATATCCATAATAGGAAGTCCTCTTACGTCTTCTTCATCAACAGCAACAACAATATCACCAGCTAATATACCCGCTTTTTGTGCTGGTGATTTCTTAATAGGAGCGGTAATGGTAAATTGGTCTTCTATCATTTCTACGTGAGCTCCAATTCCCTCAAATCGACCATCAAGGCTTTCTCGAAACTCTTTGCTTTTCGCAGGAGCAATATAACTTGAAAACTTATCATCGAGTTCTTTGACCATAGCAGTAATCGCCGCCTCAATCATTTCTTCTTTTTTCTCTTGTGTCAGATCTTCTGGAAATCGGTATTTTCTCAAGATATTACTAAAAACATCTTGCAGTATACCCGTTCGAGGAATCGTTTCTGTGTCGTACGAAACATTCCCTAAGAAAATTTGAGATGTATTTTTTGATTGTTCTTCTGTTTTATTCTCTTTAGATATGTTGTTTTGTATACGTCGTCTTTGGTAAGGAGACTGCGTTTGAAATAGCTGATCCTGACCTCGTGGATTTAAGGTTGCTCGTTTTAGTTCTCCATTATTATGATAGTTATAAAGCCATTGTGCTAATACCTCACGAGTAAGTGGGGCGTGTGGTTTAAAATTAAATGTATCAACATCGGTAATCATTTTAGAAGTATAGGCAGCTTCTAATGCAGGAAGGTATTGAGCATGAGCACTAACCCCCCCTAGTTTCCTTAAAAAGGCTTTTGATGTTCGTTGAGAAGTAGGAATTCCTTTTGTTTTTACAAGCACTTGTATAGCATCTGATCGACTGATAATAGTATCTCGTACAAAAGGCTGTGTTTCATCAATAAACCCTCTTCGTATTCCTTCTCGAATATATTGAGCAAGCGGATCATCTTCTAACACATTTGCAGGAAGTGGTGTTTCAAATGTAGCGGACTGAATATCAAACCCTGCGTCTTTAAGAACGAGTGGCCAAAATAAATCAGCGGTTACCTCTGCATGTGGCTTAAAAAAAGTACCTTCTTCAAATAAATCCTGTTCTATAAGAAATTCAATAGCAGGAAAAAGAGGGGATTGGGTATTAATATCACGAAAAGCAGAAACACTTGCCCATGATCCAAAAAGAAGAACGCAAGCGAAAACAGGAAACAAAAACTTCTTCATACTCATAAAAAAAATTAAAAAATCATCCGAATAGTAAGTGTTCTCTAAGTTTTGTCAAAAGAAGCAGCGAAAGGAAAATCCTTTCAGAATACTGCCAAAAAACTCTATTAAATTCCGTTACAATAGATTTTTATGTATCCTCAAAAACAGTAAAATTTTTTATGACGATTCGTTTTTCAGAACATCCTTAAATATTCTGGATTTCTATATCAATAACGGCATCTTCTGGAGCATCTTCTTTTACGCAAGCAATACACGTCAGTACATCGTCATCTTCAATTGGGTATTGCACTGGTCCATTTGCTTCTTTATCAACAAATTGAGCCCCTGAAATGATACGCCCTCGACAAGTTCCACAAGCACCAACCCCACACGCAATACTTAAAGGTACTCCATGTTCTTGGATTTGAGTTCCAAGAGACTCATCATGTTCAGGCGTAAATTCTGCTGCCTGATTTCCGTCTGCATCTTGAATACGAACACGAGCCATATCAAAAAAAGGTAAAGAAAAGTAGTTAGGTCTATTGTAATTTGATGTTTTAAATTACGCAAATAAAAAAGTGGTGACCCCATCAGGAATCGAACCTGAATTTTTTCCTTAGGAGGGAAACGTTCTTCCATTAAACTATGAGGTCTTGTGAGATAAAAAAACACATCCACTATACTCAAAAAAAAGGAAAAGAAAAAATTCAATGTTTACTTTTTTAAAGAAAATTCATACATTGCATACTGTCCATGAAAATTTTTTCATATTCAGATATTCTTTGTACCCTGCAGTCGTTTTATAAAGACCATAAAAACGGTGTTTTAGAAATACTCGGTCCTACTGCTAGCGGAAAGACGCAACTCTCTATTGATATAGCACAGCGGTATAGTCCGAGCGAAATACTATCTGTTGATTCTCGGCAAATATACACTCCGTTTGATATTTCAGCTGTAAAAATAAAAGAAAAAGAAATGTGTGGAATTCCTCATTGGGGGTTGAATCTTATTTCACCAGAAACTCCATATAGCGTAGCTGATTTTCAAAAATATGCTTTTGGTATTATAGAGGATATTTTTATAAGGAATGCTCACCCGATACTTTGTGGAGGTACAATGCTTTGGCTTGATGCTATTAGTGAAAACTATGAGTTTTCAGATAAAAAGAATGCTGAAAAATCATCACGAAGAAACCCACCCAAATGGCCATTTTTAAAAATTGGGCTTCACTGGGATCGAGCACAATTATATGAAAGATCAGACAGACGATGTATTAAACTCTTTCAAGGAGGACTCATTGAAGAAGTCGAGTCTGTTTTGAAATTGTTTCCTCATATGACTCGTAATGCACGAACAAACTTTGGATACCAAGAAATAGAAAAATATATTTTAGGACACTATTCATATGAAGAAGCACTACAAGAAAACCAAAAACGAAACAGAAACTATATCAAACGACAACTTACATGGTGGAGACACCGATCAGATATTCTTTGGTTAGATGCAAAAACAATAGACAATCAATAAAAATATAAATATACTCTTTTTATGAAAACACTTTCTCTCTGGGAACTCTTCAAACGTTCATGGACTCCCAAACTTATAACACACATACTCAGCACAGAAAAACATCAATCAATCTGGAAATTTTGGTTTTGTATAAATATTGCAATAGCCTTTCTAATGACAGCCGTAATCGGTGTTTTCGTGATAGAGGCCAGTAAGAATTTTTCATTACAGGAAATAGCACAGAGTTTAGAAATTCAAGATTTTCGGATTTATATTGATGAATCAGGTATTGAAACACATGGTATTCCTGATCCTTTTACTACAAATCTTACACAAGGAAGTACATCTCAAACAAACGAAGATTTTGTATTTCACTTAGATACAAATAAAACGACCGACATAAACATACTCAACAACTATGAAGGAGGGATTTTGATTGGTAAAAATGAAATTGTTATTAAAGAAAGTGAATACACAACACACGTTATTCCAACGGAAAAATTTTTAAAGGCAACGGGGAATAAAAATATTTTAATTACACCAGAAGTTATTGAACACCATGTACGTGCATTTTTACGCATTGCAAAATGGTATATCTTATGTGCATTTTTTATATTTTTATATATCTGGTATGCTCTTATTCGATTATTATTTGCTCTCTTTTGGGCTTCTCTTTTGTGGATTATAGGCGGAAAAATAATGCAGATACCACTTTTATCATTCTCAAAAGCGTATATGATGATTTTAAGTATCTATCATATTCCCGTTTTGATTCAGATAGTTTTGATGATCAATGGAATATTTCTTCCTGGAGTGACACTCTTCTTATTCACGCTTATCTGTGGAATGAATTTGTATGATTTACAACGAAAGAAATAATAATATTTATCGCAAACTCTTCATCACTTCATTTCGGTTCTGACTAATCATATCAGCTACTTCATCAACTCTTGGTGCAAAAGAGAAACGTATTTCCTTTGAATCAGAAGGTGTTCTAATTTCTAAATGTCCATACCGAAAAATCATCTTAAAAAATCCTTTATTATCAGGTACGATAACAGCAATTGATTCATAATTTACTTTATCAGAAACAGTTCCAAATAACTCTCGTTCCTGCACAATAACACGAATATCGGTAATAAAAAGAACATCATAACGAAAATCCAACCATATTTTAATAAAAAATAGAACCGCAAATAAAAGAAAAAATGCCCCAATAAGAACACCGATAATATGGAACTCGAAAAAAACCATAATTATAACTCCACTTGATACCATAAATAAAGGAAGGAGGAGCCCCACAAGAAATACAATCACATGTTTCTGAACTATTTTGAGCAGTTTTTCATCCTTTAAGAGTGTAAAATGTCCATATTTTTTCATGGTTTTGTAATCCATTTCTTCTATTCGTGGAAACCGAGCAAATTCAAAAACACGAAAAACACGAAAAATAAGAAGGAATGCAGGGAAAAAAGAGAAAAAACCAAGATTATAGAGAAATAAAGGCAAGATAGATAAAAAATTGATAAGCCCCCATTTACTCATAATATAACGAGAAGGCTTCGCCGTGCTTAAGATACGAAACAAAAATTCAAATATAAAAAGCGTCACTACTATTCTTTCTATAAATAATAAAATATTAAAAAGTGGACCCTCATGATAAATAAAATATAAGGGAATAATAGAAACTGATACGAGAATAAAACCAATAACAATAACATTGAGCAACCGTGCTAAAACGGTATCACTTTTGAATAAATAGTTTCGTATTTTACGGGCCATAAAGGGAAGGGTCTAAAAAGACACTATGCACTATAGGCGTTTTTATCTTTTATTGTCAATAGAAGGACGCCTATGCTTTATCAGCCCATTGTTTCCATGTAATGAGCAAAGGAGCAACAAGAAATATTGAAGAATACGTTCCTACGATAATCCCTATAGTTAAAGCGAGTACAAAATAGAAAATTGAATCAGCTCCAAAGAAAAGAAGTGAAAGTAGTGGTAAAAGCGTAGAAAAAGATGTGTACACAGAACGTCTTAAAGTTTCTTGTATTGATTTTTCAATCGTGTCTTCAAATGTTTCCGATGCTTTTTGTTTATAGATATTTTCTCGTACTCGATCAAGGATAACAATGGTATCATTAATTGAAAACCCAAGTGTTGCTAAAAGAGCTGTTATAAAAGGTAAATCGAGTTCTACTTGTGCAACAAATCCTAATACAACAAATACACCTAAAACAATAAGGATGTCATGGAAAAGTGCGATAATAGAAACCCATCCAAACCGCCATGGATTAATCGCTTGAGGAATACGACGGAAAGCAAAAGCAACAAAAAAGATAATTCCTGCAAGCGCAAAAAATACAGCCCATAATGCTTTTGTTTTGAAATGACCTCCGATAACACTATCAACACTTCTAAAATGACGCTCATCAAATGATCCAAATTGTTCGGTGAGTTGTGACTTAATTGTTTGAATATCTTCATCAGGAAGTTCTTGTAATGTCATAAGTATTTCATTTTCACTCGTCATTTGAACTTGTGGAGACTGAGTGATTGAGGGAATAGTGCTTAAAAACTCAGAGACTTCTACTTGTGTGATGTCTTGGTTTTCAAAAGCGATAGTCCAACGAGATCCTCCCGTAAAATCGAGTCCAAAACGAAACCCAAAAACAAGAACAGAAAGCAAACTACATCCGACAAGAATAAGAGAAGCTGTATACCAACGATTTCGATTGTGTGTAATATTCATGAGCAAAAATATTTATTGATTATCTGTAGATGATAAAGAAACAGAGAAGAGATAAGAAGCTTTAAAGAAAGGAAACAAGAGTAAGAATCGCAACAAGTTTCGAGTTACATTGATAGCGGTAAAAAGAGAAAGAAGCGTTCCAATAATAAGTGTTACGGCAAACCCTTTAATAACAGAACTTCCAAGAGAGAAAAGAATAATACACGTGAGTAATGTGGTTAGATTTGAATCTCGAATAGCAGTCCATGCTCGTTCAAACCCTAAATCAACAGCTCGTGATAATGATTTTCCATTTTTAAGCTCTTCATTGATACGTTCAAAAATAAGAATATTTCCATCAACAGCTAATCCAATAGAAAGAATAATACCCGCAATTCCAGAAAGAGTTAATACAATAGGACCTCCAAAACTATCGGGCCAAAGTTTTAAAATAACAATAAAGAGAAGGGCATAGAATGTAAGTGATATAGCTGCAATAACCCCTGCTAGTTTGTAAGAAAACATCATGAAGATCATCGTTGCTATAAACCCATAAATACCCGCTTTTAAACTGAGTGCTAGCTGTTCAGCGCCAAGTTGTGGAGTAATCGTCACTTGTCCAGCAAGTGTCACTGGAGCATCAATAGCTCCAAGATTTAAATCATTCGCTAATTGTCTTGCTGATGCTGGTGTAAAGTTTCCTGTAATTTGAGACATTCGTCCAATAATCTTTTCCCGAACGGTTGGTTGAGTAATCCAAACACCTCCAACTTTTATACCAAGCCGACAAGGTTGTCCATTACACGTTCTTGATGAAACTCTTCCTGTAATATCCGCAAATAAAGAACCTCCTTCTGCATTAAATAAAAGGTTTACTAAATGCTGTCCAAGTTCATTATATCCAGCCACTGCATTTTCAAGATGTTCACCACTCAATTCTGTTTTATTCCAAACAAAGTCTTCTGTTTTCCAGTAGAGTAATTCGTACCCATATTTTGTATCCGTTACTGTTTCCAGTGATTCATCTGTTTTATTTATAATTTCAATAATATGAAACCCAAATTCGGTTTCTACCACTTCTGGTAAAAGTCCTGTCGAATCAGCTGTAAAAACAGCTTCATCAAATGCACCCGTCATGTCCCCACGACCAAACGTTCCTAAATTTCCTCCTGAAGTTTGAGCTGCCGGTTCTGTTGAATACTCTATGGCTTTATCAGCAAATGTTTCGGTACCTTCTATTTGTAGCGTTGCTAAAAGTTCTTCAGCGGCTGTTAATGCGTCTTCTCGTGTTTCATATAGCACATCTTCAGGGGCTCTAAGGGCTCCTTTGTATCCAAACAATATATGTCGGGCTTCTGCACTTGCCTCCACTACTTTTTCTCGTGTTTCTTCTGTATGAGATGTAACATACACTAATGCGATAATTGGTTCTGGATATGCTACGATACTTAATTCTCCTTCTGGAGAAATAGTCGTTTGCATTTCTGTTTGCGTTTCAATTATTTCAGGAATTATTGTATAAGCAGGAGTTTGAGATATTTTTTCTGCCAATGCAGGATCTAAAATTTCATCGCTAAAATAAGGACCAAATGATTCTTGATGGGCCATTTGATCGTCAAGTAAAACTCGGCTTACTACTTCTTCCCAAGGTTGTGATTCTAGCTCAACCAAAAGTCCTGCCATCGAAATTCTTTTTTGGTTTAACTGTTCTGGCATTTCTTCAAAGAACTCAAGACGATTATCTTTTTCCGCGTCTTGTTTTGCTTTCTCAACATTGGCTGTTGGAGGCATCTGAATAATAACATGTTCTTGATTATCAACTTGTGAACGCTGAACGACAATTTCACCAACTCCGGCAGGATTAACACGAGCTTCTAAACTATCTCTTACCGATTCAGCAATTGTTTGAATATCGACATCATTTTGTGGATCATCATCAGCATTTTGAGCATATGCATCAGTAAGATCAATACGATAATCAAGCTCAGTTCCACCAGCAAGATCTAATCCCAAAAGCACCTTATACTCTGATAATTTTTGAGTCAGAGCATTGACTCCAAACACAGACTCAAGATGAGTAGAGGGGAGTGCTATAAGAAGCGAAAAAAAGAAAATCCCAACAAGAATAAGAAAACGGTTTCGAATTTGGTTTTTCATATACAACAAGAAAAAAAGTATTCAATTGCCGAAGAATTGTAAAAAAAAATATTTTTTCGTCAAAGAAAAACCTAAAAGAAAAAAAATATTGCCTAAAAACTAAAAAAAGAAAACAATACAAACAAAGACCAAAAGAACATTCATTGACTTTTGTTTTCTTTTGGTTTATTTATATACTATAGTTCTTTTACAGCAAGCGAATAAAAAGGTAGTAATGAGAAAATCAAAATGATTACTCTCGTTACTCCACAAAACGTTTTTTTATCAAAAATAAAGGAGTTCTCTCATGAGCAAATTAAAAGACGAATACGAAGCAGTGTATCATATAGATGATATTCTCGTAAACGACTGTAACACGGCACAATCAGTATTTCTAGATGATTATTCATCTGAATTGCGAGAAGAAAATAGCGTTGATGGCATTATAATATTGCGAAAAAATGGAAAATGCATATTAGCTCCTGTTAATGTTATGCAAGATGGTTTATCCATGGATGACCTATACGATGAATTGAAAAGAAGAGGGTATTATGAAATAACCCCCATTAATAAAAAAAGTTTGCAAGAACTTTTTAATATCGCCCAAAACATGGAAGACCTTATCAATGAAGATCCGACATTCTATGATTTTGATGAGAATGATGAGTTCTCATTAGAAGAATTTGAAGATCATGTAGGGGGGCTTATAAAAGAAGGAGTATATATCGATGATATATCTGATAAAAGCCGGCAAAAAAGAATTGGGACAGCAGATATTGCTTCACAAAACGATTTTATTCGATGTTATATTTCTAAAATTGAAAAATATAAAAATCGAACAGAATCTATCTCTGAGTTGTATTCTTATATAAAAGAATTACAAGGAGACCGGTTTGAAGAGGATATTTTCTCAATCGCCTTGCATGCTTATTTTATGTTTCACTCTATTCCCAAAAGTGATGATGAAAATGAATGCATAGAAGTTGATAGTCATTATCTGCAATGGCAGTTGGAATATCAACTGATAAATAGGTTTCAAATACAACACTATACAATTGCTCTGGAGTATATATTCAATCATATGAATATAGAACTCATTGATTCTTCGATTGATTTTGAGAAAAAGATAGAAGATATCTTAACAAAAAAAATCATAGGGAAAATAGCTCTATAAAAAAACAGATCTACACGACCATTCTCTTTTTAGATGAATGGTCTTTTTTTGTTTGAATTCTCCTCTATTTGTGGTATAATCATGAGATGTCAAAAAAACAAAATATACTTTCGGTTGTATTCACAGTTCTTCTTTTTGGTGGGGGAATATCAGCACAATCTCTTTTTCAGTTTCGATATTTTGAAACACATGAAGCGTTTGAAAAACAATACGTAGAAACCATTCAGCAGTATCAACAAGCAGAAAAAGATTATAGCGATGCTTTTAATCGAATGACCGGAAGCTGTAACCAAAAACTACAAACTCGGTGTCAATACGTTCAGGATAAAGCTATGGACATGAATGAACTTGATCCAAATGGGTCTCTTTTTTGTAAACAAGTTGAATGTTATAATGCGTATGGATCATATCTTGAAAACATCCACAATCCATTCTCATTGAGTGGATGCCAACAACGAGATAAAGCATTAAGTTCATGCGATCAACAAAAAGATCATCGCCAAGATAATTTTATAAAACTTGGTATGCGAGAAGGATATACCTATATTATACCTCCAAAAGCGCCATTCTATAAAATTCAACAGATGATCCAAGCTCAAAATATGGCATATGATGCTGGATTTTCAACCGAAGAAGCGAAAGAAATCGTTTATCAGCTCAATGTAGAGAATGGAACATGGAACCCAACTCATTTAGGAGACCCTTGGTGTCGAGCTCGAAACGGGAAAGAAGATTATTGTTTTAAACTCCAACAACGAGGTATTGGGGTTGAACGAGTGCTTCATTATTGTTCTTTTGGACTTGTGCAATACAACACCTGTATTCATCACAATGTAAAAGCAGAAGATTTTATCGCCAACCCTGAAAATAGAATCTGGATTGATTCACACTATCAAATGAAACGATTAATTGATTTCTTAGTCGATAAAAAAACAGAGTATGGAAACTTCAAACAAGCACAAGTTCATTGGAATTTTCCAGTAGCAGCACAACAAGGAGCTTATAAATCAGTAGCCTATTACAACCGACTTTCAAACATGAAAGAGAAGTTTAATTCTCCTGAAGACGAGCTTGGTGCTATTGAAATCACCATTCCAGCACGAAATAATAATATCGGAGAAAGTGAAGACAAATCCTTATAAAAAAATTGACAAAAGCATAAAAATATTATATAAATTTTCTGATCTTTGATAACAAAACGATAGTAAAAATTATTCCATTAAAAAAAGGAGTCTTTATGCAAAATGCATACATAACGCATAGAAGTGCTATATTCTTAGCACAAAAACCCCACATAAAAAAAACAAACGAAGACTTTCGAACACTGGAAGATATCAATCAGTGCGAAAAAAAATGTCAAAACATACTCGGTCAAGAATTTGATTCAGAGATGTTCCACATGGCACTTTTTGAGCACATTGAAAATCCAAATGAAGTCTTTGACTTGAAAAATGGGGAAACTATTCACTAAAAAAGATCACTGAACCGACTGCGCAAACAGTCGGTTTTTTTTACAAAAAAGACATCTGCGAATTCTGTTGAGTATTATCATTGACTCTTGTTTTCCCAAACAGGCTTAGTACATCTGATTCTTCTAATACGGGTATGGAAATCTCTTCTGCTTTTTTCTTTTTCGATCCTGCTTTGTCTCCAGCAAAAACAAAATCAACCTGCGAAGAAACTGCTGAAAGTACTTTTCCACCCATTTTTTGAATCTGTTGTTTTAGTTCATCTCGACTCATACTTTGAAAGGTTCCAGTAAGAACTATTTTTTTACCAGAAAGTGGCGTTTGTTTTTCATCAGCAACAACAACCGATTCAAAACGAATCCCCACAGCCGACAACTCTGAAAACAATATATGAGTTAGAGGATCATTAAAAAAAGAATACACATGTTGCGCTACGGTTTCCCCAATGCCATCGAGTGAAAGGATGTCTTCAATGGAGAGCGTACTGACTTTTTCAGGAAGAAGTGCTAAATCCAAAACTCCAAAAGTATCAATAAAAAAATGAGCTAGTATTTCTGCTGTTTCTGATCCCACATTGCGAATACCGAGAGCCGTCAATAATTGCCCCAAAGGAAATATTTTTCGAGACTCAAGAACATCCAATACGTTATACACTTTCTTATGCTTAAATCCCGGAAGAAGTGCTAAATCATGTTGATCAAGTTTCCAAAAATCAGCAAACCCCTGAATCAATTTTTTTTCGTATAAAGCGATAATTGTTTTTTCTCCTAATCCTTCTAAATCCAATGTCTGCACAAAATACAAAAGTCGAGCCTTTCTTTGTGCCTCACAGTGTATGTTCTCACATCGATAAACTTTTTCAGAAGTAGACAGAACGCTTTTGCAGACTGGACAATGAGTTGGAATATCAATATTTGTTTCTTTTCCTGAGCGTAAATGAACAATCGGTTCAATAACTTCTGGAATAATATCACCCGCTTTATGGACTAAAACAGTATCACCAATACGAATATCCTTTCTTAATACTTCATCCATAGTATGAAGTGTTGCTTTTTGCACCAAAGACCCCGAAATAGAAACTGGTTTCAACACTGCAACGGGAGTAATAGCGCCTGTACGCCCTACTTGAAACTCTACATGAAGAAGCTCTGTATGTTTTTGCTCAGCAGGAAATTTCCAAGCAACAGCATATTTAACTGTTTTTGCAGTCGAACCAAGACGCTCTCGAAAAGAAAAATCATGAACTTTTACCACAATTCCATCAATATCATACTCAATATCATTTCGTTTTAATCCATCCGACCAAGAAAGACAAAAGTCAAGAACCGATTGAATATCAGAAAATACAAAAAACTTTTTTTCATATGGAATGGTCATCGAATCAAAAAAAGCAAATAGATCTGTTTGATTGTTTATATCTTGATCGGTATTCACTGTGTCATAGAAAAACATTCTCAAATGACGGTCATGAGCAACAGAAGGGTCAAGTTGTCGTACCGATCCAGCAGCTAAATTGCGTGCATTCGCAAATTTATTATCCACAGGAAGGTTTCTGTTTATATTCTCAAAATCTTGACGCGTAATAAAACACTCCCCCATAATTTCTAAAGAAAGAGGTAATGGAAGTTTAAGAGGTATATTTTCACAGGTTCGAATCGTATGAGTAACATCTTCGCCCTGAACGCCATCTCCACGAGTAAGGGCTTGAGTTAAAACACCGTTTTCATAACGCACAACAATATGAATACCATCAATCTTTAATTCGCAAGAATACTGAAGCTCATCAACCTTTAAAAATCTTTTTACACGCAAATCAAAATCGAGAAGTTCTTGAGCATCAAACACATCCGATAATGAATATCTTCTTTGTGTATGAATCACTTTTGGTAGTTTCGAATCAAGCACAACTCCAACCCGTTGAGTAGGGGAGTCCTGTGTAATAAATTGAGGATAGTGTGTTTCAAGATCAATCAATTCTTTTTTTAATTGATCACGCACCGACTCTGGAAAAAGAGTTGTATTATCATTAAAATAAGCCGCATTCCATTTATTTATTTGCTGACGCAAAGTTTCTATTCGATTTTTCGCAGACATATCATCCATTGGCAAAAGTATATCAAAAACAAAAAAACCAGTCACATAAAAACTGGATTTCTTGTTCTTCTAAAAAGAAAAAATATTTGTTTATTATTTCGAGTATCGAACAAATGGCAAAAGCCCCATAATACGAGCTTTTTTAGTTGCATTTGCTAACTGTTTTTGGTGTTTAAGACATGTTCCTGTATGAAACCGACTTTGCAATGAACGATAATAGGTAATATATCGACTTAATGTTTTTACATCTTTATAGTCAATAAGATTTGCATTGTTCATACAGAAGTCACAGAGAAATTTTTTTGGTTTTGGAGGCATAATAATGAAAGGATTAAAAAAACAAGAAAGACTAAAGATCCAATGAAGAATCCTCTAAAATTTTATCAAGTTTATTATCAAGAGCATTTTTTGTGTCTTGAGTCATACTTTTCGCTTCTTTTGCTTCAGGTTCTGTTTTTTTAGATTCTGAGACAGCAGGAGCTGAAGGTCGTTTTGCTGGTGATTTTTGCTCAACATTTTGAATCTCTTTTTCTTTTTCAAGAGCGGTCCACTCTTTTTTTACATCACTGTAGAGTCGTGGTTTTGGAGCACGAGGATCAACCTTGCTCACCATAAAACGAACGATAGTATTTTCTAAAGCCCAATCAGTTTTGAGTTCTGTAAGTTCTTTTTTTTCAAGCTCAAACTGAGCGACAAAATAATATCCCCATTTTTGCTTTTTAATAATATAAGCAAACCCACGTTCACCCCAAAAATCTTCAAAGGTAATGGTACCTCCTACTGATTTCACTTTTTGAACAAATTGTTCTTGCGCATACGCTTCCGCCGATTTTTTATCGAGGCTATTGGCGATAATAGCCATAATTTCGTACTTTTGTACGGTTTCTGATTCTGACATGCTTTCTGGTCGGTTAAAAAATAAAGAAGATTATCCGGCGCATATTAAGATTTTAATATGGGCAAAGCTTCCGTAATCTATTGATTTTAAAATATTTGGCAACCTTTTTTTGAAAAACAAAGAAAAAAACTTGAAATATTCTTACTTTTCAGAAAAAGTAAAAGCCATGAACCAACACGGATTTTTATGTATCGACAAACCAAAAGGAATAACCAGTTTTGCAGTATGTCACCATATACGAAAACAACTCGGCATCAAAAAAGTAGGACACACCGGAACACTTGACCCTTTTGCAACAGGACTTCTCGTTGTCGCTACGGGGAAAGCAACAAAATGTATTCCATACCTTGAGAAATCAAAAAAAACATATCAAACTGTTCTCGCTTTAGGAGCAGAAACAGAAACGCTTGATTGTGATTCAGAGGTTATTGAAAGAGAAACAAAAGACATTCCAATCCCAACGCAAAAAGATATACAAACGGTTCTTGATACTCATTTTAAGGGAAGTATTCAACAAATACCCCCTCAATACTCAGCATTAAAGGTAGATGGAAAAAGAGCTTATGATCGAGCGAGAAAAGGGGAGTCTTTTACGCTCAAACCAAGAGAAACACATATTTTTCAAAGCAAAATTATCGACTACTCTTTCCCGCACATCACTATAGAACTAACGGTTTCTGCAGGATTCTATGTACGCAGTTTTGCTCGTGATTTAGGAAGAATTGTTTTTGGAGGTGGGTATTGTAAATCACTTCGCAGAACAGCTATTGATGACATATCCATTACACAGGCACAGAACATGAACGATTACTTCCAAGTTCAAGATGTTCAAAATATACTACAATTCCACACATTCCCCATTGAAGCAAACAGAATTCCTGATTTTATATCAGGACGAGCTTTTCGGGTATCCCACCCAGATCAAAAAAACATATGCATACAACACCAACAAAAAACGATAGGCATTGGACATATAATGCAGAACATGCTTCACCCACGTATTGTTCTTATTGATTCGTTAGGAGGACAATAAAATTCCCAATACCCCATTTGCAGAAAAGACAGTTCCAAAAAGAAGAGATAAAACCATCATTACTTTTATTAAAATATTCAAAGAAGGACCAGAAACATCTTTTAATGGATCACCAATAGCATCTCCAAGCATAGATGCTTTATAAATTTTTGACGTCGGTTCCTCTGGAAGAGACGCCGTAATATATTTTTTTGCATTATCCCATGCTCCTCCTGCATGAGTCATAAAAAATGCCATCAATACCCCTGATATCAAAGATCCAACAAGTAATCCACCGAGAACAATAGAACCAAACAAGAAACCAGTAACAAGAGGCATAAAACACGCAAACAGAGAAGGAAGCATCATATTGTGTAGCGACGATGTTGTCGCTTGATCCAAACACGCTTGTGAATGAGCATCATTTATTCCTTTTTGAATATAACTTTGCGAAGTACATTGAGACCGAATAACATCCATAAGTTGTAAGGCAACTGTTCGAACAGAAGTAAGAGTAAAAGCAGAAAATAAGAACGGAATCATACATCCTAAGAAAAGCCCAATAAGTACTCGAGAATCCAAGATATCAAGTTCAAAAATATCCGCCGAAAGAGAATATGCTGCAAAAAGAGCAAGAGCGGTTAAAGCGGTTGAACCAATGGCAAATCCTTTCCCCATAGCAGCGGAAGTATTTCCGACCATGTCAAGCACATCTGTTTTTTGTAAGAGACTTTCTTCTAGTTTTGCCATTTGGGCAATACCTTTTGCGTTATCAACAACCGGTCCATATGCGCCAATAGCAAAAGTAATACCAAGTGTTGAAAGCATTCCCAATGCAGCAACCGCAATTCCAAAAAGTCCCGCAAATGCGTAAGAAAAAAGAATAGCAAGAGCAATAAGCACCAAAGGAACAAATGTTGATCGAAATCCAACAATAAGTCCTGATAAAATATTCATCACCGCTCCTGTTCGAGAATTTTCAGCCAGTTCTTTTACAGGGGCAAATCGTTCAGATGTATAATATTCCGTAACCACATCCATAAGAACTCCTACTAATACTCCCAAAGAAAGAGACATAAAAACACTAAAAGAAGCATCTGAAATTTCTGTAATGGGCGTTTTTCCACTAAAGAAATACTCAGACAAAAAATACCCAAAGAGAACAACTGATAAAGAAGAAATCCATAATCCATTTTTCATAGCGGTATGAATAGTTCCAAATCGTCCAATACGAACAAAAAAGAGTCCGATAGCAGATGCGATGATTCCACACGCAGCAAAAACAAAAACAAAAAACAAAGCATCTGTTTTAAACTGCATATATCCTAAAATCAAAGCCGATATTAAAGACCCGACATACGATTCAAAAAGATCGGCTCCCATCCCAGCAATATCACCGACATTATCACCGACATTATTTGCAATTGTAGCTGGATTTTGAACATCATCTTCTGCAAGTCCCATTTCTATTTTTCCGACCAAGTCAGAAGCAATATCTGATGCTTTTGTGTAAATACCTCCACCAATACGAGCAAAAAGAGCTAATGCAGAAGCCCCTAAACCAAATCCCACTAAAAGAGATAAGACTAAATGAATATCGTCAATACCAAACACATGCCAGAAAAGAAGAAACACCATAATAACCCCTAAAAGGGCTAATGATGCAACAAAAAAACCCATAATAGCTGCCGAATGAAATGAAGAAAGAAATCCTGCATGAGTACCATGCGATTGTAAACGTTGTAAAGCTATTACATTTGCTCTTGTAGAAATTATCATACTCACTACTCCCGCAAGTCCACTCGTAAGAATTCCACATAAAAACGAAACCGATAACCAAACTCCATACCAAATATCAGAGTCATACCCTTGAGAAAGTGCGATTGAAAGCAGAAGAATAAACCCTCCAACAAATCCAGAGATATACAATGATTGTTTTTTTAGGAAATGAAATGCCCCTTTTTTGATAGCGTCTACAAATGGAGAAAAAATCACATCAATCGGAACTTGAAAGAGGCGATATGCAGCAATAAAAGTGAATAACAATGCCCAAAAACTAATAATAAGAGGAAACGAAAACACTGTAAAATTCATAAAAATGCAACTAAAAACCAAAAGAGTCTAGTGATGCACAAAAAAAAATCAATGTTCTTTTAATACAATCTCAATCCCCGGCAGAGAAGTTCCGCCTAAAAATTGAAGCATAGCGCCTCCACCCATAGAAACATGAGTAAAATCAGAAAATGGTACATTCCATTTTCGCAAAGCCTTAATAGTATCTCCACCACCAATAATAGTTTTTGAATTTTTTTGTCGTCGAATACATTCAAGTATCGCCTTTGTCCCGTGAGCAAAGGCTTCTGATTCTAATACCCCTAATGGTCCATTCCAAATAATTGTATGAGAATAGTTTAGTATTTCACTATAACTTTGGATAGTTCTTACCCCGATATCAAAAATACCCAGATTCACAAACGCCTCATCGGCTGGCAAATCCAGTGTTTCGGTACTTTCGATAGTATCTGCACACACAACATCAACGGGCAAATGAATGCCTGTTTTGTGTTGGTTTGCTATTTTTAAAATCCGCCGTGCATGTTTTACATAATCAGGTTCATACACACTCGTTCCAACTTCATACCCTTGTGCTACTAAAAAAGTGTTAGCCATACCACCACCCAGCAATATATTATCGGCAATAACGGCGAAATGCTCAAGAACGGGGATTTTTGTTTCCATTTTAACACCACTCATAACAACCGTTAACCCCAACTGCTTTTCATCAGTACAGAATGGGAGAAGCATTTGCACTTCTTTTTCTAACAGAAATCCAGCATAACACGGTATTTGTTTTGCAAAACCAACAACCGATGCATGCGCTCTATGTGACACAGAAAAGGCATCATTTACAAATATATCTGGTTGCAAAGCCATCATAATACGCTGAATAAAAGCGGCATCATTCTTTTTCTCTTCTGGAAAAAACCGTGTATTTTCATGTATTTGTACTCGGCTATTTCCAGCGGTGAAATCTGATCGAAATTCAACGGACTCATTCAGAATTTTTGATAGAAAAGGAACTAATTTTTGTGTTGAAAGATGTAGGTCTGCATCACTTTTTGGTCTTCCTATATGAGTGAAAATATGAATTTGAGAAGCTCCGTGTTCCAATAAGTATCGCAATGTTGGAATCGCTTGTTCTATACGAGAAGGATCTTGAATAACCCCATCACGCAATGGAACATTAAAATCAACACGAATACAAACAATAGCATTTTCTATAACTGAAGGGGTCAGTGTTCGAAGATTCATAAAAAATAATCAAGAAATATATCTTCATTCTAAAGGGTACACAAAAACGAATCAAATTTTTTGACAACAAAGAAAAAAGTGGGCATTATAGAGACATTGATATTTGAAAATTCAGAAATCACGCCTTTTCTTATTTCCTTGTTTTCATGAAAGAAATACAAAGTAATAGAAAAGAGTGTTTTATTTTTTTTAAAAAAGAAAGGAGAAATGCATGCAAAATGCTACCATAAAAGGGCGACTTAGACGCCAAAGCCCGATCCAAAAGGATGATAAAGATGATAAAGAAGTCATTGAAGCTCAACAAATTCTCAAAAATGACATTGAAAGAGAAATAGTTGGAGAAATACGATTCCAGAAAAAAAGAGGAGTCGGAGGAGATGAAAGAATAATCATACCTAAAAAAAAGAAAACAAGAGTGTTTAAAAGATATTCTCGAGTGAATATACTCTGTGAAGAATACAAGAAAATACTCTTAAAAAAATATAATCTAACTGATAGATACGCACTTATCCGCAAAGACAATAGTGCGTATTGGATCATTGCAATTCCCCCTCACAATTTTTTACAAGAAACATATCAATAATTTTTTTAAACATACTCCGACAATAAGTGTATTGTCGGAGTTTTTTTATTTTCTTTTTTTTATTTTTTCATACACTAAAAAACGCATGGAATTAGAAACTATTATCGGTCTTGAGGTACACGCACAACTCTCAACAAAAACAAAGCTTTGGTGTGGGTGTGATAACGATGCATTTCAAAAAGAACCCAATACATGCGTGTGTCCAATATGCATGGGATTTCCAGGAACGCTCCCAACCCTTAATAAAGAAGCGGTTAAAAAAGCCGTTTTTGCTGGAAAATCTATTGGATGCACAATCAACGCACAAACAAAATTCGATCGAAAAAATTATTTTTATCCTGATCTCCCAACGGGATATCAGATTTCTCAATATGATATTCCTATAGCTGAGAAAGGGAGCATTCCAATACACACTCAAAACGGAAAACGATTGATAGGGGTTACTCGTATTCATCTCGAAAACGATGCTGGAAAATTAACGCATACCACACAAGGAACATTATGTGACTATAATCGATGCGGAACACCGCTCATTGAAATTGTTACTGAACCAGAAATAAGATCTGCCGAAGAAGCTCAAAGTTTCGCAAAAGAACTTCAGAAATTACTTCGTTATATTGGAGTATCAGATGCGGATATGGAAAAAGGAATGATGCGTTTTGATGCTTCTATTTCCCTCCGTCCAAAAGGAGAAAAAAAACTATATCCCCGAACAGAAATTAAAAATCTCAATTCGTTTACCAGTCTTAAAAAAGCCTTGCAATACGAAGAAGAAAGACAAAAAAAAGCATGGGAATTAGGAAATCCTTCATCTTACGAAACAACAGTTGGTTGGATTGAAGAAGAGAACAAAACACAACTCATGAGAAAAAAAGAATCTGCTGATGATTACCGGTATTTTCCAGAACCTGATATTCCTCCATTAGACTTGGATACCATTCCAAACCTATTATCACAGGAGGAATCATTTGAAACTCCGTTTGAAAAATACGAGCGGTATCGGAACGAATACCAACTCAATGAGAATGATGCCCTGAAATTAACAGAAACCAAGACACTGTCTGTATTTTATGAAACAGCGGTAACACTATCGGGAGATGCAAAAAGATCAGCGGGATTTTTATTGAGTGAAATCTTACGTGATTCTCAATGGTATAAAACCCCTATTACACCTCAACATATTGCTGATGTGATTCAGCTTGTTGATACAGGGAAATTATCGAATTCAGGAGCAAAACGGATCCTTCAAGAAGCTCTCCGAATTGATAAAAATGCAGAACAACTAATGCAAGCGCTTAAACTCGAACAAAACTCAAATCAAAACCAACTCGAAGAATGGATTCAAGAAGTTTTACAAGAAAACCCTCAATCTATCGAAGACTACAATGATGGAAAAACAAAAGCCCTTCAGTATTTGATGGGACAAGTTATGAAAAAATCAAAAGGAAGTGCAAACCCGCCGCTTATTCAAGAAATCCTTTATCAAAAAATAAAAAGCGAATAAAAAATATTGAGAAAGTGAAACATCTGTGATATAATGGAAAAAAATTTCTAATACAAAACCCAATGTTTATTCTTGAATACGCAAAAGAAATAATGTTTCTCTGCTTTGGAGTTGGGTTTCTAACAATGTCATTCTTTATTACACGATCAGTTATTCGCATTCACTCATTGCTTCAAAAACTGGATGATTTGAGTGATCTTTTTATAACATACATTCAACGACCTCTATCGCTTATTATTCAAGCACATAAAGCAGTAAATGGAATACGAAAATGGTTTCAATAATCGTAGTTGATGCATACACCAAATGAGCGATACCCAAGAACAATGATTCTTTTTGAAGTGGTTCAATGGGGATTTTTTCTGTTAATATGGATATGGGCATGGAGTAATAATTTTTCAATCTTTGGCGTAATAATAGCTATTATAGTTTCTAGTCTATTTCTCTATGCTGGATGGATAGAACCATTTCGTTTAAAAACAGAAAATATATTTTTGCATATTCCAAAACTACCATCTTGTCGAATTCTTGTGGTATCTGATATTCATATAGGGCCTTATAAAGGAAAACGATGGATAAGAAAAACAGTACAGGCTATCAATAAGACAGAAGCGGATATAGTTTGTATTCCGGGAGACTTTTTATACGGAGGAGCTCTTATTTATGCTGAAACACTAAAAGAATTAAAAGATATCAATAAACCGGTCTATGCCACCCTTGGGAATCACGACCATGCACCAAACAAATCACTCGATCAAAAACAAGCACAAAAAATAATACAGACACTGAAAGATGCCCATATAAAAGTACTCAATAATGAATCTCTTGTGTGGGAAGATAAATCTATTCTTATCGCTGGAATAGATGATAATTATTTACATTTCGATAATATAGAACAAGCGATGCATCAGGGTGAGGGAGACAAGAAACCAACTGTTTTACTCGCTCATTCACCTGATATTCTTGATAATAGACAACTCAAGACAAAAAAACCGTGTCTTATACTTTGTGGACACACACATGGTGGGCAAATACGTTTTCCTTTTTTAGGCGCTTTATCCTATACAATTCCCGCAAAAGAGGGGAATAAGCGAGATAAAGGACTCAAAAGAGAACATAATATTCCGTGTTTTATTTCTGTAGGAGTTGGTGAAACCAGTACTCGAATGCGTTTTTTAAACCCACCAACTATCTCTCTTTTGAATATAAATTAGTTGACAATGTCATGACATATACATATAAAACAAACATGTCACACATTCAAATTCGAATATCAGAAGAAGAAAAAGAGTATGCACAACAACTTTTCCGATCAATGGGCCTGAGTATGTCTGGGGCTATTAAGCTCTTTATTCGCAAATCAATACAAGATGATGCACTTCCTTTTGATGTATCAGCAAGATCAATTATCAAAAAGCCATCCTCAAAAAAAGAAAAAGAACCGAAACAACCCCAAAAACAACAGCCGAAACCATCGGCAAATCGGTTTTCAAATTTTGTAAAAAAAGAAATATAAAAAAAATAACACTGTGATAAATCACAGTGTTATATATTTAATAATACAGCCAACAAAAAGTATTTTCTTCATTCTGAGGTATTTTCAACTTGTAATGAAAATGACTGTACAGAAAAAGTAAATCACAGAGAATTGGCTCATATTCTTTCGTAAAGTTCCACCTTGATAGGGAAATCCGAACCTCATAAAGGTGCGGTGATCGCAGTGGAAAGTGTGCATCAAGCAAAGGAAGTAAATCAGTCGGTATCTCTCGAAACCAATGAAGAAATCGTGTATACATATCAATTCTTTTTTGAATAAGAGATACGAGAGATTGTTTATCAGCATAGAGAAGACTGTAGTGTTTTAGATCTTCTATTGCTGATGGAAGAGAAGATACAATACTTTCAGTGTGAAGGATTTCTTTTGATTGTAAAAGATCCTTCACATCTGAAGGTACCATTGTTAAACGAATACTATTCATAAGTACTCCTGATTTATGATAGATAGTAATTCTTACCATGTATATATGGTGTTAAAAAAACTTCAAACTGCTTTCCCACCGCCTTATACTGAGTGATAAGAGGAGGAAAATTTTTCCTGCTCATATGAGCATCAAGTAACCCTTTATTCATATGTGTTTTCTTGATGAAGATCCGAATTTTTAATGGATCTAGTTTTGGACACTCAATAGTCATTTCCGAGCGAATAACCGCTGGAATATGAGTAAGTGTATAGAGTAAATACTCATACTGATGCCATAACTGAAGCTGTTCATAAGCATTCACATCACAGGTTAAAGACAATGAATCTAGGGGTGTCCCTCGTTTTAAAATTTGTACTCTTTTTTGTAGAGAATGAATAATATTCTCAGAAAAAAATCCGGAATCGGATAAGATTGCCGAAGCCATTTTACGTCTTTTTTTAGGCGGAGAAATGGTAGTAAGCATGATATGCCTCCTTTAATGAATAATGTAAAAGAACTCACATTATAAATAGAACAAAATCTAAACCGTGTCCAATTTTTCATTTACTATTTGATCGGCAATTTTATTTTTTTCTCGAGGAACATGTGTAAAAACAAGAGACGTGAAATTATTTTTTAGATTTTGTATCTCTTGAGCAATAGGTTTTATGTTCTGATTTTTTATTTTCCAACGACCACTCATTTGTTCTACAATAAGTTTTGAATCGAGAAAAACAGAAAGATGAGTTATGCCATGATTGAGTGCCATAGCAAGTCCATCACGAACAGCACAATACTCAGCAAAGTTATTTGTTTGTATACCATAATACCAACCAGATCGTGCTTGTTCTGTTTTTTGATCATCATACAGAACCGCTCCACCGGCACACCGACCAGGATTTCCACGTGATCCACCATCACAAAACAAAACACCATGTTTATCAACACAATCACCTTTTTGTGATACAGAAAGAGAATCAAAAAGTGTTATCATGATAAAAACCGAGTCTGAAGGAAAGAAGAAAGATCGGCAATAGGAACAGAAACTGGATTTGTATCATCTGTACGAAATGATACTTCAACCGATTGTGATGACAACGTTTTTTCTGAAACAATAACCCGACAACTTATGCCTAAAAGTTCGCTATCAGCCATTTTTTGTCCAGCACCTATTTTTTTATCTCGTCGATCATCATATAAAACTTCTAATCCTTGTGCATGTAAGAGTGTGTATAATTTTTCAGATACTTCGTACGGTGTGTCATCTCTTCCAAGTGCCACAATACAGACCTGAAACGGAGCAATATTCATGGGCCATAAAAGTCCTTTTTCGTCATGAAATATTTCAGCAAGCACCCCCATAATACGAGAAATACCAATACCATAACAGCCCATAATAACTTCTTGAGGTTGTCCTGATTGATCAAGGGCTGAAAACTGAAATGCGTGTGAAAATTTAGTTGAAAGAGGAAATATATTTCCAACTTCAATAGCATTTTTTACATCAAACCGATTTGATTTCTGGTCTTCTTCACTCACAATTTCTTTATTAAACGCTTCACCGGTTTCTTTATCAATATAGATTTCATCTTCTCCTATATCAGAGATTGTTTGAAATTCATGTGAATAACGAGAGAAATCACCCCCACTAGCCGCTACAATACGAGTTATATCACCAAGACCAAGTCGATTATAAATACGCATATACACTTCTTTCATCTGTTCATAATAGGTTTCAAAATCGCCTTGTGTGAGGTGAAATGAATACGCATCTTTCATCAAAAACTCACGTCCACGAAGTAATCCTGATTTTGCACGAGCTTCGTTTCGAAACTTCGTTTGAATTTGATACACCGCAACAGGAAAATCTTTATAAGAATGAGCATAATATTGGAGAAGGGGAGTAACCGTTTCTTCATGTGTTGGAGAAAGAGCTCCCTTTTGCCCTCCTGCCATATCAATTTGATATAAACAATCCATTGTGTTCCATCGCCCCGTTATATCCCACGATGCTTTATTGGCTAAAGCAGGCATAAGAATTTCTTGTACTCCTGCTGCATCCATTTCCGAACGTACAATGGACTCTATTTTGCGTAGTACTCGGAGTCCAAGTGGTAAGTATGAATAGACCCCTGCCATTTCTTTTCGAATAAATCCAGCCCGCAAAAGAAGTTCTGCATTCTTCGCAGATTCCTGAGCAGGAATTTCTTTTTGGGTCTTTGTAAACAAATGAGAATATTTCATAAAAGAGGAGATAATCGAAAATCATAGTACTGATTTTCAAAAAAGGAGCAAGAATGAGTTTTTTTCTTGAAAAAGACTTAAAAAAAGAGTATAATGACAAGATTTTTTAAGAAACGAAATATGCACACACCCTCACAAACAATTGCCAATGAATTTCTTGCTATTGCACAAAAACACAAACAATCAGGAGATACACACACAGCACTGCAATATGTTCACAAAAGTATTTTTCAAAATCTAGAATGTGGGACTTCTTATGAGATACTTGCCGATATCTATATAGCGCAAAACGAATACAAAAAAGCAAAAAAAGCACTGCAACAAGCATTAAAGATAAATAAAGATTCTGAAAATGCACTGTATTTAATGGGATTCGTCTTATCATTAGAAGAGTTATGGGAAGAATCAGTCATGTATCTAGCAGAAGCTGATAAGAAAACTCCACACATACCTGAAATAATTCGTTGTCTGGGATGGTCTTATTATCACAAAGGAGAAGAAGAAAAAGGCATTGCTCTTTTGGAAAGAGCAAAAAACATGAATCCTATCGATAGTAATATACTTTGTGATCTAGGAGTATGCTACATGGAAAATGATGAATTTGAAAAAGCAGAAAATATTTTCAAGACCATTATTCAAAACGATAAAGAGTCCTATCAAGCACAAGAATGTTTAAAGATTCTTGAACAAATGAAACAAAGTTTCTTATAAAAAAACCAAAAGATTCTTGAAATAAAAGTATAGGTTTCTATACTAAGAAAGCTCTGTACTTTTTAAAAATATTTATCACATGGCAGAAATTATCAATAAATCAAGTTTTGATGACAAAGTAAGAAACTCATCAGATGTTGTCTTAGTTGACTTCTTTGCAACATGGTGTGGACCATGCCAAGCTCTTATTCCAATCATAGACCAACTTTCAACAGAAGTACCAGAGAATGCAAAGGTTTATAAAATTGATGTTGATCAAGAACCAGAACTCGCAAGTGAGTTTGGTATTATGTCTATCCCTGCATTAAAAGTATTTAAGGGTGGAAAAGTAGTAGAAGAAGCAATGGGAGTTCGTCCAAAAGAAGATCTTTTAAAAATGATAGAAAATCATTTATAAACCAATAATTGGTTTCTTTTTATTCAAAAAATAAGTCTTACAAAGACTTATTTTTTTATATTTTCTTTATTTAAGTTTTGTTCTAAAGTTTTGAAAAATAAGTCTGATGAAATTTCTGATGGATGAGAAAAAAATGCCTGAAATGTTTCATCAAAGACTTTGTTTTCTGTCTGATATGATATTGGCGATGAAAGAAAATGAGCTACGGATGCCTGTCGAATCCAAGGAGCTAAAAAGAAATGGTCCTGAAACTCAAAAAACAAATCACGACGTGAAGGAGGCATGAAAGTACTCAACACAAAAGATCGTTGGTATTCTTTCTGAGCAATAAAACTCAAGAATTTCCATGACAGCAATGGATCAGTGGCTGCATGAGGAATAGCACCTACAAAAATACGAGCGGGTAAAGACGATGTTTTTGTCTGATCAAAAACTGGGAATAACACAGAAAACACATTATTCTCTTCATTGACCATACTCCATGCTTCTGAAGGATATCGAACTAAAAAACGATATTGTTGAGATACAAAACCTTCTTCTTCTGATACAGGAATTGAATGAGGAAAAGAAAAAAACAGAGAAGTTACATCTCGAGCTGGTTCAAATAAAGCCGTAGAAGAAATTGGTTCTGAAAAAGAAGCAAAATCATATTCTGCATTTTCAAAGTTATAAAACGATTTTCGTTTCTGCCAAAAAAGAGAACGAAGAATATCATTTCGATGAGTTACAAGAGGAGAGGCACCAAAAGGAACGGGGATATCATCAGAATAAGCATTTAGAAAATCATTCCATGTCAGGGGTACTCGTTGGAGATCTTCAGGATTGATATCAAGAAGGGATTGTTGCGTGGGTTGCAATAATACGCCAAGTGTCTCTATACCCAAAGGAACTGCCCATATAGTATTTTCATCCAATAGATGATGAGTTGCATCTGAATAATCATCTTTAAATTTTTGAACCGTAAGTATTTTTGAAAAGTCTGAAACAGGTTGAAATAAATGTGGAAAATCAAGAACGGTATGAGAATACAAAAACACAACATCTGGTAACTCGTTTTTTATAGAAGCATGAAGTAATGCTTGAGTCATATCATATTCTGTTTCAAACTCACGAACCGATACTGACAAAATTAGTTCTGGAATATGCGCATCAAATTCACGAATAAAAGCTTCAAAAGTTTCTGAAGACTGAAGTGTCCATACGGTAAAAGACTGTTCTTTAATAACAGGGATTGATGATGACGAACACCCCGTTACAAAAAACGATACGAGAGATATGAAAACACTCAATGTCCATTGTTTACTTTTCATAAAGACGGTGACAAAAACTGACGAATATGATGCACAATATCAGCCGTATGTGTGTAATGAATACCATGCCGTCCTCCTTCAAAGACAACTAGTTGAGAATGGGAGAGTGACGAATGAAATATATACCCTGAAGAAAGTGGAGTATAGGTATCTTTCTTCCCCCAAAGCAAAAGCGTCGGATTTGAAATATTTTTTAGTTTTTCTCGCACATCAGGCTCATTTAATACATTTTGAAAAGTTTTCTTCATGTTTTCGGAAACATTTGCCCAATCATGAGCTTTTAGTACACGACGTAAAAAGAAAAAATAAAAAGATTTTGGGAGTATTTTTTTAAAAAACCGAAAACGGTATCCGAGTGCTCGAATACATCGTTTCCACCACGGAAGGGGAATAACAATGCCAGCGGCACCAGTGAGAATAAGAGGCGTAGAAGATGGAAACTGTGACACATAATCAACTAACACACGACATCCAAAACTATGACCATAAAGGAATGGATTCGAGATATGTAATTCTTTTAAAAACTCATGAAACCATTGCGTATAATCAGCAATTTTAAATCCATTGTAAGACGGAGTATCAGAAGACCCAAATCCTGGAATATCAGGTACAATAACTCGTGCATTGAGTTCTTGTGAGAGGAGAGGAGCTAATTTTTCAAAACTTTGACTATTCCCCCCCCAACCATGCAAAAGCACAAATGCAAAATCACCATCGCCATAAACACGATAGGCAGTACGAATTTCACCGACATTGAGAAAAAGGAGTGTAGATTCCATAAACACACTCTATACTAGCAACTGACCAAAAAAGAGGCAAGTGTTCTTAAATATCAAGTAACTTCCTTTTTGCCTCATGTTTTATATCAACTATTTCTTTCTCAAGAAAATGTGTCAGTACGATTCGAATACTAATAATAATAACTAGTGCGCCAAGACTTTTCACAAGGTCCTGCCAAGGAGTGGTCACTGAGTTTAAGAGAAATGTATCAATAATATCTTTTCCAATAAAAAAATCGAGCCCTAAAATCATATGAGTGTTTAAAATAAGTCTTAGTTTTCCAAAATACATTGTGCTATGGCGCAGACAGTAAAGCCATATGGTCTGCAAAACCCCTAAAAGAATAATAACGACTCCAATGGCACCAATAAGGTACGATAGAAACCCTAAAATATCAGAAAGCAATACTACAAAATCTGTCATCGTGTTATTATAACACAAAAAAGACATTATTCAAAGTATATACTTACAAAAAGAGAACCCAATTTCGTATACTAGAGAAAATACTTTTTTTGTAAGTACGAAACAATGTTTTCTATTTTTACTCGTTCTTGAACCATTGAATCTCTATCACGAACAGTAACATCTTGATTCTCTTTTGATTCATAATCAATGGTAATGCAAACCGGTGTTCCAATTTCATCTTGTCTGCGATACCGTTTTCCGATAGACCCTGAAACATCGAACTCACAGTTTCCAAATATTTCAACTCGCTGAAGAACATCTTGAGCTAATTGTGGAAGTCCATCTTTTTTCATTAAAGGTAGTACCGCTACCTTTACAGGAGCGATAGCAGGATGAAAAGCGAGAACAATACGTGATTCGTTTTCCTGTAATTCTTCTCGATACCCATCACAAAGAACCGCTAAAACACTTCTGTCTAGACCAAAACTTGGTTCTATAACATGAGGGAGTATTTTTTCTTTTTGGTCTTCATCAAAAAAACGAAGTTTTTGTTTCGAATATTTTTCATGTTGAGCTAAATCAAAATCAGTTCGATACGCAAGACCATACAATTCTTTTTGTCCGAACGGATACTTATATTCAATATCAACTGTTCGTTTTGAATAGTGTGAGAGTTTTTCTTGTGGGTGTTCATACCAAGTCCAGTTTTCACGTTTTAGTCCTATAGAATCACACCACATTTGCATCATATTTTTCCATTCTTCAAATGATTTCTCCCAATCATCTTCATGGATAAAATATTCGATTTCCATTTGTTCAAACTCTAAACGACGGAAAATAAAGTTTCCTGGCGTTATTTCGTTTCGAAACGCTTTTCCGACTTGAGCAATCCCAAACGGCAATTTACAACGTTGCGAATCAATAATGTTTTTAAATTCTACAAATATAGCTTGTGCTGTTTCGGGACGCAAGTAAGCAATATCACTTTCTGATGTTTTTGCCATCTGTGTTTGAAACATGAGGTTGAATTTTCGAACAGCCGTAAAATCTTTACTTCCACAAGTCGGACAGACAATAGCATGCATCTGGATAAGTTTTGTAAGTTCTGCATCGTCTAGTCCTTCTGCATCAATCTTTGCCTGATCTTCAAGTATATGATCTGCACGAAGTCGTGCATGACAGTTTTTACAATCAACAAGCTGATCACTAAAATTTTTCAAATGTCCACTCGCTTCCCAAATACGTGGATGAAGAATAATATCACCATCAATACCAAACATATTTTGTTTTTTGTGAACAAACAGTTTCCACCATAAATCTTTTATATTTTTCTTGAGTTCCACCCCATATGGACCGTATGTATAAGAATTCGCGAACCCTCCATAGATATCAGACCCAGGGTAGGCAAACCCTCTCCGTTTAGAGAGTGAAACAATATCTTTCATACGATCAGTCATACGGCTATTTTAAAAAACAAAAAAAAATAAGCAAGAAGAAGAAAAAAACTTGCATTCTCTCATAAAAAAAATAGAATCGCTTCGGTATTGTAGAAAGTCAATCTGATTTAAGAGCGACGGGAACTACACACTCCACAGTATATTTTAATCTTATTCCCACACATGGTAACTGTTCAAGAATTATTCGAACACAATGTCCATATCGGACACAAAACCGATAAATGGAACCCAAAGATGAAGCGATTCATCGCTACTCAGAAAAATAAAATTCATATTATTGATCTGGAAAAAACAAAAGATGCTCTCGAGAGCGCAGTTAATTTTTTAAAAACCGTTAAAGAAAAAAACGGGAAAGTTTTGTTTGTAGGAACAAAACCACAAACATCACTCGCTCTTCATCGTATGATAGAGGCACAAGAAAAAAAACTCTTTTATATTGATACAAAATGGGCACCTGGACTTCTTACAAATTTTGATGAACTTCGGAAACGAGCTGATCATTATTTGAACTTAAAAGCTCAATTTGAGTCAGGAGAAATAAAGAAATACACAAAAAAAGAAGTGGCTTCCTTTAAAAAGGAACTCGAAAAACTTGATGCAGCGTATCATGGAGTTGCTGAAATGCGAAAAAAACCAGATGTGGTTATTGCACTTGATGCGGTGAACAACCGACTTGCTATTCAAGAAGCAAAAGGAGCAAAGATACCCGTGGTAGCACTTGTTGATACAAATGCAAATCCTGATAATATTGATTATGTTATTCCTGGAAATGATGATGCTATTAAATCAATCGAATATATTGTTGGAAAAATGATTGAAGCATTGAGTAATAAATAAAAAAAATACATATGAGTGAGGATCAAAATCAAACAGGGCGATTTAAAAACACCGTTTCTGAAAGTCAAGTTTCAGAAACGGTTTCTGATAATTCATCTGAAAATAAAGAATCACTCACATCAAAAAGTGTATCAGAAGAAACAAAGAAACTTGAGAAAAATCAAGAAGATCTTGTATTAACCGCAAAAGAAAAAAACTTATCGGCGCTTGGGTATATTAGTTTTCTTTGTGTTCTTCCATTATGTATGGAACCCAATTCATCGTTTTGTAAGTTTCACGGAAAACAAGGAATGATTATTACGATTGTTTTCTTTATTCTGGGATGGATTGGTTGGTTTTCCCCATTCTTAAGGTTTTTACTTTTCTTACTTCATGTAGGACTTATGGTGTGGGGTATTATGAATGCTATTCAAGGAAAAATAATCAGAATTCCTTTTGCAGCAGACGTTGCTGACAAACTAGAAATATAATTTTTATTTGATTTCTCTGAAAGAGTCTGTACACTTCGACTGATTTTTTTATTTTTTTAATTTATTTTTATCATGACAGTAACCGCAAAAGACGCAATGGAACTGCGAAAACAAACGGGAGTAGGTCTTATGACTTGCCGAAAAGCATTAGAAGAAGCAAATGGAGACAAAGAAAAAGCAATTGATATTCTTCGAAAAAAAGGAGAAGCAAAAGCCGCATCAAAAGCTGAACGAGACATGAGCGAAGGGCAAGTTGGACTCCATGAAACAGGCATGGTATTGCTTTTGTGTGAAACTGATTTTGTTGCTCAAAACGATAAGTTTCAACTCCTCGTACAAACATTAGCTGAAAAAGCACATACAGAAGGAGAATCAGCAACAAAAGAATATTTTGAGTCTATAAAAGGAGAAAAAATTCAAGAAATTGGTGAGAACATGGCTTTAGAATCAGTTATTAAACTTGAAGGAGAAACACTTGGAACATATCGTCATACAAATGGAAAAATTGGGTGTATAGTCGTGCTTGAAGGCGGAAATGAAGACCAAGCTCGAGATATTGCTATGCATGCAGCAGCGATGAACCCAATGGTTGCAAACCCTGAAGATGTACCAGCTGATATTATTGAAAAAGAAAAAGACGTATATCGAGAACAATTAAAAAATGAAGGAAAACCAGAAAATATTATTGAAAATATTATTGCTGGAAAGGTAAATAAATTTTGTGCTGAACGAGCATTGGCATCTCAACCATTTGTAAAAGATCCATCAATGACGGTTGCTCAATATATTGCTCCAGCAAAAATCAAAACATTTGCACGAGTAGCGGTATAAAAAAATTAAAAAATTCTATCTTCAAAAAAATATTTGTCGTTCAGCGACAAATATTTTTTTAAAGCCTTATTGAAAAACAAAAAATAAAGCATATAATAGGAAAGAATTATGAAAACTCCTTTTGTTTATCTTGATCACGCATCTGGAACTATTCCCTATAGCTCATTAGAGAATGAATGGCAAACCCACTACAAAGACAGTAGTTGGGCAAACCCAAGTGCTCTACACACCTATGGACGAAAATCACGCTCAATTATTGATCGGTGTCGATACGAATTATCGCAGTATACTGATGCATCACCCGAACATATATTTTTCACCTCTGGAGGCACAGAAGGACTCTATACTGTTATTATTGGTGGTTTTTTATGGCATAAAACAAACTTTCCACACAGAAAGACAATATTTGTTTCTCCAACAGCACATCAAAGCGTACTAAATGCTGTTGATTTTGCATGTCGATATCATGGAGCAAAAAAACAATATATGCCAATCAGAGAAGATGGAAGCGTTCATATACATACCATTCCAGAAAAAACTGATACTCAGTTTTGGGACTCTATAGCACTCGTAATACTTGAAGAAGCAAATTCTGAAATTGGTTTTCTTCAACCTATTGATTTCTTTTGTAAACAGATGGAGTCCGGGGAGAGTGGGGGAGCCTCACTTATCATTGACAGTGCTTGTAGTGCTGTTACAAACTCCATTCCTTATAAAAGGGGAGTAACAAGCGTTGTCTGTAGTAGTGAAAAAATAGGTGGGGGAAATGGGTGCGGTATTGTATGGCAAGACCCTCAAAAAATAATACCTCCAATGGGCGGAAGTCAGGAATGGGGGATGAGGGGAGGAACTCAAAATAGTCGTTCTATTTTTTTAACAACTCAAGCTTTTTTACACACACAATCAGTAAAAGATGAAAGAAAAGAACACTATAAAAAATTGTACCAAAAATTACATTCCTATTTAGACTCTCGTTCTATTTCTATTCTTACACCTCAAGACAATATTGGACATATACTTACCTTTATGGCTCCCGGAAAATGGAAAGGGGAAGATATGGTTATTTTCTTTGATAAAAATGGTATCTGTATTTCCTCGGGTCCGGCGTGTTCGAGTGGAAGCACAAAACCTTCTCATGCATTACTACATATGGGAAAAAACGAAACAGACGCTCGAAAAGGTGTCCGTATATCATGGGGATACACAACAACAGAAGCAGATATTGATTATTTTATTGATTGTTTTGAAAAGAATATCAAGAGTTTTGGGAGATGAGAAATAGAAAATATGTTCTCATCTCCATAAAAAAGAGACTATGGAATAAAGAATAGTATTCCTTTACTATTATCATCCATAATACGCTTTTGAAACGTATCATATTGTATGACAATACGAGTATCAATAAGCATCAATTTCGCTTCTATCCCATTATAAAGGACTCTCATAGGTTTTTCTTTTAAATTTTCCTTGAGTTGCTCTTGGCTTATTTTTATGGCTCGTTCTTTATTATCCTCTTTAATCCCTAAAATACGAATCTCTTGATTCCTTTTAGGGGCAAAAAAAATCAACGATCGTTCTTGATTCATAGAAGCTCCTTATGTTATGTAGTTTTTGAGAAAACAGTTTTCTATTTCTCCCAAAACCCTCGATATACTGAAAAAGAACAAAATTATATAGAATACATCATAAATTCCGAAAATACATTTATGGTCTTTTGGTAATTACTTTATCAATAATCCCATACTTTCCATACGATTGTGCTCGCTCGGCACTCATAAAAAAGTCTCGATCACAATCTTTTTCGACTTGAGCAATATCTTGTCCAGTCGTTTTACAGATCATATTATGGAGAAGTGTTTTTGTTTCTATAATATGATTTGCATGAATAGCAATATCTGATGCCTGACCTTCCATACCACCCAATGGTTGATGAATCATAACCTCTGAATGCGGAAGTGAAAACCGTTTTCCACGTTCTCCATGCATTAGAATCATAGCTCCCATAGAAGCAGCAATTCCCACACAAACGGTTGATACATTTGGTTTTACAAAATTCATAGTATCGATAATAGCAAGTCCTGCAGAAACAGACCCTCCTGGAGAATTTATATAAATAGTAATATCTTTATCTGGGTTTTCTGATTCTAAAAAAAGTAATTGAGCAATAATAAGATTCGCTACATTCGCATCAATAGCTGTTCCTAAAAAGATAATATTTTCTTTCAGAAGACGAGAATAGATATCAAACGCTCGCTCTCCTTCATGAGTTTTTTCGACAACAGTTGGGATAATGGTCATAATCAAAAGAATAAAGAATCCATACAAGTATACCACACAATATTTATTTTTTCGAATTCATTTTACGAGTCGAATAAAACTGAATCAATAAGAATAACGCTAAGATAACAACGAGAATTATTGTATAAGAAATAGGGGAGACTTTGGTCTCTTGTTCTGTAAATGAGCCGTCACATACATCTCCAATATTATCATTATCTAAATCTTCTTGTTGTGTATTGGCATCAAAAACACAATTATCGGTAATATCACCTACACCGTCAAAATCAACGTCACTTTGTGATATATTTTTTGCCTGCACTGCATTATCACATACATCACCCACACCATCTTCATCAGTATCTGTTTGGCGAGGATTGGAATGTTCAAAACAATTATCCCTTTCATTTGCGATACCATCTTGATCTGCATCTTCTGGGTAACGAGAATTCCATTTTTCTTTTGAAAGTCTAAACGCAGAAGCGCTAGGAATATTACTTCCTTGTACAAAAGAATTATAAGTGATTCTTTGATTATCCTTCCCCCCATAAGCTAATTGATATTGCATATTTGGCTGTGCTTCAAAATAAGCCGATATATTCAAAAATGAATAGACTCGAATATCATCGACAACTAATGAATTTCCCCACAGATAAACTTGCAAATACTGAACAGGGAAAGCCGATTGAAGATCATATTGATATTCATAGGATCTTTTTGAAACAATGGTTTTCATACTCTCTGGTGTTTGACCTCCTCGAATCAGTACTTCGTTTATAAAAGGTCCACTGGCATCAAAAATCTCTATTCGACTTAAGAATTGTGGAGCACCTAAATCAAGAATAACAGAAGCAGGGTCATCTTTTGAACCGTCTTGGGGATCAAATCCAAAACTGGTCAGTGGATCATTATCAATAAGAATGCTAGCATCTGGTGTTTCTTCTCGAGCACTAGAGACTTCAAAAACTTTTAAATCACGAATACGAGTTGGTTTTTCGAAAAAAATATCATATAAAACTCCGTTATTATTTTGATCAAAAATATGAAAGTTTCGAACTTCTTTATTAACCTTACTCAGAACTTCTTTATCAAATGTTATAGAGACCGTTTCTCCATTCCCCTCACCAAGAATATCTTTCACAAAAGGATATTGTGATATACCACGCGCAGAGACAAGTGTTGGTACAAGTAGTAAGGAAAGGAAGAAAGAAAGAATAATGTTTTTCATACGTTCAGTAAAAAATTAAAAATAAAAATTTAGGCTCTTTTGGCTTTTTCTTGGCGTTCAATCATTTCTTTGATAGCCATAACTTGAACAATCGTTGATCGTTCTGCTTCTCCTAATTTCATAGAAATAAATTTAAGTGTATCTTTTAAATCAGGAATAAGACGGTGTTCAAGAGCGTTTACTCGTCGTCTGGTTTTTTCGATTTCAAAAGCGAGGTTTTCGGCTGATTTCTCAATTTCAGCAAGAGTAAGAAGAATCTGAAATGCTTTTGAGAAACCTTTAATAGCAACATCAAGCTCTGATCGAGTTGAATACAAATCATAATCGAGTGCATTTCCAGAAGCATTTAATGAAAAATGAGGAATACGAGTAGACATAATATTTTTTGTTTCTACGCTTAACTCAAGCTTTTGAGCAGAATAAGAAAGAGTATTTTCAAGAACAGCTTTGTCAATATGAGATTGAGCAAATAAAAACGCCATATTTACTTTTTTGAGTTCCGATTCAAATTCAGACCGTACTTCTTTCGCTTTTTTAATAATTTTAAGAAATTCTTGCATAAGTCCATCTTGCTTATCCTTTAAGAGTTTATGTCCTCGTTGAGCAACCTTAATTTGGTTTTTCAAAGAGAGGAGTGTCATACGAGTTGCGGTCACATTTTTTACAGCCATAACAGAGAAAGAAAAAAAAGAAATTATTTCATGCGCAATAGTAGTTTCCTTATCAAAAAAGTCAAATAAACAAAGCACAAGGAAAACCATTGTGAGAAAGATAAAAACGAGAATAAAAGACCTTTTCTTATTTAAGTTAAACCAAGATATATTGTGTTAACTAAAATAGATATTCCCCCTCTTCAATAGGTTTATAGAAAAAAAGAATGAAAGAATGAAATATATTTTAAAAAAATAAAAAAAAAGCGATGATAAAAAAAATCCTTTTTGATATTTGTTTTACACAATAAAATAAATATTGTATAATATAATTATATGGAAAAATCATTTCTCAATAGATTAAAAGAAAAACTCCCTTTCACACAGAGAGATCCCATCGTGGTTTCTTTGAGAGATGAGTCCGTAAAAATAGATGATGACAAGTTCCGCATACATACCAACAAAAAGACACAAGAACCCCAAAATATCAGCGACGCTGAAAAAGAAGCACACAAATTATCTCTTCGGTTTGATGATCGATTATTTGCAAAAAGAGAAAAAGCAGAAGGGATCACCATAGATTCCCCTTCTTCAAAAGATCTTGATGATGCAATTTATGTGGAGGACAATGGTGATAAATGGCTTATGCATGTCAGTATTGCTGATGTAGAAGCACTCGTAAAACCAGAGTCTTATATTGACAATGATGCTTTTGAAAAGGTATACACCCGATACAAAAGACATGGCAATGATCCCATGATTCCTCATATTCTTTCGGAAAACAAGCTGAGTTTGTTAGAGAACGAAAAAAGACCAACTATTACATTTGTTATTCCTGTTGATAAAAAAAGCGGGGCTATTTCTGATCCACGTATTCACAAAACATATGTAGAAAGTCAAAAAAGGTTTTCTTATGACGAAGTAGATAACCTTTTAAGAGACGAAAACACTACACATCCACTCAAACAACAATTACAGACACTCCAGAACGTCACACACAAAAGAATGCAATCCAAAAAAGGAACTGGTTCACATGCATCAGGAAGCTCATCCCATAATATCGTTCAAGAAGCAATGCTTTTAGCGAATGAATCGGTTGCGCGGTATTGTGCGAAACATAATATTCCTATTCTTTTTCGGAACCAAACAAATGGCGATACAATAAACGCTTCACAAAAAATATCATGGGCAAAAAAGATGCTCTATAAAACAATACAGGCATGTATACAAATATGTGAAAAACTTCATATTCCCCTCTTCTCTGAGTCATATGCACAACGAATACGAAAAATGTCACAGACTGAGTTTCATAAAGAAGTACTCCACGCTGGAAAAAATCCAACAGATACGAATTCAACCGTTCAAAAATCAGTCCACACCATAATTGTTCCCCCAGCACAGTATAGCACTGAAGCAGAAGGTCATATGGGGCTTGATATGCCAGCTTACACACATGTTACATCCCCTATCAGACGATATGCAGATCTTGTAAATCACAGAATTCTATCAGCTATTGCTGAAAACTCAAATAATCCAAAAGCTGTACAAAAGAATGTTCCCTACTCTGAAGAAGAATTATCGGTAATAGC
Organism: Patescibacteria group bacterium; assembly: GCA_965660445.1. Lineage (GTDB taxonomy): Bacteria > Patescibacteriota > Gracilibacteria > UBA4473 > UBA4473 > CBFIAK01. Next base: position 734,479 of record CBFIAK010000001.1, read on the forward strand.
AGATCATATAAACAAAACCACACAAAGAGATAAAGAAGAGCAAAAACAGCGAAAAATACAGAAAAAAGCAGCCTAGACTCCCCTTTTGCATAAATCCCCTCTTTTCACAAGAAAAACCTTGAAAAAAAGGCTTTTTTAAGGTATAATGATATGATTTATTGTTTTAAACATGACAACAACTTCACACACAAAAACAGCTCCAAATCCTTTTCACAAAAGACCAATACGGAATAAAACACAAGAAAAAAGACACACACAAAGACGACTTATATTCGGAGCCCTTATTATAGGAGTTCTTGGTTCTTTCCAAAACCTTATACATGAAGATTTTTTGGAACTCTGGCGTGCGAGTGTCTTAGATTACGCTCCTATTGAGTTTACAGGAACTGTATCTCCTATTGAAAAAGTACCAAACTGGACAGAGCTTTCTGATGCAGAACGAACAATGAACTATGATCAGTTAAAATCTCGATCAAAGCTCATCCCTATTCCTCGTTACAATATAAGTATTATTCAAAAAGGAAAAAATTATAACGGTGGAAGTGATATGCAACGAAATACGTTCATTACTTATTCTGTCCCCTACATGGGAAACTATATGCTTGACGGAACTCAAAACAGTGGATCACATCCCGGAGTTGATATAAAAACACCTATAGGCACACCCGTTCGAAGTATTGCAAATGGGATTGTTCATAAAGCTGAGTTTAGTCAATATGGATCAGGAAACTATGTGACCATTGCTCATCCGGGAATGCCAGATCCAGAAAACCCAAGTCAAACAACAACTCTCTTTTCTTCGTATGCACACTTATCTTCTTTCAGTGTGAAAGAGGGTGATCGAGTAACAAAAGGTGATATAATTGGAAAAACAGGAAACAGTGGAATGACAACCGCTCCACATTTGCATTTTCAAATCGATCGAGAAGATGCTCCATTCTATCCATATTGGCCTTTTACCTGGAATGATTTACAAAAAGCGGGACTGGCTTCTTTCTTTGATGGAGTTAAAAACGGAGTAGGAGCACGAAATGCAATCAAATACACGTACAATCCCATAGATGTACTTCATGCATTTGAAAACTACCAAGACAATAATTTAGTAGTTTCAGCAGATCCTGATTTTACACCAGAAAAACCCCAAAAACCGAAAAATCAAACAAACAAAGAAACTCCAGCAGAAGAGACCAAGCCAGTAGAAAAAACTGAACCTACAAAAGAAACCGTTCAAATAACGGATTCGAATAACACTGAAAACACACAGACTGTACAAAAAGAAGTTAAGGAAGAAAAACCAAATACTCCAATCATAGAACAACAAACAACACAGCGAGATAGACCTATAAAAATGAGAATTGATGAAAACGCGATTGTATTTGAAGACATACAAACATACATCCCCAATACACCACAACGAATAAAACTGCTTATTAAAGAAGAGGATTTAATTGTCTCAAGCGAGCCAATTCAAGTTACAACAACACTGAGAGGTTTAAATGATGTAACACCAAAAACACTTACTCAAAAAGATTTTCGAGACGGTATTGCTGAAATAGAATTTCACCCACATAGCCAAAGTGATTTTCGATTCGTGGTACAAGGACCTTTTGGAGAAATAAAATCAAACAGTATTCGTGCACAAATATTTAAAGACATTCCTCCGAGTCATCAATTTGCGAATGCTATTGAAAACTTAAAACAACAAAGAGTAATTGATGGATACGAAGATGGAACATTTCGTCCACAAGGAACATTAAATCGTGCCGAGGCTGTGAAAATACTTATCAATGGAAATAATGTATCCCTTGCAAAAATGGAAGGAAGTCGGTTTTCAGATGTTCCCACTCAAGCTTGGTTTACAGATTTTGTAAACACTGCTTCTGAAAGAGGTATTATCAAAGGATACCCAGATGGCTTATTCCATCCAGCAAAAGAAATATCACGAGCCGAGTTTTTAAAAGTAGCAATTCTTACACGAGGAATAAGCCCATCTACACCAACATCTGATCCCTATAGAGATGTAGGGAAAGATGAATGGTTTGCTCCTTATTTTGAGTTCAGCAAAACCCATTCTCTTCTACTTATAAAAGGAGATATTGCAGACCCCGCATTTCCTATTACCCGAGGAGAAGCAGCTTATATCATTGATAAACTCTCAAAACTAAACATTTTATAACACCGAAATAACATCTGTTTACAGAATTTGACTTTTTACTAAAAATATATAGAAATAAGTTAATGAAGAGATGTTATTTTGGTGTTTTTGTAATTATTACTCTGTTTTTCTTTCAGAGTGTTCAAGCACAATATTTTGAATTTGAAACAGTACGAACACCACAAACTCCAGGGTTTTTCATGATTCGTATTTTTCCATTAGAAGGAAACAAGGCGCTTCAAACAACACCTGTATTTGTTCGAAATTACGCGGAAAATAAAGCCTCATTATACACTCCATTGCTTCCCGTTATTCAAGAGATGGGTGGACGAATTATAGAAAAACAAGACGTATCGTTTTATGAAAAAGATCCACAGTACACCATCGTTTTTTTAGGAGATCAAGAAAAAGGATATGCATGGTTTCGATTATCTCCACAAGAAAATCCGCTTGAATCATTTGAAGTATTTCAAGAAAATTTTTTACAAGACATTGTGTTACGAAATATTGAAGTAGAGTTTGGAGGAAATGTCTATGACATACTCCCCTCTTATATTCCACACGTAACAAAAAACCCGATTACTCTTGTTGGAAAGTTTCAAAAAGATCAAAAAACTCGATTTCATATTCGAGGAGAAATAAGTGATGGAATTATCGAATCAACTGAGTTTTTACCATTTGATGAAAAAGAAAACGGAGACATTATGGCAACCGGTATTGAAGACATATGGGAACAAATGTGGAACGAAGAAAACATCGATCCTGTTGTAGAAACTGTTTCTTCTCAATGGTGGAGATGGAATAATAGTTTTCCGTTTTTACTGTTTGGTTTAGGAGTTTTATTTTTTGCATGGGGCATTCGAAGTATTCAAAAACGAAGATCCTTTATGGATGACTTATGGGATCAAACGGATCTTCCCTCGCAAAAACAGCTGTATCATGAGATACAAAAAAACGAAACAAAAAAAATCCCTAAAGAGAGTCTCCCCAAAGACCTTTCTGATTCTGCTTCGCCCTTTGTAGATATACCTCAAACTCGTTCCGACGACTAAACGGAAAATAAAAAAGTCCACGAGCAAACCCATTTTCGATCAAAAAAGCATTTAAATCTATTCCAGAATCGGTAAATACATAGGCAAGTCTTCTTTGATAAGCATCAAATTCATCAGATTCTGGATCTGTAATTAAACACACCTTGTCCCCTTCTTGTATATGTTTTAATAATGCATAGGTTGCTGATAAAGCACCTCTTTGAATTGGTTTTCTCTCATCTTTAGATTCTGGGGTATCGATACCAATAAAACGAACTTTTTCGTTATTCTCTATTTCAATAGTATCTCCATCAATCACCCGCGCCACGTTATGCCAAAGACAATTATTTGGATAATGGGTTTCAGCAAAAGAGAAATCAACATATGTTTCATCGATTTCATTTTTTTCTTGTGGGAGAGGGATGAAATCATTGATATTTCGTTCATGAAGAACAATTCCACCACGTTCACAACCAAAAAGTAAAACTGATACAAAAAAGAGACGAAAAAACATTGATAATCCTCAAAAAAATTATAGGATTATTCTACTGTAAAATTCAAAAAATAACGAAATAATCATGCTTCATATTCAAAATATACATGCACAATGTGATGACAAAAAAATTATAAATGGTATCTCTTTGCGGGTTGGAAAAGGTGAGATTCATGCTATACTCGGTCCTAATGGGGCAGGAAAATCAACGCTTGGGCACATTCTTTTAGGAAACCCAAAATTTGAAGTAACGCAAGGAGATATTGAATTCGAAGGTGTTTCGTGGAACACACTTGAACCATGGGAACGAGCTCGACAAGGATTTTTTTTATCGTTTCAATCGCCTCCGACTCTTGAAGGTGTACACACAAAAGAGTTTTTATTTGGAGCGAAGAAATCAATTGATAGTTCATTTCATTCAAGTTTTCGGTTTCAAAAAACGATCGATACGTATTTACAAAGTATGCACTTAGACCCATCATTTAAAACGAGAGAACTCAACAAAGGCACCTCTGGAGGGGAAAAGAAAAAACTCGAAATTGTATCGATGCTCGCACTCGAACCAAAACTAGCATTTTTAGATGAAATTGATTCTGGAATCGATGTTGATGCTTTAAAGAACATCGCTCAAAATATTTCCGAGTTTATGAAATCAGGCGAAAAGTCAATTATCATCATTACTCATACTGAAAAATTACTCTCTCTTATTCATCCTACACACGTTCATATTTTAAAAGACGGAGTATTTGAAAAATCTGGAGGGAAGGAGCTCATAGAAGAAGTTCACACACACGGATTTAATCGTTCATAATTATTTATTTTCATGACACAAGTAACTTTTGACACACTTCAGAGAGATGATCTTGATAAAGGAAACAACCAAGATTATGTACATCAGTTTGTAAAAGGATTAAATGAGTCAGTTGTTCGTATGATTTCACAAGACAAAAACGAACCAGAATGGCTTTTAGATATTCGATTACAAGCATTCAAAAAGTTTGAGAAAATGCCTATGCCTCAATGGGGGCCTGATATTCATAAATTGGATTTTTCGGATATTCGGTTCTTTTCAAAAGCAACTGATCAGATACATAAAAAAACATGGGATGATGTACCAGAAGATATTAAGCGCACCTTTGAACGACTAAAGATTCCTGAAGCTGAACGAAAAGTATTAGCGGGAGTCGGCGCTCAGTATGAATCAGAAAATGTATACCACAATCTCAAAGAACAATGGACCCAAAAAGGGGTTATTTTTGAAGATTTTGATAAGGCTGTCCAATTACATCCAGAACTGGTACAACAATATTTTACTCGTTCAGTGCCTATCAATGATCATAAGTTTGCAGCATTACATTATGCTGTTTTTTCAGGGGGCACGTTTTTATATGTTCCAAAAGGAGTAAGAGTCGATCAACCATTGCAGTCTTATTTTCGAATGAATTCAATGAATCAGGGACAATTTGAACACACTCTTATTATTATTGAAGAAGAAGCAGATGCTCATTACATTGAAGGATGTTCGGCACCAAAATACGGATCTCAATCACTACATGCAGGATGCGTGGAGGTATTTGTACACAAAAGTGGAAAAATGAGGTATTCGTCGGTTGAAAACTGGTCGGAAGACACGTATAACCTCAACACAAAACGAGCCATTGTGCATGAAAATGGGGCTATGGATTGGGTTGGTGGAAATTTAGGATCAGGGGTAACGATGCTGTATCCGTGTTCAGTGCTTGTAGGTAATAACGCACAATGTGAACACTTAGGTATTGCGTTTGCGTCTACCAATCAAAACCAAGACACGGGAGCAAAGATTATTATCAGTGGAAAAAACTGTAAAGGAACAGTTATTAGCAAAAGCATTGCTCAAAAAGGAGGTATTAGCACCTATAGGGGGTTGGTGAAAATCAACAAGCATGCAGACAATGCGACCCTGAATATTGAATGTGATGCCTTAATGATGGATCGAGAATCAGTATCTGACACGATTCCACACATAGAATGTGAAAACAGCAGTGCTTCTATCACTCATGAAGCCAGTGCGGGGAAAATGGATCCTGATATTTTACTCTATTATCAATCACGGGGGTATGATACAGAAAAAGCAAAAAGCATGATTGTGAATGGATTCTTTAGTGAAGTAGTAAGAACACTTCCTTTAGAATATGCCGTGGAACTGAATCGACTTATGGAATTAGAAATGGAAGGGAGTGTTGGATAAACTGTATAGAGAAGATATATTTTTAATTTTTAAGAGCGTATACATATGAAACTCATAAATCCCGAAGGTAAAAAAATCATTGAAATACAAGACACAACCCCACTCCACATAAAACTCGAAGATTACAGTGAGGAAAATCGGTCGTTTCAATTGATTATAAAACTCAAAAGCGAAGGGGCTTCTTGCGTAGTAGAAGGACGCATACAAGCCAAATCAAACGCACAAAAATCATGGACGGTTCATCAGGTATTTGAAAACAAAGACCAAAAAGGAGTTATTGTCTTACGAGGTGTATCCGAAGAAAAAGGGGTAATCGAACTCAATGGGGCAGGGATTTTAATGTCGAGTTCTCAAAATTGTGATGCACGCGTGGAAGAAAAAATTTTATTATTCGATGAAGGCCGTGGGCGGATGCTACCGGTATTAACCGTTAAAACAAATGAAGTTGGAAGTGCATCACACAGTGCATCACTCACTCCTATTAACGAAGAAATACTACTCTATGCACAATCGAGGGGATATGATCTGAATACAGCAAAAGAAATGATTAAAAACGGATTTTTATCATTTAAATAAGAATTTTATTGACAAACATACAAATGAGTGATAAAAAGTAAAAGCATATATATATACTTTTACTTTTGTTCTCTTTCACACTCATAGTACAGTGAATATTTATAATTAATTATTTAAAACGTATATATATTGCACTCTTGAGAGGTTTTGTTCGTTATTTATTACTCCAAAACGATATTTAACACAAAACCTCTCTTCTTTTTATTGTTCTTTTTTATCAATCCAAAAAAGCGAGGAGGATTAAATGGCAGAAAAACAAAAAACACCAAAAAATTTTTATTTTTGGGCAAGTATTATATTTGGTGCTTACGTATTTCTCATGATAATATCTATTCTGTTTTCTGGAATATTTGATATTCCAGAAGTTTTGACAAGATTTTTTTAGAACAATATATCACTTCATAGAAATATGAAGTGATTTTTTTTTGACACTCTTTAATTTTTTTCTAAGATATTGGAGTTGTTTTTAGAGTTGTCTTCGACAACAAACGGGCGTGTAGCTCAGCTGGTTAGAGCGCTTCTCTGATAAGGAAGAGGTCCGAGGTTCAAGTCCCCGCATGCCCACCATAAAAAAATCGGTACCCTTTACGGGTAGCGATGTTTTTATATTGTATATGGACTTTGAACGAGCGGTCTCTGAACGTATCAGAATGAGTCTTTAGTTGTTCATTTAAACCAGAAAAAATTGAGCAACGCGAAATAATTTTTTCTAGGAATAAATAGGAATTGAGATTTACATACTCTAAAATACGATTATCTATGGAATATCTAGAAGGTGTAAGACATATAATTCATTATTCGCTTCATTTTATTTTTCCTTTTGTAGTTGCCTATTTTTTATTTAAGCAAAATTGGAAAACAGCAGGAACAATAATGATATTAACTATTTTAATAGACGTGGATCATTTCCTAGCGAATCCTGTTTTTGATCCAAATCGTTGCAGTATAGGATTTCACCCTTTCCATAGTATATGGGCTTTCGTTATTTATTTTTTAATACTGATGAGTCCTTCTTGGAAATGGCGAGCAATCTCTATTGGATGTATTCTACACTTAGCAACAGATGCTCTTGATTGTATTTTAGGAATGACCTGGTGATAAATAATAAAAGAGAATAAAATTTAAAACATAATTTTATTTTTTGGAATATGGAATTTATTTATAATAGAAAAGATGAAAATTTATTTTGCTGGTTCCATTCGTGCAGGGCGTGAAGACGCCCCATTATATCAATTCCTGATTCATCATATGTCTCAGAACCACACCGTGCTTACGGAACACATTGGGGATATATCTCTGGGAAATATGGGAGAATCAATAAAAAGAGATATTGATATTTACAACCGAGATGTTTCATGGATAGAAGAATCTGACGTTATTGTAGCAGAAGTGAGCACTCCCTCTTTAGGTGTTGGATACGAAATTGGAATAAGTGAGAAACTCAAAAAACCAGTTTTGTGTCTATTTCGTACACAAAACGAAGGAAAAAAACTTTCAGCCATGATACAAGGAAACCAATATATAAAAGTTGAACAATATAAGACCAAAGAAGAAGCAATACAGGTTATTGATCTCTTTTTAAACAGTTTATAGAATACTTTCATGTTTAGAAAAGGAAGCATCATTGCCTACCCAACCGATACGAGTTTTGGACTTGGTGTTCGTGCTGACGACTCACAAACACTTGAGCGATTATACATTCTTAAAAAACGACCAATTCAAAAATATATATCACTTATGGTTCGTGACTGGGAAATGCTTGAAAAATTCGCTTTTATCCCAAAAACACTTTCTAAAGATTTATTCTTTAATACTCCTTACACGGCTCTTTTAAAACCAAAACCAATACTCCCCTCTTCTCCGTTTTGGGATTCTGAAAAAGTAGGGTTTCGTATATGCACTATTGAGGAAGTCGCTCGTTATATAACCTACCCTATAACGGCTACTTCAGCGAATATATCAGGAGAGACGTCTTTGTTTTCAGAAAAAGATATACACACTTTTTTTGGAGATAAAATAGAAGTTTTATCAACACATCTGCATACACTTACTCCCCTTCCCCCTTCACAGATATGGGATCACACCGTTGATCCACTTCATCGGATTCGTTAAAAAAAATTGCATTTTGAACACAAAAAAAATAGAATATCAAACGTAAAATTATCTATTAGACTTTATGAATTTTGCTGAATTTCTTGCCCCCTTTATCCGAAGAAAAAACCAGTTTCTTATTAGTTTTTTTCTTGTGTTTGGGTTTTGCATGAGTGTATTTTTTATGCTTCCTCAAACAGAACGAACAACACTTTATTTTTCACTCAAACCACTGACCACCAATAGTGATTCTTATGTACTCTCAAATGGTATAGAAGAAGGAAGTAAAGTAGCAGAAACTATTGCTGGATGGGCAAAGAATCCTGGATTTCGACAAGATATTTTAAAAGAAGCGAATCTTGATATTCCAAAATTCAAACGAAAACTTTCAGCACAACGTCAAAACAGACTCAATGTGTTTTGGACTCTGAAGCTGAGCGGAAAAGAGACGCAGTATTCAGACGAAATCACAGAAGCATTAACAACGGTTCTGGATAGAAACATGGCTGAGTTTAACGATAACAATGCGTTCCCATTTGGGTATTCTGAACCAAGTTTGTTTCAAGAAAAACGACCTATTCCACTTTCTTTACAAATTATTATCAGTCTTTCTATTGCTTTTATGGGAAGTTTGTTTGGGTTCTTTATTATTGCAAGCATACAAGAACGACTTTTATTCACGAGTCAAATACGAGACTTGTTCCCAAAAAGTCCAATATTAAACATAAAAACAGAAATTGGATCACATGATGAAGTTTTGCTGAAATATTTCTTATCAACGTTTCCAAACCCTCAATTACTTGGTGGGTTTAAAGAAGCTGAAAAGTTTTTTGATTTACAAACACTTCAAACACTCCAAAGAGAATCTGATACCCCTGTTATTTTAGTGCGATTATGGGACACAAAACGAGAAGACTTAGAAAACTTTAAAGCATTATTTGATGATAATGTTGCTTTTATTCTTTTTGAACGATAAAAATGCCACGAAAAAAAACACCTCAGTTTGGTGATATTATTTTCTTTCACCCTCGAAGTTTAAAAAGTAAGATCATTACGCATTTTGATGATGGAGACTGGTCTCATGTAGGGCTTGTGCTTGATATATATGAATCAAGAATCCTTTTTATAGAAAGTCATTGGGACGGAGTACGAATACAGCTACTTGATGAAACATCACAAAATTTTACTATCGTTCCCGCACCCGTAAAAATAAAAAAATCAAAACAGGAGTTACTTCAATTTGTAGGAAAAAAATATGATTACAAACACTTGGTATCTATGGGGCTTCATTTAGGAAGTCGAAAACGAATAAAACTCCGATCCACCAACGAAGATCAATTAATCTGTAGTGAACTGGTAAACTGGGTCTATGATTACACATTGAGTCCAAAAGGAGAAGCTACTCCAAACTCTATTTATCGTTTTCTTACACAAAAGACCTAAACTTATTTCATGACCAATTTTTTCAAGGACAGACAACTTTTAATTGCGAGTATGCATGAAAAAGAACGAGTTCTTCAACCATTATGTGAAACTCATTTAGGGGTTTCTTGTCGTGTTGTAGAAGGATTTAATACTGATGTTTTTGGAAGTTTTACAGGCATACCTCCACGAAAGGAATCACCAAAGAAAACACTGAAGCAAAAAATAGAAACGGCTCTTGATTTGTTTGGGTATGATCTTGGTATTGGCAGTGAAGGAAGTTTTTATCCGTCCCCCGCGACTCCTTTTGCCACACAAAATACAGAGACGATTATGATTATTGATAGAAAAAATAATATCAGTATTGATGAATCGTTTACAACACTGAAAACAAACGCGAACCAAAAAAAAGCATACTCTTTGGAAGAAGCTTTTGAGTTTGCTCGGCAAATCGGATTTCCTGACCATGGAATACACATACGTCCGAAAAAAAATGCTTCAAAAATATATCATATTGTTGATGAAGAAATGCTCAAAGAAACAGTGCAACACATTCTGTCTCACTGGTTTCAGTCTTCTTTTTGGATTGAAACAGATATGAGAGCACATAAAAACCCAACTCGCATGGTTGCTATTGAAGAAGCGATGAAATCACTCCTTAAAAAACTTTCTTATCATTGTCCTGAATGTAGAACTCCGGGATTTGGCGTACAAGAAAAAAAACAAGGGCTTCCTTGCTCATGGTGTGGAAAAGAAACTGTTGAGACACGGTTTGAAATCTCTCAATGTGTCAAATGCGATCATACAAAAATATATGACAAAACGAATGATGGTTTCTATGCAGACCCCGCACAGTGTGAACACTGTAATCCTTAAGACTTTTTGTTGTAGATATATCGCTGTACGGCAAAACAAGTCCAAACAAACCCAGAAAGAAATGTTACGACCCCAGAGAGCAGTAATCCTGATGTCCACAAGGCGACAGATATAGTAAATAAACAAAGTGCATACGGAACAGATGTCGAAAACCCAATAGGTCCTGTTTTCGTTCGAAATCCATTATATACTTGAGGAAGCAAAGACATACTCAAGATTATATTACAAACCGTAATCACAATATCTTGCCACATAAAATTTTCAGAAAAAAAGTGAATCAAGTATACCAAAAACGGTTCTCTAAAAAAACAGAGTTTATATGGAAATACACTTGCCGTTTTTATATTTCATGTTATTATGGTAATAGAAAGAAAAGTTCTTTTAAAACTCGGATAATAAAAAATATTTCAAACAAATTAAGGAGCCTATATGGATACCCATATACGTTTACAGTTCTTAGGTGGTGTGTCAGATGGATCAAATCTTACAGGATCAGCAACAGTACTCACAATACGAAGAAAAAAACAAATAACTCGTATTTTGATTGATGCTGGTTTGGTTCAATGTGATATGCGTCATTTTTTTGAGCGCAACAACCAAATTTTAAATCATATTGATCCAAAAACAATTGATCATGTGGTATTAACCCATGGACATACTGATCATATTGGCAGACTTCCACATTTAGTACGACATGGATTTGGAAGTCGATCTCGTTCATCTCGTATCTTCTGCACCCCGCAAACGGCAAGTTTACTTGAAGTTATGTTTGAAGACAGTGCAAAGATTCAATCAGAGATGGTTAATATTTTGCGAAAAATCAGTAATTCAAACACAAAGCTTCTCAAAAACAGAGACCGATCTCAGTGTTATTTAGGGTCGTATGATCGTAAAAAACAAAAGATCAAACACAATACAAAAAGAGGGGTAGAACCTCTTTTTAGCACAGAAGATATTCCGAAAACATTAGAAATGGTGAAAGGAGAAGGATGTGCTTACAATGAGTGGATAAAAATATCGAAATATATTTTCGTAAAATTTTATCCAGCAGGACACGTTTTGGGAAGTGCTGTTTGTGTTTTTCGAATTGAAAGTGAATTTGATACAAAATACATTGGATTTAGTGGAGACTTAGGAAGAAAAGATGGAATAATTCTTCCTCCTCCTGAAAACATAAAAGAACCTCTTGATTTTCTGTGTATTGAATCCACTTATGGAAACAAAAGTCACCCAGAGAGAGATTCTGAAATTCAGAAACTCTTACAGGTTGTCAAAACAGCACAAGAAAAGAAAGAGAAAATACTTATTCCTTCTTTTGCATTAGAACGAGCACAAGAAATTATATACTTGTTATCGTATTACATACAAGAAGGAAAAATTGATCCAATAAACATATATTTAGATTCCCCCATGGCACAAAAAATCACTGATATTTTTGCTCATGCGTGGAACAAAAAAATGTTTCTCGATCAAGACCGATTAGAATTCAATCCTTTTGATAGAGAAAATAATCCATATTTTCATATCATAAGCGATTGGGAAGAATCAAGAACATTCATACACACAGAAAAAGGACCATACATTGTTATTGCTGGATCTGGTATGTGTGATCATGGACGCATTCGTTCACACTTAAAACACAACCTTGAATCAAATAAGGCTCATATTTGTCTAATCGGCTACATGGGAGATAAAACTCTTGGTAGACGACTCAAAGACAAATGGCCTGTGATTAAGATGAATGGACAAGAAATAAAAGTAAATGCTCATATTCATAGCTTCGAAAGCTTTTCTGCTCACGCAGATAAAGATTTTCTTCTTGAATATATTATTGCATCTACATGTGATGAAAAAACTCCGAAAATATTCATCAATCATGGAGAAAGAGAAGGAGCAGAAGAACTTAAAAAACAGATACTTCGATTCTTTGATTTTCATTATGATGATATAACGATTCCTTCTTTAAATGAAGAATTCATTTTAGCTTAGGAAAAATAATAAAAGACGTTCCGATAAATCGGGACGTCTTTTTTCTTGATTTTAATAAATAATAAAATAAAATAAATAAAAAAACAAATAAGGAGAATATAAGTTGGCAGCTCTTTTTAGTACGAAAACTACACGGTATTATTTAGAAATAATAACCGTTATAGCATTTAGCTATATTGTTATACATATGAGTGGGCATGGTGTTATGATGTTAAGTGAAGACCATTCACATCATATTTCTCATAATCATGAACATCATGAACAAATATCCTTTATCGGGACTATTTTCGAAACGAGTATTGGTATTGGTATAAGTGCTCTTTTTGTCTGGCTATGGCAAGGAACAAAATTAAAAAGTATAATCCCTTGTAGAGAAGACAATACACTTATTCGAAACAAAAAATCTCACATAATAGCTATTATTGCGCTTTGTCTCCATTTTATACCGGAATCTGGCGTGCGACATGAAGTATTCGATACATATAACCAAAATGAATGGATGCACATTCTTATTCTTATTGGTTTTCTGGCTCATATAGGAATTGATATAATCATTGCATTGCATTTATCTTCCTATTGGGGTAAAAAACATGAACGCATGCTTTCTTTTGTAGGAATATGTATTGCATGGGTTCTAAGTATTGCATTCTACGAATATGTTGATATATCAGTATCACAAATACATGAAGGGGTCTTATTATTATTTGGTGGGTTTATATTAAGTATGTTTATTCACATGCCTCATAGAAATCCCGTCCAGATATAATTATCTCAAGCGTCCCGATATATCGGGACGCTTTTTTTATAAAAAGAGTATTTTATTTAATACGCAGGATTTTCTCTATTTTTCGCCCTTTGGCTAACTCATCAACAAGTTTATCTAAATACCGTACTTGTTTCGTTAATGGGTTTTCAATTTCTTCTATACGATACCCACAAATAACCCCAGTAATCAGATGAGCATTTCGATTGAGTGTTGCCTGTTGAAAAAATGTTTCAAATGTTTCTTTGTTATTGATAAATTGTTGTATTTGTTTCTCATCAAAGCCAGTCAACCAAGAGATAACATGATGAAGTTCTTTTTTGGTTCGACCTTTTTTTTCAATTTTTGTTATATAACACGGATACACTTCCGAAAAAATCATTTTTGCCATACGCTCATTGTGTGCTGGTGTTGGTTTCATATTATGTCTTTTTTAAAAGAGAAACAGAAAACAGTAAAAAATAAGGAACAAAAAAAACAATAGACTGATAATTTTCTTCGCAAAAATCACATCTTCCTGTTTTAACATTTTTCTTAATGTAAAGACCGATCCAATCATAGCAAAAATCAAAAGACAAACGTAAATAGAAAGTATCTCTGCATAAGAAAGAGTAAGTCCTCTCATAGTCCCCAGCACAAGTGCGGAAAACCAAGACACCAGAGAAACAGCTCCGCTCAATACTAAGATTACACCTTGATGTCGAGAAGAATAATCAAAAAGTTTTCTATGAAAACTTCTTTTTATATATGGAATATGGAGAAAATGAAACACAATTCCATTGATAAGAATAATAGTAAGAATAGTCATCTTCGCTAAGAACTTGGATGACTCAATAAATTTTTCCGCATCAAGAGCAAACAAACCAATACCCGATATTAAAAGCACGATAAGACCAAACCAAACAACCTTGCTTAAGAGATTTAAAAACGAAAACTCAATTTTATCAATATTTTTATCCTCAATACTTTTTAAAAAAATTATATCACTTATAAAAGCACCTCCAGCACCAATAACAGCTCCTAGAATATGCACAATGGTAAAAAATTGTTTCAGTATTTCAGTTTCCATACGAACAGTATACAACGTATGTATTGTTTATTGAAATTTTAGTGTATTAAGTATAAAACTGACGAGGAAACTTTTTCCTTTGAATTATATAAACGAAATACATACTATGAATTTAAATAGCTTGCCATTCGTAGCAGAGCACATAACCATTAAAAAAACAGATATGAGACATATCCGTTCTTATAAACAAAATTCTAGATTCTGGATTCTAGATTCTCGTTTCTAGAATCTAGTCCGCTTAAGCGGCTGGTGGGCAGGTGAAAGGATTCGAACCCGCGATCGCTCCTTCGGTGTAACCGAGATGCTCTACAATATCAAAAAAAACAGATATGAGACATATCTGTTCTTATAAACAAAATTCTAGATTCTGGATTCTAGATTCTCGTTTCTAGAATCTAGTCCGCTTAAGCGGCTGGTGGGCGATGAGGGATTCGAACCCGCGACCTCCTCGGTGTAAACGAGATGCTCTAGCCAACTGAGCTAATCGCCCTTATTTTATAAACTCTTATCTTTTGTACGGCAATCGGAGGAAACCTCCTCGGTGTAAGCGATTTGCTCTGCCCTACTTCAGCTAATCGCTCATACAAACGTGAAGAAATTATAAACACTTCAACACGAAAATCAAATTATTTTTTAAAAAAAAGTGGTGGGATTTCCCCCACCACTTTTTTCTATTTTTTTAAAGATCAGGAGAAACTCGAATCCCCACTCCCATTGTAGAATTAATCGTAATTCCTTTTATATACAACCCTTTTGAAGTTGATGGTTTTGCGTCTTTAATAGTCTGAATCATTGTTCGCAAATTCTCTTCTAATTGAGATTCTTTAAAACTGAGTTTTCCAAAAATAGTATGAACAATTCCTGTTTTATCGTTTCGAAACTCTAATCGCCCAGCTTTTAATTCACCAATTGCTTTCTCAATATCAGGGGTTACCGTTCCTGCCTTTGGATTTGGCATCAACCCTCGCGGACCAAGCACACGAGCAATCTTTGCTAACTCTTTCATCATTTCTGGCGTTGCAACAGCAACATCAAAATCTGTCCATCCTTTCTGAATTTTATCAATCAAGCTTTCAGACCCTGCCTCTATTGCTCCAGCAGATTTTGCGCCTTTTACTTTATCGTCACTACAAAAAGCAATAATGTTTACTTTTTTTCCTGTTCCATGTGGTAACTGAATAGTAGACCGAATTTGTTGGTCTGCATGTTTTGGGTTAATCCCTAAGTTAAAATGAATCTCTGCTGTAGCATCAAACTTTACTGTTGAAGTTTTTTTCATTAAGGCAACAGCTTCTGATACTGAATACAATTTCTCCTTATCAAAGGATTCATACGCCGATCTGAGTGATTTCGATTGTTTCATAAGAAAATAAAATTAAGTGGTAATAATGGATCAAAAATTTTTAGTGGCGATCCTCCCACAAGTGGTCAATCCAAAAACTATACAATTTCTGGTTCTAATCCCATTCGTTTTGCCGTTCCTGCAATAATCTTTACAGCCGCATCCATATCATTTGCGTTTAAGTCTTTCATTTTGATAGTTGCGACTTCTTCTAATTGTGAACGTGTAATTTTTCCAATCTTATCGGTATTTGGTTTACTTGATCCTTTTGCAATACCAAGCACTTTTTTAATCAATACTGATGCTGGTGGAGTTTTAAGTTCTAATTCAAAACTTTTGTCTTCAAAAACATAACAAATAACAGGAATAATAAGACCTTCTGCTTTTTGATCAGCAGTCTTATCATTAAATTCAGAACAAAAAGCTTGAATATTAACTTTGTGTTGTCCTAACACTGGCCCAACTGGCGGTGCAGGAGTAGCAGCTCCAGCTTTTAACTGGATTTTAAATTTCGATACAAACGGTTTTTTAGGAGGCATGATAAAATAAAATTATAAAAATGAAATATTAAATTTTTTTGTTTACTTGGTTAAAATCAAGTTCTACAGGTGTTTCTCGGTCAAAAATAGAAACCATAACCGTTACTTTTCCTTTTGCATTATTTACTTCTGAAATAACACCTTCGTAATTTAAGAAAGGTCCTTCTTTAATAACCACTAAATCCCCTTTCTCCATTTTAATCTCAGTCGTTGGATTTTGAGATCCAATACGTCGTTTAATAACACCAAATTCTTCTGGAAGTACTGGTACCGGAATATTCCCCGACCCTACAAACCCTGTTACGTTTGGAGTGTTTCGCACCACAAACCATGAAGCGTCTGTTACAATCATATTCACAAGCACATACCCCGGAAACAAGTTTTTTTCAACTGTTTGTTGTTTCCCATTTCGGTACACAACAACTTTTTCTTTTGGAACAATAACTTCAAAAATGTATTCCTGCATACTCATCGATTCAATTCGTTGTTCTAACGCACGTGAAACAGCGTCTTCATACCCAGAATAGGTGTGAATAACATACCATTGCCGCCCAAGCGAAGAATCTTGTTTTACCATAGTTGTCTCGAAAATTAAAGAAAAGAAAGAAAAGTTGTTCCTAACACGTTATCAAGAACACTCAAAAACACACCAACAATAAACATAATGGTCACAACTGTTACCATAGAATGAACCGCTTGGTTCTTTGTTGGCCAAGTGACATTATGAAGTTCCGCAATATGTTTTTTTAGAAAATTATTCATCATGGTCGCAAAAATTGTCCGCTTGATTGTGACTTCTTTTTTTGTTTTGTCAACATTTTTTTGTCTCCAATTCGCAATTTTTAAGTCCTCTGATTGAAGTATTGCCACATCAAAAACCCACCTTCTGTAATACCGGCAATAATTAGAGCACTAAAACAAAGCCCTATACTGATAAGAAGAATGCTTTTTTTCTTTGATACTCCAAACAAATACGATACCAATACCCCACTCCACACTCCACTACCCGGTAAAGGAATAGCGACAAACGTAATCAACATTATATCGCCTAAAAGTATCATTTTTTGTGAATGTTTGCGGCGAGTTCTCTCTAAAAACCATTCCAGTATTTGGTGTAAAAAATAAATATGACGTTGTGTGTAATAGACCAAAACTGGAAGTCCGTACACTAAAGCCCATGTAAGAAGAATACCAGCCACAACAGAAACCACTACCGATTGCCAAAGCTCAAGTCCATACTCAAGATACCCCATCGGAATCGATGCTCGTATTTCCACTAAAGGCAATATTGCCCAAAAAGCTGTTTTTAAAATTGATGGAATCATACAGAAGAAAATGAATAAGTAATCGTTTCACTCGCATTATGAATACGAGAATCGTTTAGGGTTTTTTGTAATTGATCATCATGTAGCACTGACTCTACAATATCAGGAAATCTCATACAAGTCTCTTTATTTTGTGGTGCGATAACACACAACCCTTTTTTTTCAAAAAACTGAGCATTGTGCATCTGGTGGTTTCGTGCCACCGATGGCAATGGAATAATAATACTTTTTTTCTGTGCGGAAACAATTTCAAACAAAGAGTTTGCCCCAGCCCGAGCCACAACTATATCACACGATCTTAAAAAAGAAGAAAGATCATCAACACTTAAAAACTCATACTGTCTTAAATAATCGTGCTGAATATCTATCTTTTTTCCAAGTCCGGTTACGAGCACCACTTCATATTTCGCACATAATCGATCAATATGGTCTAAAACAAGAGTATTTATAAACACAGACCCTTGAGACCCTCCAAATACAAAGAGTTTTGGTCGTTTTGTTTTCCAATCCCCTTTCTTATGTTGTAATGGTTCATAAAAAAGAGGTGATGGTGATTTCTCATCAAAACTTTCAAACACTCGATCCGCATGCCGACGAATAAATTTCGTCATTTCTCCAGCGGATATATCCGATTCATGAGCAAACACTTTCCCTTTATATCGTGGGTACAACCAAAACCCAGCGATAAGAAAAGGAAACCCCACAAAACCTCCTTTAAAAAACAAAATATCCGGTTTCAACGTTCGCAAAAGAGTTCGAGCACTCCATATAGACTGAATAATAAGAAAAATATCGACTATATTTCTCCATGATATATACCGACGCATCTTTCCTGTGCTTAAGAAATATACAGGAATGTCTTGAAAATTTTCTTGCACAATAGTTCTATCTAAAGCAGCATCATGCACTACCAATGAAACAGAAATACCTTTTTTCTGACAAGCGGAAACGAGCGGACGCAAAGGCAATATATGTCCCCCCGTTCCCCCACCGATGAGTAGTGCTTTTTTCATATCTGTGTCTAAAGAATATATCGTCTCTTTGGTTTTTGGTTTACTCGAGAAGAAATATTCAAGAGTAATCCTAAAGATGCTAAAGTAACAACCAGTGATGTTCCTCCATACGACAATAAAGGCAACGTAATTCCTG
Organism: Patescibacteria group bacterium; assembly: GCA_965660445.1. Classification (GTDB taxonomy): domain Bacteria; phylum Patescibacteriota; class Gracilibacteria; order UBA4473; family UBA4473; genus CBFIAK01. Next base: position 753,526 of record CBFIAK010000001.1, read on the forward strand.
TATTAGGCAATAACGCCATATTCACTCCAATATTAATAAAAGCTTGTCCCGTAAACCATGTTGTTATTCCAACAGCTAAAAATTGAGTAAACTTATCCGATGCCGATTGAGCTATTGAGTATCCTTTAAACGCAATAAATAAGTAAACCCCCAATAAAATAAGAACTCTAAAAAACCCCATTTCTTCTGATATTGCTGAAAATATCGTATCCGATTGCACTTCTGGCAAGTAATCATATTTCTGAATTGAGTTTTGAAACCCTCGTCCAAAAACACCACCCGATCCAATAGCAATAAGAGCTTGTTTGATCTGAAACCCTGTATTGAGAGGATCTAAATCCGGGTTTAGGTATACGCGAACACGGTGCAAAATATAATCGTTTGTAAACACAACAACAAGAGCTGACATCATCATAAAAAGAGCTCCAAAAAGAACATGTTTTATGTTGGCTCCAGCAACAAGATAAATAGAAGTCACTGATATCACAAGAACCAATAATGATCCAAAATCTGATTGAATAGTTAAGAGAATTGCTGGAATTCCAAGCGCTACAGCAAACGGAATAAGTCCGTTTTCAAAACTATAAGCGTTTATTTTTTCACTCGAAAATAATGCCGCGACAAAAGCCACCATCGCCAGCTTCACAAGCTCTACTGGTTGAAACGAAATTGGTCCTAAACGAAGCCACAGCGTCGCCGTTGTTCCATAACTCTCACCCGAAAGAAGTGTTGCGAGAATAAGCACAATACCAATAATGTAAAAAATATGAGACCATTGACGAATCTTTTCAAGAGAAAATCGTGTCATAACGAGCAAAGCTCCAATTCCAATAACCATATATGAAAAATGTTTCCAGAAATAGAAATCGTTTTCTCCTGTTACATTAAAACTTCCCGCAATAGAAATCGAACTCATCATCACGAGTCCAAAAAACGTGAGAAGAGTTACTGCAATCAAGAGTCCTTTATCAAAGCGTTCGAACATGCGACTTTACTCTACCCAATTTTTCAAAAATGAAAAGAAAATAAAGAGGTTACATATTTGTTTTCTTCTGTGATATCCACGAACGAAGAATAACAATACTGGTATGAAGAAAAGAATACACAAAAATAGCCAGTATAATATATTTCCAGTAAGGTCCCATCCAAAACCAAAACACATCCCCCCAAAAAGAAGCCACAACGGTAACCATTGCAACCATTATAATCACCCCCATTATATTAAAAAAACTAAAAAGACGCCCATTCATGTGTAGTGAACCCGCAATAAAAGCCCCAAAAGGACGAAAAGTAGGCACTAAGGAAGTAAGGAATATTGTTTTTGAACCATACCGATGCATAAACGTTTTACATTGTTCAACTCGTTTATGAGAAAGAAAAAACTTATAGCCATGATCCACTAACCACCGTGCACCATTACGATGTCCAAACTCAAACAAAATACGGTTTGAAAGAGGCGGAATCACAACCGCTATTAAAACAATCTGCCATACAGGAAACGCATGAGTACTCTGGGCATACAAAATAGACGTAAAAAGTATGGTTATAGTCGGGAAAAAGAACCCCAAATCGTCTAAAAAAAAGACAACACAAAGCACATATAAACCATAGGAGTGAAGCAAATCTTGAATCATTAACTTTCTTGTTGTATCAAAAGATCGTTAATTTGTAAAATAGGAACATAGATAGCCATAATCATAAACACAACCCCAATCGCAATAACAATCAAAATAATAGGTTCCATTATTGTTGAAAACCGTTTCATTGTTCGCTCTACAACATCTTCATAATACAAGGCAATCTTAATCATAATCTCACTCGTGGAAGCACTTTTTTCACCAATAGCAACCATTTTTACAAACATATTCGGAAACATATATTCCGCATCTGATATATTCTCAGCAATAGATATACCTCGACTCAAATCGTCTGCAGAGAGTAATATTTTTTCTTCATATAATGGATTATTTGTTGCTTTTGCAGTGAGTTTCAAAACCTCAATAATAGGCACTCCTGCTGTAATTAAGAATCCAAACATACGAGAAAACCGAGAAAGAATCATGCCTCTATAAATATCCTTAATAACTGGAATATGAAGCACAAAACGAGTCCACATTTTTCCACCAGTTCTGGTTTGTTTCCAATACAAAAATCCTCCAATAAGAGTCATTACAAAAAATGAAATAAGAACCCATTGCTTTTGAAGCAACTCACTACTGGCAATCAGTATTTGTGTTGGAATAGGTAAGGATGATACATCTTTAAAAATTTCCATCAGTTGTGGTACAACTTGAATCAAAACAACAACTGCCGCCAAAACCATAACAATTACAACCATAACGGGATACACAAGCATTCCACTTACTTTTTTACGAATAAGACTCATACGTTCATACTGCTCAACAAGCTGATTCAGTACTTCATCAAGTTTTCCTGATTTCTCCCCTGCTTCAATAATGGTATAAATTGTTTTATCAAATATATCAGAATGATACTGTAAAGATTCGGCAAAACTATATCCTTCTTCAATAAGACTTCTCAAATGAAAAATAACACTTCTTAGTCGTTTATGTTGTGTTTGTTCTCCAATAAGACTCAGTGATTCTTGAAGCGTAATTCCTGCATTATGCGTTGCAGATAAAAGCTGAAAGAAGATCAATTTATCCTGCAAAGAAACCTTCATTTGGCTTGTAAACCATTCGTTTATTGATTGAACAATATCAAGCCCAGAACGGTAAGAATCTTTATGAGCAATAGTGGCTTTCTTTTTCTTAATCGTTAAAAAAATATCATTGTTTTCCATTTCTTTTTTCAATGTTTCTTGGTTGGTATGGAAATACTGATTATTATCTTGATTCATAATTTAGTTTTTTACGTGTTTATAGACTTCTTCAAACGAAGTTTCTCCTTTTAAAGCCTTAATAAGACCATCTTGTTCGAGTGTAATCATACCACACTCTTTTTGAGCAATTTCTTCGAGTTGTTTTGGAGCAAGCCCTTTCATAATAGCCTCTTTCATACGTTCTGTCATTTCTAATACCTCAAATATAGCCAGTCGCCCAACATACCCTTGTTCTTTACAATGCGGACACCCTCCTTCTTTTGGAACATGCATAATTGGGTCATTCAGTAAATTTAAATCAAACTCTTCATAATCGGGAGTATGTTCAAACGCTTCTTGAATATTTTTTAATGCTCCACGACTCGGAGGAATAGCTTGTTTACAATGATCACACAATTTTTTAATCAATCGTTGTGCAATAATAAGATTAATAGAAGCCGTCAGTAAAAAATCTGGCACATGCATATTCAGCATTCTTGTCAGTGTATCGACTGCGGAATTGGTATGAATAGTCGAAAGCACTAGATGCCCGGTTAAACTCGCTTCAATAGCAATATCAATGGTTTCTTTGTCTCGGATCTCCCCTACCATAATAATATCAGGATCTTGTCGTAATGCCGTTCGAAGTCCACTTGCAAAAGAATAGCCAATACTTGGACGCATTTGACTTTGATTAAGCCCCTCCATCTGATTTTCCACCGGATCTTCAAACGTAATAATATTTTTTGTAGAAGAATTAAGATACGACAATGCTGAATACAGAGTGGTTGTTTTTCCTGATCCTGTTGGACCAGTTGTTAAAATAATACCATTTGGTTGGGCTAACGCCGACATAATTTTTTTATAATTACTCCCAACGGCTCCCAAAGACTCAATATTGGGAACTTTTTTTGACTTATCAAGCACACGCATAACCACCTTTTCTCCATTAGGAGTAGGTAATGTCGAGACTCGCAAATCTACTTCTGTTTTCCCAATAAATGTATTGATACGACCATCTTGAGGAATTCGGGATTCATCAATTTTAAGGTTTGCCATAATCTTTATTTTCGAGATAACACTCGGGTGTAAACTTAAAGGATACTCAACAATAATTTGGAGATCTCCATCCACACGCAAACGAACCTGTACTAAATTTTTCCGAGGTTCAATATGAATATCAGAAGCTTTTATATTTAAAGCAACGCCAATCATTGCTTCAATAATATGTGGAATATTAGAAGCAATAATAGCACTTTTTAATTCTTTATCAGCTTCTTGTATCATTATTCAGTCGGATGAGAAAAGAGTACTGTTTTAAGGGTAACACTTAATACATCAGATCGTTCATCAAGAGTTGATTGCGCCACACCACGACGGTCTCGAGAAGAACCTGTTTCGTTTTGACGTCGCGGTTGATACGCAATAGAAGTAATGTGAAGAACTGGTAATTTGTAAGTTGTTAAAAACTGATAACTATTCGCATCTATTTGAGATGGAACCATCTCTATTCCAGAGAGAAACCGTGGAGTTGGATTCCCAGACTGAAGAAAAAGAATAAAGTCTTCAAAACTCTCTTGATCTGCTTCGAATGAAATTGTTGTTTCTGTTTCATCATAGAGACTCTCATCTGTTTTTTGTGTCCGGCCAAAATCAATATTTTTTAGTTCAAAATAAGGCGTATAGTCAGAACGAACAAGGTTTTTTAGTTGCAAAGTATAAACCTCTAAAATCTGAGCTATTTTTGAGTAATCAATAGAAGTTGGAAATGTTTGGAGTTCCTCCAACTGTTTTTCCTGCTGAAACTGTTGTAACTCTTTTTCTTTTTGATCAAGAAGATCTCGAGTTTCTGACTCAAGCATTTGTAGATCCTCAATAAGAACAAGTGATCTATTATACTCTTTTCGTTTTGTATTCCATTCTTGTGTTTCAGGAAAAACAAAAAGCAATAAGAACGCAAGAAGAAGAACAAACAAAATTCCCCATTTCAGAAGAGAATCTCTATGTGAGTGATGTATTTCTTTTTTTGGTGTTTGTGTATTCATAATTATTATTGAAATAAAAGGAGATCTTCATTGGTTGTATCAGACTGAAACCAGTCTTGAAAATCAAGAAATAAGTTTTGTTGTTGAGTATCGTTCGTTTCTTCAGTATCCGATTGCAATCCATGATACGCATCTCGCACAATACGAAACCGAATTGTTGAACGCATCATATAATTCTCTATTTCATCTTTTTCTTTTTCAAAAACCGTTAATTCACCATCTTCTAAAAATGGAAACGCATTCAATAAATCAATAAATTTTGTATATAAGTAAAAAGTCGTTCCAAAAAGTGTATTTCCTGCTTCGACTTCAAACGTTAAAAAGTTACGATTGATAGTTACGTTCTGAATATCAATCACATTATCAGAAGACAAAATAATATCTTCAAATGAAGGTGATGATAAATAATTCTTTACATGAAATGGTGTTTCTAATATACCATATTGACTCTCTGTTGCCCCAATATCAGTCAAGAGCAGTCTTAATGGATCTGTATCTGTCACTGGAGCATCTCTATACGATTCTATTTCCATTTGCTCTTGTTGTGTCGTTATTAATCCATATCGTTTGAGCACATCAGCAACTGGTTCAGAAGAAGACCGTAAATCTTGAATAAGCGTTGTCACAACATCTGGCGTATTAAAAAACACTAATTGTTCTGATTTTAAATCTCGAATAAGATTCGTAAACGATGAATACTCTTTATTTTCAATTTGATCATTAATCTCTGTTATCCGATATTCGTAATCTGCAATTTGTTCTTCTAAATCCTCTTGTCGATTTCGGGCATCATCAAACCGAGTAAAAGTATTGTCTTGTATCCCATACTGAGACAAATACTCATTTTTTTCATTCATATCCACAAATAACCACAATGCCCATAATACAGACACAAAGAGTAAAATAGACGTCACAGAGCGCAACCAAAAAAGCCACATTTTAAATTGATCGTCATCCTCATCTTCATGAACTTGAAATCGTTTTTTCACAGCAGAAACAGAAGCATTCGAAGAATTTGGTGGCAGGGAAGATTCTTTTTTTTCGGCGTTTCCTTCGAGTTCAAAGGAATCTTTATCCTCTTCTGAAATTGGATTTTGTGGAATATCTGAAGTCATAGTGTGTATGTGTGTGTAGAAAAAACAAGTATTTACTTTTTAGCGTCATGAAACTTTTGAATTTGCGCTTTCAACTTATCTTTCAAAAGGTCTGCCCCTTTTTTAATATTATCAGCAGACACTTCTGCATGAAACTTTCCATGATGTGGTGCTACTATATGCGCTGACGCAATAAATCTATTACCAGAATGTTCTTTTGTTTTTTCAAGATGAACACTGACTTCAATAGAGTCTTCATCTCCTTTTTCCCACCCAAATATTTTTTCTAAATCTTGAATACGTTTTTCATAATAAGCCTTGTCTTCATCAAAGAAAGTAACATCTTTAAACTGAAAATTGATAATCATACGATAAATACATTTAAAAAATACCACTCGTATTATCCCGAAGATTACAAGAAAGTGCAAATTTTTGTTTCTGTTTTTCTTCGATTCATAAATTCAATCATCCGTAAATATTGTTTATCACACACAAGAAGGTTCGCTCAAGAAAAATATATCCGAGAGTGATAACTCAAAATCTAATTCTACGTACAGGAATAAAAGCACATGCGTGCTTTCAAAATCAAAGATTTTCATTGTCCGTAGCGTCGTCACTCGGAAAAAATAAGCGAGCTTTCTTTTTCCTTCGTTCCTCGTTTCGAACCCTTTCTCGGGTTAGAATCCCTCACTTTCAGTCTTTTGAAAAACATCGTTCCCCAGAAGGAGACCGATTTTTCAATGGCGGAGAGGGAGGGATTCGAACCCTCGGTGAGTTGCCCCACGACAGTTTTCAAGACTGTTGCATTCGACCACTCTGCCACCTCTCCGCTCAAGATTGTACGAAAAAAAAATAAAATACCAAATTTTTTTTGAGTTTTTTTATCCTTTTAAAATTCTTTCCAATGATCGCTCTATATCACTATTTGATTCAACTAAAAATGGTAATCGAATCACCTGCCCTTGAAAATGAATAAGAACAGGAAGTCCTCCATCTAAAACAGCATGACTTTGCAAATACCGTTTCAATTCCCCAATAGTTGTTTTCAACGTATCAGCAGGAATATGTATTGTGTATTGTCGTTTTTCTTTGAGTTCATTCTCATTATCCTGCCACTCCCCTACCGCATGAATATCTCCTATTTTTATTTCATCAGCAATAATATTGAGCATCGAATCGCGCTCATTCACTTTTCCACGCACACGCACAAACGCATCAACTTCAAACACTTTTTGACTCACGCCCTCATACACTTTTGGAAATACAGCAATTTCTATTTTTCCTGATGTGTCTTCAAGCGTTACAATACCCATGTTCGCCCCTTTTCGGGTCGTTATCTTTCGAGCAGCAACTACTAACCCATGAAGGGTTACTTGATTTCCCTCATCTTCTTCAGAAGTAAGACTCCCAATAAGTCGACCATATTTTTGAAAATAATCATTTAATCCCTTTAAGGGATGATCTGAAACAAAAAGCCCTAGACTTTCTCGCTCCCAACGCAAAATATCTTCTTTCGTTGCAACCGTATCTTTTAATACAAAATCAATAGATTCTTCCCCTATACCCCCAAACAACCCCATTTGTCCAGCACCTGATTTATCTTGATGCTCTTTTGCAAAACGAGCTAAGTCTTCTAAAGAATCGACAATAGCTTTTCGGTCAGCAAACATATCAAATGCTCCTGAAAATGCCAAAGCTTCAAGCGTCTTTTTGTTTATAAGTTTTTGAGGTACTCGCTTGGCAAAATCCTGTAAAGAAGTAAATTTTCCATTTCGGTTTCGCTCAAAAATAATTTGGTTCGCGGTTTCTTCTCCCATTCCTTTAATAGCGGTTAATCCAAACCGTATTTGGTAAGGATAAGACGATTTCTTTTCCTCTTCCACAACGAGCAACGATGAATCTTGATTTCCTAAATCTCGTTTTACAACCGTAAAATGAGATCCCGACTCATTCACAGAAGGAGGTAAAACATCAATCCCCATCGAATGACACTCGTTCATCTCAAGTACAATACGATCAGTATTACTCCGATCAGTGGTCATCATTGCGGCCATAAAACAAACCGGATAATTCGCTCTTAAATACGCTGTTTCATAAGCAATTCTTGCATAACAAACCGCATGAGATCGGTTAAATCCATATCCCGAAAACGGCACGACAATATCATCAAATAATTTCACCGCTTTCTCTTTTTCGTGTCCTTGCTCAACAGCACCATCAATAAATCGCATTCGCTGTTCTGCTAATAAATCCATTTTCTTTTTTCCAATCGCTTTTCTTAAAATATCAGCTTGTCCCAAAGAAAACCCTGCAAACTCCTGTGCAATTTTCATAATCTGTTCTTGATATACCGCAATTCCATATGTTTTCTTTAAAATAGGTTCAAGTGTCGGATCAAAATATTTTACACTCTTGGGATCATGTTTTCCTTTAATATACATTGGAATATATTCCATAGGCCCCGGACGATACAATGCATTCATGGCAACCAAGTCTTCTAATTCCGTAGGTACAAGTTCTTTTAAATACCGACGCATCCCCGCAGACTCAAACTGAAACACTCCAGTTGTATGCCCTTGTGAAAGCATTTCAAACGTTTTTGTGTCATCTAAAGGAATAGCGTTTAAATCAAGATCTATTCCATGAATATTTTTTATATGCTGTAACGTTTTTTCAATAACAGATAAGTTCTTAAGTCCTAAGAAATCCATTTTTAATAACCCCAAATGCTCTAATTGCTGATACGGAAACTGTGTGATTTTTAATTGATCAGAAGTTGGTGCATGTTGAATGGGTACATACTGCGTTAAGTCCTCTTTTCCAATAATAACAGCACACGCATGTACTGATACATGACGAATACACCCCTCAAGTGTAGAAGCAATATCATACACCTTTTGAATATTTGCATTCGTCTCAAGGAGTTTTTTAAACTCTGATATCTCTAACGCATCTTTTAAAGAAAATCCGGGTTTATTGGGAAGCAGTTTTGTACACGCATTCATATCTGCAAATGGAACCCCTTGCGCACGCCCTACATCTTTTAAAGCTGCTTTTGCACTGAGCGTTCCAAAGGTACAAACCTTTGATACTTTTTCTGCACCATATTTTTCAATAACATAATGAAGCACTTCATCACGTCGTTCATCAGAAAAATCAATATCAATATCGGGCATTGATATTCGTTCAGGATTTAAAAACCGCTCAAAAAGCAACTCATACCCAATCGGATCAATATTCGTAATTTCTAATAAATACGCCACAATAGATCCAGCAGCCGATCCCCTCCCCGGCCCAACAGCAATACCATTGCGTTTTGCAAAATGAATAAAATCAGCCACAATCAGAAAATAAGCATCAAACCCCATTTTCCCAATAACAGAAAGTTCATAATGAAGTCGTTTTTCAACTATTTCATTTGAGGTTCCATATCGCTTCTTAATAGCTTCTTCACATAGTTTTCGCAATTGAGAACTTTCTGTTTCCCCTTTCGAAACAGAAAAACTGGGTAATAAATCACGATCAAACTCTAACTGCAATGTTATCGATTGAGTAATATCTAAAGCATTTACACGAGCTTGTTCAAGTGTATCCGCATCAATATATTCGCTACACACAGCACACATTTCCTCAAAAGAAAGAAAATAATTCTTCTCTGCAAACCGAAACCGATTTGGATCATTCACTTTTAAGTTCTGACCGATACAATACAAAGTATCAGTTGCTTCTTCTTCCGAAGGCTCTATAAACCGAGCATCTGAAGTTATAACGAGTTTTACTGAATGCTTTTGAGATAGTTGTATAATAAATTTATTCAACTTTTTTTGTACATCAAAAGAACGAGCAACAATTTCACCATACAATCGGTCTTGAAAAATATCTTTTAGTTGTACGAAAAATGATTCTGCTCGTTCTTCACCAAATCGTTCTAGTAGTTTCCCTACATTTCCAACAGTAGACCCCGTAAGCACTATAAGGCCTTCATTGTATTGACTTAACACTTCAAAATCGATACGAGGTTTTCGAAAAAACCCTTCTAAATGAGCAATCGAAATAAGTTTGAGCAGGTTTTCGTACCCTGTTTTGTTTTGAGCCAAAAGCACAATATTCCCTTCATGCCCATCAATATTAGGACGTTGTTCAAACCGAGAATCCATACTTATATACAGTTCTACTCCTAAAAGAGGCTGAATATCACCAATGCGTTCTGATTGTTCATAAAAATCTATAAGCCCATATCCAGCCCCATTATCCGTCAAAGCAACGGCTGGACACCCGAACGATTTTGCTTTTTGCAAAATGCGCTCAGGACTCGCTGAAGATTCCAAAATTGAATAATACGAGTGCGTATGAAGATTTACAAAATCTTTACCAACTGTCATGGTCTTTAGTATTCCTATTTTTTTGTTTTTTTCAATTTTTCTCTCTTGATTCTTTCTTCGTTTTTACATTCCATTCGCTTTGAGAATAGAACGCAATTGATCGATATCATCAGAATACGCTTCTGCGACTTCTTTTGTGATTTGTTTATTGATATATAACCCCGCTAGAGATTGTTCAAACTGCACCATTTCACCAGACGAATCTGTCTGCAGTACGTTTGGAATTTGAAATATTTTATTTTGACGAATATAGTTTTGTACCGCGTAATTACTTGATAAAATCTCATATACAAGCGTCAGTCCACCATCAGCTTTTGGAATTAATCTTTGTGAAATAATAACTTTTAAGGTAGAAGCGAGTTGAGACCGCACTTGATCTTGTTGAGACTCAGAAAACACGTCAATAATACGGGTAATTGTTTCTGGTCCATTATTCGTATGAAGCGTTGAAAACACCACATGCCCAGTTTCAGCCATAGTAAGAGCGGATGTAATGGTCTCTAAGTTCCGCATTTCCCCCACCATAAGCACATCTGGATCCTCCCGCAAAGACGACTCAATTCCAAACTTAAAATTTAATACATCACGCCCAACTTCTCGTTGTTGAACAATCCCCTTTCCATTATCTAAAATATATTCAATTGGATCTTCTATGGTAATTAAATGTTCCATCTTATTACGCATACGTTCTTGAAGCACAGCTGCTAATGTTGTTGTTTTCCCTTGTCCAGTAGGTCCAACAACCAAAACAAGTCCTTGACGCATATGGAGTAATTTTTCGAGCAAGAAATCAGGAAACCCAATAGTATCAAGTGGACGAATTGTTCGTGGAATCAACCGAAACGAAAAAGATATTCCATTTTGTTGATGAAATGCGTTTCCTCTTAAACGAAGTCCTGTTTTCGTAATCGTTAAAAAATCTGTTTGTTTTTTCTCTTTCAGTGTTGCCATATTTTCTGAAGACAACAATTGTTTTAATAAGGCATCAATATCTAATTTCGTAATATTTGTTTCTTTAATAGGCAGCATATTTTGTGCAATTCGCAAAAATATAGGCATACCAACAACAATGTGAATATCTGAGGCTTTTTGTTTTTCAGCGAAAGCAATTATTTTTTCAAAATCCATATAAAAAAAAGAAAGAAAGAACGACTCTGAGTATAACACACAACAAACAAAAAAAGAAAAAAACTTTTTTATTTCTCTCGTTTCTGTAGAATCACGCCGTATTATATTTTGTTATATTATTCAACAATGCTTCAAAACATATGGAACACCGTCTTTGGGAGTTACAACGAACGACAAATAAAGAAAATCGAGCCAATTATTCATATCATCAAACAATACGAAAAGGATTACGACAAACTCTCAGACAGTCAATTAAAAGACCTTTTTGCTCAATGGAAAAAAGAGTTATCACAAGACCCTCAAAAAAGAGATCTCTATACTGAAAAAGTTTTTGCAGGAATCAAATGCGCCTGCAAAAGGCTTATTGGTTCATCTTTTCCTGTTCGTGGAAAAGACCAAGCATGGGACATGGTCCCCTATGACGTACAACTCATTGGAGGGCTTATTCTTCATCAAGGAAAAATCGCTGAAATGAAAACAGGAGAAGGAAAAACACTTGTTTGTACGCTCCCTGTTATTCTTAATGCTTTAACCGGAAAAGGGGTTCATGTGGTGACCGTGAATGATTACCTCGCACAACGAGACGCTGAATGGATGCGTCCTTTATACGAATTTTGTGGATTACAAGTGGGAGTTGTTGTTGGTGGTACTGACAATACCGAACGGAAAGAAGCGTATCAGCACGATATCACTTATGGAACCAATAACGAGTTTGGGTTTGATTATCTTCGAGATAATATGGCACAAGACCCAAATGATCTCGTGCAACGCAATTTGCATTTTGCAATTGTGGATGAGGTTGATTCAATTTTAATTGATGAATCAAGAACACCGCTTATTATTTCAGCTCCTGCAGAAGAATCCACTGATAAATACGTTCGATATGCACAAGTTATTCCAATTCTTAAAGAAAACGAAGACTACAACATTGATGCAAAACAAAAAGTAGCAACGTTATCTGAAGCTGGAATCTCAAAACTCGAAAAAGAATTAAAAATCGATAACATTTTCACTGATAAAGGATTTGATGAGGTTCATCACATAGAAAACGCATTACGAGCAAAAGTCATCTTTGAACGAGACCGAGATTATGTAGTGCAAAATGGACAAGTAATCATTGTCGACGAATTCACCGGTCGTCTTATGCCAGGACGACGGTTTTCTGACGGACTTCATCAGGCATTAGAAGCGAAAGAAAATGTCACTATACAACGAGAATCAAAAACCCTCGCCACTATCACGTTTCAAAACTACTTTAGGCTCTATGAAAAACTTTCAGGAATGACAGGAACCGCTGAAACTGAAGCCGAAGAGTTTGGGAAAATATACAAACTCGACACACTCGTTATTCCAACAAATAAACCCATCCAGAGACAAGACCTTCCTGATCAGATATTTAAAAATGAAGGAGGAAAATACAAAGCACTGGTGAAAGCCGTAAAAGAGTTTTACGAAAAAGGACAGCCTGTTCTTATTGGAACCGTGAACATTGACCAATCAGAACTTATTTCTCATTTACTTCAAAAAGAAGGACTCCCTCATGAAGTCTTAAATGCAAAGCATCACGAAAGAGAAGCTGAAATCGTTGCTAAAGCTGGACAAAAAGGTTCTATTACTATTGCGACGAATATGGCAGGACGAGGAACTGATATTAAAATAAACCAAGAAGTAAAAGACTTAGGAGGACTCGTAATTTTAGGAACAGAACGACATGAGTCTCGACGAATCGATAATCAGCTCCGAGGACGAGCTGGTCGACAAGGAGATCCAGGGATAACTCAATTTTATATATCAATGCGAGACAACCTCATGCGTCGGTTTGGAGGAGAACGAATGTCTGTTATTATGGACCGATTACAGATTCCTGATGATGAACCCATACAAAACAACATGATTTCTCGATCTGTTGAAAACGCACAAAAAAAGATAGAAGGGTTTCATTTTGATGCTCGAAAACACTTGGTGCAATACGATGATGTTATGAATATTCATCGAGAAAAAATATATACTCGACGAAGAGAAATTTTATTTCACGACGATATTGAAGAAACGATACATCAGGTTATCAAGAATACTGTTGAACGAATTGTTTCCATACACGCACCTACACCAGAAATAAGTGAGTTATGGAATCAGGAGGAAATCAAAGAAAGCATCATCAATATTCATAATAATGAAGAAAAAGATTTCAGCGAAAACCTTATCCAGTCTCACACCTACGCTCAAGACCTACAAGAAGCATTAACACAATATCTTCTCAAAAGCTGGGAAACAAAAAAAAGTGATGCCGACCAAGAATGGAGCCTGAAAGTAGCAAAGTATGTCACACTGAGAACCATTGATGAAATATGGCTTAATCATATCAATGAAATGACTCATTTGCGTGACAGAGTGGCACTTTCTGGGTATGCACAAAAAGATCCCGTCATGGAATACAAACGACAAGCATTTGAAATGTTTAAAACCATGATGGAAGAAATTAATACACGAGTGACACACAATTTGTTTCGAATCGAGTTTCAAAAACGCATTACACTCACAAAAGCTGATTACTCGAAAGCGAATACAAACACGCAAGAAATCATATCAACACTTCAAAGTCAAAGTCAAAAAAACACAATTTCATCACTTCAGAAATCAAACCAAACACAAAACAGAGGAACATCACCAGAACCTCAAATTCCCCGTCGACTTCGGAGAAAAATAGATCGTAAGAAATAAAAAAAGAGGATATGGGAATTCCCATATCCTCTTTTTTATTGTTTTATTGTAATGATATATCCGTACCTCCTAAAGGAAAGAATCCTATTTTTTTCTCCGTATTGGCATCAATCCAATCCGGACGATACAATACTAACCTTGAGAACGCATTTGGTGTTGGTGTTGAACCAAGATCGGCTTTCAGTACAAACGGACGAGAACTCGACGTAATAGTAATAGACCGATTGAATGGTATATAAATAATATCCCCTTCAACACTTATTTTTTCAGACACTGTTTCGTCATTTGACTCAAGCCATAGATTCTTAAACACATCTGAACCAGCTGTTCCCATAAGACGGAAATACATCCCCCCAAGACGAACCGTGCCCGACTGAGATCGGAATGTAATGGCGTGAACTGGTACATTTGTTGTATTTTTAGAAAGAGTTACTCGACGAGCCAAAGATGATGTTTTTTCCACATACAATGTTCCTGCATTTGGACTCAGTGGCATTGTTTGTGGCATGGTGTCTGTATACTCATACAGAGGGGCATCTGATGTTGTTGGTGTAACGTCTCCTCTATCCGTTTGATTTGATTCTGTAGTCGGATCAAATGTACTGGGAAGTTGAGTATCAGAAAGTGATGTTTGAGAAGATTCCTCATCTGATGACAGTTTTCCTGTATATTTCATACACCGATAAATCTGATCTGTAATTTCAATTCGCGAAGGAGTATGCGATTTATCAATATTTTCGAGGGTTACCCCATAAGGCAACAGTTGCGCATCAGACAAAGCTCTAAAATACGGCATACTCCAATCGTCACCTTCTTGCACATCTCCAACAGGAATACTAAACGCAAGCGTTAATATCTTTGCTACTTCTGCACGATTGATGGTTCCCCCTGGTTGAAAAGTACCATCTGGATATCCTGAAACCCATCCATACTGACGAGCTGTTTCTATAAAATCAAAAAACCAATCTTCTTTTTGGATATCAGGAAATCGAGATTGTAATGGCAAATACCGAGTGACGTTTGTAGCGGTCACAACAAGTTTTGAAAATTCCGCTCTATTCATTGGTCGATCTGGAGCAAACGAACCGTCATCATTCCCAGATATAATACCTTCATTGTAAAGAGTTTCTACAGCCGGTAATGCCCATTGTTCAATAGTATCAGCATCTGAAAAAGAAGCGTGTGCAGGAATCGTAGTTCCAATAGCAACAAGAAACAAAAAGAATGAGTACATAAAAAAGAAGAGTTATAAACACTCTTCATTCTAAAAAGAAGCAAAAAGAAAAGCAAATAATTAAACCTATTGTGAAAAACTATTACGAAACAAGATGTGCTGGAATGATATTATCAACCGCTCCCCAACTTGCATCAATTTCTTCTGGTATAAGGATTGTTACATCATCCCCTATTTTCCCTTTATAAAAAGTAACAGACGCATACAATATATTGTATTCTCTCTGAGGTGTCAGTACTTTATATTGATTTCCATCGAGAATAAGTTTTCCATTGACTGCACGGCGAGGAATCATTTCTATTTGTTTAAAGATAAAAGCTCCATTTGGTTTAATAGAAAGCTTTAATCGATCACCTTCAACGAGTTTTGATTTTGAAGCATAATTCGCTGGAATTGGAAATTGACCTCCATCATCTGCCACCATACGAACACCATCAAATATTCCTTCAAGGACTCGTTCGTCCTCTGATGCTTCATTATAGATACTCAGATGATCAGGTTGCGTTGAAATTGATTCGATACCGGCATCTTCTTGAAGCAGTTTTGTCCATTTCTCAACCGCTAAAAGAGAAGCTTTTGTTGCTTGTAATGACTGAATAAGGTTCTGAATAATCTGAGTATCTTTTTTCATGAGATAAAAATATTTAAAAAACGAAACATCTGTTCATTATACTCCAAAAAACAAGAAAATTCAAGCAAAAACAAAAAAACCTCCTGTGTTTTGTGTACAGAAGGTTTTTTGATACGAACAAAGCTATTACTTACACCCCACAATTCGCTGTTGTTGCCGAAGTTCCGGCAGCACTGGTATTATATCCAAACCCAGGAGATGGTTGTGTTGAGGGCAATTGCGTATCACATGCCTCAGGTGCATCTTCAAACCCAGCACATACGGTTTCAAGCAAACTCGCTGAATCTCGAGCCGTAGTGACCACTTGTCCGTTAATAACAAGTGTTGGTGACCCTCGAACTCCATATTTTTCATTGTCAGCTTGATAAAGTGGATATGAAGGGAATTGCCCCATCCATGTCGATCGATCTTCAAAATTAGCCAGTGTATTAAACTCATTTTCAAGGTCTGCCAAACAAGTGTCATATGACGCTTCTGTTTCTTCGATAACTCCAAGACATCGTTCAGAATTTTCATCTTCTAAGAAACACCCGAGGTATGTTAATAACTTATCAGGAGTTTCTTCTTTTATACAATGTTGAAGATTTTGCTCGACCAATTCTTTATATTGATGCATAGCATAGGTATTAAACTTTAATTGAAAATCCACACTCTCACCAAGAGCATCAAGCACTGGAAGCATTCCTTTTTGCATCTGTGTTCCAAACGGACAATGACTCATTACAAAAAGTTCCACTACTGGTTTTTCTGCTTTTGGAATAGATCCTAATTGTTGTTGTTTTTGTTCGTCAGCTGCTTTTTGCGCTGTTGCTTTTTCAGTTCGCACTTGTTCAATATCCATTGCTTGAGGAAAGAATGTTTTTCCATCCTTTGTAAGATAAGCGGGTAATATTTGTCCATTTACTTCTACTTCCATACGATAAAGAGAACCTTCATCAGTAAAGTTTTGAACCTTTACGGCTTGTCCAGGGGGAAGTAAGTCTTGGTTTATAAAATCAATAGCAATTAATTTTGCTTCTTCAAATGAGAGGTCACTTGATGAATTCTTTGGAGAAATTCCATTTGATGCACACCCCACAATAAGAAGTGAAAACACTGCAAATGCACTGAAAAATAGAGACTGAAGTTTCATATAAAAAAACAATAATAAATAAAAAAACTAGTTTTATTGTAGAAATGATTTTTTTTTCGTCAAACAGTAAAAAAAAGAAAAAAGAATAGAATTTATCTTTTGTTTTTATTACAATAGTCTCTGATGAGCATAAGTATACAAAAAGACGTTTCATTTCGAACCATTACTTTCTATGGCGTAGGAGGGTTAATTGATGAATTATATAGCATTAAAACAATAGATGGGTTTGATGAAATATGGGCAGAGACCCAACAAGAAAAAATTCCTTTTTTTGTTTTAGGAAAAGGTTCAAATACTCTTTTTTCAGATAAGGGGTTTCGTGGACGAGTATTTTTGTTACAGTGTCAGGAAACCTATTGGAAAACGAAAAACATTGTTTGTGTAGAAACTGGAAAAAACTGGCAACAGTTTATTGAGGAAACAAACCAAAAAGGATTTCGAGATTTGTGTCCATTAAGTGGAATTCCTGGGAACGTTGGAGGCTTTATAAGAGGTAATGCTGGAGCTTTTGGCATGGAAACTTCTGATAGAATTATTGAAGTAGAATATAGAGATGAATATGGCTTACAGAAAAGGATATCACAGAAGGACTGTGGTTTTGGGTACCGAGAAAGCATTTTCAAGCACCATCCCGAATGGTGTATCACCAAAGCTACATTTGGTTTCCATGAAGAATCTGATCCCGCAGAAGCACTTGCATCATCACAAGCATTACTAAAAGAACGATGGGAGAAATATCCAAAAGGTCGTTCTGGTGGGAGTTTTTTCAAGAATCCCGATGGATACTTTACAGGTCAATTATTTGATACGCTTGGAGCTAAGGGCGATCAAATAGGCATGGCACAAATTTCTGAGAAGCACGCAAATTTCATTATCAACAAAGAAGGAAAAGCCACTCAAAGCGATATTCTCCAACTAGCTCGAAAATGGAAACAAAAAGTATATGATGTTTATGGTCTTACCCTTGAAGCTGAAATTTCTATTTGCGATGAATATGGTCATAAGATTGTACTCTAAGAACAAAAGCCGTACACAAAAAGAGAAGTATACAGCTTCAAGATTGAAGAGAAAAGAGAACCAATTAACCGTATTTACAGCACTAAATCCACCGTGTCTTTTTTGAGCTTATTTTTTAGAATAATAATTTCGTTATCTTTAAATATATCTTTTACAAATTTATCTTTGAGTGTCACTCGATACAAGAAATCTTCTCGATTCATAAGTGAAAAACGAATTGTTTTCCCAGGAAAATAAGAATCTAAAAAAGATTGAAGTTCATTTTTATTCACATCTCCTACGACAAACACATCAATATCCATTTTGTCTTTATCAATAAAAGAACCTGTAAGAATCAAAATATCAATATTTCCAAGTTTTGATATTTTCTTTAAGAGTTCTTCGTTTTCTTCTTGGCTTTTTCGTATAATCGAAGCGAGTTCATGATACAAAGGAAAATGCGGATTAAGTCGGTAATACTTTTTTCTATTTTTTTCAACTGATTTAAAAAGACCAATATTTTCCAAATTCTCAAGCTCCCGTCGCATAGAGTTTATCTGTTCGTCGAGAACTCGAGTTAATTCTCGAATAAAAAACTCATCTTCCGGGTGTGAAAAAAACTGTGTCAGAATTTTTACCCGAGATCCAGAACCAAAAAGTTTTTTGAGCATTTTTTTTGTGCAAAACGAAAAGTTCAAAAAAAGTATTCCTCTTTTTCAAAAAAATGTCAAAAGTTTTTTTCAAAAAAACGAATAAAGGCTTATTTAAAAGGAAAACTTTGATAAAAAAAATAAAACATGAACCATTTTTTTTAATAAAAATATATAGAAAGAATAATTTTTTTATACAAAAAAACAAGAAAAATAAATTTGTGTTCATGAAAAAAATAAGAGAACAGTAAATAAACAACAAAATGAGAAATAAAAAATCATAAAATCTCTTTAATAAGCCGAAAACAATAAATTTAAAAACAAAAAAAGTAAATACAAAGTAATGACAAAGTAAAAACAAAGATCAAAAAGAGAGATTCAAAAGAAAGAGCCTCTGCAACGCAAAGACTCTTTTTTGAGGCGATATCTCCTTTTTCAAGAAGAACGATTTTTAATACAAATACGAATACGAATACAACAAAATATTTAGAATTCTAATGATTGAACATCTTCTCTTTTTGCTTTTCGAACCATAAATCCCATGCCTAATGGTAATCCTGATAAAAACCCAATTAAGAAAATAACAAAAATTGGTTTGGGAAGTGATCCGGTAATCTGATCAAATAGTACTTGGTAAGTACAGTCATACAC
The DNA here is from genome assembly GCA_965660445.1 of Patescibacteria group bacterium. Classification (GTDB taxonomy): domain Bacteria; phylum Patescibacteriota; class Gracilibacteria; order UBA4473; family UBA4473; genus CBFIAK01. The sequence goes on from CBFIAK010000001.1 coordinate 773,011, forward strand.
CGCTGCGTTCTGCAGAGCAATAACAACTCCAATAGAAGCAAAGATACCGGAAAGAATAAATAAGAATTTCTTCATAAAAAATGAAAATCAAAATCAGTTTAAAGTGTAAGCCCCTTGAGATATTTGTCAATTTTGAGGTGAAACACAAATCGCGGCAATTGTGACGCTCCATCTTTTCCATCTTGTTTCTGTGCTAAACTTTGTGCATGAGCCATTTCATCTTTATCAAGCTCAATCCCCTCTTTTTCCACAATATGAGAGAGCGCCAAGAAAACAAGTAATGATTCTTTTGCGGGAGTTCGAAACTCTTTTCGCAAATCTTCTTCTGTTTTCTTCATAGATTTCCAAAACTGATCTGGATTTTTTTGAAAATGAGGCGATTGTTTAATATTGTTTATTTTTGCGTTCACATCATCTTCAATCCAAGACTCAGGTAAATCCGTTTTCACAAGTGGAACTAATTTTTTTGTATACTCGTCAATACACTTCTTCTGCTCTTCTTGTAATTGACGTTCTGTAATAACTTTCTCGATATCAGATCGAAACTCTGATACGGGTTTTTTTTCTCCTACTATTTCTTGAATAATGTCTTCCGTTAAAGCAGAAACATCACATGTTCGCACTTCAATTAAGCGAATATCAAACGGAATCTTTTTACCAGCCATATCTTGAGCATGGTAATCTTTTGGGAAAGAAACTTTGACGCCTTTCTTTTCTTCACCAGCTTTCATACCCACAAAAGCGTTTTCTAAATCTTCTAAAAACTGACCCGACCCAATCTCAAACACAACATCTTTCGCAGCAGTAGCAGGGAGAACATTCCCCTTTTCATCTTTTCCTTCAAAGTCAACCGTCACAATATGTCCTTTTTCAGCTTTTCCAGAAACAGGTTGTAATACGCCTCGTTCTTTTAATATATTCCGAATAACCATATCAATTTCATCTTGAACAATAGAAACCGATGGTTTTTTCATAGTTATTTTTGTGTAGTCCCCTACTTTCACTTCTGGATAAACCTCCACTGTTACTTTTAATGAAAATGGAGGTGTTGCTTTTTTCTCATCCATATGAATATGTGGTTCAGAAACTGGTTTTAATTTGTTTTGAGATATAAATTCTTGGTATTGTTTATTCACAGCTCGATGAAGTGATTCATAATAAATACGGTCTTGCCCAACAGAAGCAATCACCATGTCATCAGGCGTATGACCTTTTCGAAACCCTTTAACCGATACATCTTTTCGGAAATGCTCAAGCACGGGTTTCATTTCAGACTGAATAGCTTTTTCTTCAATAGTAAGGGAAAACTCAACTTTTGATCCGGGTTTTTTTGTATACGGGGTAGACATAAGAATGCAAATAGATAAAAAATTATAGTGGCATGATAATCAAAAAAAAGAAATACTCAACGAAAAAACAGAAAAAAACAATACAACTTGTTTTGATCTTTTTGAGCGCAATGATCTCCACGAATAGAGTATTCTCACAATGGAATCCTTTTGAACTTCATTCCTTACAAGAAGAAGTTTTTATCGAACGTCCAACATTCCAAAAATACAAACTTCACGGGATAAAAATCGCTCATAAATATTCAAACGACCTTTCGTTTAAATGCATATCTCAACGAGTCAATTTTCATATAGCACACCATATAAATAACAATGAAACACAAAAAAAAATACTGAAATCATCACCAAATGTATCAACTATTGCTCTTCGAGTAAACAAAGAATACGATTTTACTCAGTGGCTTTTGCGTCAAGGATATGGTCGCATAGAAAAATCTGAATTTGTTTCAAACGCCGAACAAAAACGCTGGGAAAAAGCAGAAAAAGAAGCTCAAAAATATAAACGCGGAATATGGTCTCATTGCGAAAAAGAGTATCGAATCGAAAAACAACCAACACAATGGAAACGATCGTTTGATAAAAAAGCTCATTCTTATTATGCTCCCATAAGTACCGCAAAAGTACGAAAAGTGATCACTGGAAACGTAATAGAAATTGAGAATGGTATTCGCATTGCTCTCTTAGGACTTCGCGTTCCTTCTTTAAAAAGCGAAAACAAAGCTGAACAATGTTTTGCGCAATTATCAAAAAAATATCTTCGTTCTCGAATAGAAGGAAAAACTGTATTCTTAAAGAGAGAATCCACCAATATAGATAGAAATAGAAACCTTCTTCGCCATATATATCTCCCTCTGTTTGATAAAGCTCAAACAGAAATTCATATCAATAAAGAAGTTATTCAAGAAGGATATGCTCAAAGCCATTGGGAATCAGAAAGAATCGATACCTCTTTTAAAAACAAGTTTGAAACAATTCAGAACCATGTTTATCAAAACCCAAAAGGAGCGTTTCTAGAATGTTTACAACTTATATTCAATCAATAAACACTATCCCGTCGAACCAAACCCTCCTCGAGAATCACCTTTTGGAACATGTGATTCCTCAAATTCAGCTCTGTGAACATGGACGAAAAGTCCTTGCGCGATACGTTCACCTCGATCAACAAAAACTTCCTGATCACTTATATTGAGAACTTGAATTCGAATTTCATCTTCTGGCCCATGATAGTCAGCATCGATAAGTCCGGGGGCGTTTGGAATAAGTAAATGCTTCTTACGAGCTAATGAGCTACGAGGTAATATGAGTAATGCAAGATGCTCTGGACAAGCAATAATAACATTCGCGGGGATAAGTGCAATTCCTCGAGGAGGGATCACTGTTTTTTCACGTACAATAAAATCAAAAGCAAAAGATCCCTTTGTTTCATATTGCGGCAACGGAAGTGTTTTATCGATTCTACAAATTTGTATATTCATATAAAGAGCATAACGGGAAAGATGAAGAAATTCAATTGATTAGACACAAAAAAAAAGTTTTCTATACTGCATTATGACATGAAAAAACACATTATAACAGCTTTCTTCCTTACTCTTCCCCTCACACTCTTTGCACAAGAAGACACCACCCCACTCCCACAAACAACCATAGGTCCTGTTTTCGAGGAAGAACGTATTATTCCTGAAATGAAGATTCCTTCCCATATTGCTTTGCATAATGAAGCTTCTTTTGATGCCTCATCATCACGGCTTATGTCACCTTCTTCTGGGCAAGCAAATTATGCATGGGATTTTGGTGATGATTCCCCTCTTGCTTGGGGAAGTAATGTAAGACACACCTATACAAAACCCGGACTCTACACAGTAAAACTCAAGGTATCACAAGGACGCCGAAGTGAATCACTCGCACAAGAAATTATTGTTTATGATCGCATAGGAACACTAATCACTGACTCAACCGATCCCACTGAAATACTATACCAAGCTGGTACAAACGGAATTCATTTACGAACCATTACGTATGAATCAGGGTCTGGGTTTTCTTCAGAAGAGGATTTTATTCGACGGTTACAAGAGAACGTAACGAGTCTTTCTGAATCAGAAATTATTATATTCTATACAAGCTCCACAAGGGCCCTTCAAAATGTCGGACAATGGTGGCAAAAGTTGTCGGAAGAAAATCGATTTAATATTCGTGAAAAATTATGGGTTCAGATACTAGCAGAAGGTTCTCTCACCAATTCCCGAAAATCATTACAACCTGTTTTTTCTATATTAAAACCCAACTTTATACTTTTAACCCGTCCGAGTAGTTTAAATATTTTATTTAAAAATGTTGACCCAAGCCAAGCATTAAAAATAATAGAACAGCGACGAATTGAAAATGTTATTGTTGACGAAAGATCTGCCACTTCAAAAATACTCATTCTTTCTAACCTGACGAGTTATTTTGTGACCAATGGAATTTCACAAAACGTGATTTACCTCCTTTTAGCCGTTCCAATGATTGCTTTTATCATTGCGTTTTTCCGTCAATTTGTTGGTATTTCTACTTTTGGGGTCTATACCCCTTTAATGCTCAGCCTTAGTTTTTTGATTCTCGGGTTTTGGTTTGGACTCTTTGTTTTTTTATCAGTTATGATTGTGAGTTATATCATTCGTCTTATCTTTGAAAAAGTAGATCTTCTCTATATTCCCAAAGTAAGTCTCTTATTTAGTGTTTTATCGATTTTGTTTTTTTTCGTTCTTGGACTGGCTATTTATTTCGAAACACCCATTAACCTCACGCTGACAATATTCCCAATGCTTATGATGGTATCACTTTCAGAGAAATTTATTTCTACCCAATCAAGCAGTGGAATGTTTCGTGCATTTTTAGCGACAGCCGAAACTATTGTTGTGTCTCTCATCGGATATATTTTTGTTGTATGGGAATGGGTACAAAGTAGTATTATTTCTATTCCAGAACTTATTTTGATTCCTCTTATCGGAACTATCTGGCTTGGAACATTTACAGGGCTTCGAATAAGTGAATACATAAAATTTCGAACACTTTTTCAAGAAGACAACCAAGAAGAATAAACTGATTCCCCTACCATGATTCCTTTTTTGACTCATACGACAGATATTTTAGGACTTAATGCCCGAAATTTACTGTATATCCAAAAATATAACTCAAGGGCTCATAAAAAATTAGCAAATGATAAAATATATACGAAAAATTTTTTAGAGTCCCGTAATATAAAAGTTGCAAAAACATACCATGTTATAAAAAGCTATAAGGAACTCACACCTGCATTTTTCAAAAACCTCCCTGATACTTTTGTTTTAAAACCCAATAAAGGATGGGGGGGGAACGGAATTCTTATTATAGAAAAACGAAAAGAAGACCGTTGGATTACTTCATCAGGAAAAACACTCAACCTTGAACGACTTTTTCAACACTGTGTAGCCATATTAGATGGGAAATACTCACTTTCTGGTATTGATGATGTTATTATCTTCGAAGAAAAACTCGAAAAACATCCATCGCTGCGATATTTCAATGACATAGGACTTCCCGATATTCGATTGATTGTCTTTAATATGGTTCCTATTATGGCTATGATTCGTATACCCACCGAAGATTCTGATGGAAAAGCAAATATGGAAATCGGGGGGATTGGTGTTGGAATAGATATTGGAACGGGTATCACTACTCGCGCAGCACAATATGTAAAAAGCATATCAAGAATGCCAAACGGAAACTCTGTTTCTGGTTTTCATGTTCCTCATTGGAATGAACTGTTACTTAATGGTGCGAAAATACAAAATACAACAGGCATTGGGTATATTGGTGTTGATTTTGTACTCACGAAAACCGGATTAAAAGTATTAGAAATAAACACGCTCCCCGGACTAAAAATACAAGTCGCCAATAAAATACCTTTAAAAAGAAGACTCGAAAAAGTTCATGACTTAAAAATAAAAACCCCCGAAGAAGGCGTTGAAATAGCGAAAACTCTATTTACACAAAAAGTTACAGCTGAAAAAACAGATTCAATAAAAATAAAAGAAGTAATTGGTGTAACAGAATCTGTGATTGTAAATATGGAAAAACCACTTCCTCTTATTGCTCATATTGATACATTGGCAGAGAAAAACACGATTCGATCAACACTCTATTCAGGAGGAGTTCTTGATATAACTATTGGGAAAAAAAGGTTAAAATTACCAGTCGAAAAATCTGACTCACAAGAACACGATATTATTCTCGCGAGCAAGTTTTTACACGATTTTTATATAGACCCCAACAAGAAACCAGCACACCCCATTGGCAACCCATTGACAGCACAACTGGATGAAAAGATGATGATAAAACTTGATGAAAAAGTGTTTGAAATGGAACGCAATATTAATTTACTTCGTCATGTAAACCCTCAAAACTTAGAAGAACAACGAGAACTTTTTTTGCGTAATCCTGAATTTTCACCAAAGTTTGTTTACAAACCCGTGACCGATGATTTGTCTTATTTTGAAAAAGAACTCAAAAAAATACCAAAAATAAACCATCCTTTGTTTTGTTTATTTGAGGCAAAAGTACAAGAATTACATTCAAAAATTCATCTTATTCAAAACATTGGAAGTCCCCTCTTTCAAGACGCCAGTGAAAAAATGTTTGGTCGTGTATCAACAAAAACGTATAAAGAAGCGATTCAATTCTGTAAAAAGAATCCCCTCATTGAGGACCCAAGTAAAGAACTGGATATAAAAAGTTCCCGAAAAATAATTACAGAGTTTCTCAACTTATATAATCTTGGACACTGGAACATAAAAATTATTAATGAAAGTGTGGCTGATATTCAAGTAACAAAAGGTGGCAATATTTTGTTACGAGACGGAGCCGTGTTTAAAGAAAACAGACTCAAAGCGCTTTTAGTACACGAAGTAGGCACTCATATTTTTCGGTTCGAGAATGGACGAAATCAGAGATTTCGCATATTTGAACGTGGAACAGCTGGGTATTTACGAACAGAAGAAGGACTTGCTATTTGGAACCAAAACCAACTAGGACTCCAATTAGGCACAAAATATCTTTCTCCCGCACATCAAGTAATTGCTATCTACAAAGGACAATCAATGTCTTTCTTAGACCTCTTTCATTCCTTAAAAAAAGAGTACCAGTTTGATGACAAAAGAGCATGGAAAATGTGTTTACGATCAAAAAGAGGGCTTACTGATACTTCACAAAAACAATCATTCACAAAAGATGCGGTGTATTTTCAAGGAAACCAAGATATAGAAGCGTATATATCAAAAGGGAAAAAAATTGAAGACCTCTATATTGGAAAAATATCTATCGACGATATCCCACTACTCAAAACATATCCTGATATAAAAAAACCAAAACTACTCCTTTCTCCAAAGAAAAATGCGCTATTACTCTAGAGTAATAGCGCATATGTCATAAAATACGTCGTGAAGAAAACCAATCGGTTATCCTCCATCGAACGGGAACAGCGACACAAAAAAATGCCATTAACATTACATAGTAAACTGGATGGTGAAAAATCAACCACCATAGGAACCCATCCACACCTATAATAATGAGAATAAAAAAGAAGAAAAAAAATATCTTCATAGAAGATTCCCCCAAGTACTGTGAAACAACATATGCACACTATAAAATAGAAAAGGGAAAAATCAAGTTACATTTTTTCAGGGACTGATATACCGAGTAATCGGAGTCCATGTTCAAGAACTGATAATGTTTTTTGAGCGAGTGAAAGTCGAGCTATAACAATTTTTTGATCAGACGCATTCAGAATTGGTGTTTCTGCATAATACCGTGACCATACTTGTGCAAGCTCAAGCAAATAGGTCGCAATATAGGTTGGATTTTTATGATGAGCGGCTTTAAAAAGCACCTCTTTCCATTCGAGTATTTTGATACCCAGTTCTTTTTCTTCTGAGCCTAAAGAATCCATATGAAATCCATCAGACAATGAAACTGATGATTTTCGCAAAAGTGATTTAATACGAACTCCCGCATATTGCAAATACGGACCAGTCGCTCCCTCAAAAGCTAAAGAAGCTTCTGGGTCAAATGTAATTGATTTTTTAGGACCACAAGAAAGCAGATAGAATTTCCATCCAGCGTTCATAATTGATTCAGCAATAGCACGAGCTTCTGATTCTGAAAGTTCTGGGTTTCGTTCTCGCACTTTTTCAAACGCATTATCAGACAATTCATCCATTAAGTTATCAGCATCAACCACTGTTCCTTCTCGTGATTTCATTCTCCCAGTAGGTAAATGCACCATACCGTATCCTAAATGAAATAATCGGTCTGTATCCAAAACGCCTAATCGATCAAGACACAAGAATAAAACCTGAAAATGATAGTTTTGTTCATCAGCAACAATATAAATCATTTCATCTGGATGATGAAAATCCGTATCTCGTTGCACGGCAACAGCTAAGTCTTGCGTTAGGTAAATAGAGGTTCCATCAGCACGCAAAACGACTTTTTCATCAAGCTTTGCATCAGTAAGATCAATGACGATAGCTCCATCATCTCGGCGTTGAAACACTTCTTTTTGAACTCCTTCTTCGGCAATAGTTTTGCCTTGTAAATACGTTTCCGATTCTTTATAGACTTTTTCAAATTGAACGCCTTGTCTTGTGTATGTTTGAGCATGTCCAGCAAGAGTCCATTCATTCATTTTTTTCCATAAGGCTCGAGTTGATTCATCTCCTTCTTCCCATTGTTGAAGTACCTCTTGCACTTTATTTTTTAGGGTCTCGTCTTCCTTTGATTCTTGTTCAAATCGAACATAATAGTCTCCCACAAAATGATCTGGTTTTTTACTGACTGATTCTGGTGTTTCTCCGTTACCAAACAGCTGATACGCAAGCAATGATTTACAAATATGTACGCCCCTATCATTAATAATATTGACTCTGTGCACTGTCGCTCCCACTGCTTCTAAAATACAAGACAAAGAGATACCAAGCGCATGATTTCTCATATGACCTAAGTGAAGCGGTTTATTAGTATTAGGCCCTGAGAACTCAAGTACAATATTTTTTTGGGTATGTGAAAACGAAAGTTCAGTCGCAAACACTGATCGGAAAAACGATTCGTTTCGAAACGAAACATTGAGATATTTGCCCGACACCAAAAGGTCTTCTATATCTGGTGACTGCTTGAGTATATTCTGTACTTTTTCAATCCATTCATCAGGATTTGTGTTTGTGTGACGTGCCAGACGAAAAAACGTAAGAGCCTTGTCTCCTTTTTGTCCTTTTGGAACAGGTGAGAAATCAATCAAATCAACGAGTTCTATATTGATATGATTTTGCAAATACGAACAAATAATGTCTTGCATAACAGATAAATCTTATAAATCTTTGGGTATTATGATTATTTCATAAAAAAGAACAACTTGACATTTATTTTTATTGAGCATAAAGTTTGATCAACAATAACCTTTTTTCTTTCATGAATTCATTTTCACAGCCTGAAAAAACAAACACAGACTATTTTCTTCAATATGCTGGGTATTCTCAAGCACAACTCGAAACCGAGCGTATAGAAGCACAAATACAGGGTGACTTTAAAAAAGAAGATTTTTTAAACGAATTGTTATGTCAAACAGATGTACTCAAAACACCTAAAGATTTACAAAAAGAAATCGAGAATCGAGTTTTAGAAATGATTGATTAGAGAAAATCGTTCATATTTACAATGCGATTATGACTATCAAAAACGCATCCAAGTTCTTCAAGCTTGATGCGTTTTTTTTGCACCATGTTTTCATCTTCACTCCCTCTGTATCCGCCCAGAAAACCATCTGATCGAACAACACGATAACAATTGCCCGTTTTCCAGTAAGGATAACAAGACAACCATTTTCCAACAGCACGAGCCAGTTTTTTATTTCCGAGCTGTTCTGCTAAACGAGCATAGGTTGTTATTTTTCCATGAGGAAGTGTTTCTAAAAGATGATAGAGTTTTTGTTGTTGAGTATTCATAGATGATCAAAAGAAACGACAAAAGCCCCACTACCTCCTTCTTGTAATTTTGCATCACGAAAAGAAAAATTATTCTGTACTAAATAGTCCTGAATGGCTGGTTTTAAAACTGGTTTCAATGCAGATCGGTTTCCTTTCCCAGTAATAATACTGACTCGTTTTTGGTTCTTTTTTTGTGCCTCACAAAGAAAATGTTCTACGGCAAATAGAGCTTCTGTAGTAGAAAATCCATGAAGATCAAGAGAATTTTCGATAGTTGATGGATATTTGTTTTTCTTCGTTTGTTTCATACAATAATAAGAAAATCAATATCTATACTAAAACGAAAACAAAGAAGAAACAAATGATGATACTTTTTTTCGAATTGGTTCTGTTTCTGGTGCTACAGAAGATGCATAAAAAAGTTGTGGATACCTGTTTTGTAGAGGAAATAAAAACTCTCTTAGAATCATTTGATGTGTCTCACCCGCATTCAATCTTGTATATATATCTTCAAGTTGATACACAGAAAAAACAGACGGTAAATGACTCTCTGGGCGCACAATCCGATTTCCTTCTTCATAAGGGATAAAATCCTGAGGAAAATAAGAAGCTATGCATTCTACAAAACGGATATATTCTGGAACTCGCTCAAGCACAATAGATCGAGGAACGCTGTTTGAACGTTTGCATTCTGATGCATACTGAATATATTCAGACAACCGGTCTAAATAAGCAATAAAGGCATCGTGTATATCTGTTCGAGGAGAGAGTATATATCCCGAGGGTTCAGGATCATCAGAATCTAAAGGAGAGAACTGAGGAGAAGACATATTATTCATCTTGTGTATCAGAAGATTTCGATTTGTTTTTTTGGGTGTATTTTTTGAGGAACTTTTCAGCCGTGGAAAGTCCACGAGAATACGCTTTTTTTGTGTATTGATGAGCTATATTTCTATTTTTCTTACTTGAGAAAAGCAAAGACAAAACCGAACCAATGGCTCCACCAACAATCATGCCGGTCAGTAAACTATTTTTTTTCTTTGTCATTGAGAAACAAACAATCAAATTATGCAGACAGAGTACTCAAAACAAAAAGAAAATCAAGACGTTTTCCCCCGAAGTTGAGCTGATAAATTCTTTGAAAGTGCAGAAACAATCGATTCGAAATCTGATTCAACTTCAGTATCTCGAAGTGTTTTTTGAGAAGATCCGAATGTAAGATGAAACGAAAGATTTTTTATATTTTTTCCAATATGTGTTTCGTCTTCAAACTCATCAAATAACTGGATATCTTGTATATATGAAGACGAAGAACGAATCACCTTCACAACATCACGCATATGCGTTCGAGATGGCACCAATATTGATATGTCTCGCAAAAACACAGGATACGCAGATATTGGCACATACTTTTTTTGAGGACTCGAGAGTGTCGACAATAATGGTTCGAGTTGTATTTCTGCACATACTAAAGAAGCATTTTGGATGGAATGCTTTTGTGGATGTATACAAAAAAGGTCTCCGATATGCACGTCTTGACACACAATACGAGCATGTTTATTCGGATGAGCATATGGTAGTGGCGTTTTTGACGGTTCAAACTCAAATTCTTGCGACACAAAAGACGCCAGTGAATCAAGATGTGATCGAAGATCAAAAAACATATCTGTTTCGTCTTTTTGCATATCAGCCATAAAAACACAAAGACGTGGTTCTTCTCGAGGAGAAGTATTCGTTTGATTCAAAAACACACGCCCTATTTCAAAAAAGGCAATACTTTTATGCGTTCTCAGTTCAGATTCAAGGTTTTTAATCATATTACTCACTAAGTTTGTACGTAAAAAAGCTTGTTGTGATGACAACGGGTTTTTAATGCTCACAAACTCGTCTCCATTTTCTGAAAAGTCTTTATCTGCTTGGTTTGCAAACGAGTACTGAAACACTTCCAGAAACCCTGAAAGCGACCAAAAGTCTCGTAATTTCCATTCTAATGACCGCAATGGATATGGTGTCGGAACGCGAACTGGCAAAGAAGGAAGTTTTGAAGGAACCCGATCAAACCCATACAAACGCACAATTTCCTCAATAATATCTTCTTCTAAAGCTATATCTTTTGTAGCTCGAAATGATGGCACTTGCACATGAAATCCTTTTTGAGTTTTTGTTCCCTCAAAATCAAGACGAGAAAGAATCTGCATCATTTCATCATCAGTTATATCAGCAATACCGGAAACCAATCTCACTTTATCAGGGGAAATGTGTATATCAATGTTTGGAAACGGTTTTGGATAATGATCGGCTATTGATGAAGTAAAAACTTTATTGGGACATTGTTTTTCTAAAAACGCTAATGCTTTTAGAAGCGCTGGCATACAATTGTTTGGATCAAGTGTTTTTTCGAATCGCATTGAACTTTCTGAACGAAGTCCGAGTCGAGCTGATGTTTTTCGAATACGTACTGGATCAAAATGGGCTGACTCAAAAACAATACTCGTTGTGTCTTTTGTAACGCTTGAGTGCATCCCTCCCATAATACCCGCAATAGACAGTACTTTTTCATCATCTGCAATAACGATATCTGAAGGTTCTAGCTGATAAGTTTCTCCATCTAAAGCAAGAAGAGTTTCTCCTTTTTGTGCTTGTCGAACAGTTATTCCTCCTTGAATTTTCGAAGCATCAAACACATGCATTGGTTGACCATACTCTAAAAGAATAAGGTTTGTGATATCAACCAATGATGATATTGAACGCACTCCAAGTGTTTCAAGGCGAACTGTTGTGCGCAAATCAGAAACATCATTACACACATTCGAAAGACTCACCGCACAAAACCGATGACAATAATCTGTATCTATACGAACAGGAAACGGATCAAGGGAGGTGTTATTTATTTCTGTTGGAACAGAATAAAACGGTATATTTTTTTTAACATTATAAAGAGCCGATAATTCACGAGCAAACCCATGAACGCCCCACATATCAGGACGATGCGTTAAACTTTTATTATCAATATCAAGAAGTGTGTCTGCAAACAACGGTTCTGCTTCATACACAGGAATTCCAAGTGGAGTATCGGAAGGAAAAGTAATAAGTGCATCGGTTTTAAATCCAATTTCTGTTCCGACACAAATCATCCCTTCTGATATTTCGCCCCCCATGGTTCGTTTTTCGATTTTCATACCATTGGGAAGAATGGCTCCTTCAAGAGCCACAAAAACAATCATCTCTTTTTGAAGTGGAAGACTTTCTCCAAAAAGAATAGATCGAAGTCCATGTGTATGAGTATCTACAACTGCTTTTTTAAGTGTTTCAGAATGTGGATGATCAACGATATCAAGTACTTTTCCAGTAACACAATGCTTAAACTGGTTTTGTAATGACACTACTTCTTCTAATTCACACGTATGGAGTGTTAATTTTTCACCAATGCAATGAGGATTTTCTTCAGGCACATCCACAAACTCACGAAGCCAAAGAAGCGAAACTTTCATACGAACAGTAATGTAGTAAAAAGCAAAGAAAGAATCAAGCAGAAGCCAATGGTTTTAAACACACTCAAGCTTCTCGAAAAAAGTTCTCTTATTTTTTTTGTTTTTGAAACGGCAACCGAAACACAAACTTTTTGTAATACCAATACCAAATCAGAGTCCCTACAAAAAGAATACTCACGCTCCAAATCCACACCCATTGGTTCATAAACCATCGATTATCTTCTTCATCACAGGCATCACCAATACCATCACTATCCATATCTTCTTGCCGAGGGTTTGAGACATCTACACAATTATCAAGACCATTCGCAATACCGTCTTGATCATTATCGTCACATACATCCCCTACTCCATCATCATTGAAATCTGCTTGGTTTGGGTTTGGAATATGAATACAGTTATCATCTATACCTTGTATACCATCACCGTCACTATCTTCACAAACATCCCCCACTCCGTTGTAATTAAAATCATTCTGATTCGGATTGAAAACTTGAATACAGTTATCACACACATCTCCTACTCCATCACTATCAGTATCTCGTTGGTCAGCATTCGGCACATAAAAACAATTATCAGTAAAATCCAAAACACCATCCCGATCGAAATCGTGTTGCCGAGCATGATTTTCTCGGGCTTCACACGCATCACCTCTATTGGTATAATTTTGATCTTTTTGGTCAGGGTTGTAGATTTCACAGTTATCACACACGTCCCCTATCCCATCAAGATCTATATCTCGTTGGTCAGCATTCGATACATATGGACAATTATCAAGAACATCTGGTACTCCATCTTCATCAAGATCAGAGTCACACGCATCCCCGGCCCCGTTATTATTCACATCTCGTTGATCTGGATTGGCTGTATACACGCAATTATCACGAAGTCCGATGATACCATCTTCATCTGAATCTTCACACAAATCCCCTATTTCGTTTCCGTCTTTATCTTCTTGATACGGATTATAAATATCTCGGCAATTATCAATACTATCACCTATTCCATCTCCATCGGTATCAATATCAAAAAAATGTCGTTCATTTGGGTTATAATCACAAGCATCTCCAAGTCCATCGCTATCTACATCTTCTTGACGAGGATTCGGCACAAATGGACAATTATCTTTTTGGTTTAAAACTCCGTCCTTATCTAGATCTGATATAAAATGAGGATTTTCTTCAAGCACAGGATTATAAATAGGCGTTGCAATACTCACTCTATAAGGAGGAGGATTCGTGGTATTTCGATTATGAATCGCTGGAAAAAGTGTTTGAGGTTCACAAGTATAGTTTTGATATATATGCACACCTGTTAAATCGTTCAGGCGAAGAAGATACGTATCTTTTTCTTGTTCCCATACTCGGATATCATGAACCATGAGACGATCCTGATCTTCTTCAAATGCGAAAGAAGTGATTGGTTCGAACTGAATAAGAAGATACCGAAACGCATGCTGTTCAGGATTTTTCACTTGCTGAAAATTCTGATTGTCACTTGATACGAAATAATACGGCACATAATTACCTGAAAACTGAAGTCGAATAAACGTTTTTTGTGGATCAAGAATTCGTTTCATATCGAGTAATAATCGTGCCGGATATTCTCGCATAAACTGAAAAGAAAGAGCTGTTTGATAATTATTATCTTGGAGTGTTGCTGTTTGTAAAGAAGTGGTATTTCCTTGACTCCAAAGAGCTTGATAATTCACATTTGTTTGGATTCCTTTTTCTAAAAGACTGAGGGCTTGAATCGTATTTTGATGAACGAAGAAAAGGTCTGGGGAGGAATGAATATTTACTTTCACGGTTCCGTATTCTGTATTTTCAAAAAATGAATACTTCGAAAAACAAGCTTCATTCGCAACATCGTCCCATGTTTGAGCGTATACAATAGGAAAAAGAGCGCATAAAACAAAGCTTCCCCAGATAAATAACCGGAGTGTATACGCTTGAAAAAAGAGTTTATATGTTTGTGTTTGTCTTGTCATTATCGCAACAATTATAGTATTTTATTGCAACGAGTGCAAAAAAGAAATGCATCACTTTTACTTGCCTCAAAAAATATTTATGCCTAGAATAATTGGGAAGACTATTTCTTAATATTTGTATTCACATGGGATTCTTTTCAAAACTCTTTGGCATGAAGAAATCATGCTGTAAAAGCGAATCTTCGCATTCAGGATGTTGTGGTTCTCACGCACCTCAACCCGAAAAAAAGTCATGTTGTGGTGGTGGCGGATGTCATTCTGCTCATGAGTCAAATGAATTAACAGAAGAAGACCACGCCATTGTGCGGTCTTTAGACGACCGCATTCTCATTGGAAAAGTTCTTGAAGTATCAGCACACCCTGATGCAAAAATAACAAAAGTAAAAGTAACAAAAGTTGATGTAGGCCGTAGCGATCCGTTACAGGTTCTATGTGGTGGTATCAATGTTTCTGTGGGGCAGATTGTAGCTGTGGCATGTGTTGGATCTGAATTATCAGACGATTTTTCTATAGAAGAACGAGATATTCGAGGTGTAAAAAGTTCTGGCATGATTTGCGCTCGATCGGAGCTTGGTATTTCTGCTGGAAACGAAAAAAAAGGAGAAATCTGGTCACTTCCATCACAATACGAAGCATCTGTTGGAAAACCACTACGAGATATGGTGGAAGCGCAGTGAAGGCTCCGATTTCAGAATTAGAAATTATGGGGAATCGCAGGAATCACGAGGTGGTGCACAGCCTTGTGATTTTTGTGTTACTTGTGATTCATTCCAGATTCAAGATTCAAAATTCCAGATTCCAACTTTGATTGACGCTCTTGATATTTCTTCTTTTTTATAGTATAATAATATGATAATAAACCATCTATGCTCATCTCTTTTCCTATGGAATATTCCCTCTCCCGATTCATTTTTCAACACCAATCTCCTGAAAAAAATGTAGATACAACTTCACAACCTCTAGAACAGACACAAGAACAAAAAATTCAAAAAATTGTTGATACCATTATTCAGCTTCACCAAGAAAGTTTCACACAAAACAAAAACATCATTCAAAAAATCCTTGATGAAGAACTCGAACCACTGCTTGAAACTTTAGAAAGTAATTCTGAAATTCATAAAGCGGTACAAGACCTAAAAAATCTTTCTTATAACGTAGAGATACTCCTCCAAGAAAAAAATAAAACCATCACAATAGATGTTTTAGACCCAGAGAAAACAGGTGTTGTTTATCAATACTTGTCGGATGACCATACTCGGTTTATACCCGATGAAGGTCTTCTTCTCAATGGAGAAATAATTCAACGTGCTGATGTGATAAAAACTGATTTCCAAAAAATGAAAGTGTCTGATCTCACTCCTCAAAGTATTCAAGATGCTATCACAGAAGCTCTATCTACTCAGTCTCTTGACGGAACCATGCCTTCTTCAGAAGAAATTCGTTTTCTTCTTCATGCTATCCACACAGGAGAAGCAAACATACAAACACTCCAATCAATCCTTAAAAAAATTGATACCAGACTCAATAATACCCTTGATCAAAACCAAGGTATTGATGGAAAATACGGATACGCCACTTCTGAAGCTGTTCAAAAACTAAGTCTGACCCTCAGTAAATTCCTGTCTCGGGAAATAAATGTAGCTCCCAATACTTTTGAAATTGAAAAACAAAAAGAGATTCAAGAAAAAGCAGAAAAAAGATCTCAATATAATCATATCTTTTACATAATAGATGCAAGTGCTAGTAACCAGAAAAATATAAAAATAGGATTAGATATTATAAAAAGATCTAAATTATTAAATAAAAATTCAAAAATAGAGATACATAGTTTTGAAAACATTTATTCAAAGGATAAAAATAAAGAGAATATTGCACAAGAATGTCTCAGATTTATACAAAAAATCAAAGAACATATTGAAGATAAAAAAATAGATGGAAAAGAACCAGTTCTTCTCATACTCCAAACCGACACTGATATGGATAGTCCTTTACAAGGTTTTGATATAAATACAATAAATGAAATTAATACACTTATAAAAGATACGAATATAATCATAGAGTTTGAGAGACGAACAACGAGTGGTCATTACCATAGCACAACTTCATTTCAAGAACTCTATACATCTTATAAAGAACAAAAAGAACTTGTAACATCACTTATTAGAATAGATGAAATAGAACAAGAATTTAAAAAACGTTTTAAAAAATCCATGATAGAAAAATTTGGAACGAGTACTGTATACAATTACAGTATACAAAATTTCGATAAAGAATATAAAGAAAGCAATAGGAGAGAAGGATCAGAAGGTGATATAGTAAACATTTATTATAATTCATTTAGGGCTTATAATAATTTTACAAATTTCATACAAAAAGAAATAAATAATTTAAATCGTAGTGAATTCGTCGTAACACATGAATCAAAAAAGTATCAAGCACTACTAAATGAATACAAAAAACTACAAGAAGCTATAATAAAACAATATGAAAATCCTTATGCTGGTGAAGTAAATGCAAGAAAGGAAATTGGATTTACAATGACAACAAAAACAGAATTTGATACAAATAACAGAAATAAAAGAAATAAAAGAAAACAATATTTCAATTTTTATCCGCAATTTACTCAATTCAAAAAATCAACGCAATAATGTTCATCCCTATAGATATCGACAACGGATTCGAAAAACAAAAGGAAACAGAAATAAATACACGATCTATTCCGATAGTACAACAAGTTTCTGAAGATTTCAAAACTCAATATCTTGATACCATTAAAGATAAAGATGGAAATTCTATTGAATTAGAAGACGCAAGTTGTGAAAATTGTGTAAGAATGAATGGGTTAAGTTCATCTGAGAAAAAAGAATTAGACGAGTTACTGAATAAACAAGAAATAAATGAAATCGATCAAGCGATAAGAATTGCAAGTGAATCATCATTTTTTTATGACTACATAGCCTCTGAAGAAGTACAAAGATATTTCTCGAATCCTGATTTTCAGAAACATTTACTTCTTACAATGATTTCTAAAAAACACTACGGTCCGGTTCTTTCAACTATTCCATATATAGATTTCCCTGGGAAGATGGAAATATTCTCAAAAGCCTGTGCTGAGATAGAAGTTAATATTGGAGGTGCATTAGATAGTTTTGAATCTCTCTATAAAAATAAAAAAATAACTCTTGAAGAACACGAAAAACTTAAAAACATACTCCTTTCAAAAAAAGGAGATTTTCGTTCTTTACTTGCTCAAAGTGAAGATAATACATTCTCTTTATTTCAAGCTCATCCTGCTTACAATTTTGCAGTTCAATACAAATCGCACATAGAAAACGTTTTGCAAACCAATACCGATATTGCTCAATACTATGACCTCGACAAAAAACGTCAACGCGAAGAAATAATTTTCCTTATCGCCGAAAACTTGTTTCACAAAGGTATCACTCAAAATATCGATGACACCATCATTGAAGAATGTATTCAAGATTTTCTTCAGTTTCGACACAAATATGAAGACATGACTCTTTTTGAAGACCGAAACGTTTTATTGATTGCCAGTAACGAAGAGAGATTAGAAGAAGATGAACGTGGTGAGGATCAACACACTGGTGAGTTTCGGTTTGGACAAGAAAAAACGATTAAAATGATGAAAAAACAAGCTGATGATTTTGATATTCTCCGTCCAGCAGATCTTAGCATGAAAACCGCCAAAGAAGAACTCAAACAAAAAATTATCAATGCGCCTAAAAACACAACATTTGTATTTGCTGGTCATGGAGGAACATGGAAAAATGGAAGTATAAGTTTTGGTGAATACAAAGAATCAAAAAAAATTGATTGGTTTATTTTTGATACTGATGAAATGGTTGATGCTTTTGTGGAGCGATACCAAAAACATAATAATATTTCGAAAGACAATCCCGATATAATTATTTTTTCGAGTTGTTACAACAACAATATTTATCATCGCTTCATTGAGATACTAAAACAAAAAATGCCCAATGCTCCTTTGCCAATCGGAGTTCTTCCCGCAGAGTTTGGACAAGTACTGATCGATACCGACACACAATACGACCATGATATTTTTTTAAACCTTGAAAAAAAATACGGTGAAAAACATGATATAAAACTCAAAGACATTTTTGATATCGAGTTTGATCCCCATACCCCAGATAACCCTTCGATCTATATCCCCCATCAAGGAAATATTCAGAAGATAGCAGTAAATTTGGATAAATCTCCAAATTTAGAATCTTGAATCTCGAATCTGGAATCTTGTTCCCATCGCAGAAGCGCAGTGAAGTCTTCGACTTCAGAAGCATGAATTAAGAATTATGAATTATGAGGAATCGCAGGAATCACAAGGTGGTGCAAAGCCTTGTGATTTTTGTGCTCCCTGTGATTCATTCCAGATTCCGGATTCTAGATTCCAGATTCTAACTTTTTCCTATTCTCATTTCTCTTCGTTGACAATGGAAATGACTTCATTAGTATAAAAAATGATGAAAACA
Organism: Patescibacteria group bacterium; assembly: GCA_965660445.1. Lineage (GTDB taxonomy): Bacteria > Patescibacteriota > Gracilibacteria > UBA4473 > UBA4473 > CBFIAK01. The sequence continues at coordinate 792,346 of CBFIAK010000001.1, forward strand.
AACCAAGATATTTCTTATACGATTGAAAAGAAAGGACATCAAGAATACATTGTTATTCCTCTTCATCTTTTCGAGGAAAACTCATTAGAAGATTTACATGATATTCTTTTTGCGAAACACCAACTCAAAACACAAGATTTTGTGCCATTCCAATAATGTATAGTCTTTTTATAGCGAAAAATACTCAAAAGAAACTTCTTAAAATAAATAAAAAAGAGAACAAAAAATACAAATCGACATTTTGTCTTTGCGTTATTTTCCGGATGTAAAAAACATCAAAAAAACTAACCTCACAGGAGCCATTTTGGAGAATGAAATCAGGCACGTATCGCATTATTCTTGTTGTTGATACAAAGTTAGAACAAATACAAATAACACATATTCGGAAGCGCAGTGAAAAGACATATAAATCTTTATAGGAGAGAAAAAAACAAAAAAAAATCCGATGCAATATATATTGCATCGGATAATTGAGTTATAAAACAAATCGTCTTATGAAGACACTTTTACAAACCGAAAGGTTTGTGAAGCGTTTTTGATAGTCAGGCGCACAAAGTATATACCCGCTGGGTATGTGTGAGTATGTATGGGTATATGGAATTGAGTTCCAGAAACCATAAATGACTCTTTTGTGTTTCCCATTATATCAACAATTTCAAGAGATATTGTTTCAAATTGTTTGAGTTGTATGTCCATATACCCGAAATCATTCATCGGGTTTGGATACACCTGTGGTACTTTCACTGTAAATGACGCTACAGAATTTGTAGGGTCATAAATCGTGATTTCAATGGCACTATCGTCTAAGTCTTGGCGAAGCGCGTTTTTATGCGAAAGAGTAAGGGTTTCATTCCCTACTTTTATCGCACGAAACGTAGCTGAAGACTGTGTGTAGTTTATGAGTTCTATGTTTCCGTTTTGAGCGAGAAACGTCGGAACCCATGAAGTCATTTTATCTGTATCACCCTTCAAAGTGACAGTAAACTCATCACCGACTCGAATAGAATCAGGCAGAGAACTTGGATCAAGTGTTGGAATCTCTAAAGACTCCACATACTTCACCAATATGTAATCCATGGCAAACGCATCTTCTATACCGTTTATAGAAACGGAGTAGGCTACAAGTCTACTGTTTAATGCTTGTGTACCTGGATTTTGAGAATAATCCGCATGAAGTTTGCTTTTTTCTGGAAACAGAACTTCATTAAGAAAAAAGCTTTCTCCCCCTGTATACAAAACATTACCTGTATTTTCATCGTTCCATCCCGGAAATACTTGTATACGACGAGTAACACCCGCTTCTATTGTAAGGGTGTCTGGTCGAGTTTGTGTTTGCGCATAAAGCGATGTGATACTGGAAAGTATCAGTATAAGAGATATAAGAATATAGCGCATAATGCACTCCTTTTGAATTAGTTTTTAAAAATTTTATTTTCAATTTTTGTGTCTCAAATCACGATTTGTGTCAAAGAACTGCATCAAATATACAATGTTTTCTTGTTTATGTCAAATTGAATTAGAATCTAGATTCCATATTCCGTATTCTAATCTGTTCCTTTTTTCGCGACTTTCGAAAGACATGCGAATGATTGATGAAAGCAGTGGAATAATGAAGCTCTGCTGTCTGACAATTTTTCTCTTCTTTTGTGATTCTAAATTTATGAAAAAATTGGAGTTCAGAGCTTCCCACTGATGAATCATTTCATTCCCATAGCTTGAGAACCGTCGCCCACCTTTTTTCGTTCTTTTTTGGTGGTCAAAAAAGGACAAACAGAAATAAATAGGAATCACAGTGAAGTCTCAAAAAAACAAAACAATATTTGACAAATTGGTAAAAATATTATATAAAAATTACAGTTCTTTGAAAATCAATCAATAAAAAGTCTTTTGTTGGAAACAACAAAAAAAGAAAAAAGAAAATAAATATTCATGAATTAATAAAAAGGAGTCAGCAATGACAAACCAAACACACACAAGCATTCTATTGTTTGTAATAAGCTTATTCTTTGCCACTTGTGCTTTTGCTCAAGAGGAAAGAACAAATCACTACACACAAGTAATCGTTTATTTTGCATTCGAGTCACTCATGAGCGAACTCGAACCAGCACAATATATGAAAGAACACACGTACGCTCAGGCGTATATTAAAAGAATTATGGAAGGCACAGACACCACGATGAATCTTCATCAAAGAGGTTTTGGCCCCTTCCCACTTGAAGATGACCCAGCACGCGATAGCATTATGGCTGCTGAGGGACAAACTGGCAAAATAACAAATTCTGCACGAGCATGGAGTGCGATGAACACTCTCATCAAAAATGATCCATCACACCCAGTGAGCCAAAAAGTGCAAGAAATAAAGGAAATGACTGGGGCTGAAGTAATAACGATTGTTATTATCGGATACAAAGATCATTATGCACATTATGGTCAAAGTAATATTCCTATTTATGTTCTAAACCATAATAGTGACGAATCAAACCATTTAGAAGTGCATAATAAAATAATCTTTGATGAAACAAGCACTAAAGCAGTAGGATTTGGCTCCACTTATCCCCAAAATCACCCACAAGAAGGCAAGACCTATAGAACCATATTCGGATTTAATCCTAATATTCTTATATATCCAAGACTAGGATTTTATAAAGACCGATATGGATTTTGGTTACAAGTTGGTGATGAAGACCACAATGTGCTCGACCCAGAAAATGGATGGAAACTCCATTATTTATACAACAAAGGACTTTTGCAGTATTGATTGATATTGAAAAAGACTTACAAACACAGCAAAGCTGAAAGTATATACTTTCAGCTTTTTTTTAAAGAAAAATCTCATAAAGACACACAAAAAAAGAATTACACATAAAAATCAACCAATTTTATATCTTTTTTTTGATTTCCGAGGAAAGAAAAGGAATAATAGAAATTGAATTTTTACCCCCGATTCGCATGAAAAAATTATTCTTATTCGGACTCTTTGGTGTCGCACTTTCTCTCTTTATACCACAGAATACAAATGCTCAGTGTACGGAATTAACCAATAAAGGAGATAGTTGTGCATATAGTATCTTTGAAGGCTCTTTTGATAATCTTGATGACGGAAACTCTTTTAATACAACTCAGTTTTTAAATCTTTTAAAAGCAGTAGACAATAATTTTGGATATCTGTATTGGAAAGAAAATGGAGTGAATCCAGAAAAAATAGAACTCAGAGGAGGAACTAATAGCATCGAACAAGTAGGAATTGGAACCACCCCATCAGCAAAGCTCCACATCAAAGGTGATGGAGCAACCAGCAGTACTTTTTCATTACAAATACAAAATAGTGCTGATGCACATAACATGGTCGTTCGAGACAACGGGTTTGTTGGAATCGGAACAACAACTCAAAATACAGGGGATGAAACCGTGCTTTTAGGAGTAAATGGAGTTGTGGGAGCGAGTGCGTATTGTGATTTGAACGGGAATAACTGTACAAGCCCTTCTGGAACCGGAATCGGGCAATTGGGGTGGATTATTGAAACGAATTCACTCGATTATTCCGTTGATTCACGAACAAATGCGGAAACAGTATCTATCACCAGTACGAATATGGATACAGCAACCAGCAATATACTCGTCAATGAAGAATGGGATGAAGCGGGTGGGTTTACTTATGGAACACTCGTCTACATTGGAGCTGATGCTCCTGTTACTTGGGCAAACATGAATGGACGACGGTTTATTTATAATGTAGGCGTAGAAGGAGGACTCAATGAAGGGTGGTTTAATATTTTTCCAAACGGAGGTGCCGCACCAGCAAACCATAAACCAATTATTGTAGCTGATAATGTTTCTACCACTACTATTGATTACGTGGTACGAGCGGAATTTGTGTTTGATGCATCAGAAGATGCTTGGGTGTTGGTTTCGTATTCTACTCACCATGCTTTTGATGATCTAAATGGATGGACAAATGAAAGCGATAGTTCTATTGCTACACAAAGAAATGAAGGTGATGTGGTAGAAATGACAAGTGGATTTTTAGACAATGAAACTGGTAGAGCTCTTCATATTTCAAAAGATTTTTCTTATGCGGCAGAAACGCCAACAACACTTGGAACTATTCATTTCTTAGGAACAACCGGAGATATTGAAGACATAGACGAATGGAAAGGACGATTCTTTTCACTGTCTACAAAAGATGGAGCTTGGTTTAACATCAAACACAATTCTGGAGAGACTCCAACTATAACAGGAGCTCCTATCGACACTCGAACAAAAAAAGACATTAAAAAAGTCGAACGAGCTTTGTTTTCTTATAACCAAAACTCTGACATGTGGAATTTAGTGTCCTACACACTCGCTAATAATAACGGAAATCCTTCGTGGAGTGTTTTAGATTACACAACAACAGGTGGAAAACTTGATGAGGTGTTTAATATTGAAACTCCTGTCTTAGATGCATCAGCAGATAACTTACATATTCGACTCCCTGAAGAAATTCAGTCAGCAGGATTACTTTCATTTATCGGTTCAGATGCAACTATCAGTGATTGGAGTTCTCTGCACGGGCGACAATTAGTGGTTACCGCAGAATTTGGGTCATGGTTTGATATCAGAGAAAATTGTCGACAGTCAGTAGCGACTAACAACGCTGGTTGTAACACAGGAGGAACTATTTTAGATAAACATCGACCAATAATGGGAAATGGAGCAGGAGCTACAGCAGACTCAACATATCTTCCAACTATTAGACGAGTAAAACAAGCGAAGTTTGTATATGACAACGAAGAAGAAGCATGGTTACTCCAAAGTTTTACCTATCGACGAAACGGAGACAAACAAGAAACTCAGTTTACTGCTGAATCAGTTGATACAACTGGTGGGTATAGAAACGATGGCGATGTTGTATATGCAAATATTAATCTATGGGATGCGACAAATGGAGATGATACGAGCAACTACGAACACCATATCTATCAAATGAATTATGATGATAATGCCGTGAATCGAAGTTTTGGAACGTTCCATTTTTTAGGAGGAGATATAGATCCGTTTGGAACCGACATCGATGATTGGTCTGAATTCGATGGACGAGAAATAACACTTGTTGCAGGTGATAAAGGATGGTTTAACCTCGCGCATGATTCTGGTGAAACGATTGATGCCGGATATGAAGACGCCGATGCAACCCCAAGAGTACAACCTATTGATTTGATCGGGCAAATGGACGCTAATGATGAACTCAAATACTTACGATCAGCAACACTTCGATTTAGTGCCACTGGTGATTCAAATAACGATTATCCAACAGGTGGAAAATGGTACTTACTATCATACGAAAAAATTGGAGATTTTGTAGGGACCTACCCTATTGGTTCAGGGGCTCCTTCTCCAACGTCAGTGACGTTTTATGGAAACGCCCCAGATGCAACAGGAGCTCCTATGGCGAACAGTATTCCGCCAGCTACTCAGTATTTACCCCTCAATGGATATTACCAAGTAGATGTGTATGTAACAGTATCAGAAGATGATGGAAACCAAGGACCGAATACAGCAATCGCACAGACACTCGCTATCCGAAACGGGGCAAGTGGAGCATTCTTAGGGTTAGATATGAGTCCTGTATTTGTACCACCAGTGGCTTCAGCGGCAAAAATGAAAAATTTATCCCTCCAAGGAAGCGCGATTATAAACGTAAATGAAGCTCTTGATTCAAATCGGTATCTTACTTGGAGAGTGCTTCTGCCAAACGTTACAACTCCAAGCCCTCCAATAGCTATGGGACAAATTAATGGAGGGTATGTGCATGTACGGTATATCCATAACGAACCAGAAGGAACCACCCTACCGTAAACAAAAACTATAACCACAAAAAAAGACTTGCTGAACAAAAGCAAGTCTTTTTTGTGTATTTCAGTAAAAAAACTTGAACCAAACCGAAAACCACAGTATACAATAACACTATGAAAAAACATTTCCTCGGCTTCGTACTCGTTTGTGCTATAACACTTATTCCCTCTTTTGCTCACGCAAAAATACAAAATCTTGATGTAAAAATAAGTGATCGGTATATATCGTTTACGTGGTCACCTCTTGATGATGCAACTATAAAAGCATCTGAAGGGTATGCTCTGCAATGGGGAAAATCAGAAAGTGAAGTTGCAAAAGACAAAACCGATAACGTGCGTCGATGGGTAGAAGGTATAGACCCAACTGTTCCCTCAATGCTGACGTCAACAGTGTTTGATAACAACGAAACTTATTACGCACGAGTCTATACATGGACAAAAGGCGGATATAAAGACCGTGTTCGTAGTTTAGGGAACGGATCAGATATATTAAAATTCACTCTCAACCGTACAGGAAACGAAGTGATCAATATCGAACGTATACCAAAAACTGATCTACAAACCGATAATACGTCTTCCTCTTCGTCTTCAAACACAAACTACGATGCCGATGAATACCAATTTGGATACATTCAATCAACACGGTTTGATAACTATGTTGTGCTTTCTTGGTCACGAAGCAAACTTGCTCGAGGAGAAGCACTTGGTCGACGTATAAAACTCTCCAAAACAGCCGATATGAAAGAAGTCGTAGCCAATTTTACTATACCTGTTGCAACGCAAAGTCTCAAAATTCAAAACCTTACGCCCAATACCACGTATTACCTCCAAGGAAGTTATTATACCCTTTCAGGTGGAGAAGAACAAGACTTCGGACACAGTACCGCTCAAACACTCCAAACATTACGAGCTATGACCCAAGCCGAAAAAGACAGAATCACAATGCTTCAACGACGAGGAGTGTTTACTATTCCAACAGCAGACCTCACCAAAACTATTGGGAAAAATGATTCCCCTCAAACCACATCCACAACAACAAACACTGAAACCACAACCGAAACAACACCACCTCCATCACAAACAAATACCACCACTTCCACAAACCCAACAAATGCATTTACGTACAGTAAAAACGATATTGTTGAAAAAATAAAAGCACTCGAAACAGAACTGAACCTTTGGAAAACTCGGTACCGAAATCTCACTGGTGAGTTTTATGGATCAACAAGTAACAACACTACGAATCTCACCACATCAACAAACAAAAACTCAACATCATCATCAACAAATACCAATAGACGAATGACACTCGCCGAACGAATACGAATGCTTCGGTCTGGAAAATAGAAAATTTAAACGAATTATATTGACTTTCTACCCCTTGTTTTTAATATAGCACAGATTTTAATTTTGAAACATGCAAAAGATTTACGAAAATATCGAATCAATCGCTGGACCTATTGTAGTGGTTGAAGGCGTTGATGGAGCAAAATATGAAGAACTTGTAGAAATTACGAACCAACAAAACGAGGTTAAAATGGGAAAAGTTTTGGAAGTCAATGGATCACGTGCGTTGGTACAAATGTTTGAATCTACTCAAGGGTTGTCAACCAGTGGACTGAAAGCAAAATTCTTAGGAAAAGTTGCAACTATCGGAGTGTCTCAAAATATGATTGGACGTATCTTTAACGGAGCCGGAAAACCAATTGACGGAAGCCCTGATATTATCCCTGAAAAAGTGATTGAGATTTCTGGAAAATCAATTAATCCGTATTCTCGTGAGTTTCCTGAAGCGTTTATTCAAACAGGAATTTCTTCACTTGATGTGATGAACACTCTCGTTCGAGGACAAAAACTACCTGTGTTTTCAGGAGCCGGACTCCCCCACGCAGAACTCGCAACACAAATTGCTCGACAAGCAAAAGTAAACGATGGATCTGAGTTTTCTGTAGTATTTGGAGCTATGGGAGTAACTTTTGAAGAAGCGATGTTTTTCCAAAAAGAGTTTGAGAAAACAGGAGCGATTGATAACGCAACACTCTTTATCAACACTGCTGCAGACCCTGTGGTTGAGCGGATTTCTGTGCCACGAATGGCGTTATCGTTTGCAGAATACCTAGCGTTTGAAAAAGAAATGCATGTACTCGTGATCCTCACCGACATGACCAACTACGCTGAAGCACTTCGAGAAGTATCCGCTTCACGAAAAGAAGTACCAGGACGAAGAGGATACCCAGGGTATCTCTATACAGATTTAGCGACTATTTACGAACGAGCAGGACGAATCAGAGGCAAAAAAGGGTCGCTGACACAAATGCCAATCCTCTCAATGCCGGAAGACGATATCACTCACCCAATTCCTGATTTGACTGGGTATATCACAGAAGGTCAGTTTGTACTTGATCGAACATTACACCAAAAGAAAGTAACGCCTCCTGTAGATGTGCTGAAAAGTCTTTCTCGACTTGCAGGTGCTGGAATGGGAGAAGGAAAAACACGAGACGATCATTCAAAACTGAAAGACCAATTGTTTGCGTGTTACGCACGAGGAAAAGAAGTGCGAGAACTCGCAGTAGTTCTTGGAGAAAGCTCACTTTCTGATACCGACAAAATTTACCTTGCGTTTGCAAACACGTTTGAAAAAGAGTTTATCGGACAAGGATACGAAAAAGAACGATCAATCGAAGAATCACTGAATCTTGGATGGGAACTTCTTGCTCCATTCCCAGAAACAGAACTCAAACGACTCAACAAGAAACTGATCGAAAAATTTCATCCGAAATATAAGAAATAGGAAGCGCAAGAGCGCTGAAGCGCTCGAATCTGGAATCCGGAATCTTGAATCTTGGTAAAGTCGCAAGAAGCGCAGGAATCACAAAAAAAATCACAAGGTTGCGCAAAGCCTTATTCCGGATTCTAGATTCTAATCTGTTCCTTTTTTCGCGACTTTCGAAAGACATGCGAATGATTGATGAAAGCAGTGGAATAATGAAGCTCTGCTGTCTGACAATTTTTCTCTTCTTTTGTGATTCTAAATTTATGAAAAAATTGGAGTTCAGAGCTTCCCACTGATGAATCATTTCATTCCCATAGCTTGAGAACCGTCGCCCACCTTTTTTCGTTCTTTTTTGGTGGTCAAAAAAGGACAAACAGAAAAACGGAAGCGCAGTGAAGTGAAAAACCTTTTTCACTTCAGAATTATGAAGTAGGAATTAGGAATTATGGAGAATCACAAGAATCTGGAATCGAGAATCTTGGTAAAATCGCAGGAATCACAAAAAAATAACGAGGTGGTGCACAGCCTTGTGATTTTTGTACTCTCTGTGATTTATTCAAGATTCCGGATTCAAGATTCAAGATTCCAACTTTGATTCCAGATTCAAAATTCTAGATTCTCATTTAGATTCTAAATATGGAGGAATCTCCAAATTTACTTCCCTTCCACCATTACCACAAACTCCCCTTTTATATTCTGTGGTGTAAAATAGGTTTTTGATTCTTCGAGTGTTCCTTGAAAAATATCTTCATAAGCTTTTGTGAGTTCTCGCCCAACAACGATGCGTCGTTTCGAATCTATATGATCTGAAAGTTCTTCGAGTAATCGAGGAAACCGATGAACCGATTCATAAAACACATGTGTCATATCACTCTCACCTATAGTTTTGAGTATTGTTTGACGTCCTTTTTTGTGAGGTAAAAACCCAAGAAAAACAAACGAATCTGAACGAATACCCGATACACTAACCAATGTTGTCAACGCCGACACCCCCGGAATGGGAACAACCGCAATCCCCCGTTCACGACACCGACTCACAAGACGAACACCAGGGTCTGATATTCCAGGGGTGCCCGCATCAGAAATATAAGCAGCTGTTTCACCTTGCTGCACACGATCAAGCAACTGATTGATTCTGGTTTCAGATGTTTGAGCATAAAATGATGTCAAAGGTGTTTCAATACCATAGTGGGGCAAAAGTTTTTGTGAATGACGCGGGTCTTCTGCCATTATAAAATCAACTGATTTTAGAGTTTCAATCGCTCGGAGTGTTATATCGGATCGGTTTCCAATAGGAGTTGCCACAATAAAAAGAGTACTCATGATGGTTTATTTGTGTATTTTACAAAAAATGGAAGCGAACGCTCAAGCACATTATCAAGCCATATCTCACATTCATACCCACCGTTTTGCTCAAACCGAATGTTTTGAAAGTTTCCCATAAACCCAACATCAACAATCTCTTGTTTTGTATCAGGCATTTGTAAGCGACCTTCAAGCTTTGTAATTAACTCTTTTGTGCGGGCATGAACAATTTGAATCTTAATAACCGTTGTTTGCTGAATCGATACATTCACCGCACAAGTGATGCGAGGATGTAAAAACGGTAAGGTTGACGCCTGAATTGTTTGAAAAATTCCAATGATACTCAACTTGCCATCATTTGAAATAAACGCCAAATCGCAAATATGTGCGAAATTTAAAAATGCATCGTTCTTTTTCTTCATGTCAAAAGTATAAAGAAAGATTCTTTCATTGCAAGGCAGTGAAATCTTCGACTTCAGAATTATGGGAAGCGCAAGAGCGCTGAGGCGCTCGAATCTGGAATCCGGAATCTTGAATCTTGGTAAAGTCGCAAGAAGCGCAGGAATCACAAAAATCACAAGGGCGTGCACAGCCTTATGATTGTTCCTTATTTCTCAATCTAAATCTTAATCTTCATTCTTAAACCCGAGACCGGTCTCCAATTTTTGTCTTCACTATGCGCTTTTTAGTATTTTTATAGTTATTGTATAATAATAGAATATTGTTTCCATCGCAGGAAGTACAAAAAAATAAGAAGGTTTTGCACAAAAAACAATCTTTGTATACAAAGATAAGTTTTACACATTTTGTAAACAAAGGGGGAAAAGAGTGAAGTGAAAAAGGGTTTTCACTTCAGAATTAGGAAGTATGAATTAGGAATTAGGGGAAATCACAGGAGCGCTGAGGCGCTCGAATCTGGAATCTAAATGAGAATCTTGAATCTCGAATCTGGAATCTTGTTCCCATCGCAGAATCGCAGGAATCACAAGGGCGTGCAAAAGCTTGTGATTGTTCCTTATTTCTCAACCTGAATCTCAATCTTAATTCTTATAAAATGGAGACCGGTCTCCATTTTACATAGGTATAGATTAAAAAAATATCGAAGCTCGAAAATTTGACATGCCAAATACCTTATTAAAGCCAAAATTTGGAGACCGGTCTCCAAGTTTTGGCTCCATTGTGCGTTTTTTAGTATTTTTGTAGTTATTGTATAATAATAGAATATTGAATCAAGAATGAATCGCAAGAAGCGCAGGAATCACAAAAAAAAATCACAAGGCTGTGCACAGCCTTGTGATTTTTATACTCTCTGTGATTTATTCAAGATTCCGGATTCAAGATTCAAGATTCCAACTTTGATTCGAGATTCAAGATTCTATTTTTTGCATCAACAATGCAAAAAATCTACTTCTTATTCCGTTTTCGATCGACTTCTGTTAAATGTTTTTTTCGTAATCGAATATTGAGTGGTGTTACTTCCACATATTCATCGTCTTTAATATATTCAAGCGCTTTCTCAAGTGTTACTTCTTGAGGTGGTATCAATTTTATCGCATCATCAGATCCTGATGCCCGTACATTTGTGAGCTGTTTTCCTTTAATAGGATTCACCGTTAAATCATTCCCTTGGTTGTGCTCTCCAATAATCATACCCTCATATACTTCAGTTGCCGGATGAATAAAAATAGCCCCTCGTTCTTGCAGGTTCCATAAAGAATACGCCGTTGAAGATCCCGTCACACCTGAAATAAGAGACCCAACACTTCGTTTTTCAATCTTCCCCATAAATGGAGCCGTATGCGAAAACGAATGAAAGAGTGTTCCCTCCCCTTTTGTAAGAATAATAAACGGAGACCGAACCCCTAATAAACCTCGTGAAGGCACTAAAAACTCAAGTGTTGTAATCGTATTTTCTGTAGTCATATTCACCATTTCTCCTTTTCGTTGTGACAACATTTCAATTACTTTTCCTGAAATTTCTTCTGGAATATTTACAACCACTTGCTCAATTGGTTCATGCACAACTCCATCTTTTTCTTGTAATACCACTTCTGGTTGTGATACTTGCAACTCAAACCCTTCACGTCGCATGGTTTCAATCAAAACCGCTAAATGCATTTCCCCACGCCCAAACACTTTAAACGAATCAGAATCACCCGAAAACTCCACATGAAGCCCAACATTAGTCTCTAACTCTTTTTCGAGTCGATCTCGGATCTGTCGACTTGTTACTAATTTCCCTTCTTTTCCTGCAAAAGGTGAATCATTTACCATAAAATACATCGCCAAAGTTGGCGGATCAACATCAATAGATGGCAATGGTTCTGCCGAATCATTCCCTGCAATAGTTTCTCCCACATAAACATCTGATATTCCAGCAATTGCTACAATATCACCACTTACCGCTTGAGGTACTTCTATACGGTTCATCCCCTGAAACGTAAAGATTTTAGAAATCTTTGCAGATCGTCTTTTTCCTTCTGGTGTAAACACAAAAACCGATTGGTTTGTTTTTATAACTCCTTCATGTATACGCCCAACAGCAATACGACCTAAAAAGTTATCATATCCAAGTGTTGCGGGTTGTAACCGAAACGGTACATCTTCATTTGCAGGAGCACTTGATGCATGTTCACAAATAAAATCAAGAAATGGAGTAATGTCTTTGTGTTCGTCATTCAAATTTCGAACAGCAATTCCATCACGAGCAATGGTGTAAATGTATGGAAAATCAAGTTGCTCATCAGTAGCACCCAGTTTTACAAACAAATCAAATATTTGATCAATAACCCATTCTGGTCGAGCCGATGGTTTATCAATTTTATTGATAACCACACAAACCTTTTTTCCCATTTCAAGAGATTTTCGAAGCACAAATTTTGTTTGAGGCATAGGACCTTCATAAGCATCAACCACTAAAAAAGTCGTATCTACCATTTTTAACACTCGTTCAACTTCACTTCCAAAATCAGCATGCCCTGGTGTATCAACAATATTAATTTTTATATCGTTATATTTAATAGCCGCATTTTTTGAATAAATAGTAATCCCTCGTTCTCGTTCTTGGTCATGACTATCCATAACACAAGTAACCACCTCTTGGTGATCTGAGAATGCTCCACCAGCTTGCAAAAGAGCATCAACAAGAGTTGTTTTTCCATGATCTACATGGGCAATAATAGCAATATTTCGAATATCCATACAAAAAAATAAAAAGTGGCTGTTTTATAGGGTTTCTTTTTCAAAAAGTCAAAAAAGAGTTTCTTTTATGTATAATAACGCGATTGATGGTCTTCTAAAAAACGAATCGTTTTTTGACAATCCTCTTTCATTTTTAGAAACTCATCAAACGAATAATCTTTCCCCTCGTATACAATAGATTCTGAAAACAATTGCTGAGACGAAAACAAAGCATTATTCAGTTTCTCGAAAAGTTCTTTTTTTTCTTGTAACATATACAATGTTGGGTTTTCTTTTCGTTTACAATCTTCAATACGTCCGATTACCGTTTGAATAGCACGAGAAAAACGATCTACTTCTTGTGCAATAGAATAAGAACTGGTGTAAATTTTCCCTTCAACCTCAACAGAAGACGGGATATTTCTTAACTGAAAAACATTGGCAACTCCTTGATCTAAAAAAGAATCAATCTCTTGAGCAGAATAAGGAGATATGCCATGTTCTAAAATATCTTGTTTTTTTAATAACTCATCTCTTTTCAAATTAAGTTTCGCCAATAAACCTTCATACACTCCTCGTTTTTCAGAATATGTATTATCCATAATTTATATATAAATATATACTTAAAACATGTCAACACTTAAATAGAACAAAAAACTTGAACGAAGTATGAGTTTTTATATACTCATAAAAAAGGAACACACATAATTTCTATTTTCTTATGCATCATTTTTTTCTTGCACTTATGGGGTTATGGCAAACGCTTAGCCCCCAGACAGCAATAAGCGAACAAGAAATTCTTCTTGAAAAAGGACAAACAACCATTCAAACCGATAGTGCTTGGAATTTTATAATTATTCATACGCAATCAGAAACCCAACCCGTACTGCACTACCGAACACAAGACAGATGGTACCCAGTACAATGGACGCATGACCACGAAAACACTCGAGATAAAAACCTTCATATCTCTAAAGGTATATTTTTTGATGACGACTCATTTGTCCTCCATCTCAGGAGTGATACGCAACAACATTTAAAAATACAATTTCTGAACACAAAAAATGACACCGAAAACTTATCGGTTCAAGCGGGCATCACTGATTTTGATACGGGTATTCAGTTTCAAGACTTCAGTTTTGATGATGCACTTCTTGATGGCGTAGAAATGACACAGTTTCAAAACGGAATGGCTATGGGAAGTTTTCAAAACTCTTCATTTCGTCCACAATATATCACTCGTGAAGGATGGGGTGCTGATGAATCACTCCGTCTCTGGAAACGTGGTCAGACACTGAGTAAGTATTTCAGATCCACTCCCCCCGAAGCAAAAGCACATCTATCACAAGAAGAATGGCCCGAAATAACCGAAAAAACCAACGAAAAAGGCGCTCGACTCACTTGGCCTGTTGAACAAAATAAAAGCATTAAAAAAGTCGTTCTGCATCATACCGGCGAATATATAGACAACACGACTCAGATGCGCCGAACACCACGCGATCATATACGAGCTATTTATCAATACCACACCATCAATAAAGACTGGGGAGATATTGGCTATAATTTTATTATCGATAAACTTGGAAATATTTATGAAGGACGCTACGGAGGGCCTCAAACAGTAGGAGCTCATACCGCGTATCATAATGTTGGTACGGTTGGTATTGCTCTTATGGGAAATTTTGAACACGAAGAACCAACCGATAATCAAATAAAAGTACTCTCAATTCTTCTTGCGTATTTAAGCGATAAATACGGTATAGACCCAGAAGGAGCTATTGATTTTTTAGGAATAGAAACAGAAACCATAACAGGACATCGGTTTGTTGCACGACAAGGACACGGCACAGCTTGTCCGGGTACAAATCTTATTAAGAGGTTTCCCGACTTGCGATCATCAACCAATACGATACTTAAAAAATTACGATCACAACGGGATGATATGCCCAAAGGACTCGATTTTTTAAGTAAAAGTAGTGGGGCTCAAAGTATCCAACGCAGGCTTCCTCGATTTGAAAAAAAAGAAAAACTCCCTCTTATTACCCAAAGTGGACTCTTGCCAAAAACAATACTCCAAAGAGGGAGTACGCAAATGATATCGGTTTCGTTCCAAAACAACTCTCAAAAAACATGGGATCCCCACAGTACTATTTTGCCTATTACTCCCCCACCCGGAATTCAAATAACCCCCTTTAAATCAGAAAAGGAAATCGCTCCTAATGAAGAAGGCGTATTTACAGCTCTCATATCAGTTACTAATACAGCGAATGGGCACTATGACTTAACGCTTGATCCGGTATTTTTAAAAGATTCTTATTTCGAGCACCAAAAACGACCAATATTTAAAATCCCGATTCAAATATCAGGAGACCGAAATCTATTAAAACTCCCACAAAAAACTACGATTATCCAAAACAATAATCGCCATGCAGCAAGCGCAACAAGTTTTTCATCTGCACAAAGACAAGCACACGAACCAGAAGTGAAAATTAAAATTAAAAAAGCTGATAACAAAACTCTTTATTTTCGATCCGACAAAGCACTTTTTATCCGATCAAATAATGATTTAGTGACAGAACTTCGAAAAGGCGAAAGTGTTAAAATAAGCATTCATTCACCACGAACACTGGAAGTCAAAACAGCAAAAGCACAATGGGTACTTGATGATGTATCACTTCATACCGAAGGATATACTGAAATAATCAATTATAATCGTGGAATAAACACACAAATTCCGTATAACAAATTCCGAAGACAACTCAATATCCATCCACAAGCGGGAAATAAATTACTGGTTGTAAACCAATTACCTTTAGAAGAATATTTATCAGGACTTGCCGAAGAACCCGCCAGTGAACCCGAGCAGAAAAAACACGCTATTCATATTCTTGCTCGAAGTTATGTATATGTATATAACGGTGATCGTCGAAAATTCAGAACCCATCTCTATGATCTAGAAGATGATCCCGCCACATCACAGTTTTATTTAGGATACGACTGGGAACGATTTAATCTTGAACAAAAACGCCTTCTGACACAAACAAAAGGAATGGTTATAACCTATAAAGGTATCCCTGTTATTGGTCCTTATTTCACACAGAGCAGTGGACACAGTTCCGATAAATGGAACCGTGCTTATCCATGGGCAAAAGCACAACCACTCCCATTTGATGAAGGGCTTGAAGCAAAAGGACACGGGGTTGGACTTTCTGGAAACTCCGCCAGAGAACTGGCAAGAGAAGGAAAGAATTATAAAGAGATTATCGATTACTTTTTCACAGACATTAATATTAAAAAAATATATTAGGAAAAAATAAGAAAATAAAATTGACAAACAAAAGCGTATTTCTAAAATGATGCGGCAATATTTAAATATTTACTACCATGACAAATCGAGGCGGCGCTAAACAACACGGAGGGCATTGCATCAATGAACGACGACGAAAAAGCACACTCAGTAAACGAGACAACAAAGCCAAAGCTTCTGAACGTCGTGAAGCATTAAGAGCAAAAGGGCTTAATTGCTAGAGAAATGAAGCGCAGAAGCGCTCGAATCTTGAATCCGGAATCTGGAATCTAGAATAAGTCGCAGGAATCACAAAAATCACAGGGGTTTTCAAAACCTTGTGATTGTTCCTTATTTCTCAACCTGAATCTCAATCTTAATTCTTAAACCCGAGACCGGTCTCCATTTCACATAGATATAGATTAAAAAATTATTGAAGCTTAAAGATTTGACATGCCAAACACCTTATTAAAGCCAAAACTTGGAGACCGGTCTCCAAGTTTTGGCTTCATTGTGCGTTTTTTAGTATTTTTTCAGTTATTGTATAATAATAGAATCTTGAATCCGGAATCTGGAATCTTGTTTACATCGCAAAATTACAGTGAAGTCTTCGACCTCAGAAGCATGAATTAAGAATTATGGAGAAGCACAGGAATCACAAAAAAAACAACAAGGCTTTGCACAGCCTTGTGATTTTTCCATAATTCATAATTCCTTATTCATAATTCATACTTCCAGATTCTAAATTCGAAGGAATCTCCAAATTTACTGCTTCCCTATTTCTTGACACACGGAAAAACACAAATAACATAAAATTAGTAAATAACATAAAAAAAATGAATTACACACTTAAACTATTCAATACTGGTCAAATAACACTTCCTAAAAAATGGCGGAGTCAATTTCATACAAAAAACTTCATCGCTGAAGAAACAGATCAGGGATTATTAATAAAACCTCTTCTCAATGATAAAACTATTTTTTATGAAGATTCAAAAGAGTTTGGGCTTTATGCTGAAGAAGGAATTGATACAAAAAAAATAATTCAAAAAATAAAAGATTTGCAAAATGGATAATATTACAAAGTTCATTCAAAAGCTTTCCCAAAAAGAACAAAATACACTCATTGAATGCATTCTAAAAATAGAGAATAATGATATAGAAAATCAAGATATTAAAAAACTTTCTGGATTTTCTGATACCTATAGATTTCGAAAAGGAAAATTTAGAATTGTTTTTATAAAGAGTGAAAATCATACACAAATTATAAATATAAGTTACCGAAAAGATGCTTATAAAAAGTAATAGAGAGGCACTCGAATCTGGAATCTAGAATCTAGAATCTTGGTAAAATCACAGGAATCACAAAAAAATCACAAGGTTGTGCACAACCTTGTGATTTCCCCATAATTCCTAATTCTTAATTCCTAATTCTGAAATCTTCGATTTCACCCCGCTTTTGCTTCTTCCAAAAGAGTTCTTAACTTTTTTGATATTTTTCGAGGCATTTGATAACGAATAGTAACAATATGGTCACCACTATAAGCTCCCTTTCGAACCCCCTGCCCTCTTATTTTTAGTTTTGTACCGTCTTTTGTGTTTTCAGGAACACTTATAGTAACGGTATCCCAAAATGTTTTCACATCAAATTCTCCACCAAGCAAAGCATCAAACACAGAAATTGATAATGAAGAATGAATATCCATTCCTGATCGAGTAAACTCCTTTGAAGGTTTAACTCCTACTGATACATACAAATCTCCTGCACGCCCACCTCGAATTCCCGCCTCTCCAACACCTTGAATAATAACGGTTTCTCCATCTTGAACCCCTTGAGGAATCTCCACATCTATGGTTTGTTTTTTTTCTTGTCGACCTTGCCCATTGCAAGAAGAACATGTTTTTTTAAACGATTCACCACTTCCTCCACAAGCACTACACTGCACTTGCTGTGCCATAACGCCAAAAGGTGTTTGAAATCGCTGTTGCACACTCCCCCTCCCACTACAAGTAGAACATGAAGTTTTGCCTTCACCCCCTCCCCCTTCACAATCAGAACATGCAACATTGAGGGTCGTGGTAAATGATCGTTTTGTACCTTTTAATGATTCTTCAAACGAAAGATCAACATGTACTTCTAAGTCAGCACCTTTTGTTCGATTTGAAGACCGAGATTTTCCCCCTTGAGACCCAAAAAAACTAGAAAAAACATCCTCAAAACCACCACCTCCTGCCATATTTGAAAAATCAAACCCTCCAAATCCAGAAGCTCCACCGCCTCCACCAAAACCTCCCGCACTATGACCAAACTGATCATATTGAGATTTTTTTTGTGAATCAGAAAGCACCTGATACGCTTCATTTATTTCTTTGAATTTTTTCTCATCACCTCCTTTATCAGGATGATACTCTTTTGCTTTTTGCCGATATGCTTTCTTTATATCCGCCGCAGAAGCAGAACGAGAAACACCGAGAACGTCGTAATAATCTTTTGCCATGAAAATCGAGAGAAATCATAAAAATTTTAGCACAAAAGTCAAATGAGTGCTAGAAATGATAATTTGACTTCTCTGCTAAAAACAAAGAAAATGAATATGAATATTTTTGACCTTTTTTAAACCCTTTGGATGAAATTCTCAGATTTACCAATAATACGTGCTGGATATAAGGTTTTACTTGTTTTTTGTTTCAGTCTTGTATCAACGCCTCTCTTATTTGCCCAGTTATTTGGTACGAACTGGAATGATGAAAAAAGTGCAGTTCCTCTTGGGGGAAGTGAAGTAGAAGTGGGTGATACTATTGTATATACTATTCGAATTGATGATATATATCGGAATGGTTTTCTTGAATACTTCCTTATAGAAGATGTCGTAACGCCTGATTTAGATTTTCAGAAAAGTGATGTTCGTTTTTTTGTAGAGACAAAAGACGGAAATGGAGATATTCTTCGAACCGATCGAACAACAGATATATTCCAATCAGATACTTGGTGCGATCAAGCTGGAAACGATATTAGATGTCGAATCCCAGAATGCGGAGCTGGAAATCCATTTCCATGTGTATATGAACCAGTTGCTCTTGAGTTTCAGTTTCCTACGGTAGTGAATAGTGAAGCATTAAACAACCTAAAAAATGCAAACGGAGAACGAGAGGTATGTAATACCGCTTTTATAACAGAACGAAATAAAACCGAACGACGAGAATCGTTTGTGTGTCATATTTTAAAAGAACCAATCACAACCAAAGATATTCAAATCGAAAAAAGTGCATTTCCTCCAAGCACCACGAGTGTTTCAGTAGGACAAATATTTACCTATTTTCTTACACTCACAAACAACGAAACTGAAGATTTTCAAAATATAGTCGTACAAGACACCATTGCTGATGATTTAACACTTGTTGGGTTCGACCAAAATCGATGTTCATGGGATTCAACAACACGAATATTATCATGTTTATTTAATAATGTACCTCAGTCATCAACTCAAGCTATTTCATTTGATGTACAAGTAAAAGACACAACTCAAACATCAGTATGCAATAACGCTTCATTTGAACTTCAAAATGAGACGTATACATCAAACACTATTTGTCATGACATTGCTCACGATATTGATATTATAAAAAGCTCTATCCCCCCACACGATAGCGAAGTAAGACCATTTGAAACAATTCAATACACCCTCACACTCAAAAATCCAACTGATTCACCGCTTGTTGACCAAGTAATACGAGATGTCATTCATCCTGATTTCATGATTGACCCATCAAGTATCCCTACAGAATGTCAATACGACCAAGGGACGAGAGAAATTTCGTGCAATCTTTCTGTTTTGCAAAAGAGTGAAACATCGGTTTCATTTTTAGTCGTTTTAAATAACACACAAGAATCTCGAATTTGTAACACAGCACAAACTGACATTCAAGGACAAACAGTTGTCTCGTTTTCAAATTGTATAAATGTAGGAGCTGATGTATGGAACTTCACAAAAACAGCGAATCCTGCTTCTGGTGATTCTATCGGAATAGGCGAAATGATTACCTATACACTCACTATCAAAAACACTGAAGAACTCATCAGCGAAACACTTGTTGTGACTGATACAGTAAATGATAATCTTGAAATCGTTGATGCATTACTCCCAAGTGAATGTAGTCATCAACAAAATACAATTACTTGTACACTCGAACCACCATTATTTGGTAGAGATACACGAAGTATAGATTTTTCAGTACGGGTAAAAGACACGGCGAGTGGAGTTCTTGAAAACAAAGGAATTTTAACATTTATAGATCGTCCTTTACTACCAGTAATTGAATCCAATAGCACACAGCATCCAGTACGAAGTGGAGACAGTATCGTGATTCAAAAATCAAGCAATACTCAGACAGTGCGAAATAATGACAACATTACCTATACACTTGAGGTGCAAAACCAAAGCCAAGTGGTAGTACGAGATATTGTGGTACAAGACACACTTTCTTCAGAAATAGGAATTCTCACAATAAGCCCAAGCAGCTGTGAAAACATACAAAACCAAGTGCGATGTGAATTCACATCACTGGCTCCAAACGAAACTCGAACCGTTACGATTAATGGGAAAGTAAAAGAGGCAATAACACTATCGGCACAAATCTGTAATACGGCGGAAGGAATATACGAAGGGACGCAAACTATAAACTCAAACACAGTGTGCGTCACAGGAGAAAATCAAAACAGTGGAGGCGGAAGTAATGGAGGTGGAAGCGCACCAGTTACCCCAACCGTTGGAACCTGTGCAGCCGCACGCGGAAGTGGCGAAGGATGGGAATGTGTTCCCCGATACCCAAAAGCGCCAACAGCAACACACCAAGACCCATTTTATGAGGTTTACGAAACGTGTAAGAAAGACACAACACAAACAGAAACTGACTGTCTTCTCGCTTGGGCTGATGCTTCTGGATTCACAGTCTGTGGGGCGACAAATCCTTCATTTACAAGTACATCGTTTTCAAACCTTGCGGAATATTTCGCGACAAATCCAAAAATATTAGTTCCTTATTCATCAGGAGATGCTGATTTATTATTTCAAAACGCTAGCTACGACAACCGAAATAACGGAAAAGAAATCTTAAATCATCAATGTACAGCAAAACAAGTCATTTATACTGATGGAAATACTGGAGGAGGAAGCAATACCACTCAATGTGTCACTCCAAACGATGCACCTGAAGTTTCAATGACACTCAAAAAGACAGCTGATAAATCCGTCATTGCACGAGGAGATGAAGTAACATACACCGTAACGGTAACGCCACAGATAATAAATCAAAAGAATGTGACGATCACGAAAGCAGAGCTAAGAATATATGATTACACCGTACCGCATGATTCAGGAAAAATATGGCATCGAGACGGAATCTTAAACGATAATAAATTAAGTGATAGCTATCAAGATTGGACTCTTGCCGGTTCAGTTGCTGACGGAATTGTGTTTACAAAAGATATTACGACAACTCTAGAAAATACGCATACTATTACCTATTCTATGGACAGTGAACTGGCATTAACATCAGATATTGCACAACTGAAAAACACATCGTTTGCACGGCTTATACTCTTTTACGAAACGACAGACGCTGATGGAAACATCGAGCCAAGCAAAACACTGAACCAATTATTCGGGTTTGATGAAACGGGCACTACAAATAATATTTGTGGAAATCCTGGAGCTTTGGATCCATCAACAACAGGAAGTGCTGTTATTGTGAATGTGATTCGTCCAGTACTCGACACACAAGGAGGCGGAAATATTGGCGGACTTGAAATAAAAGAAGACGAAGAAAAATTATTTGGAGACCCAGACACAATTCGAAATATCATTCGAGAAGAACTCCAAAACATAGAAATAAAAGCGACTCCAATGCAGCGTTCACGCCCATTACCAATGCCAAATGAACTCAAACCAAGTGTTATTGAAGATATACAAGAAAAAGCAACTCGAAGCGAAACATTCTTCAATACATCGTTCGAAACGACACAAGCTGATTCTGGTGTTTACTTTGGAAACTCAATAACGCTTTCAGACGAATTTGATGCCGAAAAGAGAAGTAAAACATTTGTTATTGATGGAGATGTAACAATTACAAAGAATTTCACTATTCAAAATGGGTTTGCGGCATTCATCATCAACGGAAACTTAATTATCGAAGATACTGTTGACCGAATTGAAGGACTCTTTGTAGTTCAAAATGGAACGATTCAAGGAGGGACAGACTCAAAACAACCCCTTACTATTTCAGGAGGACTCATTGGAGATGCTCGAGATTTGATTGGAAAACGACGATTTATCGGAGAAAACCCCGAAACAACAATCGAGCCGAGTATTACGATTCTGTTTGATATAAGACTCCTTGAACAAACTCCCCCTGCCCTACAAGATTACTTAGGAGGCAATTGGCAACAAGTGACACAGTGAAGTATATCACATAGAATCTTGAATCTTGAATCTGGAATCTGGAATCTAGAATAAATCACAAGAAACACAACAATCACAAGGCTGTGCAAAGCCTTGTGATTATTCCTTATTTCTTAACCTTCATCTCAATCTTAATTCTTATAAAATGGAGACCGGTCTCCATTTTACATAGGTATAGATTAAAAAAATATCGAAGCTCGAAAATTTGACATGCCAAATACCTTATTAAAGCCAAAACTTTGAGACCGGTCTCCAAATTTTGGCTCCATTGTGCGTTTTTTAGTATTTTTTCAGTTATTGTATAATAATAAAATATTAAATCTGGAGTTTTGGTAAAATCGCAATGAAGTAGGAATTATGAATTATGGAAAAATCACAAGGCTTTGCGCAACTTTGTGATTTTTTTTATGATTTTTGTGCTCCCTGCGATTCATTCTAGATTCAAGATTCCGTATTCCAGATTCCAGATTCTAATTTATATTCTTGTTTTTACTTTTTTAATTTTTTTTGTATATTCTGTATACAATGTCTGATTTAGACACCCAGAAAATCGAGCAGTTGGTTGCCTCCGCTCAGGCAGGAAACCAGAAAAGTTTTGAGACTCTTTTTGAATACTTTTTTGAAAAGATTTATAGATATGTTCGATTTCGAGTTTCTAACGAATCTGTTGATGATATTGTTGGAGATGTTTTTTTAAAAGTGGTTCAATCACTTGATCGATATACCCCACAAGAAGGTGCTCATTTTTCGTCATGGGTATTTCGTATTGCTCACAATACGGTTGTGGATTTTTATCGGAAAGAGAAAGAGTATGTTTCTCTGTATGATGAAGAAGGAGAGGTTATTGTTCCTTTACTCGATAGCGAACCGACTCCGGATATACAAGCGGATGATATGTATAATGCTTTGAAAATACAAAAATTGCTAAAAGATTTGCATCCGAATTATCGTGAGGTGCTAGAGTTAAAGTATGTTGAAGAGTTTTCAACGCGTGAAATTTCTGAAATACTTGGAAAAACAGAAGGCAATATTCGAGTTATACAACTGAGAGCTCTTAAAGCGCTTAAGAATGCATGGGAAGAATCACAGTTGCACTAGGTTTTTGATTTCCATCGTGTTATAAGCATTCGACTCCATTCATAAAAATCGCCTTTTTCAATGTGTGTTTGTGCGGATTGCATAAGCCCATGATAAAATCCAAGGTTATGAAGTGTTGCAATTCGTTTTCCTGTTTCTTCGCCTACTTTCAGTAAATGATGTAGATATGCTTTTGTGTAAGGGAATGATTGATACGTATTCCATTTGCATTCAGAGTCAAGAGGGGAATGATCGTTTTGGTACTGACTTTTTGTTATTTTTATAACTCCTTGTGAAGTAAAAATACTTCCATGTCTTGCATTTCTCATAGGCATAACACAATCAAACATATCAATACCTCGTCCAATCGCTTCTAATAGATTTGTTGGAGTTCCAACTCCCATCAAGTATCGTGGTTTTTCTTCTGGCATATGTGATGTTATGGTATCTAAAACTGAATACATTTCTTGTTCGGTTTCGCCAACGGCAAGTCCTCCAAGTGCGTATCCATCAAAAGGAAGGGCTGTGAGTTCTTGTAGGCTTTTGGTTCTTAAATCAGGGAAACAACCTCCTTGTATAATACCAAATATCTGTGGGCGTTCTTGAGGAGATAAGGATTGATCGTAAACAGAAAAGTGAGTATCCAGACTTTCTTTTGCCCATTGGGTTGTTCGCGTAACGGCTCTCTTTATAGTATGCCATTTTGGAACATTTGGTGGACACTCATCAAATGCCATAATAATATCAGATCCGAGGTCGTGTTGTATTTGTATTGATTTCTTTGCATCAAGAAAAAACTTATCTCCGTTAATATGCGATCGAAACCAAACGCCATCATCGGTTATTTTTTTTGATCGAAGTGAAAAAACCTGAAATCCTCCAGAATCTGTAAGAATAGGACCATTCCAATGAGTAAAGGTATGAAGACCACCTCCTTCTCGTACAATCTCAGACCCCGGACGCAAAGAAAGATGATACGTATTGCAGAGCAAAGCCGGGGCTTGAATAGATACTAAATCATCCATAGTAACGCCCCCTTTAATACTTCCTCGAGTGGCAACGGAAAAAAAGAACGGGGTTTTGATGCTTCCGTTTCGAGTATGAAATGTGCCGGTTCTGGCTTTTTGAAGGGTTGTATGACAATCAAAATTCATCCCAAAAACTATACGTTTATTTCTTTTTTTGACAAATTACAAATCAATCTCACCTATAATAGATGAAGAGAATCCTTTCCGTAATAAATATTCATATTTATATTGTCGAAGTGCATATTCGGACTTTTCTGCTTGTTTTCGATTCCATTGACTTTCCTTTTTCTGTATAATTTTTTCAATGACTTCTTTTTGTATTTCTGGTGGATAATGATTAGCAAGTTCTGATTCTATAGTTTTTTTATCAACACCTTTTTGTTGAAGTTTGAGTTGTATCTTTAATGGTCCATCAAGAGAAATATATTGGTGATGTTGAATAAAAAATTCACAATATCGTTTATCGCATATCCATTTCATTGTTTCAGCTTCATCTAACAGCATGTGAATCACCTCAAAATCTTCAGGAAATTGAGACTGAAGTTTTTCATTTATTTCATGCCGAGTGTATTCTTTTCGTGATACCATTTTGAGTATGGTATTTCGTATTTCTTTTTCGTTTTCCATGACTGCTCCTATTCTAACAGAAATATAAAAAAAATCACGATGGGTATAAAACCCCATCGTGATAATATTTTTTTTATCTATTTCTTTTTACTGGGCAAGGATTGTTTTCATCATACCTCGTTCTTGATCAACTCTTTTTGATGAGTAAAAAGTTACTTCTCCTTGTGGGAGATCAGCTATAAATACTCGTTTTTCGTTTGGTTTTACTTTGCCAAAATCTTTCCCTCCAATAATACCAAAGTTATGACTCAAGTTTCCATTATTGATTACTTCAAATTGTGTAACGCCAGACATGAGATTGCTCTTCATGATATCGATATCCCATTCATACATGTAAATTTTCACTGTTTGTTGAGGAATAAGTGGTGTTTCTTGTGTTGGTTCGTGTTCTTTTGGTTGTTGAATTTTTACTACAGAAGGTGTTTCCGTAAGATTTTTCATTTTTTCTTCTTCAAGGGGAGCCGTGTTTGATGTTTTGTTCTCAAATGAAAGAAGGGTTTCATTTGATTCGGTTGAGGTTTCGGTTTCTATTTCATGAGGATTGTTTTCAGGGGTTTCATCGTCTTGTGTATCAGTTGTATCGGTTGTGTCTTCTGGAGTTTCTATTTCTAAGGGTGTTTGTAAATCGGTTGGTGTATTATCAAAAACATCTGTGTTTCGAATAATAATACCAGCAAAAATAACAATGAATACGAGAATAATAAGTCTTTTCATGGGAATAAAGAGGGTTAGGTCTCTTAAATATCTTTAGATATTCTTTATATATAATGATTTTGTTTTTTATGCAAATTATTTTTTTATATATAAAAGAAAAGTTTGGTTTTTTTATATGCTCATACATTTGTAATAACGCAAGGGGACTCTTTTTTTTGTTCGTATTGCAATTTGATTGATTTTCTTGTTGTTATATTTTACTTTAATATTTTAAAGGAGAAAAAGTATTGTTTTTTTTCTTATATATTTCTATTATAAGCGTGAAAATGAATCAGTTATCCAATCCATTCTTAAAAACAATCGTTCTTGATTTTGATGGAACTATTGTGGATAGTTATCCGATATTATCCGATACGTATACTTCGTTTCAACTTCCACTAGCTGATTTTCAGACGTTTCAAAATAGTTCAAAGTTTTTAAAGTTTTTTAAAGGTGGGTCTTGGATAAAATCGGTTTATTCATTCTTTTTTCGCGGACAAGTGATCCGTTCTTTTTTAGGAGATGCTTATGCAATGAAAGCTCAGCTTTTTGATGGTATGGCAGATCTTTTATCTTTTTTGTCACAACAAAAAGGTGTGCGTGTTTTAATTTTAAGTCATAATGTTTCTTTGCATCCATCAGAGACTATTCGTCGAGTGCTTCAGAATAATAAGGTGAAAAATTATGAATCAATTGATATTCAAACAATTCCTTTATATCAAAGAAAATCTTCGTTTTTAGAAAAATTTATACAGAAAAACAATATTGATTTAAAATCATTACTTTTTGTTGGTGATGAAGCCTCAGATTTTTTTTCAGCTTTTCGGTTACATATTCCTGGTAATAAAACAGTTTCCTACGGATATGATTCATTTCAAAAACTCATGAAAGAGAAAATACCCGTCGATAATATTATCCGCACTCCTCGAGAATGTGTAGAAACAATTCGTCGTTTTGTTTCAACTCGTTAGTGTATTGTGTCTTTTTGAGAAGGAATTGGCGCTTCGTCAGAAATATCTTCTTGGGTTGATTGTAGAAGCTCTTTTGCTTTTTGAGGTGTTTTTTGTTTTTGAAGAACAAAGAGAATGACGAAAAATGGAACGAGAAATGCAATTATTGTTTTTGATAAGAAAATGAATCCCAGTTGTGAATAATCTTGTTCCGTTATAATGGTGCCGTCTTCTCCTCGTATTTCACGGGTAACGACAAATATATCGTTTAAGTATTTCGTGAATAAATATCCGCCAGTAAGCGCAAGATTCATAAGAGAAGCACTCACGGCAAACCATGTACCACGCTTTTGAGCCGGTGCATAAAAAGCAATCATGGCTAACATAGGCACCATCGAAATTTGTGTGAGAGGACTTTCAAGTGCTGTATCGAACAAGAATATTGTTCGAGGAGAGAGATTGCTTATTTCATGAATATTGTAGTAGACAATTATTTCAGGAAGTGACAAAAAGAGTCCCATCCATACGAGAAACAAAAAAATCGTTCGTATTGATTTTTTTGCAATAAAATCAGTTCCGAACCAGAGCATTAGAATTGTCATTGTGGCGCTTATTTGTCGTAGAACTCCAAAGAATCGTTCATCAAATCCTAAGACGTCAATAGACCACCATTGAACTCCAGGGCCTGAGCCACTAAGAGCAAATAGGCGATAGATAAATATTGTTCCCAGTGTTTTGAGAATAATGGATTTTGTTTTTTGAGGTGTGTCTTTTAGGAGTATGTGTAATAAATAGACAAGAATAATACCAGAACTTATAAAAAGTATTTCTTGGCTATAAGGAATGTCTTTGAGTGATATAATAACAGAAATACAAGCGAAAAGAAGCCCTCCAATAATTATTTTCCAATTCAGTGGTTCTCTTTCGTGAGTTTGAATATTGAGTTTTATAAAAGGAGTGCTTATGCAAGAAATGAGAGGGATAGAAAGCATTATCCAAAAAATTGTTTCATACGACCATATGGAAGCAATAAATCCACCAAGATACCCCACAATAAAAGTTGCTCCAATGAGTGAAAGGCGTCCGAGTACTTGTATGAGCGTGAGTTCGGTTTGTATATCTTTTTCATTACGAGGGACTTGTTTTCCGTTTTTTTCTTCTATCCGATCAACTACTTCAGTCGACATAGTATCGGCAACCGTGTCTTGGAGTACGAATCCAAAGGTCGTAAAAAAGGAAGACAAAAGGTAGATTTGGTAAGGGGATCCAAGTGATTGTATCCATGTGTATTTCCCAGCAAGGAGAGCTAATAAACTCATTCCGATAACCATCAGAAGTGCTCCTATATAGATATAAATTTTTCGACTACTTTTAAAAAGAGGGACACAGTCAACCATTTGACCAAAAATCATTTTTAAAACCCATGGGATAGACATCCACAGGGAGACGGATATAAGTTCTTGTGCAGACAAACCGAGTTCTTCTTTTTGCCAAAATGACATCGCTACACTACTTACTCCCGATAATCCATAAGCAAAATAAACAAGAAGAAGGGGAATGTATCGTCTTTTTATCGCTTTTATAGGAGCAAGAAATAGGGTTTGAAATCGATAAACTCCTTTGTTGATATACAGTGAAAGTGCGTGTGACATACAAATAGAATACCCAAATTTTTCTTTTAAGAAATATTGACTTTGATTGTTTTTTGTTTTATTTTCTTGTTATGAAAAAAATAGTTTTCTTGTTTCTTATTTCCTTTGGTTTTATTTCTCTTACATCGGCATCGTTGTATGGAAGAACTATTGATCGATGTCAATTAGATCCTATTACGGGAAATAGGTATTGTACCCAATCGTTAGCATCTCGATATCGGGGAAATCGTATCAATTATTCAGATTCTGCTTCTTTGCGACAAACCCAATCATTTTACAGAAACCAGCAAGTGTGTCCTCGGTTTTCTCGATTTGAAGGATTTCCTATAAATGCTTGTGTGTGTCAAAACGGATATAAGGTAAGTCGTGATAAGACGATGTGTATAAAAACGATACAGCCATTATCTAATGAAGGCGTTCGAGTGCTTACAAAAGCATTAGCAGGACATGAATTAACACTTGAAGAAAAACGACAACGAGGAGAAATAAATCGTTGGCTGAATGAAGTTTTTCGAACAACTCCTTATTAATTTTTTTTATGAACCCATTAGAATCACCAATATTTGATGATGAATCATCTGCATCAGAAAGAATAAATCAGGTGCTGAATACCGAAAAGAATGATTCAGATTTTTCTTTTTTTGAAACAACTCGGTTTGCACAACCTTTGTTTTTAGCAAAGCAAGATGCTCTCCTAAAAGGTGTTTCGAGAACATTTCATCCAGTGATTTCAATGCTTCCTCGTAAACTCCGCATACCCGTGACAAATTCGTATTTATTGTGTCGATTGCTCGATACTATTGAAGATACTCCTGATATTGAATTTCGTCATAAACAAGACATTCTACAAAGAATACAAGAGGTTTTGCATAAAGACGGAGAATCAGAACATCTTCAATCATTGTTTGATTATATTGCAGAAACCTATGATATTTGTGATGAAGAAAAAGAAGTGCTTTTGAATGCGAATGATATTTTCGAGAGTATAAAAGTTCTTCCTCCAACAATCAGAAATCCTATTTATGAATGTGCTCATACTATGGCATCGGGTATGCAACAATATGCTTTTGGAAAAGATAAACCGGAAGTACAACTTCAAACAAAATCAGATCTTGAAAATTATACCTATTATGTAGCGGGAACTGTTGGCGAAATGTTGAATCAATTTTTTGTACAAGATGAGTATGGACTTTCATCAAAATCAAAAGAAATAATGCATAATTTTGCCATTGATTTCGGAAAAGCATTGCAGTATGTGAATATCATTAAAGATAGTCGATTTGATATACAAGAAGGGCGTTGTTTTATTCCAAAAACATTTTTGGATGCAGAAGGACTCACCCTTGAATCATTTTTTGATGGAGAAAACCAAGAATCAGTATTGCGAGTTTATAATCGTCTTATTGAACGAGCGTATCAGTATTTAGAGAATGCGGTTTCTTATATTGATACGATTGAAATTACGGAACGAACAAAACCTATTCGTCGGTTTTGTATTGGACCTGTATTGTCTGCGTATAAAACACTTTCTTCTTTTGAAGCTCAGCTTCCTACACTTTTACAAAAGGGTGAACGGTTTAAGATTCCGCGAGTAGAGATGATGAAACTGCTCGTTCAAGTACCTTTAGCAGCAGGGAATCAGAATCAGTTTCATTCGTTTTTAAAACCGTATCAAAAAACCCAAGCATAGTGCTTGGGTTTTTTTTTGAGAGAGTTGCGTTTACTGTTTTATTTTTCAGCATCGTCTTTTTTCTTTACTTGTGCATCAGGAATTTCTTCTTCCCCTGATTTTTCAGCCATTTCTTCACCTCGTGCGGCTTGTGGGTCATGACCGGCTTTGTGCATAGCCATACCGAGTGCTTGAAATTTTTCCATGAGTGTATCACCCGCTTTTGTAATATCATCTTTTGAAGCGTCTTTATTTTCAAATACTTTTTTGGCGTTTGGAATTTCTGCTTCAACTTCTTTTATTGGGTCGTGTAGTTCATCTTTTTTAAGTTCAAGTGCCTCTTGGAGTGTTTTTTCTGCTTGGTATATAAGAGAATCAAGATGGTTTGTTGCTTCTATTTTCTCTTTTCGTTCTTTATCTTTTGATGCATTCTCTTCTGCTTCTTTTTGCATTTTTTCTATTTCTTCATCAGAAAGCCCGCTTGAACCTTCGATACGAATAGATTGTTCTTTGTTCGTTGATTTGTCTTTTGCCTTTACCGATAAAATACCATTAGCATCGATATCAAATGTGACTTCAATTTGTGGTGTTCCTCGAGGAGCTGGTGGAATACCATCGAGAATAAATCGCCCAAGTGATTTATTATCGGCTGCCATTTCTCGTTCTCCTTGCAGGACATGAATATCAACCGCTGGTTGGTTATCGGCATAGGTAGAAAACGTTTGTGATTTTGAACTTGGAATAGTTGTATTTCGTTCAATCATTGCCGTTCTGATTCCTCCTGCTGTTTCGATACCAAGGGTAAGAGGAGTTACATCAAGAAGCAGAACATCTTTTACATCTCCCTGTAAAACTCCTCCTTGCACAGCGGCTCCAAGAGCTACAACTTCATCAGGGTTTTGTGTTTCGTTTGGTTTTTTTCCAAAGAATTTTTCTACGGCATCTCTCACTGCTGGCATTCGAGTCATTCCACCAACTAAGAGTACTTCATCTATATCGCTTTTTTTAAGCCCTGCATCATCGAGACATTTCTGGCATGGTTTGAGTGATCGATCAATGAGATCATCAACGAGTTTATTGAGTTGTGATCGAGTGAGTTTTTTTTGTAAATGAACAGGACCTGAAGACCCTACAGTGATATACATCAAGTTAATATCAGTTTCATCTGTTGAAGACAGTTCTTTTTTTGCTCGTTCCGCTTCTTCTTTGATTCGTTGCATGGCCATTGGATCTTTTGCCAGATCAATTTCGTTCTCTTTTTTGAACTCACTGAGAATCCATTGAATGATGGCAGAATCAAAATCATCTCCTCCAAGGTGTGTATCTCCATTAGTGGCGAGCACTTCAAAGGTGCCATCATGCATTTCTAAAATAGAAACATCAAATGTTCCTCCTCCTAGATCATAAACGACAACTTTTTGTTCTTTTTCTTGTTTATCGATTCCATAAGCAAGTGCTGCTGCTGTTGGTTCATTAATAATTCGTTCTACCTCAAGCCCTGCAATTTTTCCAGCATCTTTTGTCGCTTTTCTTTGTTCGTTATTGAAATAAGCGGGAACCGTAATAACGGCTTTTGTTACTTTTTGTCCGAGGAATTTTTCAGCATCGCTTTTTAATTTCGCCAGTACTTTTGCAGAAATTTCTGCTGGGCGAACGTCTTTTCCATTAAACTTAATAAGCACTTCATCGTTTTTTCCGCTTTCAAAATCGAATGGCATTTCATCCATTTCTTTTTTTACTTCCGATGATTTTCGACCAATAAATCGTTTTGCTGAAAAAATAGTATTTTTTACATTGGTTAACGCTTGGCGTTTTGCAGGAATTCCAACAAGTGTTTGGTCATCTTTTTGCGCAACGATTGAAGGGGTGGTTCGGTTTCCTTCAGCGTTTGGGATAACCACAGGTTTTCCTCCTTCCATAACAGCCACACAAGAGTTGGTGGTTCCTAAATCTATACCTATAATTTTACTCATATTCTATATATCGGTTAAAAAATATTAGCAATCAGATTATATGAGTGCTAAAAAATTCGTCAACTCTTTTTTTATATTTCTTCGAATTTAGAATCTTGAATCTAAATTAGAATCTAGAATCTGGAATCTGGAATCTAGAATGAATCGCAGGGAGCACAGGAATCATAAAAAAAATCACAAAGTTGCGCAAAGCCTTGTGATTTTTCCATAATTCCTAATTCATACTTCATAATTCTGAAGTTAGAAAAACTTTCTCACTTCACTGCGCTTTTGAGATTTTACCAAGATTCTAGATTCCAGATTCTAGATTCGAGCGCCTCAGCGCTCCTACTCTTCATCGTTTCCGATTGATTTTTCTCGTTGTTCAACTTGTTCTTTAGTAACGATATTATTGATAGATTCGGCAGGAGCTGCTGATTTTGCGGTTTGTGGCACATGTGCCGCTTTTGCCATAATCTCGTTTGCATCATTTCCGGTGTTTGGGTCTTCGGTTAACAAGTCATCATGTACTGTTGGATCAGCTTTTGCGGTTTCCGTAATTTTTGATAAGTTATCGATTCCCATACGTGCTTCGATTTCAGCATCTACGAATTCTTTTTTTCGTCCGTATTTCATTCGTGAATACTGTTTCATAACTTCTAATACTTTTTCGTTTTTCAGGTTTGGATCATAGAGTGTATCCATTGAAAAGACCCGTGAAGTAGTATTTTCAATATTAAGTTTCATATAGGCTTTATATTTGGCAATTCCAGCAATATCTTGTTGTGAAAGAAGTGGTGCATACTCTTTTTCTAAATATTCAGCGTCTTCTGCTCCCACCTTAAAACTTGCCATTGATCCAACATTCCCAAAAACGGCGTCTTTTATTTTACTATCTTTTTGTCCAATTGAGATTCCCCCCGGACCTTCTGATAGCTGTGCGATATATTGGTGTGCCATGATCAAATTGAGTCGATATTTTCGAGCTTCAGATAAGATTCCCGCAAAGGTGTCAGTGGCAAAATTTTGAAACTCATCAACATACAGATAAAAATCTTTTCGGTCTTTGGCTGCCATATCGGATCGTCCCATAGCGCCCATATTTATTTTTGAAACCACAATCATTCCCAGTAGTTGTGAATTAATAGCTCCAATAGTTCCTTTTGAAAGATTAATAAGCAGTATCTTTTGTTGATCCATGCATTCTCGAATATCAAATGCAGACTTTGTTTGTCCGATAATATTTCTCATGATGGTATTGGTCACAAACGGACCAAATTTTGAAGTAAAATAAGGAATCATTTCTTGTTTTTCTCGTTGTCCGGTGTTGGCGATTTCTCCTTCCCAAAACGATCGCACAACAGGATTTGTGACTTTTGCAACCTTATATCGTTGAAAATCTTCATCAATAAACATTCGTGGTACGTCAATAAGTGTTGCCCCTTCTTCTTGATCTTCCATAAGAGTCAAACACGCATTTCGGAAATAGTGTTGAATCCGTGGTCCAAATATTTCGTTCCCAAATAGTTTAATAAATATTTCCATTGCATCCAGAGACGCTCTATCCCATTGATCTCTATTTTTTGTTTCGAGTAGATTAAGTCCGAGAGGTCTGTCTTTATCTCCGGGATTAAAAATAACTACATCTTTAGCACGATGTTTTGGGATACATGCGGCAACATCATCTACTAAATCACCATGAGGGTCTACCACACAAACGCCATCACCATTGGCGATATCTTGAATTGCCATATTCCATAAGAGTACCGATTTCCCTGATCCGGATTTCCCAATAATATAGAAATGTCTGGTTCGATCGTTTCGCAAAATACGAATGGGAGTTCTGTTTCCTCTGAATACATTTTCTCCCAATACAATACCTTCTTTTGGTACATTAAGCGGTGCTGGGAGCACTTTGTATTCAAGCCAACGAATTGTTGGAATACGGTTGTATTTTGCATCTGGAAAATGAAACATAGTTGCCAGCTCATCTTCACTTAAAAGTGAGCTTTTTTCGAAAAATGAATTGAGTTTATACTTGAAATTATGTTGTATCCATGGAGAGTTGATGATGTTGAGAGGAACAATTCTTCTGTTTTCAAAGCGGTTCATTCCTTTTGCTTGAAAGACATTAAATGCTACAAAAACTCCATTGAGTATGTCTTCCACACGAGACCTATCAGGTGAACTCGCAAATACTCTCACCACTGTTTTAAACCCCGAACGGTTTGCTTTCTCTCCAATTTTTTTTGCAATTTCTTCTTGGCTTTGAAGCATTCGTACATAAGAATCTCCGCCACTAGCCCCCGGAGCATTTGTTCCAAACCCATCAGTCGCGGGATCATATCCTTTGATAAGTATTTTGATTGGCATCCAAAAAATATTCAGGATGGGGGTTATGAGAGGAATGCTGAAACCGTTTTGGAACCCTTTTTTCGATTTTCCTTTAAACATAAGGGTTCCCATTTTCTTGGCATTCGTTCGCCACCGGTGAGAAAGGGGATGTACAACCAGTTGAATACACCCTTTTTCTTCTTTTGCGAGTCCTGAAAAACTGTTCGCAATACTGTTTAAAGCATCGTCTTCAATTTCTTTATAGGTTTGGATTGGAAACCATGGGGCTTTGCTTGCGTACATATAAAACCCATTTGTGTGAAGCCCTTTGCCCCCAAGTGAAAACTGTTTTTCTTTTGGTATTGGTTCTATTTCTGCAGATTCATAAAACGAGGTGACCTGTTTTTCTAAAATTTTTCGGTAATATTTATCAGCAATAATAACAAAACTTAACTCTTGATTTTCGATTTGTAACTCAAATGAAAGTTGTGGATACCCCCAAATCATCCGTTTGAAAAGTATGTGATACAAATTAAGATCACGTATTTCATGAAGTGATCTAAAAAATTGTTCAGCTTTTCCAATAGATTCGTGAAAATCTTTATCGGTTCGTTTTTCGTTATCGAGTTTTGAGTCGTTTTTCGGGAGCGTGACTCGTAGGTGAATAAAATTATCTTCTTTAATCTGCCGTTTTTGGTAAAAATATCGATAAATTGGTCGGGTAATATACAAAAAAAGACCAATTTGTACAATACGCAGAGCAACAAGCACTCGCATATCACCGACCCATTCAAGCACAATGAAATTACTCCACAATTGGGACGGAGAAAAGAAAAGTTTTATATTATCCCACCAGTTTTCCATGTGTGTTTGTATTCGGTTTTATGCTAGCATAGTTTGATAAACACTTCCAAGAAAAAAATCAGAATCTAAATTGGAATCTGGAATCCGGAATCTAGAATCTTGTTTCCATCACAAAAATCACAAGGCCGTGCACGCCCTTGTGATTCCTGCGCTTCTTGCGATTTTATCAAGATTCTGGATTTAAGATTCTATTATTA